>NZ_SMMA01000049.1 GCF_009711345.1 Pseudovibrio flavus
CCGTCGCCGGAACCAACGTCGCCGGAACCAACGTCGCCGTCACCGCCGTCACCGGAACCACCATCGCCTGAGCCATCGCTGTCATTATTATCTGTTGTATCGGGAACTGTTACATCCGGTGCGGGTGGGGTTGTAGGCGCTTCTGGCTCAGGGTCTGTCGCATCAGAAGCGGGGCTAGGATCGACTAAGGAGAAAAATTGGGAGGATCTTTCATCACGCGGAGGGGGAGTGTCGTTCTCTTCGGGTGTTTCTTGTTCTGTGCCGAGGAGTTCGGAAATTCTGAATGAAGGTTGAAGGCCTATCTCCGGGCCCTCAAAGCCATTGCCGCTACCGGTACTGCTCGATGAGCTAGGTTCAGGTGAGGCGTCATCTCCACTGATGGATTGGGCGTTAAGTGCAAGTCTTAGCGCGTCCTCTGAAATGGGTTTTTGGCCGATATAGATTGTAGGGTACTCGGCTTCTACTCTATCCAATAAAACCGTCGTGCCATCTGTTAGTACGACGTCCATTTGGTTGCCCTGTTTATGAAGGGCTGCAACGGCGTACCCTTCAGGCAAGTCTAATCTTTGATTCTCGACATCCCAAACCACATCACTATCAAAGCGGATCAACGGATTTAACGCACCGGGCTCTCCATCACTTTGCGGGGCAACGTTGACGACATCAAAGCCTTGTTGAACGCGCAGGAAATTATGGTCAGCTCCGACAGTATCGCTCTTTGGTTGATCTGCAGAGGGCGGCGCTTTGGTAGGCTCGGTCATCATATTGTCCAACAGTGTGTGGTTAGGCTAAGTTACTGTTGATGATAAAGTTTAGTTTTGAGCTTTGATATTACTAAAGTTAATAAATATAGAATGGTTCACTGCGTATTGTTAGTTGTAAAATTTTGCAATGATTGTAAAACATTGAAATTTATTACAATAAATATGTTAAAGCTCATCGTCTAATCTGCGTTTTTATTGCAAGTATAATTTTACTACTGTGAAATGAGCGATGACAGTAGTTTTTGTTTTACATAGGTTTGTTTGAAATTAGCCCCGTCAAATATACTTCATCAAGGGCATTTCAATGCGATCTCTATTATCTGCTGCTCTGGTCTCAGGCAGTCTGGTGGTCTTAAGCACCATGCCCACCACTGCTATGTCATTGCGTGAAGCCCTAAACCTCACCGTTTACAGCAACCCGCAGGTCGGTGAGGCGATATTCGATAGAAATGCGATTGGCTACGAGCTTAAGCAGGCTAAAGGGCAGTGGCTACCTCGTCTGGACCTGGAAGCGCGCGGCGGTGCGGAATGGTCTGACAAACCGACGAACCGGAATTCCGGCGACTATGCGTTCGGGCCTTATGAAGTAAGCGCTATCGCGACCCAGAAGATTTTCGACGGCTTTGCTACAACCTACGAAATCGAGCGGCAGAGGGCGCGGCTGGATTCTACTTCTTTCAGGGTATGGGAGCGTTCAGAATTCATCGGGCTGGCAGCTGTTCGTAGTTATCTGGAGATCACGCGTCTCTCTCTGGTCCAAGGAGCTGCTCGGCGGAATATTGCCTATCATGAACGTGTTGCCTCTGACATGCGGGAGGGACTATCTCGCGGTGTTGTGTCCGTCGCAGACGTTCAACAGGCAAATGAACGTCTGATTGCTGCAAAGGTTTTCCTAACAGAAGCTGATGAAGAGCGGGAACTGGCAGAAGCCGAATTCATTGATGTGGTAGGGCGACCTATCGGCCACCTCGGCAAGATTGATGATTTCAGGAATAGGATTCCGGGATCACTTAATGCAGTTTTAGCCTCAGCTAGAAACAACAATCCGCTTATCTCGCTAACAAATGCTGATGTTGATGTCGCGAATGCGCAGGTCAAAATTGCGGAGGCTGACTATTATCCTCGGTTTGATCTGGAGCTATCCTCACGTTTTGGTGAGAATCTAGACGGCGTGAACGGACGTGACGCGAACGCCCGCGCGCAGGTTGTGATGCGGTGGAATCTGTTTAACGGGAATATCACTACAAACCGGCGTGCCGAGGAAATTGAAAGAGCAAGTGAAGCGCGAATGCGTTCGCAGCAGGCATATCGAGAAGTTGAGCGAGAGACGCGTCTTTCATGGATCAGGCGCGTAGAGCTAGATCGACAGCTCAAACTCTTGACCCAGCAGCTCGCTGCGGCTCGTCAGGTTCTCTCATCCTATGAGGAACAATTTACTGTCGGGCAGCGCTCACTTCTGGATGTTCTGGATACCCAAAATAGTGTGTTCCAGTCTGAGGTTGCCGAGATTTCAGCCCGTTATGCTCTAAGGTTCTCAGATTTCAGAATGCTGGCTGCTATGGGGCAATTGCTGAGTTCCTTTAGCATACAGCCTCCAGCGCAATCAGAGGCAGGATATAGAACGGTAGAAGACTTCCGGGATACCGGAAAAAGCCTTGTAGGTGCGCCTTTGCCGGGTGTGGCTGCATCATGGCGTCGGGGCGTACCCGTACCGCCTACAAAAGAACAGGGAAGCGTTCGGTACTAGTTTAAGAAATGGAGTGACCAATGTGGATCTGTCTGCGCTTTTTACCATTTATTCTGTCAGTGAGTTTTCTGACGGCGCAAGCTCATGGAGCTGACCTAGCAGGGCCTTATGTTCAGCCCTTTGTGAGCCCATGTGGAAACTTCAATCAAGACTACGCTACCGAAGTGCGGCCTGAATTGCTTGAAAGGGCTGTTGGTTATTTTGGTGAGGCCAATACACGTGTACTGGGAGATCAGCAGGTGCCGATTTCTCAGCTTGGTTTTGACTGGGCTCTAGAGACACGGGATTGGTGCGGCGTCGTTGTCGGTGATAAAAAAGCTGGTGTTTGGGACAATGAAGCGGTTAACCGCTGCCTATGCTTCTACACCTATATGAACGCATACTAAAATCTCTTCGGAAGTATATCTGGGCACGCTTTCATGGGCAAAGCGTGCCTTTTCTGTATTATGGCAGTCTGGACAATGAAGCTCCCATTTTGCTCCTACAGATTTTTGAGGCCTAGAAGAACCGCAAGCTGTCGGAGTTCTCAGTTTGAACTCGATAGGCGGCGCAGAATCTCGTCCCTTGGTCCATCGGCAACGATTTTCCCCTGATCCATAACGATAAGTCGCTGTACCAACGCAAGTGGTGCCGAGCGATGGCTTGTGATGATTAGCGTTTGCTCTGGCCTGATGATTTTGGGTAGGGCGGCGAGATAGGCCTGTTCCGTTTGTGGGTCAAGAGAGCCGGTGGGTTCATCGAGGAATAGAAGGGGGGGATTACCCAACGCAGCTCTTGTTAGAAGGATGAGTTGGCGCTGCCCGGCGGAATAGTTTCGCCCGCCTTCGTACACTTCTTGCTGAATGCCTCTGGGATGGTTTCTGATTAACCTGTCTGCGCCGGTAATTCGCGCAGCTTTAAGCGCTTCACCGTCAGAGGCTCTTGGATTAGCAAGGCAGATGTTTTCTCTCAAGGTTCCCTGAAAAAGAGCCGCTTCTGGTGCGCTGTAGTAAACTGCGCGGCGTACTTCTGCAGGTGGGAACTGTTCTATATCTATTCCGTCGATGCTGATTGTGCCTTCTGAAGCTTTGTATAGCCTGCACAGCAACTTTCCTAGAGTTGTCTTCCCTGAGCCAACGCGGCCGATAATTGCGACTTTCTCTCCCGGAGCTATATGGAGGGATTGGATCTCTACTGCAGGCTTGCGGGATCCTTCAAAGGAAAATTTGATATTTTCAAGCGCTACATCAGCGCGTGCGATTTTTTGGGAAATATGCGCACGGGAAAGCGGCGGTTCGCAGGGGCGAGCCATAATTTCATTTAGCTGTGCGATGGAAGCGCGAACCGATTGAAGCTGAACAAACAGAGAAGAGAGGGATGATAACGGTGCTATTGCTCTGCTTGCCAGAATAACCGAGGCGATAATAGCGCCGAGAGAAATCACGTTTTCGGAATACAAATATGCACCCACGATAATCATCGAGATGGTGGTGCCTTGGGCAATTAACCCGGTTAGATGCTGCGAAAAAGCGGCCAGTACTTTGAGGCGGTTTCCGTGACTATTGCTGTCACGGCAAAAGGCTTCCCACTTTGCTGCAAAGCGACCTTCAGCCCGTATTATCTTGATCGTATCAGTGCCTGTTACAGCCTCCAAAAGCAGGCTGTTGCGCTGCTGGCGCTCCCGATTGGTTTTGGTGACCATCTTTCGGAAATACGGTTGCAGGATCAGTCCTGTGAGGATGACCAGTGTGATCGCAACCAGCGGCGGGACTGCCATAGGGCCGCCGATCAAAAAGATGATGCTGATGAAAATACCGGTGAAAGCAACATCGGTAAGGGTTAAAGCAAGGGTTGAAGAAAAGAAGTCCCGCAGGGTTTCGTAGTCGCGAAGTCGTTGAACAAATCCGCCTGCATCATTGTTTGCAGGATTAAATTCAAGCTTTAAAATGTGATTGTAAAGCTTTGAAGATAATATGATATCAGACTTCTCTCCAATTTTGACAGCCAGCCACGATCGTATGATTCTTAAGGTAAGGTCAAAGCCAAGCGCGAGCGCCACACCAAGAGACAAAGCCCAAAGTGTTGCAAAGGCCGCGTTCGGTAACACTCTGTCGTAAACGTTCATAGTGAAAAGCGGCACGGTCAAAGCCAGTAGGTTAATTGCACCGGCAGCAAGGGCTATCCAAAGATAATGAGGAAAGGTGGGGCGCAAACTCTCCCGTAACCAATGAGCAGAGGCAGGAGAGCCTGTTGCATTGGATTGCCGTCGATCCTGCGGAAAGTACAAGGGCCCCATCAAATAGCATGGCCCGTTCTGGCGCTCTGCCACTTCTTGCGGAGAGAGTAGTATCGTACCGCCGCCGGTTTCGGGAAGCGCAGCGGCAACTTCCCCTGATGAGTATTTTTCAAGGAGAACAATATAGCCGCTTTCCTTATCAGCCATAATCAAAGGAAAGGTCGCAGAAGGTAGATCGCCCGCTCGCCTGTCGCTTTGTTTGAAGGAAAAACCTGCCCGTTTTGCTGCCTCACGAAGGTGCGCAGGGTGAAAGGCTTCGCTTACACCTGTAAGGCCTGCAACCAGCGCATCAAGATTGAGGGCGGCGGTGTGCTGCTCAAGCAAAATCTCGAAGCAAGCAAGAAGGTTGTCATTAGGCACTTGCCTCTGTGTTTGTTCGCCGGAATGGGCGATGGCTTCGGGGCTCGCAGCAGCTTTGGTCGCTGATGCACCTTCCATTTCCAGCATGTAATTCTCCGCAGGCAATCTCGGTGAGTTGCGCCCCTCAGGGACAGCAAAGATTGTAGGCAGGAAACGAATTCATGACGCCCTTAAATGGCTAAGGGGTATTTTTCACTGGAGACTTGGGCTTGATGGCGAGAAGCAGGCAGAGGGCATCGTTTTTCAGCACTTGCTTTGGGCGCACGGCAGCGTTTGCACGTCATCCCGTTAGGTCTACGCGCAGCCGCATTGAAGACGAAGCGCTCCCCTATATCGATGTTGTTGAAGAGGCCCGCAGTAAGCCGCTAAGCGTGATTGTGCTTTCCCTACTGATCACGCTGATAGCACTGATTGGTGTGTTTCTGGTGTGGGCTTCAGCTACGGAGCTTGAAGAAATCACGCGCGGCAGCGGGAAGGTGGTGCCGTCTTCACGCATTCAGCAAGTTCAAAGCCTCGATGGCGGCATTATTCAGCAGATTTACGTTGCTGAAGGAGCGCGAGTTGGAAAGGGCCAGTTGCTGGTGCGTTTGGATGACACCCGCTTTTCTGCAGATCTTGGTGAGCTGAAAGCCCGTCGCGATAAGCTCGAAATCGCAAGCATCCGACTTAGAAGTCAAGCACAGTGGCGCGGTGATAGCGATGCGCCGGATATTCCCAAACGCTTTTGGGATAGTGCACCTGAAGCGGTGGCGAGTGAGCTGGATCTTTTCAGGGCCAATGTTGAGGCGCTGAAAGCGCGGCGCAGCATTCTTGATGCCCGCATGTCGCAAAAGCAGTCTGAATGGGCCTCGTCCGTCCAGCAATACGAAAAGCTTCAAGAGCAGAGCGAGCTTGCCAAGCAAGAGCTTGAATTGAAAAAGCCGTTAGCGGCCAAACGGATCATTCCCAAAACTGACATGCTCAAACTACAGCGAGAGCTGTCGGATCTGGAAAGTCAACTTGCTCAGGCCAGTGAGCGTAAGGAGCTAACACAGGCGGCAATTGACGAAATCAATAGCGAACGGGAAGGGCTGATTGCGCAGTTCCAACAGGCGGCACAGGCTGAGTTGAACGACTTGGGAGGTGCGCTTGAGATCATCAAGCAAACGATGCTTGGTGCTGATGATAAAATGCGCCACCGCGATGTCAGGGCCCCTGTAAGCGGCATTGTAAATACGATGGAGGTCAACACAGTGGGCGGTGTCGTGCGCCCATCGCAAATGCTGCTCTCCATCGTGCCACTGGAAGATACGCTTCAGGTGGAAGTGCAGGTACATCCCAAGGACATTGCTTTTGTGCGAGCCGGACAAAAGGCGCTGGTAAAGCTGAGTGCCTACGACTTTACCGTCTACGGTGGATTGAATGGCGTTGTAGTGCAGGTATCGCCAGATACGGTTTATGATGAGGAAAAACGGCAAGCGTTTTACGTTGTTACAGTTCGAACAAACGAAAGTGCGCTGGGCGATGACACAGCGCCTCTGCCCATAATTCCGGGAATGTTGGCGGCTGTTGACGTTCTAACAGGCAAGAAAACGGTTATGAGCTATATGCTCTCGCCGCTTCATAACCTCAAAGAAAATGCATTGAGGGAGCGTTAGAAGCCAAGCGCACCTGAAAGGCGTAGCGCGCTTGCCGCTTTAACTCTAGTCGTTTTCTACCTGCTTATAAGCAAGTACCGCGCCCGCCAAATCCTCAAGGGCTGCACCTACTGACTTGAAGAGGGTTATCTCCGTGTCTGAAGCGCGTCCACTATGAGTTCCTTTGGTCAGGTCATAGAGGTCGGCAATAATGTCATCTGCTGTGATAACGCCTTCTTGCAGCGGAATGGCAAGGTCTCCTGCCTCTTTAAGCGCGCCGCCTCTGGTATCCACGAAGAGCGTCGCCAAACGAACAGCAACATTGTCACTTTCGCGCATGTCGGGCTTAAACGCGCCCACAAGGTCAACATGGCAACCCTCGGGAAGCCATTCACCCAAGATAAGTGGCTCGTGGGAGAGTGTTGCAGCAGAAATGATATCTGCCTGTAGGCAGGCAGCCTGAAGATCGCTAACCGGCAAAGCCTCAACACCAAGGTCAGCGGTAATACGCTCACAAATTGCCTGGGCTTTCTGGGTTGAGCGGCCCCACACCAAAAACTTCTCGATTGGGCGAATGGCAGCATGAGCGCAGGCCAGTTCATAGGAAAGGCGCCCCGTGCCTACAATCAGGTGGGTTTTGCTGTCTTTTCTGGAAAGATAGCTGGATGCAAGGGCGGAAGCCGCTGCCGTTCGGCGGGCTGTCAATTCACCGCCGTCAATCAACGCGAGGGCTTTTCCGGTTACAGCATTGCTAAGCAGGTAGTTGGCGGCAACAGCAGGTAAGCCGCGCTCAGCATTGCCCGGATGTACGCTGGCAATTTTAACGCCGTAATACTCGCCGGGTAACCACGCAGGCATCAATAGAAGTGTTGCGTCACTCTCTCCGGGTACTTCCATGTCGTGGTGATGGCGAACAGGCATAACACAGGGGCTGCGAAATGCATCGCGAAGCGCTTCAATAAGCTCCGGATAGGGAAGTGCTGCCTTGGTGGCTGCCGGATCTAACAATTTCATGGAAAATCAACACTCGAATCTAGAATTAGCCAGTTCGAGATATACCACAAGTGGTGCTGCAAGCCCAATGTTGGCTGCGCTAACCCTGTGAGATTTTTGACTAAAGTCTGCTGGTAAACTTTTGGGGGAATGGTGAGCCCGCACGGGTTCGAACCGTGGACCTACTGATTAAAAGTCAGTTGCTCTACCAGCTGAGCTACGGGCTCCTACGATCAGCGTTTTGCCGTTCGTCGTTGAGGGGTCTTCTAAGGACTTCGGCGCAGGTGTGCAACCCCTTTTTTCAAATTTCCACATTGGTAACTCGTATAAGTCACTGGCGGAAATTTGAGGAGGCCGAATTTGGCATCAACAGGCCGTCGAACTTACGAAACTAGAGGATAGTCCTGACGAATTTTGCCCGCAGAGACGACCGAGGGGAAACTCCTTAAGAAATTACCCATGGGTATCTAGAGGGTTTTTCTAGGAAAAAAACTATCAGGCTAGCTACTAAGACATTGAAAAATAAAATTTTAGAGAAAATTGGGGGGATGGGAGCCCGCGAGGAATAGGAGGTGAATTAGTTGCATATGTAATTGTCTGGGTGGTGTTATCTCCATGAAAACGCAGGAGAAATCAGCCATACAATTGAACTTAACGCAATATTGCCAATGCGGGCATGTGACATGCATACAAGTAGATACACGTCATTCATTCCTAAGGGTTATTTTAGAAGAATATCCTTAAGAGCTACTGCTCATTAATGTGTAGTGCAAATATTTTCAGGGTTTGCAAAAGGTTTGATTATTTATTTTTTCAACTTTCCGTAATTGGAGACTCTGTATAATCTATTATACGTAACTGGAGGGCCATTCTAGGTACAAATACGCTATCGCGACCTAGGGAATTATGGCAGCCATAAGTTGGAATTTTGATTATTTTGTTACCTGCCGCAAACAGCGGTTGAGGTTCAATCTGAAGTCCGACCTAAGACATAACAGGGAGTGTCCTATGAAAATGAGAAGTCTTGCAGTGGGTGCTGCGCTAGTATTCTCTAGCACTACACTTGGCATGGCTGCAGATCAGCAGTTCATTTCTATTGGTACGGGCGGTGTTACCGGCGTTTACTATCCAACCGGCGGTGCAATTTGCCGTTTGGTCAACAAAGATCGTCGCGACCACGGCATCCGTTGTTCGGTCGAATCCACCGGCGGTTCCGCATATAACATCAACACCATCCAGAACGGGGAACTGGAATTTGGTGTTGCACAATCCGACGTGCATGCAAATGCCTATAACGGTCAGGCACAGTGGGATGGCAAGCCTTTCGAAAAACTGCGTGCAGTTTTCTCCGTACATCCTGAGCCAGTCACCATGCTTGCTTCCAAGGAATCCGGCATCAAGAGCCTTGATGACGTGAAGGGTAAAAAACTCAACATTGGTAACCCGGGTTCCGGTCAGTACTCCACATGGCAGCTTCTTGAAAAAGAAGGCGTTGTGAACACTGCTGATCTGGCTCTGGCAACCGAGTTGAAGTCTGCGGAAGCTGGTCAGGCACTGTGCGACGGTAAGATCGACGCATACTACTGGCTGGTAGGTCACCCATCTGCATCCACACAGGAAACCATTTCTACCTGTGACGCGCAGTTGGTGAACGTTGAAGGTCCGGCAATCGACGATCTTCTCGATAAGTACTCCTACTACCGTACGGCTGAAATTCCAGCAGGTCTTTACAACAACGAAGAGCCTATCAAGACCTTCGGCGTTGGCGCGACTTTCGTGACCTCCGCAGATGTTCCTGAAGAAGTGGTCTACACCGTTGTTAAAGGCGTGTTCGAGAACTTCGACGACTTCAAAAAGCTGCACCCTGCATTTGCTAACCTGAAAGAAGAGGAAATGATCAAGGACTCCCTGACAGCTCCTCTGCATCCAGGTGCAGTGAAGTACTACAAAGAACGCGGCTGGATGTAATTCCGCTTAAGTTTTTTGAAAAAAGAGCAGGGCCGCACAGCGGCCCTGCTTGGTTCACGGTTCTGATTTTGTGGGGACCGGGTCATGCCAGATCCGGTGTATGTGGGGAGTGGCAAGATGACTGAAGTACGCCACAAGGCCGAGGTTGAGGCGCAAGAACTTGTCGCCCAAGCCGATACCGGCGCGCGAAGCCTAGAAGGCAATCTTGGCATTATGGTCGCGGTGATCGCATTTGTGTGGTCAACCTTCCAGCTTTATGTTGCATCAAACGTTCCATACTGGCTCTTTGACACAACCGGTGTAGAGCTGATTTTCAATAACTCTGAAATTCGCTTTATCCACCTGGCCTTTGGCCTTGTTCTTTCCGCTTTTGCTTATCCGCTGTTCGCGTGGAGCCGCCGCGATACCATTCCTTGGTACGATTGGTTGCTGGCTGCCGCAGGCGCGTTTGCCTGTTTGTATCTCGTTGTTATGCGCAACGACATTGCCCTCCGTCCGGGCCTGCCAACGCAGATGGACTTGATTGTCTCTGCAACAGGTCTGACTGTTCTGGCAATTTCCGTTTACCGTACGCTTGGCCTGCCGCTTGTGATTGTGGCCGGCGTGTTTATGTTCTACGTCTTCTTCGGCAACCAGTCGTTCATGCCAGATGCTATTCAGTGGCGCGGTGCATCGGTTGGTAAGGCGCTTTGGCACTACTGGATGCAGCTTGAAGGCGTGTTCGGTGTCGCTGTCGGCGTTTCCGCCTCCATGATCTTCCTGTTCGTGCTGTTCGGTTCATTGCTGGAGCAGGCTGGGGCAGGTAACTACTTCATCAAGCTTGCCTTTGCCGTTCTGGGGCACCTACGCGGCGGCCCTGCAAAGGCAGCGGTTGTTGCTTCTGCAATGAGTGGCCTTTACTCCGGTTCATCCATTGCAAACGTTGTAACCACCGGTACCTTCACCATCCCGCTTATGAAGCGCACAGGCTTTCCTGCTGAAAAAGCAGGCGCGGTGGAAGTAGCGTCCTCTGTTAACGGTCAGCTCATGCCACCTGTTATGGGTGCAGCAGCGTTCTTGATCGCAGAATTCACCGGCATCGGTTACCATGAGGTCGTGATCCACGCCTTTATTCCGGCAGTTATCTCTTACATCGCGCTCGTCTACATCGTGCACCTTGAAGCTCTGAAGATGAACCTCAAGGGCCTGCCGAAGCCGCCAAGCCACGTAACAATGATGCGCCGCCTCATGGGCGTTCTTGCAGGCTTCATTGGTATTTCGCTGCTTGGTATGGCGGTTTATTACGGCCTTGGCATGGTCAAGGTACTCTTCCCGCAGCTCACCTTCGCAGCCGTTATGGGTCTGTTCCTTATCGCCTATGTGGCTCTTGTGGGCATTGCATCGCGTGAGCCGGACTTGGAAGTTGATGATCCAAACGCTCCGATCAAGGAACTGCCGCGAGCAGGGGACGTGGGCCGCACCGGTTACTACTTCGTGCTACCAATCGTCATTCTGATCTGGTGTATTCTGCTTGAGCGTTTCTCGCCGTCTCTTTCCGCGTTCTACGCGATTATGGCGATGATGTTCATCGTTCTCACCCAGCATCCACTCAAAGCGATGTTCCGCTCCCAGAGCTGGAGACCCGCTGCATGGCAGGGCATTCTTGACTTCACCCATGGCATGATCGGCGGCGCACGCAACATGATTGGTATCGCCGTGGCAACAGCTGCTGCTGGTATCATCGTGGGTACAGTGTCCTTGACCGGTGCACACCAGATGATTGGTGAGCTGGTGGAATTCCTCTCCGGCGGTAGCCTCATCGTGATGCTGCTTCTCGTTGCAGGTATGAGCCTTATCCTTGGTATGGGTCTTCCAACTACAGCGAACTACCTTGTTGTGTCCTCCCTTATGGCTCCGGTTATCGTTGCTCTGGGCGCGCAGGAAGGCTTCCTTGTACCGCTGATCGCCGTGCACTTCTTCGTGTTCTACTTCGGTATTCTGGCGGACGTGACGCCGCCCGTGGGGCTTGCGGCCTTCGCGGCCGCAGCTATCAGCCGCGGCGACCCGATTAAAACCGGTGTGCAGGGCTTCTTCTACTCCATGCGCACGGTGCTTCTACCGTTCCTGTTTATCTTCAACACCGATCTGCTTTTGATTGATGTTGATGCAGGCCATGCGTTTGTCGTCTTCATCGTTGCTGTTGTCGCGATGATGCTGTTCGCCGCTGCAACGCAAGGCTACTTCTTCGCCAAGTCCCGCATCTGGGAATCTCTGGTTCTGCTTTTGGTAGCCTTTACACTCTTCCGTCCGGGCTTCTGGCTCAATACGGTGCAGGACGAGTATGTGGTGGCAACTGGTCCGGCAATTGTTGAGACGGTTTTGAACGCCCCGGCTGAAAGTGAAGTGCGTTTGATGATCAAAGGACCGGACTTCGATAATCCGGACCGGATGACGACCCGCACAATCACGCTGGATATCGGCAATGAAACCGGTAAAGACTGGCTTGAAGAAAATGGCTTGTCGTACTTTGATGAAGATGGGACGATTGTTCTTGATGAGCCGTTCCCGGGGACCAAGTTCTCTCAGGACTTCCAGGACTTCGATTTCTATGGCGACAAACCTGTCGTGATTGAAAAGAGTGAAGTGCCTGCGGACCGTATGCCTAAGGAGATCTTCTACTTCCCTGCATTGCTGCTGCTTGGCGTCGTCATTTTGTTCCAGCGTCGTCGCCAGACACAACCGGCCTTCTAGTTTCAAGATAGGATAGCCAATGTATAAAAATATTCTGATCCCACTTGATTTGAACGAGGAAAGTTCCTGGAAAAAAGCTTTGCCAGTTGCACTGGACTGGGCAAAGCACTACGGCGCGGAAGTTCATGTTGTCTCTGTTCTTCCTGATTTCGGAAAGTCTTTGGTGGGGGGCTTTTTCAAGCGTGAGTTTGAAAAAGAGGCCCTCGCGAAAGCACGAAACGCACTGGAAGAGCTGCTCGACAATGAGTTGCCAGATGAGGAAAGCGTGAAGGTGAAAGGGCACATTGCCCATGGCACTATTTACGAGGAAATCATCAAGGCGGCAGATAAGTTCGGCTGTGACCTAATCATTCTTTCTTCGCACCGTCCAGAGTTGCAGGACTATCTGCTTGGCCCTAACGCAGCACGCGTTGTTCGCCATGCAAACCAGTCTGTACTCGTGGTGCGTGATTGATATTCAAACCTTGTTTTGTTCACAGCTCTGCCCAAGAGTAGGGCTGATAACTAACTTGTGTGCGGTTTAGCTTGGGCTTGCCCTTTTAACGAATCCTCTCACGGATTATGAAAGGGCAAGCCAACAAGGAATAACTATGCTTGAAACCGTCACTATCTGGGGTGCCTTCTTCGCAGGCCTCCTGTCCTTTGTTTCCCCATGCGTTTTGCCGCTTGTGCCGCCCTATCTGGGCTATATCGCAGGGCTTTCCATTGACGAACTCACCGCAAAGGATGCAGCCGTCGCTAACGCAAACAAGGTGTTTGTAGCCGCTGTATTTTTCGTTGCAGGCTTTTCTACGGTTTTTGTTTTGCTTGGTGCCAGTGCATCGCTGCTTGGGCAGCTGGTCCTGCAGTACTCGCAGATTCTAGGCTACGTAGCAGGCGTGATGATCATTATCATGGGTCTGCATTTCCTTGGTGTTTTCCGTATTTCCCTGTTTTATCGTGAAGCGCGCGTACAGATGGATGCAACGCCTGCAGGCCTTGGCGGTGCGTATCTTATGGGGCTTGCCTTCGGCTTCGGCTGGACACCGTGCATCGGTCCAGTGCTCGCATCTATTCTTTTGATCGCAGGCTCGGAATCCTCAGTTGGCCAAGGCACCATTTTGCTGCTTGCCTACTCACTGGGTATCGGTGTGCCGTTCTTGCTGGCAGCAGCATTTGCTAACCAATTTATGGGCTTTATGGCCCGTTTCCGCCAGCACATGGGCAAGGTGGAAAAGGTGATGGGCGGCTTCCTTGTGCTTACTGGCGTGGCGTTCCTGTCAGGCTACATGCAGGAATTCTCGTTCTGGCTTTTGGAAACCTTCCCTGTCTTCAGCACCATCGGCTAAGCGGTTTTGCCTTTCTTTCTAGCTCCAAACAGGAGCTGGAAAGGGAAAGTCGCCAAGATAAGGCCCGCCATAATCGGAATGAAGCCAAGCAGCTGATAGAACTGCGGTTCTTCTCCCAAAAACAAAATTGCCATGCCAACGCCATAGGGCGTCATCAGGTACATAAACATGCCTGCAATCGGTGCACCAACCTGCTTGATGCCATACTGATAGCTGGAAAACGAAAGAACCGAGGCAATAACAACGATACCGGCAATGGAAAGCCATACTTGGACAGTGGCCGGGAATGAGCCGAACCAAAACAGCTCTACAAGCGCAAATGGGAAGAGCAAGAGCGCGCCGCCTGCAGCAAGGGCGGCAAACAGAGCCATTGTCGGGATGGATTGCAGCGCGCGTTTGCGGATGAGAACGGAATAAAGCGCCCAGCTTACAGTGCAAAGGCCGAAGAGAAGATCACCGGGAGTGAACTCCAGCCCAAGAAGGTTCTCCGTGGAGCCACGCGTAACGATAGTTGCAACGCCGGTCATGGCGAGGGCAATTCCAACAAGCTCACGTAATGCGATTGACCGTCCGCGAAACATCCATTCAAGCAGAATAATTACAACTGGCGCTGCTGAGTAGATCAGCGTCCCGTTGGTTGCGCTTGTCGACTTTAAGGCAAGATAAACAATGGCGCCGCAAATCCACATACCTAGAAAAGACATGCCAAGTAGCAGCGTTTTTTGCTGCTTGATTGTTCCCATATGGGTGCGAAGGTCATTGGCCGCAAACGGCAGAAGGCAAAAGAAAGCAAGCGTCCAACGCAAGAACGCAAGCGTCCATGGGTTGGTTTGCTCAATGGCGACACGGCCAAAAATGATATTGGAACTCATAAAAAACGGCATGATGAACAACAGCGCATAAACTGCGATGTTGCTGGAAAGGCTGCGCGGCACGGCCGATGTATCCTTGGCTTTGAAATTCGTAATTGCCCTAGTTTAGGGCTTAAAGACCTGCAAGCGACAGTGAGCATCACTCAAGGAAAGTTGAGCGCAAATCTTTAGCGCGTCGGATGCGTTGGCAACGGGGCCTGCAATCAAAAGAAAGCTGGTACGCTCGCGCTGTGAACTGCGCTGGATGCGAGGGGGCAAAATGGCACTGTGAGCCTGCGTAAGAGCATCCCATGCGTTTTCCATTTCTTCTTGGCTTTCAAAGCGGCCAAGGTCCAGTGCAAACGCTGTCTGTTTGATTTGCAGTGAGCTGTTGCTCTGCGCAGTGCCTGCGTGTTTTGCAAGGTCTACCGGCATTGCGGTTGTTTGTCCGGTAATAGAGGCAACGGTTGTTGGAGCAGGGCCCGCTGGTACCACTTGGTTTGCCAGCTCACGGGCAGCAACGTTCCACGGCGCGTTATCCTTGGAAAAGGCTGGCTGGGCTGGGTTATCAGCAAGAAGACCCGTTTCCGGTGCTGGTAGCGTTTCTATTGGGCTATCAGAGGTGTCAGAGGCAAACGTTGGCTGAAATGTTTGCTCAGGCACCACCATTTTTTCCGGCCTGTTTTCCAGCTTGTCTTTTACTTGCGTGGTCGCCGCAGCGAGCTGGGTAAGGTCACTGGAGAGGCGGTCATCACTGGCGTGAAGGTTCTCCAACTCTTTTCGCAGGCTCTTAAGCTCGTTCCGCAGGAAGGCAACTTCCTTGAGCAACGGTTCCTTTCCCGCGCCATTCAAACTCGCCGCTGATGGAGGCGGGAGGATTGCAACCTGCTGGAAGGCAGGAGATTGCCCGATGGATGCAGTCGTCTCCACCGGCCCGACGGGCGGAAGCTGAAAACCTGTGGCTGCTTGTTGGTTGCTTTGCCACGAACGGGCGGGAATCGTAAGCGAGCCACCCGCAAGCACAGCCGCCAACACAGCAACGAAACCCCACGAAAACAAAGGAGCCTTCACTCTGCTTTTTGCCTCACGTGCAGCCAATGCGCTAGACAACTCGAATTTCTTCACGGCCCGCCTGCTTCCCTGTTCGAATTGCCCATTCGAATCCATCAATGAATACCTATTAGGTATCACTGCGTAAATATGGTTAACAGATTGCAAACCTATTTTAAACCGTGAGTAGTTTCTTTAGTTTTTCGCGCTATTTCTGTTCTCAAATGCTGGTGAAAGCGCCCGCTGGGCCTTTTATTTGTCCCGTTTAGCGGGCAATGTCGCCAACCGAATTTACGAGTTCTTTTTTCATGAGGGTTCTATGGACAACAGCTGTCTGGCAATTGTTCTCGCTGCAGGTATGGGTACGCGGATGCGTTCTGCAATGCCTAAGGTTATGCACGAAATTGGCAATCTGCCGCTTGTAGGTCATGTGCTCAATGCGGTTCAGGGTGCTGGTGCAACAAGTATTGCTGTTGTTGTTGGTCCGGATATGGATGAAGTAGAAGCGCGGGCGAAAAAAATCGTACCGCAAGCACGCTGCTTTGTTCAAACCGACCGTCTGGGTACTGCCCACGCTGTACAGGCTGCTGAAGTTGCCTACATGGACGAACATGATCATGTGCTGGTGCTTTTTGGCGATACGCCGCTGGTGACCTCTGACACGTTCAATCGCCTTCGCTTCCGTCTGCAAGATGGTGCGGACGTGGTCGTGCTTGGTTTTGAGGCTGACAATCCGTTCGGCTATGGACGTCTTATCGTTGAAAACGGCCAGCTCAATGCCATTCGCGAAGAAAAAGATGCAAGTGATGCCGAGCGCGCAGTTACCTTCTGCAACGCTGGTATCATGGGCTTTAAGGGCTCGGTTCTAAAACAGCTTATTGATGCGATCGACAACAGCAACGCCAAGGGTGAGTACTACCTGACGGACGCGGTTGAGATTGCTCGCAAACACGACATGAATGTGGTTGCGGAAAAGGCCGATGAAGCGGAAGTTCAGGGCATCAATAACCGTGAACAGCTCGCTAACTGCGAGAAGGTCTTCCAAGGTGTGATGCGCTCAACCATGATGGAAGATGGTATCACTCTGGTTGATCCGGACACGGTACATTTCTCTTATGACACAAAAATTGAAAACGACGTTGTGATTGAACCTAACGTTGTGTTTGGTCCAGGTGTTGTGGTGGAAACCGGCGCTCGCATCCGTGCATTCTCCCACCTTGAGCAGTGCGTCGTTAAGCGCGACGCGACAGTCGGCCCTTACGCGCGTCTGCGTCCTAAGGCTGAAATTGGCGAGGGTGCACACATTGGCAACTTCGTTGAGATCAAGAACGCACGCATCGAAAACGGCGCAAAGATCAACCACCTTTCCTATATCGGTGATGCGCGTGTGGGCGAGAAAACAAACGTCGGTGCAGGCACAATCACCTGTAACTACGATGGTTTCTTGAAACACCACACCGATATCGGTGCTGGGTGTTTTGTGGGTTCTGACAGCGTGCTGGTCGCTCCGGTTACCGTAGAAGATGGCGCATATATCGCAGCTGGTTCCGTGGTGACTGAATTTGTGCCGCAAGATGCTTTGGCTCTGGGCCGTGCAAGACAGACCAATAAGGCAGGGCGTGGCAAGATAATTCGCCAGCGTCTGGCTGCCGCGAAAGCTGGTCAGTCTTGAACCTTAGATGTAACGAACAGAAACATCTATTGATTTAACAGGAATAATGAAAACGGGCTATGAAGCACAAAATTTTGAGAAATTGTGCCTTCCGGTTTTAAAGATCGGGCCCAGAGGGGAAAGATTACATGTGTGGTATTGTTGGAATTCTAGGGCAAACGCCAGTAGCTCCTGCACTTATTGATGCGCTTAAACGCCTTGAATATCGCGGCTACGACTCTGCTGGTATTGCTACGTTGGAAGACGGAGTTCTGGCACGCCGCCGTGCAAAGGGTAAGCTGCGCAACCTTGAGGCTCTGGTGCTTCAGCAGCCGCTTTCCGGTACTAGCGGCATTGGCCACACCCGCTGGGCAACCCATGGTGCTCCAAATGTCCGCAACGCACACCCGCATTCCTCTGAGGGCGTAAGCGTCGTTCATAACGGCATTATCGAAAATTTCCTCGAACTGCGCGCAGAAATCGAGCAGGCCGGCATTAAGCTGGAATCTGACACTGATACAGAGGTCATTGCCCATCTTCTTTCCATTCAGCTCAAGGCAGGCAAAAAGCCTCGTGAAGCGGTTGCTGATGTACTTTCCAGACTGCGCGGTGCATTTGCTCTGGCCCTTCTGTTTGAAGGTGAGCAGGATCTGATGATCGGTGCCCGTCGTGGCTCCCCGCTTGCTGTGGGCTATGGCGAAGGGGAAATGTTCCTCGGTTCCGACGCTATTGCACTTTCTCCATTCACTGACCGCATCTGTTATCTGGAAGAAGGTGACTGGGCTGTTTTGACCCGTCATCAAGTCGAGATTTTCGATGCATCCGGTACCCCAGTTGCCCGTCCAATTCAGATGTCTACCGTGACCTCTGCGCTGATGGACAAAGGCAACTACCGCCATTTCATGGCAAAAGAAATCCACGAGCAACCAGAAGTCGTTGGTCATACTCTTTCCCATTACCTTGACCTTCAGGCGCGCCGTGCAGTGCTGCCTTTGGGCGCGGAAATGGACTTCTCCAAGCTTGATCGTCTGGTGATCTCTGCGTGTGGCACCGCGTTCTACGCAGGTCTTACTGCAAAGTACTGGTTCGAGAAGTACGCCCGTCTACCGGTTGATATCGATATCGCCTCTGAGTTCCGCTACCGCGAAATGCCGCTAAAAGCTGGCGACTTGGCGCTGTTTATCTCCCAGTCCGGCGAAACCGCTGATACGCTTGCCTCTCTGCGCTACTGCAAAGAGCAGGGCATGCAGATCGGCGCTGTAGTAAACGTTCCAGAATCTACCATCGCTCGTGAGTCCAACGTTGTCTTCCCGACAATCGCTGGCCCTGAAATCGGCGTTGCGTCTACCAAGGCGTTCACCTGTCAGCTTGCGGTGCTTGCAAGCCTTGCGATCTACGCTGGTCGCCAGCGTGGCTTCCTCACTGAGGCTGATGAACGCGAGCTGGTCAATTCCCTCGCAGAGCTGCCAGCTTATCTGGTCAAAGCGCTGAAGCTGGAGCCACAAGTCGCGAAGATGTCTCAGTGGACATCCAAGGTGAAAGACGCGCTCTACCTTGGCCGCGGTACAAGCTACCCGCTGGCTCTGGAAGGTGCTTTGAAGCTGAAAGAGCTTTCTTACATCCACGCTGAAGGCTACGCCGCAGGTGAGTTGAAGCACGGGCCGATTGCGCTTATCGACGAAAATATGCCGGTCTTCGTGGTTGCTCCATTCGACAGCATCTACGAGAAAACCGTTTCCAACATGCAGGAAGTGCATGCACGCGGCGGCCGTATCGTTCTCATCACCGATCAGGACGGCGCGGATGCAGCAGGTGTTGACGTGAGTGAACTCATCGTAATGCCTGAAGTGCCGGAGCTTGCAGCGCCAATCGTTTACGCGATCCCGCTTCAGCTGATCTCCTATCATACAGCTGTCTTCATGGGCACTGATGTTGATCAGCCACGTAACCTCGCAAAATCGGTTACAGTAGAATAATAGAACACGGGCGCAGGCAGAAAAAAGAACGCTCATCTGCGCCCGTCTTCCCATTTCGTGCATGTCAGCCCCGGAGAAGCAAATATGGACCACCTGTTTTGCTATGGAAGTCTGCGCCCCGGCGCATCCCACACCCATCTTCTGGAAAAAGTACCAGGCTACTGGAGCAAAGCCTTTATTAAGGCTGAGTTCCATGACCGTGGTTGGTCTGAAGGTAATGGCTATCCCGGCCTCGTCTTAGACGACCATGCCGACTGGCTTGAAGGTGATGTTTATTCATCCAACGATTTCGGCCAGCTTTGGGCGTCTCTCGATGAGTGGGAAGGGGAGGAATATATTCGCGTTCCTGCAACGGTCAAACGCTTCGACGGTTCTTACTTCAACGCGCAGGTTTACGTTCTGAATCTTCAGCAGGACTAACAGCCTCTTTGGGAACGTGGGACGGGCGCGAGAGCACATAAAGCGCGCACGACAAAATAAACACGCCTGCAATGATAATAAGCACGATTGGCGGTTTAGAGGTGATGCAAAACACCAGAAAACCGCCCATCATGCCGATAACGGCTGTCGCCTTGGCAGAGGGCGGAATAACGCCGTATTTGCGCCAGCGAATAACGCCGGGCCCCACCCACTTGTTTTCCTCGATACGTTTTTCAAAGGCAGGGTTGGAGCGCGCAAAACATGCAGCGGCCACAATAAAAAACACCGTGCCGGGCAGCAGCGGCAAAAGCACGCCCAAGATCCCGAGCCCAACAAAGACGATACCCAAAACTAGATAAAAACCGCGGTACATCCGAAACCGTTTCTTATTGTAACACACTAGTAGTATCCCTATGTTAGTTTGGGGATGCCATCTTGTACCTACGGAAAATTGCTAGGTCGCAATGATCTGGAGCAGGGCAGTGTGTGCCGAATAATGAGTTCTACATGAACGGGGATAAGAGACAAGTACTATGAGCGGACCGGATCAACAGGCGCCAACCGAGCTAGGGGGAACCCCGCTACCTCCCAAGCTTGGACTAATGACACGCCTGAGAAACTATTTCTTCACAGGGCTGGTTATTACAGGCCCAATCGGAATTACAATTTATCTCAGCTGGTCCTTTATTCAACTGGTCGACAATTGGGTAAAGCCCTTCATTCCCTACCAGTATAATCCAGATTCCTATTTGCCTATCGAAGTGCCCGGCGTTGGCTTGATCGCAGCTCTGCTGGCGCTCACCGTCATCGGCTTTCTCACTGCAAATATTGCAGGTCGCAGTCTTGTCGGTGTGGGCGAGCGCATTTTGGGCCGTATGCCGCTGGTTAGAAACCTCTACGGCGCACTCAAGCAGATTTTCGAGACCGTTATCCATGAAGGCGGTCAGAACTTTTCCAAGGCCGGTTTGATTGAATATCCGCGCCGCGGGCTGTGGGCCATTGTGTTTCTGGCGACCGAAACCAAGGGCGAGGTTGCAAGCAGGCTGGCAGATGAAGACGATATGGTTTCGGTCTTTTTGCCAACAACGCCAAACCCGACTTCCGGCTTTCTGCTTTTCGTACCGCGCAAAGAAGTGCGTCTGCTTTCCATGAGCGTGGAAGACGCTGCCAAGCTTGTTATCTCGGCAGGTCTGGTCAATCCAGATTATCCGGCTCTGGTCGAAGAGCATGAGAGTGATAAAACCGCTAAGCCGGATGTTGCAGCAGAGTAGCTAGCCAGCCCTAAGAAGCTTCACCGCTTCATCCCTTGAGAAAAGATAGAGCAGATGACGGAGTGCCTGACCGCGCACCGTTTCCAAATGCGGGTCTGTGGTGATAATCAGCCTTGCATCATCTCGGGCCGCTTGCATTAGGTCCCCATGGGCCTGCACATTGGCAATCTTGAAGCCCGGTAAGCCAGACTGCTTTGTTCCCAGCAGTTCACCTTCACCGCGCAGCTTCAAGTCTTCTTCTGCAATCAAAAAGCCGTCATTGGTCTGACGCAGGATATTGAGGCGTGAGGTCGCTGTCTCGCCAAGGGGAGCCTTGTAGAGCAAAACGCAGGAAGAAGCTTCACTACCACGGCCTACACGACCACGAAGCTGGTGAAGCTGGGCAAGGCCGAAACGCTCTGCATGTTCGATGACGATAATGGTGGCATCGGGAACGTCTACACCCACCTCAATAACGGTTGTTGCCACCAGTAAGCGGGCATGCCCAACCTTGAAGGCCTCCATAGCTGCGTTCTTTTCATCAGCGCTCATACGGCCATGAACCAGCGCGACAACCGGACCAAGGGCCTTTTGCAGGTCTTCAAAACGCTCTTCAGCCGCGGCAAGGTCAATCTTTTCGGATTCCTCAACCAGAGGGCAGACCCAATAAATCTTCTTGCCATTGGCAATGGCAGCACGAAGGCGCTCCACGATCTCGCCAATACGATCAAGTGAAACGCTAACCGTTTGGATGGGCTGACGGCCCTTTGGCTTGTCCGTTAGGCGGGAAACTTCCATGTCGCCAAAATAGGAGAGCACCAGTGTGCGCGGAATAGGCGTTGCTGTCATAACCAGCACATCCACATGCGCGCCTTTGGAAGAAAGGGAGAGACGTTGGTGAACGCCAAAGCGGTGCTGCTCGTCTACAACCGCGATACCGAGGTTTTTAAAGATGACGGTAGACTGGAACAGCGCGTGCGTACCAACGATGAGGTCAATCTCACCGCTCTCCAGTTTCTCACCAATCTCGCGCTTTGTCTTGGCAGTGTCCTTACCAGAAAGAACGGCAATACGAATACCGGCCGCCTCACAAAGAGGAAGCATTGAGGCGTAGTGCTGGCGGGCAAGAATATCGGTCGGCGCCATGAGGGCTGCCTGTCCACCGTCTTCAATCACCTGCGCCATGGCCATTAGGCCGACAATGGTTTTACCAGCGCCCACATCGCCCTGAAGCAAACGCAGCATACGGGCGGGCGCGGAAAGATCCTGCGAAATTTCTATAAGCGCCTGCTTCTGGCCTTCGGTCAGCTCGTAAGGTAGGGCGGCAATAATCTTTTTGCGAATGAGGCCAGTGCCTTTTCGCTCAGTACCCCCTTGCTTGCGCATGGCATTACGCACAAGAGCAAGGGCAAGCTGGTTTGCCAGAAACTCGTCATAGGCAAGGCGTTTGCGAGAGGCGCTTTCATCTGCCAGTTCACTGAGGTCTTCGGGCCGGTGCAAACCGAGCAGTGCCTCTTTAAATGGCGGAAAACGGTTCGCTTTTACGAACGCAGCATCTTGCCACTCTGGCAGAGAAGGCACCAAGGGCAGGGCAGTGGTCATTGCCTTCTGCATCATTTTGGAGGAAAGGCCAGCGGTCATCGGGTAAACTGGCTCGATGAGAGGAAGGTCTTCTGCTTCTTCTGCGCTTACAACGTGATCAGGGTGAACCATCTGGGCGCGGCTGTTAAACCACTCTACTTTGCCCGATACGATGCGCTCTTCGCCAACAGGCAGCAACTTTTCCAAATAGTCACGGCGTGCGTGGAAAAACACCAGCTCGATCTCACCGCTGTCATCGTGGGCCAGCACCTTATACGGCGCGCGGGAGTTGCGCGGCGGTGCACGGTGGGCATCAACATGAAGCGTTAGCGTGACGATGGTGTCTTCCGGGCTACCTGCAATGCCAGGGCGCAAGCGACGGTCAATCACGTTGCTGGGCACATGGAATATCAAATCGGATATGCGAGCCTCACGGTCCTTCCCTCCGGCCAGAAGAGAGGACAGCGTCTTTGCTGTTTTCGGGCCAATCCCCTTCAGGGCAGTGACCGGTGTGAACAAAGGGTCAAGGCGTGTTGGGCGCATTTCCGTTGGGTCCAGAGCAAGTGCAGAGAGTTTGTCTGTGACATGTCTTTATGATTTCTGCAACATACTATTGGAATTGACTGACAGGAGCTGTTTTGCACGCTATATAGCTCCGGTAAGTTGCATTTGCGTACGACAGAGTTCGTACCTTCAAATTTGGGCCTATATATTCAAGGGATGGGTGTTTCTGTGTCTGAAGTAGATCAAAACAAGAACGAAGTGCTGGAAAATCGTCGTAAACGCGCCCTGTTTCGTTGCACCCATCGCGGTATGAAGGAAATGGACATTCTACTTGGCGGTTACGCCGAGGCCCATCTCCCGCTGATGAATGAGACAGAACTATCCGCTCTTGAGGAGTTCTTGACGCTTCACGATCAGGATCTGTTTGCATGGCTCATGGGCTCCAAGCCTGTTCCTTCTGAACACGATACTAAGCTGTTCCGCGATATTCTTGCGTACTACAAAGACGCATAAGCGAAACAAACCCCGTACGAGACGATAAAAAGACCAAACCCAGAGGTGACCTCAGTGTTCGATAACCTGCTCAAGACCGGCGGCAATATTGTTTTATCAATGGTGCCCGATGGGGCGGAGGCGCATACCCTCGCCAAAATCTTGGGTGAGATCGATCAGACGGGTTTGGTTCTAACGTTTATCGCTCGCGATGCGACGCGTATGTCGGCAGTTGCAGAGGCGCTGGGCTTTTTTGCGCCGGATGTGGAAGTTATCCAGCTTCCGGCGTGGGACTGTTTGCCATACGACCGTGTATCGCCGCACGGTGCTATTGTTGCCCGTCGCCTTACCACGCTGGGCGAACTGGCCGCTGGCTTCTCTGATGGCAAGAAATACGTTCTGCTTACCACGGTAAACGCCGCCCTTCAGCGAATGCCAGCGCGTGAATGGGCAGCCGAACAGGCGCTCTCCCTCCGTCCGGGTAACAGGCTAGATCTCAACAAGATCATCATGTGGCTGGAGATCAACGGCTTTGTACGCACGCCTACGGTTCGCGAAACCGGCGAATACGCTGTGCGCGGCGGGATCATTGATCTCTTCTCACCAGGTTCTGAAGAACCGGTTCGTTTGGACTTCTTCGGCGATACGCTGGAAACCATCCGCTCGTTCGACGTAGAAACACAGCGTACGCTGAAACAGAAAAAGTCTCTCGCGCTAGTGCCAATGAGTGAAGTGGTACTGGATCAGGAGGCTATCTCCCGTTTCCGGCGCAACTACATCTCCCTGTTTGGCGCGACCAGTCGCGACGACGTTCTTTACCAATCCATCAGTGAAGGGCGCCGCTACGCCGGTATGGAGCATTGGCTGCCACTCTTTCACGATAAGCTGGAGACCCTTTTCGATTATATCGGCGGTGTGCCAGTGGTTATGGATGCCAGCGACGAAGATGCAGTTGCAGAGCGCCTTAGCCAGATTGAAGAGCACTTTGCGGCACGTCAGGAGGCGATGGAGTCCAAGTCTCTTTCTACTGGCGTGCCATATCTTCCGGTGCCGGCGGAGCAGCTCTACTACAGTAAGGATGAGTGGACAGCCGCGCTTGCAGATCGGGCAACGGCGCGTTTGACACCATTTGCCGTACCGCTGGGCACAGGCCAGCAGGTTATTGAACTTGGCGGACGCGAAGGGCGTAACTTTGCAGCAGAGCGTGCAGCAGGCAACGTCAATATCTTCGACGCATTTTCCAACCATGCCGCACACCTGCGCTCTGAAGGAAAAACCGTTGTTATCGCGTGTTGGAGTGAAGGCTCCCGCGAACGTCTAACGCAAGTGCTCGCCGATCACGGCCTCGACCGGACAGGCTATGCTGGCAACGTTGATGAGCTATCCCAGCTTCCGAAAGGCATGAGTGCGCTCATCATCCTTGGTCTGGAGCATGGCTTCGAGGTTGATAACTTCGCCTTCGTTGCTGAGCAGGACATTCTGGGTGACCGCCTTGTACGCCAGCGCCGTAAGCGGGCGAAGGGTGCAAACGTTCTTACAGAGGCGTCCAGCCTCCATCAGGGCGATCTGGTGGTGCACTCCGACCATGGTATCGGCCGGTTTATCGGCTTGAAGACCATTACGGCGGCCGGTGCGCCCCATGACTGTCTTGAGCTGCAATATCATGGCGGCGACAAGCTCTACCTTCCTGTAGAAAATATCGAGCTTCTGACACGCTACGGCTCTGAGGATCAGGAAGCCCAGCTTGATCGTCTGGGCGGCGGCGCATGGCAGGCGCGTAAGGCGCGCATGAAGAAGCGCGTTCTGGAAATCGCTGACGGCCTTATCAAGACTGCGGCGCAGCGCGCTCTTCGAACCGCTCCCGTCATTTCTGTTCCAGATGGTGCCTATGACGAATTCGCCGCGCGCTTTGTCTATGATGAGACCGACGATCAGCTTGGCGCAATTGAAAGCGTCTTTGACGACATGTCCTCAGGCCGTCCGATGGACCGCCTGATCTGCGGCGACGTGGGCTTCGGTAAAACCGAGGTCGCACTGCGTGCTGCTTTCCTTGCTTCTCTTTCCGGCCGACAGGTGGCGGTTGTGGTGCCGACGACACTGCTTTCCCGTCAGCACTTCAGAACATTTTCCGAACGCTTCAAGGGCCTGCCAATCAACGTCAAACAAGCATCGCGCCTTGTTCCGACCAAGGAGCTATCGGAAACCAAAAAGGGCATCAAAGATGGCTCTGTGGATGTGGTTGTCGGCACGCACGCGCTGCTGGGTAAGGGCCTTGAGTTCCGCGACCTCGGTCTGCTCATCATTGATGAGGAGCAGCATTTCGGCGTGAAGCATAAAGAGCGCCTGAAAGAGCTGAAGAGCGACGTGCACGTCCTCACGCTATCTGCGACACCAATTCCGCGTACGTTGCAGCTTGCGCTAACGGGCGTACGCGAGCTGTCCCTTATCGCGACGCCGCCGGTGGATCGTCTGGCCGTGCGCACGTTCGTGTCGCCATTCGATGCAATGGTTATTCGCGAATCCTTGCTGCGTGAGCATTACCGCGGCGGGCAGAGCTTCTATGTGTGTCCGCGGCTTTCCGATCTTGCCGAAATTCAGGCATTCCTTGAAAGCAACGTGCCTGAGGTAAAGGTCGCTGTCGCCCATGGTCAGATGGCTGCGGGACAGTTGGAAGACGTGATGAACGCCTTCTATGACGGTAAGTACGATGTGCTTCTTTCTACGACCATCGTGGAGTCCGGCCTGGATGTGCCAAACGCCAACACGCTGATCGTACACCGCGCCGATATGTTTGGCCTTGCGCAGCTCTACCAGATCCGAGGACGCGTTGGTCGCTCCAAAACCCGCGCATACGCGCTGTTCACCGTTCCGGCGAATAAGACACTCACGCCTACAGCAGAGCGCCGCCTGAAGGTGCTTCAGTCGCTGGAGAACCTTGGTGCTGGCTTCCAGTTGGCAAGTCACGATCTGGACATTCGCGGTGCTGGTAACCTGCTTGGTGAAGAGCAGTCCGGCCACGTGAAAGAGGTGGGCTTCGAGCTTTATCAGCAGATGCTGGAGGAAGCTGTTGCGCAGCTTAAGTCAGGCGGTGAGGAGCTTGATAAAGACCAGTGGTCGCCTCAGATTACTGTTGGTACTGCGGTTCTTATTCCAGAAAACTACGTGCCAGATCTTCAGCTGCGCCTCGACCTCTATCGCCGCCTATCCGACCTCAGCGAGCCTGCGGATATCGATAGCTTTGCTGCCGAGATGGTGGACCGCTTTGGCAAAATGCCGGAGGAGGTCAATCACTTGCTCAAGATCGTCTACATCAAAGGGCTGTGCCGTAAGGCGAATGTGGAAAAGATCGACGCTGGTCCAAAGGGTGTGCTTATCGCGTTCCGTGACAATGAGTTCCCGAATCCGGTTGGCCTTGTTTCCTACATTGCAGAGCAGGGGATTCTTGCCAAGATCAGGCCAGATCAGAAAATCGTTCTTACCCGTGACTGGCCAGGTCCGAATGACCGGTTGAAAGGGTGTGCAGCAATCCTGCAAAAACTCGTTGGCCTTGCAAAAGCCATATAGATGCAGCATCAATGTTCTCAGGTTGCCGTTAACGGTAGTTTTCAGTGCTTTTGCTGAAATTGCTGAAAATCTTTGCGCTATGGAAAGGTTTGATTAAGGGCGATCTGAGAAACTGCGATCCCATATCGAAGGCTTTTTTGTATTTTGTAGGTCCTTCCCGTGCTCGCAACGACAAGACAAAGAAAACAGTCCAACTCCAAAGGATTCATCCTGCCGGTGATTTTCATCGCAATGATGGGTTATTTTGGCTATCATGCCATCAATGGCGAACTAGGACTGGTTGGAAAAGCCATGATTGAGCGTCAGGTTGCAGAACTTGAAACGCAACTGGCGGAAGTGCAGGGCGAACGTATGGCCCTCGAACGGCGCGTAATGTTGTTGATGCCCAACAACCTGCATCCAGATATGGTGGATGAACGTGCCCGTGCGACACTTAACCTCGTTCACAGCAACGAAGTTGCCATATTCCGAAACTAACGTTTTCTACGTAAGACTAAAGTAATTAACTGAATATGGGTTAAATGTAAGTAATCAACCATATTTAGGTTAATCGTAAATTTCCCTTTATATTCAATTGCTTATTTATTTTTCTCTGTGGAATTAATCTGCTTGGAAAACCTCTGTCCTAGGATTAGTGTGACTGTGTAATTCTTCACAAACGTCAATAAGAGACGAGGGTCATGGCTGGATCTCAAACCAAGTCCACAGGAGCGCAGAAAAAAACTGCCCCAAAAGCCCGCGGCGCAATGAAAAACGCCCCCGCGATCGCCGACTTCAATAAAGAAGAAGAGCTGAAAGCTTATCGCGAAATGCTGCTGATCCGCCGCTTTGAGGAAAAAGCCGGTCAGCTTTACGGTATGGGCCTCATCGGAGGTTTCTGCCACCTTTACATCGGTCAGGAAGCAGTTGTCGTCGGTATCGAGATGGCAAAGAAAAAAGGTGATCAGATGATCACCAGCTACCGCGACCACGGTCACATGCTTGCATGTGGTATGGATCCTAACGGTGTTATGGCTGAACTTACCGGTCGCGAAGGCGGCCTTTCAAAAGGTAAGGGCGGTTCCATGCACATGTTCTCCAAAGAACAGGAGTTCTACGGCGGCCACGGTATCGTGGGTGCGCAGGTAGCGCTCGGCACCGGTCTGGCATTCAAAAACCGCTACACCAACAACGGCAACGTATCTCTCACCTTCTTCGGTGACGGTGCTGCCAACCAGGGTCAGGTATACGAGAGCTTCAACATGGCAAAGCTCTGGAACCTGCCTGTGATCTACGTGATCGAAAACAACAAGTACGGCATGGGTACCTCCATTGAACGTGCATCTTCCACCACTGACCTGTCCCAGCGCGGCGCTTCCTTCGGTATTCCGGGCGTGCAGGTAGACGGCATGGACGTACGCGCTGTTAAAGCTGCGACCGACTATGCGATGGAATGGTGCCGTGAAGGTAACGGTCCTTACATCCTTGAAATGATCACATACCGTTACCGTGGTCACTCCATGTCCGACCCAGCAAAATACCGCTCCAAGGACGAAGTGCAGAAGATGCGTACCGAGCACGACCCGATCGAGCAGGTTCGCGCACGCCTGATTGCCAATGACTGGGCATCTGAGGACGACCTCAAGGCGCTTGATAAGGAAGTTCGTGCAATTGTTGCCGAGTCTGCAGAATTCGCGCAGACCTCGCCAGAGCCGGACACCTCTGAACTGTACACGGACATCCTGATCTAAGGGCGGGGACAAACAATGCCAATTCAGATTCTTATGCCTGCTCTTTCTCCAACCATGGAAGAAGGCAATCTAGCCAAGTGGCTCAAAAAAGAAGGTGACGCAGTTTCCGCCGGCGACGTGATCGCGGAAATCGAAACCGACAAGGCAACCATGGAAGTGGAAGCTGTCGATGAAGGTATTCTCGGCAAAATCCTCATCCCTGAGGGCACTGAGAACGTTAAGGTGAACGAGCCAATCGCTGTTCTTCTTGAAGAAGGCGAAGACGCTTCTGCTCTGGAAGCTGCTACCGGCGCACCTGTTGTTGCTGAAGCACCTGCAGCTGACCCTGCAGCAGTTCCAGCACCTGCAACCGTTCCAGCAACCGTTGCTGGCCCAGTCGTTGAAATCATTCCTGATGATCCAGAGATCCCAGCGGGCACCGAAATGGTCTCCATGACCGTTCGTGAAGCGCTGCGTGATGCGATGGCTGAAGAAATGCGCCGCGACGAAAACGTCTTCCTCATGGGTGAAGAAGTTGGTCAGTATCAGGGTGCCTACAAGATTTCTCAGGGCCTCCTTGACGAATTCGGCGACAAGCGCGTTATCGACACTCCAATCACCGAGCACGGCTTCACCGGTCTGGCTGTTGGTGCGGCAATGTCCGGTCTGCGTCCTATCGTTGAATACATGACCTTCAACTTCGCAATGCAGGCGATTGACCACATCATCAACTCTGCTGCCAAGACCCTTTACATGTCTGGTGGCCAGATGGGCGCTCCTATGGTGTTCCGTGGTGCAAACGGTGCAGCAGCACGCGTTGGCGCACAGCACTCCCAGGACTTCGCTGCATGGTATGCTTCCATTCCGGGCCTCAAAGTTGTTCAGCCATACACCGCTGCTGACGCAAAAGGTCTCCTGAAAGCTGCGATCCGTGACCCGAACCCGGTCATCTTCCTTGAAAACGAACTGCTTTACGGACAGCACTTCGATGTTCCGAAGCTGGACGACTACGTTCTGCCAATCGGTAAGGCGAAAGTTGTTCGCAGCGGTACCGATGTAACCATCGTTTCTTGGAGCATCGGCATGACCTACGCTCTCAACGCGGTTGCAGAACTGGCGAAGATGGGCATCTCTGCTGAACTCATCGACCTGCGCACCATCCGTCCGCTGGATATGGAAACCATTTTGACCTCCGTTCGTAAGACCGGCCGTCTGGTAACCGTAGAAGAAGCGTTCCCGATCTGCTCTGTTTCCTCTGAAATTGCTTATCAGGTTCAGGAACAGGCGTTCGATTACCTTGACGCTCCAATCCTGCGCATCACCGGTAAAGACGTTCCAATGCCTTACGCGGCTAACCTTGAAAAGCTCGCGCTTCCAAACGTTCAGGAAGTGATCGACGCGGTTAAAGCCGTTACCTACACCGCCTAACTGGAGGAAGAGAACCAATGGCAATTAATATCTTGATGCCTGCTCTTTCCCCAACCATGGAAGAGGGCAATCTGGCGAAATGGCTCGTTAAGGAAGGAGACACTGTCTCCTCCGGCGACGTTATCGCTGAAATCGAAACCGACAAAGCCACCATGGAAGTTGAAGCCGTGGACGAGGGTACTGTTGGCAAGATCGTCGTACCTGAAGGCACCGAAGGCGTTAAAGTAAACGCTATCATCGCGGTTCTTCTGGAAGAAGGCGAAGACGCATCTGCAATGGATAGCGCTGGCGCAGCACCGGCTCCGGCACCTGCCGCAGCGCCTGCACCAGCGGCGGAAGCTCCAGCACTTGTTGCTGCCGCTCCTGCTCCTGCAGCAAGCCCGGCACCAGCAGCACCTGCTGCAAAGGGTGAGCGCGTATTCTCTTCTCCTCTGGCACGCCGTATTGCCAAGCAGGAAGGTCTCGATATCGCTCTGATCAACGGCACCGGTCCTCATGGCCGTGTTGTTAAGCGCGACGTTGAAGCAGCTATTGCTGCGGGCACCGGTAAGCCAGCGCCTGCTGCTGCAGCAGCTCCGGCACCAGCTGCAGCGCCTGCACCAGCAGCACCTGCAAAAGGTCAGTCCGACGATCAGATCCTCAAGCTGTTCGAAGAAGGTTCTTACGAACTCATCCCGCATGACGGTATGCGTAAGACCATCGCGAAACGCCTGACCGAGTCTAAGCAGACCGTTCCGCACTTCTACCTCACCGTAGATTGCAACCTCGACGCACTGCTTGCTCTGCGCGGCCAGCTCAACAAGTCTGCTCCGCTCGATAAAGACGGCAAGCCAGCTTACAAGCTCTCCGTGAACGACATGGTCATCAAAGCCCATGCTCTGGCACTGAAAGCTGTTCCAAATGCAAACGCATCTTGGACAGACGCAGGCATGCTGATCCACAAGCACGCAGACGTTGGTGTAGCGGTTTCCATCGATGGTGGCCTGATCACTCCGATCATCCGCCGCGCTGACGAGAAGTCCCTGTCTACCATCTCCAACGAGATGAAGGATCTGGCGAAACGCGCTCGTGACCGTAAGCTGCAGCCGCAGGAATACCAAGGTGGCACCACCGCGGTTTCCAACCTCGGCATGTTCGGCATCAAAGACTTCTGCGCTGTTATCAACCCACCGCACGCAACCATTCTGGCTGTAGGCGCTGGTGTTAAGCAGCCAATCGTCAAAGACGACGAACTGGCAATCGGAACGGTTATGTCCGTAACGCTGTCTACCGACCACCGCGCAGTTGACGGTGCTCTGGGTGCAGAACTTCTGCAGGCGTTCAAGGCATACATCGAAAATCCGATGTCCATGCTGGTCTAAGACCCGCAAAGCGACATCGACATCAGGTTGATCGCGACTAATGAAGGGCAGGGTGGCTTTTTGCTACCCGCCCGCATTCGCCCCGGACCTAAGGGTTTCAGAGCGGCGCCGTGATTAGCTTTTGAAAAGAATTCTCAGAGAACGTGGAAAGCAGCAGTGAGTAACACGCGCTTTCCGACAAACGAGGATAGACGAATGAGTGGCAACGCCTACGACGTCATCATTATCGGCTCTGGTCCTGGTGGTTATGTAACCGCCATCCGTGCAGCCCAGCTCGGCTTCAAAACCGCAATCGTCGAGCGCGAACATATGGGCGGCATCTGCCTGAACTGGGGCTGTATCCCGACCAAGGCTCTGCTGCGTTCCGCAGAAATCTATCACTACATGGAGCATGCAAAAGACTACGGTCTGTCCGCTGGCTCTATCGACTTCGACGCAGAAGCAGTTGTGAAGCGCTCTCGCGGCGTATCCGGCCAGCTGAACGGCGGCGTCGGCTTCTTGATGAAGAAGAACAAGATCGACATCATCTGGGGTGAGGCTAAGATCTCCAAGCGGGGTGAAGTTGTTGTTGGCGAACCATCCCGTCCGGCATACCAGCCGCAGCACCCAACTCCTAAGGGCGTTAAGGGTCACGGCACCTACACTGCAAAGAACATCATCGTTGCAACCGGTGCTCGTCCGCGCGTTATTCCGGGTATTGAGCCAGATAAAGAAAACATCTGGACCTACTTTGAAGCGATGGTTCCGCAGAAAATGCCTAAATCCCTGCTCGTCATGGGTTCTGGCGCTATCGGTATCGAATTCGCTTCCTTCTACAAAACCATGGGCGTTGATGTCACTGTCATCGAAATGATGCCAACCATCATGCCGGTAGAAGATCCTGAAATCTCCGCTATCGCCAAAAAGCAGATGGAAAAGCAGGGCATCAAGTTCATTCTTGAAGCTAAGGTTTCCAAGGTTGTGAAGGGCAATGGTCAGGTTACCGCGACTGTTGAAACCAAAGACGGCAAGAAGCAGGATTTGACCGCTGAAAAGCTCATCTCTGCTGTTGGCGTTGTTGGCAACATCGAAAACCTCGGCCTTGAAGCACTTGGCGTGAAGACCGACCGTGGCTGCGTTGTTATTGACGGTTATGGCCGCACCAACGTACCGGGCATCTTTGCAATCGGTGACGTTGCTGGTCCTCCAATGCTGGCTCACAAGGCTGAGCATGAAGGCGTTATCTGCATCGAGAAAATTGCAGGTCTTGACGTTCATCCAATGGACAAAGGCCAGATCCCGGGCTGCACCTACTGTAACCCGCAGGTGGCATCCGTCGGTCTGACCGAGCCTAAGGCAAAAGAAGCTGGCTACGACATCCGCGTTGGCCGCTTCCCGTTCATGGGTAATGGTAAGGCGATTGCTCTTGGTGAGCCTGAAGGTCTCGTGAAGACCATCTTCGACAAGAAGACCGGTCAGCTTCTGGGTGCTCACATGGTGGGCGCTGAAGTTACCGAGCTCATTCAGGGCTTTGTTGTCGCGATGGGTCTGGAGACCACTGAAGAAGATCTGATGCACACCGTATTCCCGCATCCTACTCTTTCCGAAATGATGAAGGAAAGTGTTCTGGACGCATACGGCCGCGCGCTGAATATGTAAAAAACAAGCGCCGGAGCATTATTTGTTCCGGCGCTATAACCCAGAACTATTGCGCTGTGCGTATAACCCCCTTAAGTAGTCATAGCTTGAGGGACTGTAAAATGGATGAGCCAGCAATAGCTGGTGGACCAAGCAGTTAGGAGAACATTATGGGTGCAGTATTTTTCTGGATTATCATAGGTTTGATTGCCGGTGCTGTGGCAAACAGAGTGTTTGACAGCAGTGGCGGGCTTTTCGGCAATCTTATCCTTGGTCTGGTTGGAGCGCTGGTAGGTGGCTATATCGCCAATCTATTGAGATTGAACGTCACAGGCGGCTGGATAGACAGCATTGTTGTGGCGAGTTGCGGTGCCATTCTCCTCCTGTTCCTCAAACGCAAAGTTTTTTGAGCAACAGACCTCAAAACGGAATTTAGGAGCTGGTAGGGGATGAGGGTGCCCACCAGCAACACCTAAGAAACAGCAGGGTACAATGGTCACCATAGTAAATACGCTGGACAAAGCAACTGACGGACGCGATCAAGCAGAAGCACAAGTTGCCACCGCAGCAACTGACAAGGCGAAGATGCGCCATCCAGAAAAGGCTCACCGCCCGGATAATCCGGTTGCCCGTAAGCCAAAGTGGATTCGCGTTAAAGCGCCAACGTCTCCTGTCTATCGTGAAACCCACGAGCTGGTTCGCAAGAACAATCTCGTAACGGTTTGCGAAGAAGCGGGCTGTCCGAATATTGGTGAGTGCTGGTCTAAAAAGCACGCAAGCTTCATGATCCTCGGTGATACATGTACCCGCGCTTGCGCGTTCTGTAATGTGCGTACCGGTATGCCGGGCCCTGTAGACCAGAACGAGCCGCAAAGCCTTGCTGATGCTGTGTTTTCCATGGGGCTGGAACACGTAGTGATCACTTCGGTGGACCGCGACGATCTTGATGATGGCGGCGCGACCCACTTTGCAAACGTGATTAAAGCGATCCGCGAAAAGTCTCCAAAGACCACAATCGAGGTTCTGACGCCTGACTTCCTGCGTAAAGAAGGTGCTCTGGAAATCGTGGTCGCTGCAAAGCCTGACGTGTTCAACCATAACCTTGAGACTGTTCCTTCCAACTACCTGAAGGTTCGTCCGGGTGCTCGTTACTTCCACTCCATTCGCCTGTTACAGCGCGTGAAGGAGCTGGACCCAACTATGTTCACCAAGTCTGGTATCATGCTTGGTCTTGGCGAAGAGCGTAACGAAGTGCTTCAGCTTATGGATGACCTTCGCACTGCTGATGTGGACTTCCTGACTGTTGGCCAGTACCTGCAGCCAACCAAGAAGCACCATCCGGTAAAGAGCTTCGCGACACCTGAAGAATTCAAAGCCTACGAGAAAATTGCATACTCCAAAGGCTTCCTAAAAGTTTCTGCAAGCCCTCTGACACGCTCCTCTCACCACGCCGGTGATGACTTTAATGATCTTAAAGCGGCACGAGCAGCTCGTAAGGGCATGTAAGAAAAAAGCTTTTCCCTGTGCTTGGGAAGGGGTCGTCTTGCCGGACGGCCCCACTTTTTTGTCTATTAATTAGAGTTGGAAAAGAACTTTTGAATGGCTTGGCAAGTGTGCCAAGCTTTCCTATGAAACCTGCAGATTAATTTTTGTCATCGGGGTTTAATAAGAGCATGCCGAAATTTGAAACAAGCCATCACGTCGCCCACTCGGCTGGCGATATGTTTCAGCTTGTGGCCGATGTTGAACACTACCCCGAGTTTGTGCCTCTTTGTCAGGATTTGAAGGTGAGGGGCCGAAAAGCAATTGATGGCAATCGTGAGTTGCTCGTGGCTGATATGACCGTTGCCTATAAGTTTGTAAGTGAAACGTTCACCAGCCGCGTGACTCTTGATCCTGATAATCTCCAGATCCTCGTTGAATATCTGGATGGCCCCTTCAAGCACTTAGAAAACCGTTGGACGTTCGTTTCTGACGAGCAGCGCGGTGGATGTTCCGTGAACTTCTATATCGATTACGAGTTCAAGAGCCGCGCTCTTTCCGCGCTCATGGGCACTATGTTTGACAGAGCTTTCCGTAAATTCTCTACGGCTTTTGAAGAGCGTGCGACCAAGATCTATGGCGCTTCTGCTTAACGGCGCATCCCTGTCTTCCCAAATTCCGAAAACTATCCTGTCTCGAGCAGGAGCGCGGCTATACGCTCAATGATCTGTTAATGCTGATTGCTTTGTGGCTCGTTGGAAAGCGTCGTGGGAGTTGCGGTTTGCATAAGCGATGGTATGGGGGCATTGATGGTTTGGACTGAGACTTCATCAAGCCATAGTGGGTCATTTTCTGCCTCGCCTTTGTTGGATTAAACGATAGCACCCACAAATGCGTTTCTAACGCTATAGGCTCCGCATATGAAAAGCCCAATAGAGGTGAAGAATGAAAGAATGGCGCCTACGTGGAAGGCGCGCTTCATGATATGGTTGGTTTTTTGATAGTCAATCCAAGTAGATAGGCTGAAGTAGTTTGTAAGATAAGCTAGTGCCAAAGTTACAATCGCAGTTACTAGTCCCCACGCAAAGAACATTAGCGCATCGGCGGCGCTAACTAATAAATTGGAGTGGGTATTTTCTACTTTGAAAACGGAGGATAAAAAACCAATTACGGTTACAGCCGCACCTCCATTTACTAAAAGCGTGGCTTTAATGGCCAGATGAGACACTTCAACGGTTTTTTCATGAATCATCTCTGAGTGATCTTTTCTTGCCGTGCTCATCTTTAACTCGCTTTCAAGCGTTTTGGTAATCTTGTTTCAAAATTGGTTCGCATGTGGATGCACCTAAGCGTGCAAGTGTCGTAGGCTGCAAACAGCGCTGGTATGGGCGTGCAGCGAACGGGCTTAATAGCTTAGGGTTTCTTGGTTAGGGTAGCGCCTTCGGGCGTATCCAGCTTCAAGCGATTGTGGAACGATGAGTTCGGCTCATTTTTATCCAGCGTCTTACTGAATGTCTGGCGGATCGCGGTAAATCGGTTGGCTCGGTGCTTTTCCGGCTGCTTGGTGGTCATTGCGTCCTCCAAGCTCACATATATGCCAACGTCAGAGAGGGAGACCTGCCGCGTTGGCATGGCGCAGGCTATCTTCCAGCCTTGCCCCAAATTGCCTTCGATGTTGACCGTGCGGCCCTGTTTTTCTTCCCATTTGGACCAAGCGACAGAATAGGGTTTGATCCAGTAGTCATCTTCGCAAAAGGAGACATGGCGGTAGCCTTCCTTTTCTTCATTGAAGACACGGTGACTGGCGAAAAAATGCCCCTGAAGATCGCGGGAAATTAAATAGAGGTCAGCGGAGAGCGCTGGAACCCACATCACCGCCAGAAAACCGCCGGTGAGCGATATACGAACAAGACTAACCATCAGCTCCCCTAAACGCGGTACAAACAAAAAGAACGATGTTTAAAACCGGTCTAGGCTACGGGGCGCAGGTTAATAAAGTGTCATAGGGAGTGGCAGGCGTCTTCCATCAGGTCCAGTGCGTGGGCAATGGCCTCACAGCGGATATAGTCGCGACCTTTGTTTTCAAAGACTTGCCGTGAATGTTTGATACCGGACTTCGTGGTCGCAACACAAAAGTGTACGAGCCCGACGGGCTTGTCATCACTGCCACCGTTCGGTCCGGCGATTCCCGTAATGGAGACGGCAATATCGGCTCTGGAACGCGCTAGTGCGCCCTCGGCCATAGCATGAGCAACTTCTTCACTCACCGCGCCATGTTCCTCAATCAGGTCCATGGGCACGCCAATCATCTCGTTCTTGGCTTCGTTTGAGTAGGTTACAAAGCCGCGATCAACGACGTCAGAAGAGCCTGAAATCTCGGTCAAAAGGCCGGTTACCAATCCGCCGGTGCACGATTCCGCTGTCGCCACCTTCGCCTTCTTTTCTCGGCAAAGGGTGATGAGATGCTCAGCTTTATCATGCAAGCGCTGCAGATTGGTCATAACCTTTATTCCTCGTCTTCAAATGGCAGCATAACGGTGGCAGAAGCCATAGCGGCAATGCCTTCCTGTCTGCCCGTAAAGCCCAGCTTTTCAGATGTTGTAGCTTTCACGGCAACGCGGCCTACTGGCAATCCGCAGATCTTCGCAATGTTCTCGCGCAGAGCTTGGCGGTGCGGGCCAATTTTTGGTGCTTCACAGATGATTGTCAGGTCAAGATGCACGATGCGGCCACCGCGCTGTTTAACCTTGTTCACCGCATGCTTGAGGAAGATGTCGCTTTCCGCGCCCTTCCAATGCGGATCAGAAGGAGGGAAGTGCAAGCCGATATCACCATCGGCAATAGCGCCAAACAATGCGTCTGTCAGCGCATGCAGCGCTACGTCTGCGTCCGAGTGGCCTTTCAGCTTCTTGTCATGTGGAATGGCAAGGCCACCGAGGATTACGGCAGTGCCTTCTTCAAAGGCATGAACGTCAAAGCCTTGGCCTACACGGGTTTCCATCTGGGTGCTTTCTGTGTTTTGCGAAACGATCTGCCGCGCGGTTTCCATATCCTGAGGCGTGGTGATTTTGATGTTCTGGCGGTGGCCCTCTACAATCTTCACGCGGTTACCGGTCCACTCAATAAGAGCGGTATCATCGGTAAAGTGGAAAAGGCCTTGATCTGCAGCGCTGCGGTGCGCCCCGATAATCGCCGAGAACGGAAATCCTTGCGGTGTTTGCGCAGCCCAAAGACCGGTGCGGTCTACAGTCTCTTTAACGGTTCCGTCTTCTGCTTCACGTTTCAAGGTGTCAGAAACCGGCGTTGCAGGCAGAACGGCCTGTTCGCCATTGTCGAGCGCTTCAATTACGCGGGCAAATAGATCATCGGTCACGAACGGGCGAACGCCATCGTGAATGAGGACGTAGTCCGGCTTAAAAGGCTCGATGGCCTTCAAGCCATTATAAACGGAGGTCTGCCGGTCCTTGCCACCCTCTACAGGGTCTTGCAGGTTGCTTGGCTTTGCACCTTTGAGCGTATCCAGAAAGACGTCTTTATCGTCCTTGTGAATGACAGGCTGAATGACATCAATAAAAGGAAACGCGGCAATCGCATCGACAGTGTGCCGCAGAACGGAAAGGCCGGAAAGCTCCCGATACTGCTTCGGGCTCTTGTCATCTTTAGTGTACATGCGCGTGCCTCGTCCGGCAGCGACAATAATGACAGCAACTTTCTTATGATCTTTTTTCAAACAATCGCTCATACAGAAATTAACTTATCGAGTTGATAGCAGCGCAGGCCGCCCATCTTCCAAATTCATCAGTGACAGTTGGGCACTTTTGTCGTATTTGGCGGGCAATCTCAATATGTGTCTATGAAAATTATCCTAATTATCACTTGTCTGAATCATAAGATTGTCTAAAATACAGGCAGAAACAAGTTTGCATATTGAATGTGCAGTTCCGGAACCTTCAGATCCCCAAAAAATGCTAAGTATCGGTAATATCTCACTTAAGAATAACGTTATGCTTGCGCCCATGTCCGGCATTACAGACCTTCCGTTCCGTCGGTTGGCCTACCGCTATGGAGCTGGCCTTGTTGTCAGTGAGATGGTTGCTAGCAACACCCTTGCCACAGGTCAGCACCAAAGTTTGCTGCGGGTAGAGGGTGAGGGAATCACGCCGCACGTTGTGCAGCTTTCTGGACGCGACCCGAAATGGATGGCGGAAGGGGCTCGCATTGCTGAAGGCGCAGGCGCTCAAGTCATTGACATTAATATGGGTTGCCCTGCCAAAAAGGTGACAAGCGGCTACTCCGGTTCAGCGCTCATGAAGGACTTGCCTCTGGCGATGCAGCTCATTGAGGCGACCGTTGGGGCGGTCAGCGTACCGGTAACGCTGAAAATGCGTCTGGGCTGGGACGAGAACTCCATCAACGCGCCTGTGCTTGCAAAGCAGGCGGAAGATGCCGGTGTTCAAATGATCACCGTTCATGGTCGTACGCGAAGCCAGTTTTATAAGGGCGAAGCAGACTGGAAAGCCATTCGAGCTGTGCGTGAGGCAATCTCTGTACCGCTTGTGGCGAACGGTGACTGCTGCGGCTACGACGATGCCGTGACAATGCTGGAGCAGTCCGGTGCGGATCTGGTGATGATCGGGCGTGGCGCCTACGGGCGTCCTTGGTTACCGGGCCACGTTGCGCACTTCCTTAAAACGGGTGAGCGCAAGGAAGATCTGGTTGGTAGCGAGCTGGCTGATTTGGTTGTTGAGCATTACGAGGCGATGCTCTCCCACTACGGGCCGGAAATCGGCGTACGGGCAGCGCGAAAACACATCGGCTGGTATCTGGAAGCAAGCGGCACGTTGATCGATGCGCCAGAGGGTTTCCAGAAGGGGCTAATGACAAACGGTGATCCTGCATCTGTCATGAAGACCCTGCACAACTGGTTCTCCAACAACGACGGAAAACAACAAAAAGCCGCATAGGGGGCGGTAGAAGGTGGCAAAATGGGTTCGGTAGGATCGAGTGAGGGGCAACTGGTTCTGGATTCACTTCCGCATCCAGTCATTGTGCTCGACGAAAATAATGTCATCTTTGGTGCAAATACAGCAGCAGAAGATTTCTTTCAGGCCAGCTTTTCTGTCCTGAAGCGCCATAGCATCTCGTATTTCGTGCCGTTTGGTAGCCCGCTATTGGCGCTGATCGCGCAGGTTCGTGAGCGTAATTCCTCCGTTAACGAGTATAAGGTTGATATCAGCTCGCCGCGCATCGGCCATGACAAGCTGGTAGATATTAACGCGTCTCCCATGAGTGGGCGCGAGGGCGCAGTTGTTCTGTTGTTCCAAGAGCGAACCATGGCGGAAAAGCTGGACAAGCAGCTGACCTCCAGAGGCGCTGCACGCACAGTTACTGGCCTTGCTGCAATGCTGGCCCATGAGATCAAAAATCCGCTTTCTGGTATTCGCGGGGCGGCCCAGCTGCTGGAAATGGCAGTGGGTGATGATGATCGCTCGCTCACTCGTCTTATTCAGGATGAAACAGACCGGATCGTAAAGCTGGTGGATCGTATGGAGGTGTTCTCAGACGAGCGCCCGATCGACCGTGAGCCGGTTAATATCCATAGTGTTCTGGACCATGTTAAGCGCATTGCGGAGCATGGCGTTGCCAAAAACATCAAGATCATAGAGCAATATGATCCGTCCTTGCCGCAGGTCTACGCCAACCGTGACCAACTGGTACAGGTTTTTCTCAATCTTATAAAAAATGCGAGCGAAGCCTTGGGCAACGTGAGAGATGCGGAAATCGTTATCTCTACAGCGTTTCGCCCCGGTATTCGCCTTTCTGTTCCCGGCGTTCGGGAACGGGTTTCATTGCCACTGGAATTTTGCGTTCGAGACAATGGGACAGGGGTTCCAGAAGAACTTCTTCCGCATTTGTTTGAGCCATTCGTAACGACGAAAACAAACGGTTCAGGCCTTGGCTTGGCCTTGGTTGCCAAAATCGTCGGAGATCATGGCGGCGTAATCGAGTGTGACAGTACTGGGCGTGGCACGACTTTCCGCGTGCTTATGTCGGCTTACTCGCCACAAGAACACTCCCAGAGCTAATAGGGTTAAAAGTGATGCCAAGTGGAACTATCCTCGTTGCTGATGACGATGCTGCAATCCGCACCGTCCTAAATCAAGCGCTCTCGCGCGCAGGTTACACAGTTCGGCTCACATCTAACGCGACAACCCTGTGGCGTTGGGTAAGCTCGGGCGAAGGTGATCTGGTTATCTCCGATGTGGTGATGCCAGACGAAAATGCGTTTGACGTACTGCCACGCATTCGCAAACTGCGCCCAGACCTGCCGGTCGTCATCATGAGTGCGCAAAACACATTCATGACCGCCATTAAGGCGTCAGAGCAGGGCGCATACGAATACCTGCCAAAGCCTTTCGATCTCAAAGAGCTGATCGGTATTGTTGGCCGCGCTTTGGCGGAGCCTAAATCTCCAAACGCTCAGCTTGGCGATGATGGCGGCGAGAATATCCCGCTTGTTGGCCGCTCTCCGGCCATGCAGGAAATCTACCGCGTTCTGGCTCGCCTAATGCAGACCGACCTGACCGTTATGATCAACGGTGAAAGCGGTACCGGTAAAGAGCTGGTCGCCCGCGCGCTGCACGATTACGGTAAGCGCCGCAATGGCCCGTTTGTGGCGGTCAATATGGCTGCTATTCCTCGTGATTTGATCGAGTCTGAACTCTTCGGTCACGAGAAAGGGGCATTCACAGGCGCTCAGGCCCGTGCATCTGGCCGCTTCGAGCAGGCAGACGGCGGCACGCTGTTCCTTGATGAAATCGGCGATATGCCAATGGAAGCGCAAACCCGTTTGCTACGCGTTCTGCAGCAGGGTGAGTACACCACTGTGGGCGGACGTACGCCGATTAAAACGGATGTGCGCATTGTTGCAGCCACCAATAAGGATCTGCGCCAGCTCATTAATCAGGGGCTCTTCCGCGAAGACCTTTATTTCCGCCTCAACGTCGTTCCGATCCGCATTCCGCCGCTTCGTGAGCGCACAGAGGATGTGCCGGATCTTGTGCGCCACTTCTTCTCCCTTGCTGAGAAGGAAGGGTTACCTGCAAAGCAGATCGAGGTTGCAGCTCTTGATAAGCTGCGTCGCTATCGCTGGCCGGGTAACGTACGCGAGTTGGAAAACCTCGTTCGTCGCCTTTCCGCGCTTTACCCGCAAGATGTGATCACCTCAAACCTGATCGATCTGGAGCTGAGTCAGCCTGCTGTTTCTGCCGTAGACGACGAGCCCCGTGCGGAGCGTGATCTGTGCGCTTCCGTTGAGCATTATCTGGGTGACTACTTCGCAGGCTTTGGCGATACATTGCCACCTCCCGGCCTTTATCACCGCATCCTGAGAGAGGTTGAATACCCGCTCATCAGCGCTGTGTTGGCCGCCACAAGAGGTAACCAGATCAAGGCTGCTGAGCTTCTGGGTGTGAATCGCAATACGCTACGTAAGAAAATTCGCGATCTCGACGTTAAGGTCATCCGTAGTTCGCGGTAAATTCCTTCTCGGGGCTCTTAGGTGTTGCATACCTGCCATTGCTTAGAGCCCCGTTTTCCCCAGTATCTTGGCCCCCTTAGATCTCATTGTCTCATTTTGGCAACATTGTGTGGTAGTAAAGTCGCTATTGCATTTGCTGCGCAGATTTAAAATGTGATCGGGCCCTGATGATTTTAAAAACCAAGCTGGATGGGGACGCCAACGGCAACGGCCTTAACGGGCGAAAGGCACGTATCTTCGGCCTTTCCATCGTTGTTGTCGCTCTTATCTCCATCGCTCTATCGTTCCTTGTGCTTATGGGTCTCACACCGATTGACCCAACCGAGAACGTTATCTACGCGGCGTTGATCACCAACTCCCTGCTTGTTGCCACCCTCGTCGGTCTTATTATCTGGGAGTTTAGCCGTCTTCTCAAAGCAAGAAGGCGCGGACGCGCTGCTGCACGGCTTCACGTGCGCACCGTCACTATGTTTTCCCTCGTTGCTGCTATTCCGGCCATTATCGTTGCAGCTGTGGCAACGATTACGCTCGATCAGGGTCTTGATCGCTGGTTCGAAAAACGCACCAAAGAGATCATCGGTAACGCACAATCCGTTGCTGCGGCCTATGTTCAAGAACACGGCAATATTCTGCGCTCTACGCTTATTGCGATGGTGAACGACGTTGATCTTAACCGCAACGCATACCACTACGAACCATCACGCTTTGATCGCTTTTTTGAGACCCAGACTTGGGTTCGCGGTCTGCTCGGCGCTTACATTCTAAAGCGGGACGGAACTGTTGTGATGCGTGTACTGCGCGATCCTGATGTTGCGCCTCTGCTGCCGCCGGAAAACGCGATGAAGCAGGCGCAAGATGGCGCGCCAATCCTTATTCACCCGGGCGTATCGAACCTCGTAGGCGGCGTTATGAAGCTGTCTGCCTATGATGACCTTTATCTCTATGTAACCCGCGCTCTGGACCCTCGCGTTGTTGAATATCAGCGCCTTGCCGAGGCTGGCGTGAATGACTACGCGGAGATGGAGAACGGGCGCTTTGGTGTTCAGCTTGCCTTCGCTATCGTTTACGTTGGCGTGGCGCTTGTGCTGCTGCTTGCATCCATCTGGGTCGGCTTTGGCTTTGCAAATAATCTCGTGAGGCCGATCCGTAACCTTATTGGTGCCGCTGACGAAGTCTCCAAAGGCAATTTGAAGGTTCAGGTGGAAGCGAATGGCTCCAGTGGTGACATGGTCAACCTCGCCTCTACCTTCAACAATATGACGGGGCAGCTGCGCGGTCAGCGCGAGGCGCTCCTAGCTGCAAACGACCAGATCGACAAACGCCGCCGCTTTACCGAGGCGGTGCTTTCCGGCGTTTCCTCTGGTGTTATCGGCATCGATGATGCAGGGCGCATCACGCTGGTCAACCGCGCTGCAATGGATCTCCTGAAGCAGGACGAGAAAGAACTGCTCGCAAAGCCTATCGGGGAAGCGATCAAAGAGCTGTCTGAGACAATCGATACAGCTCTCGAGCAGGTCGAAACCAATAAGCCGAAGCTTTCTCAGGTCTCCCTTGTGCGTCGTGGCCGCGAGCGTACCGTGAACGTTCAGGTGACGACGGAAGAGGCGACCCGCACAGAGCACGGCTTTGTGGTTACGCTTGACGATATTACCGATCTCGTCGCCGCACAGCGAAACTCAGCGTGGGCTGACGTTGCTCGCCGTATCGCACACGAGATCAAAAACCCGCTTACCCCGATCCAGCTTTCTGCAGAGCGTATCCGCAGACGTTACGCCAAACAGATCGTTGATGATGACCGCAAGGTCTTCGACCAGTGCGTGGATACGATCATCCGTCAGGTGGGTGATATCGGCCGCATGGTGGATGAGTTCTCCTCCTTCGCCCGTATGCCGAAGCCTCATTTCAGTGAAGGTGACCTGCGCAATACAGTGCGTGAAGCCGCGTTCATGCTCTCTGTCGCAAATCCTGACATTAAGATCGAGAGCGAGCTGCCTGATGAGGTCGTTCCTATCCGTTTTGATAGCCGCCTTGTAGGGCAGGCCGTTGGTAACGTGGTGAAGAACGCAACTGAAGCTGTCGGGGCCTATCAGCTTAAACATCCTGATGAGGAAAAAGGGCACGTCCTTATCAGGCTGGTGAGTGAAGGCGATATGCAGGTTGTCGAAGTAATCGACAATGGTATCGGCCTTCCGGCAGAACATCGCCAACGGCTGTTGGAGCCGTACATGACCACCCGTGAAAAGGGCACCGGTCTGGGGCTGGCGATTGTAAGAAAAATTATGGAAGACCACGGTGGTGGCATCGAGCTTTGCGATGCACCATCAGTTGCGCAAGGCGGGCATGGGGCAATGATCCGCTTGTTCATGCGCACTTCGACTTCCCAAGACAAAAACGAAATTTCAACCGAAGAAATGGTGGGTGCAGGCAATGGCAACGGACATTCTGATCGTTGATGATGAAGCTGATATCCGCGAACTGATCGCTGGTATTCTTGAAGATGATGGGTATGCGGCTCGTACCGCAGGAGACAGTGACAGCGCACTGGCTGCAATTGCAGACAGGCGTCCGGCACTTGTTGTTCTGGATATCTGGCTGCAGGGCAGCAAGCTGGACGGGTTGGAACTGCTTGAGGTTATCAAGGAGCAAAACCCAGATCTGCCTGTTGTGATTATTTCCGGTCACGGCAACGTGGAAACAGCGGTTTCCGCCATCAAAAAGGGCGCTTACGACTACATCGAAAAGCCGTTCAAGGCTGATCGTCTGGTGCTTATTACGGAGCGTGCTCTGGAAGCATCCAGCATGAAGCGCGAAATCCGCGAGCTTAAACAGCGCAGTGGCGACGCCGCTCGCTTGGTTGGTAGCTCTAGCGCGATGAACCACCTTCGCCAGACAATCGAGCGTGTGGCTCTAACGAATAGCCGTATTTTGATTACTGGTCCTTCCGGATCGGGCAAGGAATTGGTCGCCCGTACAATTCACGAAATCTCCCCACGCCAGAAGGCTCCGTTTGTTGTTATCAACGCAGCAAACATCACGCCTGAACGCATGGAGGAAGAGCTCTTCGGTATTGAAGAAACCGACCATTCCCCGCGTAAAGTGGGTGCTTTGGAAGAAGCCCATGGCGGCACGCTCTACCTTGATGAAGTTGGCGAAATGCCACGCGAAACGCAGAACAAAATCCTGCGTGTTCTTGTGGAGCAAACTTTTAGCCGTGTTGGCGGTGTTTCTCGCGTAAAAGTGGATGTGCGCATCCTGTCTTCCAGCGCCAAAAATGTCGAACTTGAAGTAGCCGAAGGCCGCTTCCGCGAGGATTTGTATCACCGTTTGGGCGTTGTTCCCCTTCGCGTGCCTGCTCTGGAAGAGCGCCGTGAGGATATTCCCCAGCTGATTCACTACTTTATGCAGCAGATTTCCGGTGCTACCGGTCTGCCAATGCGCCGTATTGGTGAAGATGCTATGGCGGTTCTACAAACCCACGACTGGCCGGGCAATTTGCGCCAGTTGCGCAACAACGTAGAGCGCCTGATGATCCTGACCAGAGCAGAGCCGGAAGCCGTGATTTCTGCGGATTTACTGCCTTCTGAAGTGGCTTCTACCCTGCCGAATATGCCCGGCGGAAGTGGTTCTGAAGAGCTGATGTCTCTGCCTTTGCGTGAGGCCCGTGAGCAGTTTGAAAGAGAGTACCTTAAAGCACAGGTTAAGCGCTTTGGTGGTAACATTTCGCGCACTGCCGAATACGTTGGCATGGAACGTTCCGCATTGCACCGCAAACTAAAATCATTAGGATTGTCATAGGGCTGGGTGTTGATCCCAGATCGCCCTTAGGAACATGAGATGAAAGTTGTCATTTGTGGCGCCGGCCAGGTTGGCTACGGCATTGCTGAAAAGCTGGCCTCAGAGCAAAACGATGTATCGGTAATTGACAGTTCCCCTCAGCTGGTGAACGTCATCCGAGATACGCTGGATGTGCGCGGCTTTGTTGGCCATGGCGCGCACCCTGATGTTCTTGCGCAAGCAGGCGCCGATCAGGCCGATATGATTATCGCCGTGACCCTTTACGACGAAGTGAACATGGTTGCGTGTCAGGTTGCGCACTCTCTGTTCAACGTTCCTACAAAGGTCGCCCGCGTTCGCGCTCAAAGCTACTTGGCACCGCAGAACAGCAATCTGTTCTCTCGCGAGAATATGCCGATCGACGTGATCATTTCCCCCGAGATCGAAGTGGGTGAAATGGTTCTGCGTCGCCTGTCATTGCCAGGTGCAATGGAAACGGTGCGCTTTGCCGATGATAACGTCATCGTGGTTGGTATCGACTGTCATGCCGACTGTCCGGTGCTTAACACGCCGCTTCGCCAGCTTTCCGAACTCTTCCCAGACTTGATGGCAACCGTTGTGGGTGTATCCCGTGATGGTAACGTCTTCGTGCCGCGCAGTGGTGACATGCTGCGGGAAGGGGATATCGCCTACGTTTGCTCCAAGCGCGATCAGGTTCGCCGTATGCTTGGCATCTTCGGTCACGAAGAGCCGGAGGCAAAACGCGTTATCATCGCAGGTGGCGGTAACATCGGTTCTTACGTTGCCCGTCATCTGGAAAAGCGCCAGATCAAGACCAAGGTCAAGATCATCGAGCAGTCCCGCGAAAAAGCGGTTCGTATTGCTGATGAGCTGCGCCGCACCGTGGTGCTGCACGGCAGTGCGCTTGATCAGGTGTTGTTGCAGGAGGCCGATGTTCAAAACACAGACATGATCGTCGCGCTCACCAACGTGGATGAGGTGAACGTTCTTTCCTGCGTTATGGCCAAAAAACTTGGCTGTGAGCGCAACCTTTCGTTGTTGAACAACTCTAGTTATCCGGCCTTTGCTGGCGCACTGGGTATCGACACGTTCGTTAACCCGCGTCAGGTGACCATTTCCAAAATCCTTCAGCACGTACGCCGTGGCCGTATTCGTTCGGTTCACACGCTGCAAAACGGTGCTGCTGAAGTGATTGAGGCTGAAGCTTTGGAAACCTCACCACTTGTAGGCCGTCCGCTTCGAGAGATCGAAGGCGTCGAGGGAATACGTATTGGTGCAATTTTCCGCAATGATACGGTGATAAAACCTAGTGGTGATGACACCATTTTGGCAAAGGACCGCGTTGTAATTTTTGCCGTTGCGAATAAAGTGCGGCAAGTGGAGCAGATGTTCCGTGTATCCCTTGAATTCTTCTAGAGCGCGGGCACCAGCCGAATTTAGCTATCTTATTGGAAGGAATAGAAAATCATGAGCCGCGTTGCTTATGTAAACGGACAGTATGTTCCCCACAGCCGCGCTGCGGTGCATATTGAGGATCGCGGATTTCAGTTTGCCGACGGTGTTTACGAGGTTTGTGAAATCTGGAACGGCACCGTTGTAGACATGGAACCGCATCTGGACCGTCTGGACCGCTCTTTGCGTGAACTTTCTATCAAGTCTCCTATGAGCCGTGCAGCGTTCATCCGTGTTATGCGTGAAACCATCGAGAAGAACCGCGTTAAAAACGGTCTGATCTACATCCAGATCAACCGCGGCGTTGCGCGCCGTGACCACTACTTCCCGTCTGCAAACGTTGCGCCGTCAGTTATTTTGACCAGCCGCTCCGTTGATCCGGTGAAAAAAGCTGCTGCTGGTGCTGCCGGTATCCGCGTCGTAACGACACCTGAGAATCGTTGGGATCGTGTGGATATTAAAACAGTTGGACTTTTGCCTAACGTTTTGGCGAAGCAAAAAGCCAAGGATGCTGGTGCAAAAGAAGCATGGTTTGTGGATAACGAAGGTTTCGTTACTGAGGGTGGCTCAACTAACGTTTGGCTCGTTCTTCCAGGAAAAGTGCTTGTAACACGTCCTGCTGACCATGGTATTTTGCGCGGCATTACACGCTCTACTGTTATTAAACTCGCGGAAGCTAAGGGTTTTCGCGTAGAAGAGCGTCGTTTTACTGTTGATGAAGCGAAGCAGGCACTAGAAGCATTTGTAACCTCCGCATCCGGCCCGATTATGCCTGTCATCCAGATCGATGATACCAAAGTTGGGGATGGGAATGTTGGCGAGACCGCAAAGTTTCTGAGAAAATCATTTTACGAAACCGCCCAGTTGACTAAACTGGAGGTTGCGGGGACAATGCCGTCCCGGTGCTAATGATAAAACCATGACTTCAAAAGGCGGTTCCGTAAGGGGCTTGGGCAACTATTTTTGTGTGTGAGTGCTCGGAACCGCTTCAAGATGGGAACAGTAAACAGGCGGATGCCGCGGCCGCGTCCGTCTAAACAGGAAAAAAATAGATATGGCTGACCGCGCTCAAAATCTTCAAGATACTTTTTTAAATCATGTTCGCAAACAGAAGACGCCTCTTACGATTTTTCTGATCAACGGGGTAAAGCTGCAAGGCGTCGTTACTTGGTTCGACAATTTCTGTGTATTGCTGCGTCGTGACGGGCACTCCCAGCTCGTGTACAAACACGCAATCTCTACAATTATGCCGAATAATCCTATACAGTTGTTTGATCCATCCGACGAAGAAGGTGAAAAGGCAGGTGGCTGATTGAAGCCCCATAAAGATCAAGAGGCCGGTCTCAGAAGTAAAGAGCGTGATGCAAACGTTGAGGCCGGCGAAACAGAAGTGACACGGGGTACCCGTTCACTCGTTATCGTTCCAATAATAACAAACCGTGCAATTTCCGAGAGGAAAGGAAACGGTGATCGTTCCTCCGGGGGACAGCGCAGCCCGCAAGCTCGGCTTGAAGAAGCCGTGGGTCTTGCTGCGGCTATTGAGCTGGAAATCGTAGACTCCGGTATCGTCAAACTTAGCAAAGTTCTGCCTGGCACACTGCTGGGAACGGGTAAGCTTGACGAAATCAAGGAGGAGATCAAGCTCCAAGAAATCGAGCTTGTTGTTGTTGATCATCCCCTTACTCCTATCCAGCAGCGTAACCTTGAGCGAGCGTGGGATTGTAAAGTGATCGACCGAACCGGTCTGATCCTTGAAATCTTCGGTGAACGTGCGCAGACAAAAGAAGGTCGCTTGCAGGTCGAACTAGCGCATTTGACGTGGCAAAAGTCCCGCCTGGTTCGCTCGTGGACCCACCTGGAGCGCCAGCGCGGTGGCCTTGGCTTTATCGGTGGTCCCGGTGAAACGCAGATCGAGGCTGACCGTCGTATCATTCAAGGGCGTATTTCCAGCCTTGAAAAAGAGCTGGTACAGGTACAGCGTACCCGCGCGCTCCATCGTAAGCAGCGCAAAAAAGTACCGCACCCGATTGTGGCATTCGTTGGCTATACCAACGCCGGTAAATCGACCCTTTTCAACCGCATGACCAATTCGGATGTGTTTGCAAAAGACTTGCTCTTTGCAACGCTGGACCCGACTTTGCGCCGGTTGAAGCTGCCACACGGCAGTGAGGTGATCCTCTCCGACACTGTAGGCTTTATCTCCGAGCTTCCGCATAACCTTGTGGCAGCCTTCCGTGCAACGCTGGAAGAGGTGATCGAGGCTGACATCATTTTGCATGTACGCGATATTTCCCATGAGGATACGCGCGCGCAGTCAAGTGACGTGACAGACACGCTGGAAATGCTGGGTCTGAAGGTTTCGGAAAACGACCGCGTGATCGAGGTGTGGAACAAGATTGACAGGCTGGATCCTGCATACAGGGAAAAGCTGCTGGCTGAAGCCAATGACCATTCCGGCCCTATTGCTGTTTCTGCGCTGACGGGAGAGGGCGTTGAAACGCTTTTGAACCGCATCGAGAACCAGCTGGCAGAAAAGCGTGACAGTGTTTCTATGTTGCTACCTCCTGCTGAAGGCGCTGGCCTTGCGTGGCTATACCAGCACTGCGAGATCATGAAGCGGGAAGACACAGAGGAAGGCGTTCACCTTGAGGTGCGCGTGCCTGTGGCTCACCGTGACAGAGTGCGCAACATGTTTGCCAAGTACTTCGACTCCAACGCGATGCTGGAGCCGGAAGACGAGGAAGACAGCGGTACCTACTCCCCGATCTAAAATTTATGCAAAAAGAAAAGCGGCTCCAACAGGGGCCGCTTTTTTCATGGTCGTGATTGTTTGCCTAAACGTGTTGGTCGCGTACTAGCGCGGCGCGTAGGTCATCACCAACAGTGGCTCATTGAGCGGCTCAAAGGTCTTGCCTTCGCTCTTTTCAAAGCCGTAAGCGCTATAGAAGCTCTTGCCGCCGTCATTCTTCTCGAAGACTTCAACCTTCAACCCCAGCGGATTAAGTGCCATGGCAACATCTACCAGTGTACGGGCAATGCCTTGGCGGTGGTGGTCTGGCGATACAAACAGCCCGCCAATTTCGTTACCCATTAGAGCAATAAAGCCGACGACCTTACCGTCCGCCTCAGCAACGTAAGTCACCGTGTTGGGCAGGTAGATATGCTCCAGATTGTGCTTCTCGCTGGCAATAAAGTCCTCGGAGAAGAACGGGTGCGCCAGACGGGTTGCCTGCTCCCAGCACTCTACAACGCTGGCCAAATCGTCAGCAGTGTAGGGACGGATCCAGATATCATCATCCTCTACGAATTCTGCATCGTCGAAATCATCGTCGTCTAGTGCGGTCATTGTTTTTGCTTCCTGCCAGTAGGCTTCCATTTCGTCGAGAGAAAGGTCTTCCAGCGCGCGGCCTTCGCCTTGAGCACCGTCTTCGATATGCGCAAAGCGGGTGCGGAATTTATTGTTGGTTCGCTTCAATGCTTGCTCGGGTGCAATGTCCAGATGACGGGCAAGGTTTGCCACTGCAAACAGCACATCACCCAGTTCATCCTCGATCTTGTCGCGGTCAGGAACAGAAGCGTGAACCTCGTTGGAAAGCTCTCCCACTTCTTCGCGAATTTTATCGAGAACCGGACCGGCAGCGCCCCAGTCAAAGCCAACTTTGGAGGCGCGCTTTTGTAGTTTTTCAGCTTCTGCAAGCGCCGGGAAAACACGCGGAACACTATCAAGATAGCGCGGCTCGGTCTCTGCAATGCCAAGGGCCGCGCGGCGTTCTTTGCGCTCTGCCTTTTCCTCGGCCTTGATCTTGTCCCACAAGCTATCGACATGCTCGGGCTTTTCAGCGTTTACATCACCAAAGACATGCGGATGACGGCGGATCATCTTGCGGGTAACAGCCTCAACCACATCGCCAAACTCGAAGGAGTTCTCTTCAGCGGCCATTTGCGAGTGGTAGACGACCTGTAGTAGCAGATCACCCAGTTCCTCGCACAGATCACCCATGTCCTTGCGGTGAATGGCGTCTGCTACCTCGTAGGCCTCTTCAATAGTGTAGGGCGCGATGCTGGAAAAGTCCTGCGCCAGATCCCAAGGGCAGCCGGTTACAGGCGTGCGCAGAGCCTTCATGATTTCAAGAAGGCGAGTGATATCGCGAGATGGTGTCATCGTCGTTGTGTCCGGCATGTCTTTGAAAAAGTGCGGGCACCCTAACAGCACAGTTCATCCAAGGCGAGATAAAAAAGAGGGCGGCTCCAAGGCCGCCCACTGTGTTTCTAACGCTCTGCCCGCATGGATGGGTGCCAGAAGGTCACCATGCGCTCTAACATGCCAATGGAGGCGTAGAAGAGCGATCCTGCAAGAGCCGCCATTGCGATTTCAGCCCACACCATATCAAGGTTCATGCGGCCTACTTCGGTAGAGATGCGAAAGCCCATGCCCACGATCGGCGTTCCGAAGAACTCGGCCACAATCGCACCAATCAGCGCCAATGTGGAGTTTATCTTCAAAGCATTGAAGATAAACGGCATGGCGGTCGGCAGGCGCAGTTTAACAAGCGTTGCAACGGGACCCGCCGCATAGGTGCGCATCAGGTCGCGGTGCATGGCATCGCTCGCAGCAAGGCCGCTGACCGTGTTCACCAGCATCGGGAAGAAGGTCATGATAATGACCACTGCTGCCTTGGAAGGCCAGTCAAAGCCGAACCACATCACCATAATAGGCGCAACGCCAATGATCGGCAGAGCTGAGACGAGATTGCCAATTGGTAGCAGCCCTTGGCGCAAGAACGGAACGCGGTCTACCAGCAGAGCCAATGCAAAGCCAGCGCCGCACCCAAGCACGTAGCCAACCAGAACGGCCTTCAGGAAGGTTTGCTGGAAGTCAGCCCAAAGCGTTGGTAGGGAGTTCGCCAAGCGCACGCCGATGTCGGAAGGCGCTGGAAGCAGTACCTTGGGGACATTGGCACCTACAACGATGAACTCCCAGAGGAAGAGAAGCGTTATGCCGAAGATAACCGGCACCATAAGGTTAGAAGCCTTGGCAAGAGCAGGGCGCTCGTCTCCGATGCGGATAATCGTCTCGTTGAGTTTCCATGATGCAAGCCAGAGCGCCACAACAAAGACCCAGTAGGCGTTGGGCGCTTCACTGCCTCTGAAGGCAGCAAGCGACATGGTCAGTGTGACAGTGGCAAACACAAGGCCGACGCCTAGCAAGAAGGAGCGGGCCAGCGCTGTTGACCCGTAAGAGGAAGACGCAAGGCTGGCAGCAAGGACCACTACAGGAATGAGGAAGAGGTTACTTCCGTTTGATCCATTGCCGATGAAGGCCAGAACGAGCGTCAATACCAAGGTGCCGTGAATGAGCGGCGTCAAAAGAGGAAAGGACTTTCTCATCGGGCAACTCCCATACGGCGAAGGACCATACGGTCAAGAGAACCAATCGCGGCGACCAGACAAGCAGCTAGAACAGCAGCAACGACAAGTGCAGACCAGATCTGGATTGTCTGGCCGTAGTAGGAGCCCGCGAGCAAACGCGCCCCAAGGCCAGCAACCGCGCCTGTAGGCAATTCACCAACAATGGCACCCACAAGGCTTGCAGCAACAGCAATCTTCAAACTGGTGAAAAGGTACGGTACGGAAGACGGCAGCCGTAGCTTCCAGAATACCTGATTGCCATTGGCGCTGTAGGTCTTCATCAGGTCCATATTGATGGTGTCAGGAGAACGAAGCCCCTTCACCATGCCAACTGTCACAGGGAAGAATGACAGGTACGTGGAAATAAAGGCCTTGGGCAGCAGTCCGCTAATGCCCACGGCGTTAAGAACCACAATAATCATCGGTGCGATAGCGAGGATGGGGATCGTTTGGGACGATATCACCCAAGGCATGAGTGACTTGTCCAGTACGCGCGAATGCACCACCAGAACGGCGATTACAATGCCCAGAACCGCACCAATGATGAAGCCCAGCATGGTTGAAGAAAGCGTAATACCCGCATGATAGACGAGCGAGCGCTTACTGGTGACCTTCTTTAATACGGTGGTCTTGTAGATCTCCTCCACCACCTGATGCGGCGCTGGTAGAACAGGGCGTTCTTGTGAAAGCGTATCACTCACCAACTGCGTGAATGCTACATTTTCAAGGTTCGCACGGGCGTACTTGTCTTGCTGGAACGGCGTGTTCAGCACAACAGCGGCTGTGTACCAGATAGCCAGCAGACAGATAACAACCGCTAGAACAGGCCAGACCTTATAGCGAATGAAATCAATCATCGTAGCTGTGCCCCGCTCGTAGGCCATCGCGTACGCGGTGGGCGATCTCCAAAAACTCCGGCGTTTCGCGAATATCAAGGCCGCGATCCCGTGGCAGGTTGCACTCGATCACATCATGAATGCGGCCCGGACGCGGGCACAGAACCACGATCTTGGTGGAAAGAAACACCGCCTCGGGAATGGAGTGCGTAACGAACACGACTGTTTTGTTGGTGCGCTCCCATAGGCGCAAGAGCTGCTCGTTGAGGTGATCGCGCACAATCTCGTCCAGCGCGCCAAACGGCTCATCCATCAAAAGAAGTTTCGGGTCAACGGCAAGTGCGCGGGCAATAGAGGCGCGCTGCTGCATGCCGCCGGAAAGCTGCCATGGGAACTTCTTCTCGAAACCACCAAGGTTCACAAGGTCCAGATTGCGCTGAATACGCTCTTCCTGCTCCTTGCGCGAAAGGCCCATGATCTCCAGCGGCAGAGCAATATTCTTGGCAATGTTACGCCACGGGTAGAGCGCAGCTGCCTGAAATACGTAGCCATAGCTGCGGGCCATGCGGGCCTGCGCCGGGCTCATGTCGTTTACGGTAATTGAGCCGCCAGTCGGCGTTTCCAGATCGGCGATCACGCGCAGCAAAGTGGTTTTACCGCAACCGGATGGGCCGATAAAAGAAACGAAGTCACCCTCTTTGATATCGAGGTCGATATGGGAAAGGGCATGGACCGGACCGTCGTTGGTCTGGAACGTGAGAGACAGGTCACGGATGTCTACAACGCTCTGCGCATCGGATTGTGCGGCATCGGCTGTCGAAGGCTGTTCAAGTGTCGCCATGGAAGCAAATCATTTCTAACAGGTGGCCAGAAAGCAGCCCATGGCGCTGTATTTACAGCTTGTACTGAGCCGTGTCTGGCGAAAATTCTGGTTTAACTTGATGAATCAGTCTCTTAAAAGAATCTGATAAGTCATTGAAAACGAAAAGGGAGGCGCGGTGCGCCTCCCGCTTTCACATCGCGTTAGACACCGGCCGGCATGTTTTCCAGCTTGCGTTCAACTTTGCGCGGCGCGGTGATTTCCTTCCACTTGGAAAGCGCTGTGTTGACCGGCGCGTAGGAGTTGCGGCCAACGAATTCGCCGTGTCCAGGCTCTGCTTTCACAGTACCTTCCTCAATCGCCACCTGACCGCGTGTCAGGGTATAGCGCGGCAGCCCCATAACCTCTTTGCCTTCAAAGACGTTGTAGTCGATGGCCGACTGCTGGGTCGCGGCACTGATGGTTTTGGAGCGATGCGGATCCCAAACAACGATGTCAGCATCAGCGCCCACAAGAATTGCACCCTTGCGCGGATACACGTTGAGGATCTTGGCGATGTTGGTAGAGGTCACCGCCACAAACTCGTTCATGGTCAGGCGGCCAGTGCCAACGCCGTAGGTCCATAGCATCGGCATACGGTCTTCAAGACCACCGGTACCGTTCGGGATCTTGGTGAAGTCACCCATGCCGAACTGCTTCTGCTCTGTTGTGAATGCGCAATGGTCGGTCGCAACGACTTGCAGGGAACCAGACTGAAGACCGGCCCACAGGCTATCTTGATGTTGCTTGTTGCGGAACGGAGGAGACATAACGCGGCGGGCCGCATGGTTCCAGTCAGGGTTGGCGTATTCGCTCTCATCAAGGGTGAGGTGCTGGATAAGCGGCTCGCCATAAACGCGCATACCTTTCTGGCGGGCACGGCGAATAGCCTCGTGGGCTTGTTCGCAGCTCGTATGCACTACGTAGAGAGGCACGCCAGCCATATCGGCAATCATGATAGCGCGGTTGGTTGCTTCCCCTTCAACTTCCGCTGGGCGGGAGTAGGCGTGAGCCTCAGGACCGTTGTTGCCTTCTGCCAGCAGCTTTTGCTGCATGGTGGCAACCACATCGCCGTTTTCAGCGTGAACAAGCGGCATAGCGCCAAGGGCAGCACAACGCTGGAAGGATGCGAACATCTCGTCATCATCCACCATCAGCGCGCCCTTATAGGCCATGAAGTGCTTGAAGGTGTTGATACCGCGGTCAACCACTTCCTGCATCTCGTTAAAGATCTGCTCGCTCCACCACGTGATTGCCATGTGGTAGGAGTAGTCACAGCACGCCTGAGAAGACTTCTGCTGCCATACGGCCAGCGCCTCCAGCATGGACTGCTCAGGGCTAGGAAGACAGAAGTCGACCACCATGGTGGTGCCGCCCGCAAGAGCTGCACGGGTACCGGTTTCAAAGTTGTCGGTAGAGAAGGTGCCCATAAACGGCATTTCAAGGTGTACGTGCGGATCAATACCGCCCGGCATCACATAACAGCCGGTTGCGTCCAATAGCTCATCACCAGAGAGGTTGTCGCCAATTTCAATGATTTTGCCCTGTTCAATCAGAACGTCGGCTTTGTAGGTCAGATCTGCGGTTACAACGGTACCGCCTTTAATCACTTTAGTTGCCATCACACTGTTCCCTTCGTGTCTGGTCAAGGTTGCAGATGTGGCCTTTGGCTCTTTTATCACTTGGTCAGGCGCTCATAACGCCCGAAGCAAATAGATTGCGGCAAGCGCGAAAGGGTCCTCCGCGCCCGCTGGAATTGAAAAATGACAGGTTTTAAGCGGAAACCGCTTCCACGCTCTGGTCTACTTCCGCAGTCTCCAGAACAGCATGAAGCAGCACGTTTGTGCCAGCCTCTGCCCATGCCGGAGTGATGTCCTCGTCCTCGTTATGGGAAAGACCATCAACGCACGGGCACATAATCATGGCTGTTGGCGCAACGCGGTTGATCCAGCATGCATCATGGCCAGCACCGGAAACGATATTGCGGTGGGAGTAGCCAAAACGCTCAGCTCCATCGCGAACGCGGGAAACGCAGGTTTCGTCAAACTTCACCGGATCAAACGCACCAACGCACTCAACGTCCATGGAAAGACCGATCTCCTCGGCAATCTTGGCGCCTTCAAAACGAAGAGCCTGTTCCATAGCGGTGATCACGTCCTTTTCAGGGTGACGGAAGTCGATGGTGAACACCACTTTACCCGGAATGATATTGCGCGAGTTCGGGTAGACATCCATGTGCCCCACAGCACCTACAGCATGTGGGCCGTAACGCAGAGCAATGTCGTTGACGAGGTTGGTGATACGGGCCGCACCCAGTCCGGCGTTTACACGCATTGGCATAGGCGTAGAGCCCGTGTGGCTTTCTTTACCTACCAAGGTCACCTGAAGCCAGTTAAGGCCCTGTCCGTGGGTTACAACGCCAATATCAACGTTCTCGCGCTCAAGGATAGGTCCTTGCTCGATGTGAAGCTCGAACATAGCATGCAGCTTGCGCTTGCCGCATGGCTCATCACCAATGTAGCCGATACGCTCTAGTTCGCCGCCTACGGTCTTTCCTTCGGCATCTGTACGCGAATACGCCCAGTCCTGCGTATGCACACCGGCAAAAACGCCGGAAGCCAGCATGGCAGGGGCAAAGCGTGTGCCTTCCTCGTTGGTCCAGTTCACCACCTCGATAGAGCGCTTGGTTTTGAGGCCCATATCGTTCAGCGTGCGAATAACCTCAAGGCCCGCCAGAACGCCCAGAACGCCGTCGTACTTGCCACCCGTTGGCTGGGTATCAAGGTGCGAGCCGATCATTACAGGATCAAGGGAAGGGTCAGTGCCTTCAAAGCGGGCAAACATATTGCCCATGCTGTCGATGGCCATGGTCATGCCTGCCTCTTCACACCACTTGGTGAAAAGCTCCCGGCCTTCCTTGTCGGCATCGGTCAAGGTCTGGCGGTTGTTGCCGCCCCTGATACCCGGACCGATCTTCGCCATCTCCATCAGCGCGTCCCAAAGACGGTCGCCGTTAATTTTCTGGTTTGCACCCGGCGTAGTCATTGATCAATTCCTCTGGTTCTAATTGCTTTTTTAAAAATCTTTTTTGTAGGGCTCCGGCAGCACGCTCTCTCCTTCACGCCGCCAAAGCCAATCTTGCAAGGTGTGCCCCAATTCATGCTGGGGCAGGTCCATAGTCGGGCCTAGTCCATGTTAGGGCCTAGTCCATATTAGGGAATGTAAAGACCGCGCCTTCCTTGATACCGGCCGGCCAGCGGCTGGTTGTGGTTTTCAGGCGGGTGTAGAAACGAATACCCTCAGGACCGTAGATGGAATGATCTCCAAACAGGGAGCGCTTCCAGCCACCGAAGGAGAAGTAAGCAACCGGCACCGGAATTGGCACGTTGATACCAACCATGCCGACCTCGATCTGGTCTGCAAAGGCGCGGGCTGCATCGCCATCACGGGTGAAGATTGCGGTGCCGTTTCCGTATTCGTGAGCATTGATGAGGTCTACTGCCTCTTGATAGCTCTCAGCTCTTAGAACGGACAGAACCGGACCAAAAATCTCTTCCTTGTAGATGGTCATCTCAGAGGTTACGTTGTCGAACAGCGTACCGCCAACGAAGTAACCGTCTTCATAGCCTTGAAGCGAGAAGTCACGGCCATCTACCAGAAGGTCCGCACCTTCTTTGACGCCCTGATCAATGTAGCCTTTGACCTTTTGCTGGTGCGCCTTGGTAATAACCGGACCCATTTCAGCATCAGGATCGGTCGCTGGGCCAATCTTGAGGGCCTGAACGCGCGGGATCAGCTTCTCTACCAGCTTGTCGCCGGTTTCCTTGCCAATCGGCACAGCCATGGAAATCGCCATGCAGCGTTCACCAGCAGAACCGTAACCCGCACCCATAAGAGCGTCAGCTGCCTGATCAAGGTCAGCATCCGGCATGATAATCATGTGGTTTTTCGCGCCGCCAAGCGCTTGAACGCGCTTACCGTTCGCTGTGCCTGTTGAGTAGACGTACTCTGCAATCGGCGTGGAGCCGACGAAGGAGATGGCTTTCACATCAGGGTGCGTTAGAAGCGTATCTACGGCTTCTTTGTCACCGTGGACGATGTTCAGCACGCCTTCAGGCAGGCCCGCTTCCATAAGCAGGTCATAGACGACCATAACCGCAGACGGGTCACGCTCGGACGGCTTGAGTACGAAGGTGTTACCGCAGGCGATGGCAACAGGATACATCCACAGTGGCACCATAGCAGGGAAGTTGAACGGCGTAATACCTGCAACAACACCCAGGGCCTGGCGGTCGGAGTAGCTGTCAATCGCTGGGCCTACATTGCGGGCAAACTCGCCCTTCAACAGATGCGGTATACCGCAGCAGAATTCCACCACCTCGATACCGCGAGCCACTTCACCCAGAGCATCGTCATGGGTTTTACCGTGGTCGGAGGAAATGGCGCGGGCAATCTTGTCAGCGTTCGCAGAGAGCAGCTCCTTGAACTTGAACATGACGCGCGCACGCTTGAGCGGCGGTGTATCGCGCCACGCAGGGAAGGCAGCTTTTGCAACAGCAATCGCATCTTCCACTTCAGCTGCGCTGGAAAGGCCCACTTCAGCGAACACTTCGCCCGTTGCAGGGTTGTAGACAGGCGCAACGCGGCCGGACTGGGAGGCTTTTTTAGAGCCACCCACTGCGTTTTTGATGAGTTCCAGTTGAACGATCTCGGTCATCACTTATCCCAGTCTGTTAAGCACGCCGCGAAGGGTCGTGAACAACTCGTCGATCTGGCTCTTGGAGATGACCAGAGGTGGCGAAAGGGCGATAATGTCGCCGGTGGTGCGGATGAGCAGGTTGTTGTCATAGGCATCAAGGAAGGCGTTGAACGCACGCTTGGTCGGCTCGCCGGCAATTGGCTCAAGCTCGATAGCGCCGATAAGGCCAAGGTTGCGGATGTCGATGACATTCGGGCAGTCCTTGAGGCCATGCAGACCTTCCTGCCAGTACTCTTCCAGCTCGGCTGCGCGGGTCAGAAGACCTTCTTCCTCGTATACGTCCAGTGTTGCCAGCGCTGCGGCACAAGCAATTGGATGTGCAGAGTAGGTGTAGCCGTGGAAGAGTTCGATCATGTGGTCAGGACCGGTCATGAACGCGTCGTAGATCTTCTTCTGGCAGTAAACCGCACCCATCGGGATAACGCCGCTGGTCAAACCTTTTGCAGTTGTAACCAGATCAGGAATGACGTCGAAATAATCAACCGCGAACGGAGTGCCAAGACGGCCAAAGCCGGTGATCACTTCGTCAAAGATGAGCAGAATGCCGTGCTCGTCACAAATTTCACGAAGACGCTTCAGGTAACCCTTCGGCGGAATAAGAACGCCGGTGGAACCTGCAACAGGCTCTACAATCACCGCTGCGATGGTGGAAGGATCATGCAGCTGCACAAGGCGGATCAGATCCTCGGCATACTCAGCGCCGCTTTCCGGCTCACCCTTGGAGAAGGCGTTGCGGGACGGGTCGTGGGTATGGCGGATATGGTCAACGCCGGTGAGAAGCGTACCGAACTGCTTACGGTTGCCAACAATACCACCAACGGAAATGCCGCCGAAGTTCACACCGTGATAACCGCGCTCACGGCCGATCAAACGGGTTCGGGAGCCCTGACCGATAGCCTTCTGGTAGGCAAGGGCCATCTTCAATGCAGTTTCAACACTCTCGGAACCGGAGTTGGTGAAGAACACATGGTCCAGCGGCGAAGGCATAATTGCAGCAAGGCGGGCTGCCAGCTCAAACGCTTTTGGGTGACCCATCTGGAAGGCTGGAGCGTAATCAAGCTCAGCAACCTGCTTCTGGACGGCTTCTACGATCTTCTTGCGGCCATGGCCTGCGTTACAGCACCAAAGACCCGCGGTTCCATCCAGAACCTGACGGCCATCGGCGGTGGTGTAGTGCATGTCCTTAGCGCCCACAAACAAGCGTGGGTTCTGTTTAAACTGTCTGTTGGCCGTAAACGGCATCCAGAACGCATCCAGATTGTTAACTGTCATGCCCGTGTTCTGCTCTAGTACCGGTGCGTCAGACATGAATCCTCCGATCGCTCGAACTCTCGAACGCATTAAACGACTTCAAATTTTGCGAGCAGATGCACCCAATTTCCTCCGGTGCGATCTGTTCCCCTTATTCTTCAATGCCGGATCGTGATCCGGTCTCTGGTTCCAATCACAGGCTGGAAGCCCCGTAATTTGGCTGAAATTTTTAAAGTTTGGCCCACTGAAATTGCCTCAAGTAAAGCAAAGGGGCCTTATATTTTTGGCATCCCTAGAGGAATGCAGATATCGAAAAGAATCTACTTTTCAAAAAGCGCCTTGATCTTGAAAAGAACAGAGGCAATAGTGACCATATTGCTCGGCCAGAATTTGCATTTTTTACAGTCCATAAGCAAAACCTGACCATTTGGTCAAAAACTACGGTATGTAGTGTTGCGTAAGTCGTCAAGTTCAATTTTTGCACGTCAGGGTGGATTTTTAGTCATTTATTATGGGCAGTGAAAAGGAAACACGGCGCGAGGCTCGCATTGCCGCCGAGCGCGCTATTTTGCAGGCAGCCGAAGAAGTCTTTGCCATCTACGGGTTCAAGGGTTCCACCATGGCCCGTATTGCGCAAACCGCCGGTTTGCCCAAGGCCAACATCCATTACTATTTCCCGACAAAGTTGGAACTCTACCGCCGCGTAGTTGAGGAGATCTATTCCTCCTGGCTGGAAGCAGGTGATGTGTTTGACAACAGTCCTGACGCTGCCACCGCGCTTTCTGCCTATATTGAAAGCAAAATGGATACGTCTCGCCTGCATCCGTTCGGCTCCAAGGTATGGGCTAACGAGATCTTGCAGGGCGCTCCGGTGATTCAGGACTATCTGGAAACATCGCTGCGGGACTGGACCCAGTCGCGGATCGACATTATCAATCGCTGGATTGCAGAAGGTCAGATTGCGCCGGTAGACCCGCGTCATTTGCTCTACATGATCTGGGCGGTAACGCAGCATTATGCGGATTTCAGCCATCAGGTAGAAACGCTCAACGGCGGTAAGCCACTACGCTCGCAACAATGGCATGAAGCAACACAAAGCGTGAAAAGGATTATCTTGAATGGAATTAGCGCTCAAAGTTCGGCGCAAAGGGCAGAAGAACAAGCCTGAGGAAGCAGGCGCTTCGCCATCGCGCATTCAAGAGCGCAATAGAGCCCGCATTATCGAGGGTGCGCTAAGCTGCTTTTCATCCAAGGGCTTTAAAGGGGCAACGGTAGAACAGATCGCCGAGGCGGCGGGTATGTCTAAATCCAACATGCTCTATTACTACCGTAACAAAAAAGCGCTTTATGAAGCCGTGCTTGCCACTATTTTGGAGCGTTGGCTGGAACCGCTTAACCAGCTAGACCCGAGCGATGATCCTGAAACCGCGCTAAAGGCCTACATTAGTGAGAAGCTGATGCTTGCACGCGACGAACCGCAGGCATCGCGGTTGTTCGCCGGTGAGGTAATGCAGGGCGCACCGGTGATTGCCAAGATACTGAGCGGCCCGCTAAAGGAGCTCGTGGCGGATAAAGCGGCAACACTTCAAAAATGGATGGAAGAAGGACGGCTTAAGGCCGTTGATCCGGTTCATTTCATCTTTATGATCTGGGCCGTTACCCAGCACTACGCAGACTTTGATACACAGATACGGGCAGTAACCGGTAATTCGGTCGCCGATGAAGACTTCGCCTCAAAGGCAGAGGCAACGCTTCACACTGTTCTGCTCCAAGGGGCGCTAAAATAATGACGCAAAGCCAGCGCATCGCAGTGAACGACAGGTTTTATATCGAGCCGGATGATATTCATGAGGACTTTATCCGTGCATCGGGTCCGGGTGGACAAAACGTGAACAAGGTCTCGACTGCGGTGCAACTACGCTTCAATATGCGCCAAAACCGCACTTTGCCAGAGGATTTGAAGTCCCGTCTGGCGACGATTGCCGGTAGCAGGCTCACCAAAGGCGGAGAGATCGTTCTGGAGGCCGACCGTTTCCGTACCAGAGAGCGAAACCGCGAAGATGCGCTGGAACGCCTGCTGGAAATGATCCGCAAAGCAGCCTTTGTTCAAAAGCCACGTAGGGCAACACGGCCGACACTTGCCTCCAAAAGACGGCGCGTTGATACCAAGAAGGCCAGAGGCGCTATTAAAAAAGCGCGAACCCAAAAGCATTTTGACTAGTTTGCGTGCGCTAAGACCGAACGAAACTCCCTGATAAGCCTAGTAAAGCCCAAAAATACCGTGGACGCGTTACCCCATCCGCTCGTGTAGGCTGCACGTATCGGGCGTCATATTCCGGCCCCGAGCAGCGAAGGGGGCATGGCGATAAACGCCGTGGGACGGGCGATGAGTGCACAGCATCTCGACGACAAGGCGCTTTGGGCTGACAGTCAGCACAAAAGTAAGTTCCATCTCGTGATGATTAAGCCAACCCACTACGACGATGAGGGCTACCCCATCCAGTGGCTACGCTCGGCTATTCCTTCCAATACGCTTGCTTGCCTTTATGGTTTGGCGCAGGACTGTCAGGAACGTCGCATTCTGGGCGAAGCGACTGACATCATGCTGCACAGCTATGATGAGACGAACAGGCGGGTAAGGCCGGAGAAAATTGCCAAGATGATCCGTAAGGAAGGGGGAACAGCACTGATTGCCCTCGTGGGTGTGCAGTCAAACCAGTACCCCCGCGCCATGGATATCGCGCTCAAGTTCCGCAAGCTTGGTTTTCAGGTATGTATTGGCGGTTTCCACGTCTCGGGCTGTATCTCCATGTTGCCAGAATTGCCACAGGAACTGGTGGAAGCGCAGCAGCAAGGCATTTCGCTGTTTGCAGGAGAGGCAGAAGAAGGTCGTCTGGACGAGGTGCTGGAAGACGGTTTCTACGGCACGCTTAAACCGCTCTATAATTTCATGAATGATCTGCCACAGATGCAGAACCAGCCAGACCCGATTCTGCCGCAAAAGCACATCATGCGTACAGCGGGTTCACATTCCTCTTTTGATCTGGGGCGCGGTTGTCCCTATCAGTGCTCCTTCTGCACCATCATAAACGTGCAGGGACGCAAAAGCCGAAGCCGCTCGGCGGACGATGTAGAGCGCATCATTCGACGTAATCTGGAACAGGGCATCAACCGCTTCTTCATTACCGACGATAACTTTGCCAGAAACAAAGACTGGGAACTGCTGTTTGACCGGCTGATAGAGCTGCGTGAAGGCGAGGGACTTGATATCAAGTTCATCATTCAGGTGGATACGCTGTGCCACCGCATTCCGCGCTTTATTGAAAAGGCCTGCCGCGCGGGGGTGAACCGCGTATTCATTGGTCTGGAGAATATTAATCCAGATAACCTCATAGCCGCCAAGAAGCGTCAGAACCGCATTACCGAATATAGGGAGATGCTACAGGAGTGGCGCGAACACGGGGCGACCACCTACGCGGGCTATATCCTCGGCTTTCCCGGCGATACGCGCGAGACCATCCTGCGCGATATTGAAATCATCAAGAAAGAGCTACCGCTCGATCTGTTGGAGTTCTTCTACCTTACACCGCTCCCGGGCTCTGAAGATCATCAGAAGCTACATGCCAACAAAACATGGATGGATCCTGACCTCAACAAGTACGATCTGAACCACCGCGTTTCCCATCACGGTAAGATGAGCGATCAGGAATGGGAAAGCGTCTACATGGAGGCGTGGAAGACCTATTATTCACCAGAGCATATAACCACGGTGCTTAAGCGAGCCGCGGCCCATAAACGGGGTAGACCGGGGAACAAGCTATTCCTGATGATGTGGTTCTATCTCATGGTGACGATGGAAGGTGTGCACCCGCTGGAAGGGGGCTACTTCCGTGTGAAAAGCCGCAGGGAGCGTAGACGCGGGCTGCCTCTTGAAAGTCCGTGGGTGTTCTATCCCCGTTACTGGGTAGAGACAGCCTATAAGCAGCTTCGCCTTCTAACTGAGACATGGCGCTTCTATCGCGTTTATCAGGCTGTGCGCCGTGATCCAGATAAGCGCAGTTACATGGACCTTGCTCTATCACCTGTTGTAGAGGGGGAAGAGGAAGAGCTACGCCTGTTTAATGACACCGCAGGCGGTACCGCTGCTGTAAGTAAGCAGAAAAAAGCCGCAGCCCTGCGAGATCGCATTGCCGCGGCACAAACTGTCTAAGCGAATGCAGTTTTTATTCGCTCTCTAGAATTTTCGCCAATGCATCAAGGCCCAGCAGATAGCCCTGCGGGCCTAGGCCGCAAATCATGCCCTTTGCCACTTTGGAAATATAAGAGTGGTGACGGAAACGCTCACGCGCGTGGATGTTAGAAAGGTGAACTTCGATCACTGGACGTTCAGCGCTCGCAATTGCATCCATAATAGCTACGGATGTATGGGAGTAAGCGCCTGCGTTCAGCACAATACCTGCGCCTGTCTCACGGCACTCGTGAATCCAGTCAATCAGCTGACCTTCATGGTTGGATTGCTTGCAAGTAACTTCAAGGCCCAGCTTGGTGCCGTGTTCAAGACACGATGCTTCGACCTGCGCTAGCGTTGTGCTTCCATAAACCTCTGGCTGGCGAAGCCCCAATAGATTGAGGTTAGGGCCGTTCAGTACGAGTGCTTTCATAGACATCGCGTGTCCTTCAAAATTCTGGCTATTGCCTCACCCAAACTTTCAGAGCGCTGGGCGTTGCAATCAAAACTTAAATCGGGCGAGCAAATATCAAGCCCCTTGCCCTAGATACTATCAGCTTCCGTTAAGAGCGGTGATACCAAGCGTTGTCTCAATATCGCTCATCACGATCTCATCAACAGTCTTTAGGTCAAGCCTGTCATCGCCTAAATAGGTGTAGCTGGAAATTGTGAAAGCCGTCGCCATAAATTTCCAAGCGCACTTGCGTGCGTCAAGCGTTGGCTTGAAATCCCCAAGCTCAATCCCGCGCTTGATAATTGTTTCCAACTCATCCGTTATCCAGTTCATTGAGCGGCAATAGGCATCCTTAAGCGATTCATTGCGCCACATCTCGTCCGCTGCACTCAGCCATACGCGGTTCTCAAACTCACGGTTTGGGAACTTGGAAGGGAGGAGAAGCGTTTTTAGCGCCTCTAAAGGAGATTGCCCCTCAATACGCTGGCGGTCATGCTCCTCGGCCATCTCACTGGCATAACTCACGACTTCACTCTTCAACGCATCGAGTGATTTGAAATGGTGATGGATCGTGCCAGTAGCTGCTCCCATCTCCGCCGCAACCTTGCGGGCTGTTATTCCTGCAAAGCCGCAGGAAACGACGAGCGAAAGCGTTGCATCAAGAATTGCTTTTCGTTTTGCATCTTTTGGGAGGTAGCTCATTTGCCCTCGGGGAATACTGATTAATTCTGCAGACTGGGTTGACATAGCATGAATTTGAACATATGTCCAACTTGAACGATTGTTCAAATTAAGAATCTTCCGTGTTGACCCAAAATAATGTCGGGGTGCGAACACGCTGGTAGGGTCGAGCGCCTTACCGGGAACAGGAAAAGAATAAATGACAGTTCAGGTCGCTGAAGAAAGAATGCTCACGGGGAGTACGACGCTCGAATTCCTGCGCTTCGTGGTGCCGTCCGTAATCGGTCTACTCGCCGTTTCCTCCGCCGGTATTGTCGATGGTATTTTCATTGGTAATTACGTCGGCCCTATCGCTCTTGCTGCAATCAACCTTGTAATCCCTCTCTACTCGCTGTTTTTCGGCCTAAGCGTCATGATGCTGGTCGGCGGTGCGGTAATGGCAGGTAAAGCGCTGGGCGCGGGGAATACAAAAAGAGCCTCGAACCTTTTCACCAAATCCACTTGTGTGATCGTGGCTTATTCCTTGCTGGTGGCAACGCTTGCGTTCTTCTATGCAGAAAACATCGCCGCCTTTTTGGGGGCGCAGGAACACACGCTGCCGTTAGCGGTTGACTATATTCGCATTCTCGCGCCCTTCCTGTTCTTTATGGGCGTTGCCTATACGCTCTCCTACTTCTCACGTATCGATAACGCACCAAACTACGCACTAGCGGGCCTTATCATCATTTCGCTGGTGAATATGGTGCTGGACGCGCTGTTTATCGGCGTTTGGGGCTGGGGTATTGGCGGCGCAGCTTTGGCAACAGGTATCGCCAACGTTCTTGGTGCGGTATTCCTTTTTGTTCGCTTCTTCGGCAAGAGCGCCCGCATTCGTTTTATCAAGCCTTATGGTTCGTGGCTGGAACTTTTCCGCGCCGCTTACAACGGGCTTTCCGAGTTCATCAACGAGATGTCCGGCGGCTTGATCATGTTTGTGATCAACTGGATTTTGATGCTGGAGATTGGTGCATCTGGTGTCGCGGCGTTCACCATCGTTAACTACATCCTCTGGCTCAGTATCATGATCGCTTACGGCACTGCAGAAGCGCTCGGCCCGCTCGTCAGTGTAAACTTCGGTGCCAAGAAGCCAGAACGCATTGCCCGCTTCATGAAGCTTGCTATCGGCTCTACAGTCGTGGTTGGCGGTGTACTTGTCGCGCTGCTGCTGATGAAACCTGAAACGCTCGCCAGCGCATTCATCAAAAGCGGTGATACCCGCACGCTGGAAATGACACTGGCGATCATCGCGGTCATCTGGCCTGCGTTCCTTTTCAACGGCATCAACATCACCATCTCCGGCTACTTTACAGGCATGCACTGTGCAACCCAGTCTGCAATCATCGCCCTTAGCCGCTCTCTGGTGTTGCCTTTGATCTTGATCCTGCTGTTCTGGAAAACGTTCGGCGTTAACGGCGCATTCGTTGCACTGCCGGTTTCTGAAGCAGTCACATTCATTCTGAGCCTTGTTCTGTTTTACAAGGCAAAGCCAACTGCGGTGGTTGGTAGGGATAAAGAAGTGTTCAGCGCTGCCTCTTAAACCTAATTGAAAATCACCTGAACTATCTGGGCCGCTCTTTAAAAAGGGCGGCCCTTTTTCATGTTTTGGGTTGTGCGGGCAGGCGCGCGCATACCACCTCAAAACTTCGTAGCTGCTTATTCCCATAGTGCCGGGAAGATATCCTCGCAGCTCGGCGGATGGGGCGCTTGGTTAGATCATTTCTCCTTCTTCGCTTTCAGAAGGCGACGGAGATCTTAAAAAGGCTAACAAAATGTAACGTAGGGTCTGTGTGATTTGGCTCATAAGTGGTTGCGATTTAAACACAAAAGACAGGGCTTCCAGCGGTGCGGCAACGAAACCGGTTGCAAACCTGCTTCAACATAGGGTTCAATCGCACCGGTCACGATAAAAGGGGGAGCGGGCCATGTTGCCAAAAATGATTATGTGCGCACCAAATGGAGCGCGTCGCACGAAAGCTGACCATCCGTCGCTTCCCGTAACTATCGATGAACTTGTTATCACTGCTCGCTCGACTTTTGCAGCAGGCGCTAATGCACTACACGCGCATGTGCGCGACAAGGATGGCAAACACGTCCTCGATGCTGGCCTGTACAAGGAGCTACTTGAGCAGCTGCATCAAGATGCGCCCGATCTCGTCGTTCAGATCACGACTGAAGCAGTCGGCGAATATGATCCGCTTGCGCAAATTGGCGTTGTGGAACAGGTCATGCCAGAAGCGGTTTCCGTTGCCCTTTCAGAGCTCACCAGTGATCCATCGCTAGAAGAAGAAGCTTCCCGTTTCTATCATTTTGCAAAGGAAGCAGGCATTGCTGTTCAGCATATCCTCTACAGCGCAGATGATTTGAAGAAGCTTGTGGCTCTACAGGAAAGCGGATTTATTCCAAACGGTTATGGCAGCCATCTTTATGTTCTGGGGCGCTATTCGACCACTCAGGAAAGCGATGCAGCCGACCTGCTTTCATTCCTCAATCACCGTGAGACGCTAAGCGAGCTTCATCAAGCGCCTTTCACCCTTTGTGCATTTGGCCGAAGGGAAACGCTCTGTCTGGCAGCAGGTATGTCTCTAGGTGCTCACGCCCGCGTTGGCTTTGAGAACAGCATCTGGCATGCGGACGGAAAAATCGCTCGTGATAACGCCGAGCGCGTCGGGGCAATTAGCAAGCTGAGGGAATTGATTGGCTATCATGGACGGTTGGATCGCCATGAGACGCTGAAAATTCTAGGGCGGCCTTAAATTGTCCGATTGTCTTTATCGGTCAGAGGCTTAAGGCCGCTGCAGAATTGCGATTAGTAGGTTTTGAGGCCGTACTTGCGGAAAATATCGCGTGCGGCTTCAGTTTCTTCCAGCTCAGGCTGGCGCGTTTCGGACAGCTCGTATTTTTTACCCATTTCCTGCCATTTGTGCTCGCCCATCTTGTGGAACGGCAGCACATCAACGCGCTTTACGTTGGACAGTTCAGAGCAGAATTTCGCAACACCTTCAATGTTTTCAAGATCATCAGTCAGATCAGGAACAAGAACGAAGCGGATCCAGACATCAATGCCCAGAGCTTCAAGGCGCTTGGCAAACTGCAAGGTAGGCTCAATCTCAACGCCGGTTACCTTTTTGTAGGTTTGCGGCAGGAAGGATTTGATATCGAGCAGGTAAAGATCGGCCAGCTTTAGGGTTTCATCATCAAGGTTCTTATGCATGTAGCCGGATGTGTCCACGGTAACGTGAACGCCCATCTGGCGCGCGCCCCACATCAAAACCTTGAGGAACTCTTTCTGAGCCATTGGTTCACCGCCGGAAATGGTCAAACCACCGCCGCCAGCTTTAAAGTAATCGCGGTAGGTCGCGATATCTTTCAGTAGTGCGTAGGCTGAAGTCTCGGTACCACTTTTCATCTTCATGGTATCGGGGTTGTGGCAGTACAGGCAGCGCAATGGGCAACCTGTTGTAAACACAACGTAACGCAGACCCGGACCATCAACGATCCCGCCAGTTTCTACAGAATGAACATAACCAATGACGTCTTCCATGGGAGTGTATCGACCTTTTTCTTACTTAACACTCTAAAAAGAAGGGGCGCTAAGCTGTCGCTCGCGCCCCTTTTATTAGTCGCTAGAACTTAATAAGTCTTAGCGCTGACCGTGGAACGTACGGTTGATCACGTCGAGCTGCTGCTCACGGGTCAACTTGATGAAGTTCACCGCATAACCAGATACACGAACCGTCAGCTGAGGGTAGAGTTCTGGCTTGTCCATAGCGTCTTCGAGGGTTGCGCGATCGAAAACGTTTACGTTGATGTGGTGACCCATGTCGTGCATGTAGCCGTCGAGCAGGTTGGACATGTTCTCGATACGCTCTGCTTCATCTTTACCCAGAGCTGCTGGGATGATGGAGAAGGTGTAAGAGATACCGTCCTGGCTGAACTCGTAAGGAAGTTTGCACAGGGACTTCATGGAAGCCACAGCACCCTTCTTATCGCGGCCGTGCATTGGGTTTGCACCTGGTGCGAATGGTTCGCCAGCCTTACGACCGTCTGGAGTAGAACCGGTCTTCTTACCGTATACCACGTTAGAGGTAATGGTCAGAACAGACTGGGTTGGCATCGCATCGCGGTAGAAGTTCTGGTTCTTGATCTTGCCCATGAAGGTCTTCACGATGTCTTCAGCGATTTCGTCGACTGCGTCGTCGTTGTTACCGAAGCAAGGGAAATCACCTTCGATTTCGTAATCAACTGCCAGACCTTCTTCGTTGCGGATAACTTTTACCTTCGCGTTTTTGATAGCGGAGATAGAGTCAGCAACAACGGACAGACCAGCAATACCACAAGCCATGGTGCGCAGGATGTCGCGGTCATGAAGCGCCATTTCGATGCGCTCATAGTTGTACTTGTCGTGGCTGTAGTGAATGCAGTTCAGCGCACTTACGTAAACTTTCGCGATCCAGTCCATCATCTGGTCGAACAGAGGAGCCAGTTCGTTCCAGTCAAGAACATCAGCAGTGATAGGCTTGGTGAGCGGGCCAACCTGCTTGCCGGTCTTTTCGTCTTTACCGCCGTTGATGGCGTAAAGAAGAGCCTTAGCAAGGTTTGCACGAGCGCCGAAGAACTGCATCTGCTTGCCGATAGCCATTGCGGATACACAGCATGCGATACCGTAGTCGTCGCCCCAGTATGCGCGCATCAGGTCATCGTTTTCGTACTGCACGGAAGAAGTCTTGATAGAGATTTCAGAGCAGTAGTCTTTGAAGCCCTTAGGCATGTGCTCAGACCACAGAACGGTGAGGTTCGGTTCTGGAGCAGGGCCGAGGTTGATCAGGGTCTGCAGTACGCGGAAGGAGCTCTTGGTTACAAGAGTACGACCGTCCATACCCATACCGCCGATGGACTCGGTTACCCATACAGGGTCGCCAGAGAACAGAGCGTTGTAGTCTGGGGTACGCATGAAGCGAACCATACGGAGCTTCATTACGAAGTGGTCCATCATTTCCTGAGCGTCAGCTTCAGTGATGAGGCCAGCATCGATATCGCGCTGGAAGTAGATGTCGAGGAAGGTAGTGGTGCGGCCGAGGGACATTGCTGCACCGTTCTGCTCTTTAATAGCAGCAAGGTATGCAATGTAGAGCCACTGAACAGCTTCCTGAGCAGTTTCTGCAGGCTTGGAAATGTCGAAGCCGTAGCTTGCAGCCATTGCCTTGAGTTCGCCCAGAGCGCGGATCTGTTCGTTGATTTCTTCACGAAGACGCAGAACGTTTTCGGTCAGAGCATTGCCGTCCAGAGAAGCGAGCTGTGCTTTTTTGTCCTTAACAAGGAAGTCGATACCGTAAAGAGCAACACGGCGGTAGTCACCGATGATACGGCCACGGCCATATGCATCTGGCAGACCGGTTACGATACCGGAAGAACGTGCACGACGGATTTCAGGGGTGTAAACATCGAAAACGCCATCGTTATGGGTCTTGCGGTGTTCGAAGATCTTCTTGGTTTCCTCAGAGATCTCGTAGCCGTTGCTTTCCAGAGCAGCGATAGCCATTTTCAGGCCGCCGTAAGGCATCAGAGCGCGCTTCAGTGGAGCATCGGTCTGCAAGCCTACGATTTTTTCGAGGGCCTGGTCGATGTAACCTGGTGCGTGGGAAGTGATGGTGGAAACAACTTCAGTGTCAGCGTCGAGAACACCTTTTTTGTTTTCTTCCTTCATCAGCTCCAGAACTTCGTCCCACAGCTTGGTGGTTGCTTCAGTTGGACCTGCGAGGAAGTCTTTGCCGCCTTCGTAAGGGGTGTAGTTCAGCTGGATGAAGTTGCGAACGTCAACTTCTTTGTTCCAGTCGCCCTTTACAAAACCTTTGTAGGCAGCAGGAGTATCGTCGCTGAGAAATGGCAGGTTAGTGTCAGTGACCTGCTTAATGTCTTGATGAACGCCCATAAGTACGTTTCCTTTATTGGCGACTTAGCCTCTCAAATGGCGTTGCTTCCTGTCGGGCCCGCCATCAATCCGCGTCATCGCGTTCCAGTGCTTGGTGAGCTCAATTTACTCGTCCGATGGGGCGAAAACTTGATTTATGTCAAAGGAAGTTTGGGAGGCTGGTCTGCATTTTTTGCAGGGCGTCGGAAATACATTTGAATACAATATACCACAGGCTAGAAAGGTTCTAGTATATCACGTGACCTTAACGTAAAAGGGTATAGCTGAAAGGCTAATTGATCTTATAACCTATTGAAAAATATAAATAATATTATATGTATTCACGAGTTTTCCACGGTTGCGACGTAAATTCACCTATACCAAAACCTGTAAAATATCTGAGTGGTATAGGTGAAAAATACTAGAAAAAAACTCGATATGCGTTTGCAGTATAGCAGGTATGCATCTGCTGAAATATTACATAGCACGGGGAAAAGTGGCAATTTTTAGCTGTAGTTCTCCTAGGTTTGGCCAAAATGTACCCCGTGACTCGTATTTGCTGGCATAAAATCCTAGGTATATCAGTCTACCAGCGGTTTGATCTTGGCCACCATTTCAATGCTTTAGTGCCATCCGTGACATGGTAACCTTCAAAGGCTGCGCACGTCATGCAGGTGTGATTGGGCAGGACATGCAATAGCGTACCAATCGGGTACTTGGAAAAATCCAGCGCGCTTTGATCCCTCGTTGTCACATAGCCGTGCTCTTGGCTGACACCCTCTATGAATAGCTCATCCAAAAACTCACCCGTAAAGCTGCGTAGCAAGCCGTATCCGCAGTCGTTCGGCTGGGATTGGGTGGAGCGGTCTTTGGAAAGCGCTAGCCCACCTGCATCAATCACAACGCGGTTAAGGCGCTTTGAGTGACTGATAACGGTCGCCAAAACCGTCGCGGCGATATCCTGTTGCTCGCAGGCTCCAAGGTTGGCCTGAAACAGATCTTCGAACATGTAGACGCCCGCGCGTATCTCGGTCAGTCCCTCAAGGTTTTCTGCAAACTGAGCAAACGGGCTGGAACCGACGCTGATCTCATTGACCGTTATGCCATTTTCGCGCAGCTTCGAAGCAACGGCTAGAACGCGCTCTCTTTCCTGCTCACAGGCCGCGATATGTTCTGCTGGTGAGTTTGCAGCATAAGCTGCGCCGCCACCGTGGGACATTAGCCCTAAAAGGGCGAGGTGAGGCGCACTATCAATTACCCGTGCGATCTCTGCCAGATCGTCGTCCTCAGCGGTCAATCCCGTGCGGTGACCATCAACGTCGATTTCCAGATAAACACCAAGCCGTGCTGCGCCGTTGTTTGTTCCTTGCGGATTGTCGCGAAGATAGTTCGCTGTGGCTAGGCTATCGATGATGACTTTGACGTTTGCGCCGTCGCGGTTGAGAGCTGATACCTGAGGTAGCTTCGAAGGCGCGAGCGTCACGGCGTAGATAAAGTCGGTTAGTCCGCCTGCGGCGAAATACTCCGCCTCTTTCAATGTGGAGACCGTCCAGCGGTCTGCGCCGTGCTCTTGAAGGATCTTCGCGACATCGAGGGATTTGGCGGTCTTGAGGTGAGGGCGCAGCGCAATTCCCTTTGCCTTTAGACGGGTGGCCACCTTTTCTATGTTCGTCCTTAGAGCGGGTTCATCGAGAAAGAGGGCAGGTGTCAAAGGCAAATCAGTCATTGGCATAATCTCACAAAACAATCGTCCCGATCCTTTTTAAAGACAAAACAGCAAAGTGTGCAGCCCTTTTTCGTCTGTCGGTGTGATCTGAATGTCT
>NZ_SMMA01000002.1 GCF_009711345.1 Pseudovibrio flavus
AAACGCAAAAAATAACGCTATCCGTTAGGATGCGTTTGTCGAAGCGTGCAATTTTTGAAGAAGAGAATGGCACGCCCAAGGGGAATCGAACCCCTGTTTCCGCCGTGAAAGGGCGGCGTCCTAACCGCTAGACGATGGGCGCGCATTGTTCCAAGGCTATGATCTTTCAGCGACTTAGTCGCCGTCAGCGCCTCGGTGAAGCGGCTTATA
>NZ_SMMA01000063.1:0-4174 GCF_009711345.1 Pseudovibrio flavus
TTTATAGAAAATACAAAATGGAAACAATAAGAGCTAATATTTATGAAGATCACGAAGTCAACTCTGGCACGGCAGGTGTATAAAGAATTGCATAGCCGCATTACTATGGGAAAGCTTCCCATAGGTCAGCGTTTGCTTCCTTCTACGCTTGCTGACGAGCTTTCCATTAGCCAAACACCGGTCAAAGAAGCATTGGCGCTGTTGGAGCGCGACGGACTGGTAACCGGAGAAGAACGACGAGGGGCTGTCGTTCGCGCTTTCACGCCCAAGGACATTGAAGCGATCTACGATGCGCGCTCTATGATCGAGCGCCATGCGTTGGAAGCTGCGTTTCAAAAGGGCCTTGTGACGGAAGCGTTCAAACAATCTCTGGAAGATAAATTCAAAGTCATGTCTCAGCTTTCCAGCGAGAGAAACATGACAAACCTGCTTGAATTTTTGCGCATCGACAGAGAGCTGCACAGCTCCATCGTTGCTGCGGCGGATAATCCTATTCTGGATGACTGGCATCGTCTTGTCCTTTGGCAGACCCAGACAGTGATGACCTATTCCGTCGAAAACTACTTCTTTGAGCGGGCGATGAAGGAGCATCGCGAGCTTATTGATGCGATTTGCGCGGGCGACCTGCCTGCGGCATTGGAGGCCATTTCTTTTCATATGGAACAGTGCCGCGTGGAGCTGGTTAGCAGACCACCTGAGGACGGGGAGGTGCGCGGAATAAACTAGATTAGGGCTGTGCCGGAGAATTGGGAGTTCATCGGCAAAGCTTAGAGGAGGGGCGGTTCAGCACTCGTGCTGATGGAATGAGGGAAGGCATTTTGCAGGCAGTTTTTGGCTTTCCCGCAGAACAAAGGGTTCTGTCCGTGGCGTTCGCTACACCAAATCAACGGCTGCCTGCTGCGGAGGAAAGAAAATGCTTAAGGCGCTTAAAAAGACGCTTATTGCTGCAACTGTCGTCACTTTGGGCACGTTCAGCGCTCATGCTGCACCACTGGAAATCAAGGTCGCCTACGAGAACAATCCGGGTGAACCTCTCGACATCGTCATGAATTATTGGGCAGATCTCATCGACGAAAAGAGTGAAGGCGAAATCCAGTTCAAACTCTATCCAAGTTCTCAGCTTGGTTCCAAGAAAGACATTACCGAACAAGCTTTCATGGGCGTGCCGGTGATCACCATCTCCGACGTTGGCTTCCTAGCAGATTATGAGCCAGACCTCGGCATTCTCTTTGGTCCTTACCTCTCCGAAAATCCTCAGGCGCTGTTCCAAGTTTACGAAAGTGACTGGTTCAAGGAAAAAGAAGAAGCGCTGAAGGAAAAAGGCATTCACGTTGTCATGAAGAACTATCTTTATGGCACCCGCCAGATTCTCTCCAAAAAGCCTATCGAAACCCTTGCTGATATGAAGGGCCAGAAGATCCGCGTGCCTAACAACGTCATGCAGATCCGCGCAATCGAGTCCATGGGCGCAACAGCAACCCCAATGCCACTTGGTGAAGTGTACACTGCACTGACACAGGGCATCATCGACGGCGTTGAAAACCCGCTACCAGTGCTCTACGGCGGCCGCTTCCATGAAGAAGCCAAGTATCTGTCCATGGTGGACTACCTTGTAAACACCTCCATCTTTATTGGCGGTGAAGCCTTCTTCAGCACACTTTCCGAAGAACAGCTCGACCTCGTTCACTCCACAGCGCGTGAAGCAGGTCTCTACAGTCAAGAACTGGCTGCAAAGGATGACGCTGCAATCATCGCGAAAATGGAAGCTGAAGGCGTGACCGTTATCCGTCCGGATGTATCCACCTTCCGTGAAGCTGCAATGACCACTTATGACCAGTTCCCTGAATGGTCTGAAGGTCTTTACGAAGAAATTCAGGCAGCTCTCAAGTAAGCCTACATTACTTCAGGAAGGGCGCATTGCTTGGTGCCCTTCCTCTTTCCCCCAATCATAAAAATATGGCAGGTCACTATGCGTTTACTCCGTCACGGTGTGGACTTCTGCGTTGCCCTAATCTTTGTCGCGCTGGTCGTGGCAACCTGCTACGCAGTCTTTATGCGCTACTTCATGGCCAATCCTGTTCACTGGTCAGAAGAAGTGCTGTGCCTTCTCATGGTCTGGGCCGTAATGCTGGGTGCTGTGGCATCCGAACGAGATAACGAAAACCTCTCCATCCCTGTCCTAACTGAAATTCTTCCCACCAAGCTCCGCTTGATCGTCGAAATCAGCATCAATCTTATTTCCATTTGTGCGCTGATCTTCGTTGCCTACCTCGCCTACAGCCTAGCGCAGAAGACATCATTCAAAGTCACCGAGATCCTGCGCATTTCTTGGTACTGGATCGACCTTCCGGTCACCATCGGTTCATTAGGTATGGCGGGCTACATGAGCATTCGTCTCGTGGAACAGTGCAAACAACTCATTAAGGGAACAGAAGAATGAGCTGGCCAGTCATCATCCTCGTTATGCTGGCGTTCTTCGCCCTCAACATGCGCCTTTATCTGGCGATCCTCGTGTCGGTTCTGGTCTACTTTGTTTTCTTCCAGACAATCCCGCACGAAATCGCTATCCAGCGCTTCATCTCGTCTACCCAGAATACCTCGCTGCTGGCTATTCCGTTCTTCATCTTGCTGGGTTCGCTGCTGGCGTATTCCGGTATTGCAGAGCGCGTTGTAGCGCTTGCCCAGTTGCTTGTCGGCCGTATTCGTGGTGGCTTGGCGCTCACCAACATCATGGTTAGTACCTTGATGGGCGGTCTGTCTGCTTCCAACCTTGCCGATAGTGCCATGCTGGCCCGTATGATGGTGCCGGAGATGGAAAAGAACGGCTATAACAAAGCGTTCTCTTCTGCGGTAACTGCGGCCGGTTCTTTGATCACACCGATCATTCCACCGGGCATCGCGCTCATCATCTATTCTTTGATGGCGGAAGTCTCTGTTGGCCGTATGTTTATGGCAGGTGTTGTGCCTGGTCTTGTCTGCGCAGCTTTCATGCTGGTGACCGCTTATCTTGTATCCGTCAAACGCGGCTACAAGCCATCCCATACCCGCCGCCCGACAACCAACGAGACAGTGCGTACTGTTATCGGTGCTTGGCCTGCGATCTTCCTCGTCGGTATCGTGATCGGTGGTGTGCGTCTTGGCATCTTCACACCAACTGAAGCAGGCGCTGCGGCAGTGGGTATCGTGATAGTCATCGGCATGTTCATTTACCGCACCATGAACCTCAAGCATGTGATCTCGGCTCTGGTTGAAACCGGTAAGTCCACTGCTTCTGTGATGCTGGTTATCATGGCAAGCTCTGCGCTGGCTTGGGTGTTCTCTATGGAGCAGGCGGGCCCTGCGTTTGCGGAGTACATCACCTCGCTTACCGACAATAAGCTGGTGTTTATTCTCAGTTTGAACTTGTGCTTGCTGTTCTTCGGTATGCTGATTGAAGGAACTGCGATCCTCATCGTTCTGGTACCGCTTCTGATGCCGACCATCAAAGCGTTTGGTATCGACCCTTACCACTTCGGCATCATCATGGTGCTCAACCTTTCCATCGGCACGCTGACCCCGCCAGTTGGCACCGTCATGCTGGTGGTGAGCAACATCACCAAAACCTCTGTGGCTGATTTTACCCGCGAAGCCTTACCGTTCTACGGCGCGCTTCTCGCAGTACTTGCGCTCATCATCATGGTTCCGGCCATCTCGATCGGGCTTGTCTACTAAGTTCTAGCGCCTCCCGCCGCTGTCTGGCGGGAGGCGACCTCATCAAAAAACAAAGAACACTCTTCACTCTCAGGAGACCACCATGCCTAAATACTGGAGCAACGACGACGAGCTTTTCGCTCTCGCTCGCAAGGAACTGTTTGTAGCCCTCGTTGGCGACATTCTCGATACCAAAGGCTACGTCCATCAGTTTCTCGATCCGAAACTGAAGCCGATTGACGATCACATGGTTATCATTGGCCGCGCGATGCCGGTTCTGGAAGCCGACTTTTTCGGCGACAAAAACAAAGGCAACAACCCGCTTTCTGAAAAGCCGTTTGGCTACATGTTTGAAGCGCTGGATGATCTCAAAAAGAACGAGGTCTATGTCTGCGCTGGCGCTTCCCACCGCTATGCGTGCTGGGGCGGTTTGATGACCACCCGCGCGAAAGTGTGCGGCGCTGTTGGCGCTGTTGTTCACGGC
>NZ_SMMA01000063.1:4466-76802 GCF_009711345.1 Pseudovibrio flavus
TGTCATCCCGCAGGAAATCGAAGTGGAAGCCTTTGAGGGCGCAGTCGAGAAAGCTCGCGGTGAAAACGAAGTGCTTGAAGCGCTGCAAAACGGCATGAGCACCGCTGACGCCTTCAAGAAGTTCGGCATCATGTAATCAAAGATTGGATGGGTTCCTCCAAAACTCCACCATCCAAAAAGCCCCGGCCATGCAGCATGGTCGGGGCTTTTCGTTGCCTATTTGCGCGCCGCTTTGCTCTGTTGTGTGTGCCTAAAAAATAATCATAAACGCGTATTTGTTTGGCGCAGTTGGCGGTGCGCTGCCAAAAACCATCAGTTTTGGTGAGATCTTCAGCCTTCAATTCTTGGCACAGACTTTGCGGGTTTTAACGCCAAGCGAACTACGCAGGGAATTTGGGGGGACTGTTGAACCGCATCTGGAGCATCACTTTAGGACGATTAAGCGAGCGATCATTGGCAACCGTTCATGTTGCCGAGGTGTCATTTCTTGCGTGTCCGAATTTTGCTGGGGCTCTCCATGTATCGCTCTAGTAATGGCGGCAATGCTACGGCTGCTCCAAAACTCCAAAGGACCGAGGGCGAAGGACGTGTTTCGTTCAAGCTTCAGCATGACGCGTCGGGCGACGTAACGCGCCTGGATCGCCTTTATCAGCGCGGGGCTGCAAAAGTCCGGCTTCCTAAAGTTTATGATGGCAGAGCCGAGGCTGTACTCATCAATACGTCCGGCGGGCTCACAGGCGGCGATACTATGCGGTGGCAGGTGCTAGCAGCCCCAAAAACCTCGGTAGTGGTGACCACGCAGGCCTGCGAGAAACTATACAAATCCAGCGGTGGAAACGCTCGTGTAGATACCTCTCTTGAGGTCGGGGAAGGGGCAGAGCTTCACTGGCTACCGCAGGAGACAATTCTGTTTGACCGCGCCCGTTTGGAGCGGCGGTTCACAGTAAACCTTGACAATGATGCCCGTTTTCTAGCCGTAGAGCCGGTAATCTTCGGGCGTGAGACGATGGGCGAAGAAGTCCACGCGGGGCTCTTCAAAGATCGCTGGCGGATATATCGAAACGGTCACCTCATCCATGCGGATGATCTTTGCTTTTCGGGTTCCATTCATTCCAACGCCAAGCGCAAGGCTGTCCTTGCTGGAGCCCGCGCATTTGCGACTATTTTATATTCAGGCCCGGAAGATGATGAGCAGTTGCGGGCTAAACTCTGTTCGCTCCTGCCGGATCAAGACGAGCTGTCTTGGGGCGTCAGTGTTTGGAACGGCAAGCTGGCTGCTCGTTTTTCTGCCGAGAGTGGTTTTGCGCTTCGGGCCAAACTCATTCCGTTTCTTGGCGGCCTTCGTGATCCCTTCGTATTGCCAAAACTCTGGAAACTTTAGGACTTTGCAATGAACCTGACACCTAGAGAAAAAGACAAGCTTTTGATTGCAATGGCGGCAATTGTTGCGCGTAACCGTTTGGAGCGGGGCGTGAAGCTAAACCACCCTGAGGCAATCGCGCTCATTACCGATTTTGTGGTTGAGGGCGCGCGCGATGGGCGGGCCGTTGAAGACCTGATGGAAGCGGGCGCTCACGTTCTTACGCGCAGCGACGTAATGACGGGCATTCCTGAAATGATTCATGACATTCAGGTAGAGGCGACCTTTCCAGATGGTGTGAAGCTCGTGACCGTTCACGAGCCTATCCGCTAGCAAATATCCAGTTTTTGAAATTATTTTGAGAGGGCACAATGCTTAAAACTATTGGTCTAACTGCTTTCCTTACCGTGCTTGCATCCAGCGCAAATGCTCATAGCCTAATGAGCGCAAACGGCGGTGTGATCTCCGGTCTTCTTCATCCGCTAAGCGGCGTTGACCACATTCTGGCAATGGTTTGTGCTGGCGTCTGGGCAAGTTTCTTGGGGCGTAAATCCTCTTTCGTTTTGCCAGTTGCCTTCATCACAGCGATGACAGTTGGTTACGCGCTGACCTTTGCGGGTGTAACTGTACCTCTTATCGAAACGGGTATTGTTGCATCGGTTATCGCTTTCGGGATTGCGATTGCCATGAGCCTCAAAGTTTCGCTCGTAGCAGGCACAGCGATCATTGCCTTCCTCGCTCTGTTTCACGGTGCCGCTCACGGTGTTGAAGCGCCGGTTGGTTCTGCTGCCGGTTATGTAATTGGGTTTGTTGCCGCTTCCTTTGCGCTTGTTTGCTCTGGCGTTGTGATGGGCAAGCTCGGCCAGTCGAATGCAGGCAAACTCTCTCTTCGTGTTGCAGGAGCTTTGGCAGCGCTTGGCGGCTTTATGCTCGCAGCAACTGCTTGAAGCTTGGAGGCTCCATGATACCGGGCGAAACGATTGTAAAATCTGAAGATATTGTGCTGAACGAAGGTGCAGAGCCGATAACGCTTGCCGTTTCCAATACGGGAGATCGACCCGTTCAGGTTGGCAGTCATTATCACTTTGCCGAGGTTAATCCCGGCCTTTCCTTTGATCGGAAAGCCGCAGAAGGAAAGCGCCTTGATATCGCGCCGGGAACAGCGGTGCGTTTTGAACCCGGTCAGATGCGTGAGGTTCAGCTGATCCCGTTTGGCGGAAATAAAGTGATTACCGGCTTCCAGATCAAAAGCTGATTGCAGGCGCAATTTAAAATTCGAGGCATTGAGGAAAGGGGAACAAAGCTGCTGCGCTCTAAGCTGGCGATGAGAGGCAATAAGCGCCTTAACCGGAAACCGCTTAACGGAGTGTCCTTCACCATGAGAGCTATCTATCTGCTTGCAATCGCTTTTTCTTCCCTTTCCGTGGGTTCGGCGCTCGCCAAAACTGATTGCAGTAATGTCACCACGCAGGTGGAGATGAATAACTGCACCTATGAAAATTACCAGTTGGCGGACAAGGCGTTGAACGCCGCTTATGCGAAGGCAATGGCCTTTATGAAACAGAGCGATAGCTACATTGGACCGGACGAGAAACGTGCTCAGGATGCTCTAGTGAAGGCGCAGCGAGATTGGATCGCCTATCGGGATTCTGCCTGCGTTTCCTATGGCTTTCTTGCCAGAGGCGGCACTTTGGTCCCGACGCTGGAAAACCAATGCCTTGCGAAATTGACTGAACAACGGACGAAGGACTTGAAGGATATCGCTCAAGGGCTCGGCAATTGACTTGCCGAAAGAGCGCTGGCTTCATGAGGGGGATAAATGCCTTTAAAGATTTCTCGGGCCGCGTACGCCGATATGTTCGGCCCAACGACCGGCGACAAGGTTCGCCTTGCTGATACCGAACTCTTTATCGAAGTGGAGAAGGACTTCACCACATATGGTGAGGAGGTCAAGTTCGGAGGCGGCAAGGTTATTCGTGATGGCATGGGCCAGTCGCAAACCTCGCGCGCAGGGGGCGCGGTCGATACCGTCATCACTAACGCTTTGGTGGTGGACCACGCCGGTATTTTCAAAGCAGATATTGGCTTGAAAGGTGGCCGCATCGTTGCCATCGGTAAGGCGGGTAATCCTGATACGCAGGACGGTGTAACAATCATCGTCGGACCGGGGACAGAAGCAATTGCGGGGGAGGGTAAGATCCTCACCGCAGGTGGCATGGATGCCCACATCCACTACATCTGCCCGCAGCAGATCGAAGAGGCGCTGACCTCCGGTGTTACAACCATGCTTGGCGGTGGTACGGGACCAGCGCACGGAACCTTGGCCACTACGTGCACACCCGGCCCTTGGCATATAGGGCGGATGGTACAGGCCGCAGATGCCTTTCCTATGAACCTAGCCTTCGCTGGTAAGGGCAATGCCTCTCATCCAGAAGCGCTAGAAGAGATGGTAATAGGCGGTGCGTGTGCGCTAAAGCTTCACGAAGACTGGGGCACTACACCTTCTGCCATTGATACCTGCCTTAGCGTTGCCGATGATATGGATGTGCAGGTGATGATCCATACCGATACGCTCAACGAAAGCGGGTTCGTTGAAAACACCGTTGATGCGTTTAAGGGGCGGACCATCCACGCGTTCCATACGGAAGGGGCAGGGGGCGGACACGCGCCGGATATTATCAAGGTCTGCGGGCTTTCCAACGTCTTGCCATCTTCCACTAACCCAACACGCCCTTACACCCGCAACACCATAGCAGAGCACCTTGATATGCTTATGGTTTGCCATCACCTTGATGCCAATATCCCTGAGGATGTTGCGTTTGCTGAAAGCCGCATTCGCAAAGAAACAATCGCGGCAGAAGACATTTTGCATGACATGGGCGCGTTCTCGATTATCGCGTCTGACAGTCAGGCCATGGGCCGTGTTGGTGAGGTGCTGATCCGCACTTGGCAGACCGCAGACAAGATGAAACGCCAGCGCGGCGCACTACCTGAAGAGGTGGGCGACAACGATAATGTGCGTGTGAAGCGCTATATCGCCAAATACACCATCAACCCAGCCATCGCTCACGGTCTTTCAAAGGAAATCGGCTCTATCGAGGTTGGCAAGCGGGCAGATCTGGTGCTCTGGTCTCCAGCTTTCTTTGGGGTAAAGCCGGATATGGTTCTGGTGGGTGGCACCATTGCCTCTGCCATGATGGGTGATCCTAACGCCTCTATTCCTACGCCGCAGCCGGTTCACTACCGCCCAATGTTTGGCTCCTATGGCAAAAGCTTGACCAACTCCTCGGTTGTTTTTGTAAGCGAAGCAGCTCTGCAAAGCGGGCTGAAAGAGCAGCTTGGAACGGAGAAGGAGCTGCTGGCGGTGAAGAACACCCGCAGGGGGATATCCAAGGCCTCCATGGTGCATAACTGCGCCACACCGCACGTTGAAGTGGACCCTGAAACCTACGAGGTGAGGGCCGATGGAGAGCTGCTGACATGCGAGCCCGCCGACGTAGTTCCAATGGCACAAAGGTACTTTTTATTCTGATGTTGAAAGCTGCAAAATATGAGCGCGAGGGTGCGCGCGCCGGCGCGCGCCTCTTCGCAACGGTCGAACTTGCTTCTGATGAACGCCACCTGCGCCGTAAGGTGCTGGTGCTTTCCAACGGTGAAAAGCTGCTGGTCGAATTGGAGCGTGCAACTGCGTTTTCGCAAGACGATGTCTTGATCGCTGATAGCGGTGAGCGGATCGGCATCGTTGCCGCTATTGAACCTCTCTACGAGGTGAAGGCGAAAAATGCGCTTCATCATGCTCAGCTTTGTTGGCACCTCGGCAATCGTCATCTGCCAGCACAGATCGAGCTGGATCGGATATTTATCCTCCGTGATCATGTTATCTGCGACATGCTGGAGGGCTTAGGAGCAAGCTTGAGCGAAACAGAGGGGCGCTTCTCGCCTGTTCGTGGTGCGTACCACAAAACATCCGGCGGTCATTCTCACGATCATGAGCATGATCACCATCACGGGGATTCCCATGGGGCGGGACATGGACACGCACACTGAAGCGGGCAAAACAGAGTATGGCGCTGTTGACCTGCAAGGCTTACTGCGTCTGCAAACATGGCTTTCGCCAGCGTTTCCTATTGGTGCGTTCTCATATAGCCACGGCGTAGAAACAGCGATCCGCCATGGTTTGATCCACGATAGGGACAGTGCGTCTGATTGGTTGCAGGTGTTGTTGGAACATGGCAGCGGCTGGAATGATGCGTTGATCTTTTGCGAGAGTTGGCGGGCGGCGCTGGCAGAAGACAAAGCGCGGCTGGTGGAAGCAAATACGCTTGCTCTTGCCATGGCACCAAGCTTGGAGCGCTATCAGGAAACGGTTCAGCAAGGTGATGCGTTTATTGATGCAGCCAAGGCTTGGTCAGACAATGACAATGGCCTTCTTGGCGTTCTCAGCCCAATAGCTATGCCGGTGGCTGTTGGCGCTACCTCAGCACTTCATGGCATTTCACTCAGCGCGGCTTTGGCGGCGTTCTTGCAAGCGTTCCTTGCCAACCTTGTTTCGGCAATGGTGCGACATGTACCGCTTGGCCAGAAGGAAGGCGTTGCGCTGCTTCACACGTTAGAGGTGCCGCTTTTAGATATCACCGCCAAGGCAGAAGGCTGTACGCTGGATGATCTTGGTAGTGCTGCAATTCTTTCAGATATCGCCAGCATGGCGCACGAAATACAGACCACAAGGATTTTCAGATCATGACCACGCAGTTCGGCCCTCTTCGTATTGGTATTGGCGGACCGGTCGGCTCTGGCAAAACCAGTTTAACAGAGCAGCTTTGCAAGGCGCTTCGCGAGCGCTTTTCCATCGCTGTCGTGACCAACGATATTTACACCAAGGAAGATGCGCAGGCGTTGGTTCGGGCGCAGGCGCTGTCTGAAGATCGGATTATGGGCGTTGAAACGGGCGGCTGCCCGCACACCGCTATTCGCGAAGATGCGACCATCAACCTGCAAGCCATCGACACACTGGTAAAACGGCATCCTGATCTTGAGATCGTGCTGATTGAATCGGGCGGTGATAATCTCGCCGCTACATTCTCGCCGGACCTCGCTGATCTCACCATCTACGTGATCTCCGTTTGTCAGGGAGAGGAAATTCCCCGTAAAGGCGGACCGGGTATTACGCGCTCTGATCTTCTTGTGATCAATAAGGCGGATCTTGCTCCTTATGTCGGCGCGGACCTTGGGGTGATGGATGGCGACGCCAAGAGAATGCGTGCAGGCAAACCCTTTGTGTTTACAGATATGAAATCCGGTAAGGGCGTGGAAGAGGTGGTGTCTTTCCTGCTAGAGACAGGTGGCCTTACCGCGAGCGCTGCTTGAGCTAAACTTGAAGTGAGCGAATTTTGAGCCTATATTGATCACTGTGAGATCAAATCGAGAAAGGATTTTGCAGTGATTAGTCCCGGTTTTGAGAATACGCCGGCAGCCTTCGGGTTTGACGGCGCTCCATACCTTTCTGCTGAAGAGGTTGAAAAGCACCTTGGCGTAACCCGCAAAGAGCTTGCGCAGCTTGCCGGAATTGCTCGCAACACTCTGGCAACCCGTGGCCGCAAAGTGGACGAGGCGCTTAGCCCGCTTGTGCGCATGCTATCCATGGCAACGGAAATGACCGGCAGCACGGACCGCGCCGCGCTGTGGTTCAAGCATCAGCCTATTCCCGGCTGGGCTGGTAAGACTGCTTTTGACCTGACGTTGGAAGGTAAGGCTGACAAAGTACTGGCGTATCTGGAGGCCGTACGTGCCGGCGTCTACAGCTAAGCCAACATCCGAGAACGCGCTCACGCTGTGGCGAGCCTATGTGCCCAGATGGGCCTTCGACCCGTTGTCGGGCGAGGGCGCACGGCGCTTTGGTGGACGCTGGAACCCTGTTGGAACGCCTGCGCTTTATGCATCGCTAGAGATGTCTACCGCGTGGGCGGAATATAATCAGGGCTTTGTGCAGCACCCCGCGCTTATCGTGCAGTTGGAACTCAAGGGCGCACGCCTTGCTGATCTAACGCAAGCAAGCGAGTTGGAGCGTTGGGGCGAAAGCGAAGAGCTGCACCAATGCCAATGGCGCTTCGAGCTGGACGAGGGCAGGGTTCCGCAAACGCACGCCCTCCAAACCCGTCTTGCGGAAGAAGGCTATCATGGCGTGCTCTATCCATCCTTCATGTCCAAGGGCGGCACCTGTATTGTGCTCTGGCGTTGGAACGGTTCTGGTGACCCGTCTCTGTCTGTCGTAGACCCCGAAGGCCGACTCCCGAAAACCCAAGCCTCATGGCTGTAACAGCGGCGGTGCGGTAGGCGTGCATGGTCACGTCAACCGTAAGAAATAACCTATCAAAATTAAGCGATAAAAATCGTCAGCGTGTTGCATGACAATGTGCCTTTAGAGATTTGGGCTTTGTATTGTGTCCGCCTCCGTCTCGAAAGTTATTCTTTTATTGTTTTGAGAGGGTTGATCCATGTTGCAGGCGTGCCTGAACGGAGCGCGGACAAAATCGGAGCATCCGCTTTTGCCAGTCAGTGCTGGTGAACTGGCCATCGCCGCAACGCAGGCCATCATGGCTGGTGCTGACGAGCTTCATATCCATCCTCGTGATGCGGAAGGGCGGGAGTCCATTCTCCCGCACGATGTGGCTAGCACTTTAAAGGCTGTGCGCGCCGCTGTTCCCGGTGTGCCCATCGGCATTTCAACTGGCCGCTGGATACCGCCGTTGGGGGAGGAGCGGTTTTCTGTCATTGAGCGGTGGACCGAACGACCTGACTACGCCAGCGTGAACTTCTATGAAGATGAATGCATTCGCCATATCGATGCGTTGGCGCGAAACGGTGTTCCGATTGAAGCGGGCTTGTACTCGATTGAGGATGCTCAGCTCTTCGTCACGTCTGGCTGCGCACGCTTTGCAGTGCGGGCAATGATCGAGATGACCTCGGAAGATCCTGATGAGGCGCTTATCGAGGCTGCCGATATTCTGGATATTCTGGAGGAAGCGGGGATCGGCTGTCCCGTTTTGTTGCACGGTCAGGAAGAGACCACGTGGGAGATGGTGAGCGAAGCTGCGTCCCGCGGTTTGTCGACCCGCATCGGTTTCGAGGATAGCCTCTACCTACCCGATGGAACCATGGCTGCCGATAATGCCGCCATGGTTTCTGCTGCTGTGGGGCTGCTTGCTCGTGCTTGAGCCGCAGCCAAATGCAAAACTTAGCTCTTGTCTTTCAGGTAGCTAAGAAGAGCGTTGGAAAGGCCCATCAAGCGGCCTTCGTTCAGTGGCTTTTCGTCGTTCCAGATCATGGAAACCTGCCAGCGAGTACCGTTCTTCGCCTGCAGGTTATAGGTGAACGCCATCACGCCGATCTGGCTACCGCCCTTGAAGGCGACTTTCAGCCAGTCAGCCGCTGTAGCAAAGCCGGAGTTGCCAGCCATTGGTGGCAGCGGTGCCAGCTCGTCAATCAGCTTTGCGAGTTCATTTGCGCTTGCGTACCATTCAACACCGTCCTGAACTGGGCGGTTGATGTCCTCAAGGCTTGGTAGATCGCGCGCGTCAATCTCCTCAAGGATCGCACGGCGCTCTTCCACTTCTGCGTCTTTATAGCGGGCGGCAAGTTCTGTATCTGCCTGCAACTTGAAGAACTGCTTGGATGTCAGGAACGGAGTACGCTCTGGCGTATCTTCAAGGCTGCTTGCGCCGAGGAAGTCGATAATCACGTCCGCGCAGGAGTTGTCAGAAAGAACCATCATGTGCTGCGCTGCGGATTGCAACGGAACCAAAGCGCCTTTGGACTTCTTGTAGAGGCTGCCTTCCGGATAGGAGACGAGTTCCGGCTTCAAACGGATTTTCTGGCGCCACTTTATGTTTTGAGCGGACATCTTGTCGTTCAGCGCTTTAAGCACAAACAGCATGTAGGATGAGCTGACGGCGAGCGCTTTATCTGGCTGATGGCTGTAAACCACCTCGCCATTCTTTTTAACGATAAGAGCGTGTTCACTCGCTTCCGCTGCCATTTTCGCCATGAGGTCATTGATAGACTCCATTTTGAAAAGAGGTGGCTTAATGAAGAAGCCCTTCACAAGACCGTTGCGGTCTCGCTCCAACAACACGGAAAGGCGGTATTCGCTGGTTTCTAGAAAATAGCCGTTCTTCTGTTTCTCGGTGCCAACGCTGAGGGCGGGGCCGTAAAGTTCGGTTGCCTGCACGAGCGCCTCGCGCAACGCTTCTGCCGGAACGATGGAGAAGAAGCTCTTTGCGAACATGGAAAGGTCAGCACCGCCGCCGCGCCAGATCTCGAACAGCATATCCTCGCTGGACTTGGAGCGCAGAGCTAGAGCTTCAGGCGTAAGCGCCTTTGGCTGTAGTTTTTGTAGGCCAGCTTTAATATCTCGAAATGGCTTGAGAGCTTGTTCAATAATGTCCCGCATGGTGGCTGCTTTCTCGGCCTCTTTCTTCTGCTCGACTTGGCGCAATTACTGGAGGATGCAGCAACTATACTGCATCAATCTGGTTAATCCGTGATGTATCCATGTCATTGAACATATTCCATAGGGAAGTGTACGCATGAGGTGGTTTGGCAGCTGCGGAAATAGGCCGAAAACACGCAATTTCCAGCGTTTGTTTTGGGCAGGTCGAAGGAAGCGCCAGCTTTGCGGTCTCTTCAAGCCAAGCGGTGTACTGGTTTCTGGGTACTGATAAGCGGGAGGAGTAGATGAACGGGAATGACTCTCCTTTAGGTTAAGGCCGAATGCAGTGCCACCTGTAACCAAACTCGGTCCTTTCAGGTAGCGTTACGAAACCCGTGAAAAAAGCCGTTGTTTTGTAAGCTGACCCACAATTAAGTAGACATTCGCCATTGTTTTGCCCTCTATGCTTGTCAGTGGTTCGTTCTACTTCACATTGTGTGAACTTCGCATTCGTCCGGCCCGCTGCATCGGGTAGTCGGGGTCGGGCTAGATAACCTTGACGTTTTCTGGGGCAAGATAATGAAAAATTTCCTGCGCGCGTCATTGGCGCTTTTCATGGTGGCCACCGTCGCAGCATGTACCACCACGGATCCTTATACCGGCCAGTCCGGCATTTCTAACACTGCAGGCGGTGCAGGCCTTGGCGCAGCAACCGGCGCAATCATAGGCGCTATCGCTGGCGGTGACAGTGCACGCGTTGAAGGCGCTCTTGTAGGCGCAGCAGCTGGCGGCTTGCTCGGCGGCGGCATTGGTAACTACATGGACCGTCAGGAAGCACAGCTGCGTTCACAGCTTCAGGCTAGCGGCGTTTCCGTTACCCGTAATGGTAACCAGATCGTTCTGAATATGCCGAATGACATTACTTTTGGTGTTGATCAGGTTGCTCTGAGCCCGCGTGCTATGCAGGTGCTCACCAGCGTTGCTCTGGTTGGTAAAGAGTACAACCGCACCCGTCTGAACGTTATTGGTAACACCGATAACACTGGCTCTGCACAGTACAATCTGGAACTTTCCCAGCGCCGTGCTGACATTGTAGCGGCATACCTGATCAACCAGGGTATCGCTCCTCAGCGTATCGTTGCAATGGGCTACGGTTTGACCCGTCCAATCGCTTCTAACGCTACCGAAGCTGGCCGCGCTCAAAACCGCCGTGTAGAAATCATTCTCACGCCGATGTAATAGGCCGCTCATTCGGCTCAAAAGCCCCGCTTCGGTTGCGAAGCGGGGCTTTTTTATTGTTTGGGGCTGATTGGCCAAGAGGGCTTGGCATTCCAATTGTCTGTTAAGGGCACGGGGCAAACTTGAGGGTTTGTGCGCCAGCGCGTGCTTGCTCAATCGCATCAGCGCAGTAACGTTCTTCACCCAATCCCTTTGTATCGTTGATGTTGAACGTTACGGACGTGGCAGTTTCAATATCGCGTACTTTAAAATCGCCGCTTTCAAGATTGTACTGGAAGGTTACCCAAGTCGCGTAGGTCGCACCGGAACCGTTTACCATTGGGTCTGCTACACCGTGAGGGATAAGAACCGAGGCATCAAATGCTTGCTGTTGCAGTGCGGCGGTTCTGATCAGGTCCAAGCCGGTGTAGTCCTGCTTGCTGGCATTAAAAAGCATACGCACGTTACGGTCTGGCGAACTGATGGAGCCTGGAAGATCTGAACCAAACTCGTTCGCATCGATATCGTACTTAGCGGCGTAATCGCGTTGGCCCTGTTGAAGCGGGCTGTTGGTCATAACCGAGAGGTCATCTGCTGTGGTGCCTTTATGGATGACCTCTTCTCCGCCTTCATTAAGCTGAAACAGCGCGATCGCACCGGACTTGTCCGTGACTGCGAAGTGAATTCCGTGATCGGCACCAGTGCCACGAACCTGATCACCCCAAGCGATCTGAAATTCCCCATTTTCATGGGCATGCAGTACTTCGGCGACACTCTCATAATTTTCGGCGAAGAAGGTGATGATGTCTGCCTGATTGACTGCTGGTGCGCCGTTGTCTTTGTGCTCTTTCACAAACGGTTTGCTGTCGTTCATGTAAAGAGCCATCGCGGCAAAGCCCTTGTCATTCAGTGCTTCGGTCACTGTTCCGTGGAACAGCACTGGCTCTTCCATTGCTACTGTGTGGTGCTTAACAATCCAAGCTGCTGGTTTGGCATAATGGCCTGCACCTTCTGACAGGCGAACCTCGCCAACAGGGTGGATCGCTGCCACGGCACCAAGGCGCTCACCCCAATCCAGAGAGCGAATAGTAGTTGGGCCGTGATCGGTGTTCGCAATGTAACGTGTACAGGCAAGAGCATTGGTAGCCATGGCGGCTACGGTAACGGTTGCAAGTGCGATAGTGGCGATCTTGTTGTTCTTGATGGACTTCATTTTTCTTTTTCCTCTGGTCTTCTGTTTCGCTGGTCTTGTTGAAGACGAGAAGAAAGAACCACGTATTATCCCTATCTCAAACTATCTGAGGTAGGGATATTCCATAGTCACTCTGTTTTGATGATAGCTTCGGTAGTTATCCTGCTGAATTTTATAGGTATTTGAGGGTGAAAAGGTTTCGAAGAAAATCTCAGTTTTCTTGAAAGGGCGCTACATTGGCAATTTCGGTAGACCAACTTCGAGCTTTTGTGGCCGCCTACGAGAGCGGAAGCTTCGTAGGCGCAGCGAATACGCTTGGAAAGCACCTGACCAGTGTGAGTGCCCAAATCGGAAATCTGGAAATTGATTTGGGCTTTGCTCTTTTTGAGCGCAGCAGGCGCGGCGTATCACCAACTAGGAAGGCTGATGAGCTATATCGCTACGCCGAGGTGGTGTTGAAGGAACTAGGCTTATTCAGCGCCAAAGCAGAAAGCTTGCTGGAGCAAGAGCCCACCCACCTTTCTATCGCCATTGATGTTTCGCTTCGCTCTGCAGAGCTGACCCGCTGTTACCAAGATGTGTTAGCTACCTTTCCGCTCATTAAACTCAAGATACTGAACGGGGATGCGGCTCAGGTTATGGAGTGGGTTTCTTCCCGCACCGCAGATATTGGCGTGATCATCTCAATGTTCACCGCAGCAAGGGGAGTGGCGCAAGCCCGGGCTTTCAATTTCGAGATTTGTTTTGTGGCCCCTCCTGACTGGCAACTACAGGAGGCTGGCGTAAAGCCATCTGAGATTAACAGCCATACCCAGATTATTCATGAGTTTGTGTTGGGTACCAGTTTGGCCGAAGGGCACCGGATCAGCAACCATACACTCGTTTGCAACAATGCATTCGAGATCATCGAAATGGTAAAAGCAGGTGTCGGTTGGGCAATCACGCCGCGTTATATGGTGGGCGATGCAATAGAGCAGGGCGTTGTGCAGGAGTTCCGCTTGGCGCATGGCGGTAAAGAGTACTGGTATGCTGAGGCAATTCGCAGAGAAGATATTCCCTTCACAGATGCCTCGCAGCTGTTTTGGAACAACGTCATGGGCCTAGCAGACCGCTAACCGCTTTGGGCCGGTCAGGGCCTATGCGGCGGGGCTCCAACCCGCACAACTGCCTACTCAACGAAAAGTGGCGTGGATTATTCCATGCACGGGCAAAACCGGATGGACAAACTCCAACCGCTTGCCTAGTCTGACACAAGGTTCAAAGACCTACATCCTCAATTCGTTGGGTTCGCAAGCATAGTTATTACGCAGCTTCTCCATTTTGGAAGAAGTTATTGTTTGTGGACCAAGAATCGAGTGAAAGAGCTTTAGTTAAAACTGCTTCTCTATCCTTTCATCTACATTCAGCGACGACTATGTGATTGATAATGCTAGATAGCACGCCCGCGCATTTCTTGCCGGACGTGGGTGGATAGTATTCATGTCGAATTACGATACTCTCGGTGGGGCCCGAGCGTGGACCATTTGGACGATCGCAACACTCTTTGTGATTGGCGGTTTCGCGTTTTCCGCAGCCTACAGTGCAACCAGCACAGCGATTGCTAAAGACCTCAACCTAACACTGGCGCAAGTGGGTATTCTCGCTTCCGTTTACACTTGGGCCTTGGCCTCTGTTCAAATTTTCTCCGGCGCGATTATGGATCGTGTTGGTATTCGAATTCTTCCTTTTGTTAGCGTTTGCGTTGTTGTGAGTGCGTTTGGCTTTGCCAATGCGACCTCCTTCTCGATGCTGCTTCTTGCAAACGGCTTTATGGCCATTGGCGGCGCGTTCTCGTTTATCGGCGCTGGCATGGTCGGCGGTAAATGGTTTGGCTGGCACCGTTTCGGCATTATGTTTGGCCTGGTGCAGGCCGCTGGTGCTGTCGGTTCCTTTGCCAATCAGAACGTCATTCGTCATGCGGTAGAAAGCTATGGTTGGTCAGCAAGTTTGAACGGCATCGCCGTATTCATTCTGGCCGTCAGCGCACTTATGTTTGTGTTCATTAGGGAGCCTAAGCTGCCTGGCGGCGCTCAGCTTGAATGGACAGGCATTTCTCAGCTGGTTCGCGATGTTTTCAAGGCTCTGACCCGCGTGGTTGTTCGCCCGCACCTGTGGTGGAACACGCTGCACGGCGGCATGACCTTCGGCACGCACCTTGCTGTTAGTCTGGTTTGGGGCCCAATCTTCCTCACCAAAGCGGGTATGAGCACCTCCGATGCTGTCTTTACTTGCTCATTTACCTTTATCGGCATGTTGGTTGGTTGCCCGCTTTGGGTATGGGTGTCCGAACGCATCAAGCTTAACCGACCTCTCGCAGTTTATCCGACAATTGCCCATGCCTGCGTGCTGGCTTTTGTGATCTACAATCCATCCTACGCGAGCCCGCTTGTGTTCTTCCTTGTTGGTCTTTGCTCTGCAAGTACAACGATGAACTACCCAATCGCTGGTGCGTTGGTGCCACCGTCATTGATTGGTGCTGCAAGCTCGCACGTGAATACCCTGCAATTTTTCTGGACAGGTGTACTTATGGCAGCGCCCGGCCTTGCATTGTCTGGCTCCGGTATTTGGGCCATGATTGCCGGTACGACAGGTATTGATGCGGCGAATCCTAGCCTTGAGAATTTTCAAAGCGCGATGCTGCTTCTGGTCTTCGCAAGTATTGTGGGTGCGATAGCCGGATTTGTTACGAAAGAGTCCTTCCCGAGCGAGGCTAACGCCAAGGATAGGGAAGAGCTTGATGTAAGTCCGCAGCCAGTTGCAGTGCCAGCAGAATAGTATTTTGGGGGAGAAATTTATTATGAGCGAACAACTAGTAGATATCATTGTTAGCGGCGCGGACATCGTAACGATGGACCCTGCCAACCCGGTTATCAAAGGCGGTGAAATCTGTGTTCTGGATGGCAAGATCTTCGCCATCGGAACCAGTGCGGAAATCGCAGCCAAGGGCATCACTGCAAAACAGCGTATCGAGGTTTCCCAGTCTATCGTTATGCCGGGTATGATTGACGGTCACACCCATCTGTTCCAGAACCTTGGCAAAACTCTTGGCGATGGCTTGGCTCTTTTGCCATGGCTTGCTCGCTTCATGCTGCCGCTGGCTGCAACCATAAATGAAAAAGAAGCTCTGGCCGCTATTCGCTTGGGCGCCCTGCATGGGGTGTTGTGCGGTACAACATCCATCGTAGATAACCACTACGCTCCGGTTGATAGCCGCACCATTATTGATGCTGCAAATGCAATGGAAGAGGTGGGCGTGCGCGGTGCCGTTGCCCGCGGTATTTTCGGCCCGATGGTTGAAGGCGGCATTCGGATGAACTGCGATGAGCGTTTGTTCAAATACTCCGCCGCTGAAGAAATTGAAATCACGGCAGAATGTATTGCAGAAAAGCCAAGCGGTTCTCTGGTGGAAGTGTGGCCTGCACCTGAAAACGTGGTCTACCTTGATCCTGATCTGATGATGGCGTGTGATGAGCTGGCGCAAAAACACAACGTTTCATGGCACGCCCACTGTAGTGAAAGCCAGTTCGAGGTTGAGATCTTCCAGTCCATCTACGGCAAACGCCCTGCCAAGTGGCTGCACGATAACAACTTGCTGAGCGATAGAACCACGCTTGCCCACGGCATCTGGTTTGATGAAGAGGAAGTATCCTTGCTTGGTCAAGCAGGTGCAACGCTGATCCATAACCCGATTTCCAACCAGTTCCTTGCGTCTGGCATCATCAAGCTTGGTCCGTTGATGGAGGCAGGTGCCAACGTTGCTCTGGGTACAGATGGTGTTGCAGTAGCAGGGCAGGATATGTTCGAGGCTATGAAGTCCTCTCAGATGCTGCAGCATATGCGTGAGCTTGATCCAGAATCTTCCAGCGCCGAGCTTGTTCTTTGCATGGCAACCCGCAACGGTGGCCGCATGATGAAGAAGAAGATTGGTCAGCTGAAAGAAGGCTGGGCCGCAGACTTTGTTGTCGTGGACATGAGCGGCGTACATCAACAGCCGCCAACCCGTCCGGTTTGCTGCCTGACGCAGTCTACTCGTGGTTCCGATGTTCAGCATGTGGTGATCGACGGACAGCTTGTTGTCGAAAATGGCCGCTCTACAAAGGTGGATCAAGACAAGATCATCGCCGATGCGCTGCAAGCCTCTAGCGATCTTATCGACCGTGCAGGTATTCGCGAGCTGGTTGTCGATTGGTTTGAACCAAAGAAACACTAGGCAAATTGGTTTATTAAAAGGTGGTGCGGGAGGTTTCCCGCACCCTATCCCTAGGGTGAGATATGTTTGTTGGTGCGCTTCAAATTCCTGCCGATGTAACCTCAAATGCCGGTTACCTGAACCCACACAGACTGGGCCAGCTTGTCTATGAGATGTTTGGTGACCACCGAACACATGAACAAAAGAAGGAGCAGGCTCCTTCCGGTGTTCTTTTCTATGACAAAGGCGTGGTGGGAGGGCAGCACTTCATTTTGGTTCAGTCGCGCTATCGTCCTTCACACAACAGGCTACACGGCGCGCAGCTGACAATTGTCGAAATGCCTGAAACGTATTTCAATGCAGAGCGTTACCGTTTCGAGGTTTTGCTCAACCCAACAAGAAGAAACACCAAATCCGGTAAGCGAGAGCCGGTAAAGAACGAAGAGGGGATGAAGAGCTGGTTCCTCTCACGCTCTGATGAGCAATGGGGTTTTTCTGTCTGCCCTGAGACGATCGCCGCGCACACGCGGCCAAGATTGATATTTTCCAAGTATGGCGAAACAGTCCATAGCCACTCGGTAAAGTATACTGGGCTGTTACAGGTGACTGACCGAAAGTTATTCAAGAAGTCCATTCGCTACGGTATCGGGCGCAGCCGAATTTTCGGCTTTGGTTTGCTCCAGATTTTTCCCGAGGACATGGCTTGAGCGTAAGTGCTGTGTCTTTGATACGCAGTTACACGTTTATGCTGTAGGTGTAACAGTTCACTATGTGCACTGTATGCGCCAGTCGACTACCAAGGAAATAAGAGGTTGTTTTGCGTATTACCTGAAAAAACTCATGCACTCAGGTAGTTAATATTGTTGTCAACCGAGGGGAAAGTGCTGCCAGCTGTTGAAGTTTTGCTACATTTGAAGATAATCTGAACTCTTATTTTTACTTATATAAGCAAGAACGACGTTCAGAGGTGGGCAATAATGAGCAGCTTGGAAACCCTACTGTATTTATCAGCTGGTGTGGTGCTGCTGTTTTGGGCTACCCGTCTTATCCGTACAGGCGTGGAGCGCGCACTAGGTACCCGTTTTAGGGAATGGATGATGAAAGCCTCGGCCAACAGGCTGAGCAGCTTTGGCACCGGTTTGATTATCTCCATTCTTCTGCAAAGTGCTACTGGCACCGCAATCCTTGCCCGCAGTTTTATCGCCCGTGGTGTCATCACCACAATTGGCGGCCTTGCCATTATGCTTGGCGCTGACTTGGGTTCCACTATGGTGGTTCAGCTGCTCTCCTTGGATATGAGCTGGCTCTTGCCACTAGCGTTGGTCGTCGGCGGGCTTTTGCAAGAGCGCAGCTCCTCGCGTACCAACAAGCAGATTGGCCGTGCGGTGATTGGTGTTGGCCAGATGCTCATCGCGTTGAAGCTGATCGGTACAGCTTCCGCTTCGCTCAGCCAAAACGAGACCTTTCCGGCGATCTTGAATCTGGTTACGGGTGACCCGCTGATCGCCATCTTGCTTGCTGCCGCACTGACATGGGTGGTTCATTCCTCCGTTGCTGTTGTTCTCACCATCATGACGTTGGCGACCACCGGCGCTATCTCGGTTGAAAGTGCGCTTCTGTTTGTGCTTGGCGCGAACATCGGCTCCAGCTTCATTCCGTTTGTGCTGACCATGAACGATGGACCAGAAGTGCGCCGCGTTATGACGGGCAATATGCTCTTCCGCTGTATCGGGGTGATCATCGGTGCTTTCGCGCTTTTAACAGGACTGGTGGACTTCAACACCTTCGGTGCAGATCCTGCCCGTGCCGTTGCGAACTTCCATAGTGCCTTCAACTTTGGCGTTGTCGTGCTTGGTCTGCCGTTGGCCGGATTGATGATTGCTCTTTGTAACCGCCTGCTGCCAGAGCGAAACGCGGCAGACGAGGAGCTGCCAACCGACCGCATGTCTCTGCTTGATCGTAAGTTGCTTGATGAGCCTGATCTTGCCTTCGCCGCTGCCATCCGCGAGATGATGCACATGAGCGAAAAGGTGGAGATGATGCTGCGCGGCGTTCCGATGGCCTTCAGCACCAAGAAGACGAAGACGGTCAAAGACCTCATGCGCCTTGACGATGAAGTTGACGATCTTCATCGCTCTATCAAGGAATATCTGGCTGATGTGAACGCCGACCGTATGAATGAGGACGACTATCAGAAGTACGCAGCGCTTATGAATTACTGCGTCTGCCTTGAGCAGATCGGCGACGTAATACAGCGCAACTTGCTCAACCAAGCGAAAAAGCGGGCAGGGCTTCGCTACGAATTTTCCAAGGATGGTTGGCGCGAGATCAAACAGCTTCACACCATCGTTCTCGAAAACCTGCAGGTATCCATTCAGGTGATGATTACCGGCGATACTGCGCTGGCGCGGGCGCTTTATAATCGCAAGCTAAAGGTACGCCAGCTGGAAAAAGACAGCCGTGATGCGCACCTTCGCCGTTTGCAGAAAAACCTGCAGTCCAGCCGTAACACCAGCTCGATGCATCTGGAAACGATTAGTGATCTGAAGACGATCAACGCCCTGCTTACGTCCGTTGCCTATCCAATTTTGGAGGAAAACGGCGAGCTAAGCATCAGCCGCAAGAAGCTACGTAGTGCAGAAGGCGGAAAAAAAGCCGTTGGAGCGGCTTGAGGGTAATCGGACTTAAGAGCCGGAAATGAAATAAAAGGTGGGCCGCGTCGGGAAAGCACGGCCCACCTTTTTTTGTCAGCGATCGAAGTATTTGTAGTCGAGTACGAACTCGTTGTGACCGAGCTGTTCGCCGGTCGTCAGTTCGCCTTGAGCTACTTTGATAATCAAATCGAAGATTTCCTGACCAACTTCCTGAATGGTTGCTTCGCCAGCAATAATGCGGCCAGCATTTACGTCCATATCCTCGTCCATTCGGGCGTATGTTTCAGGGTTGGCACATACCTTGATCACTGGTGAGAGGGCAGCCGCTGCAACAGAACCTCGGCCGGTTACAAAGGTAACGACGTGGCTACCGGATGCAATCAGCTCGATGATCTCTTGTGTGTCGTTGATGTTCGGCACGCCGTACTTCATGCCGCCGTCAGAGACTACGTCCAGCAGATACAAACCACGGCCAGCAGGCTGCTGAGCAGGTTTGATAACGCCCATAATCTTGGAGGAACCAGATTTGGCGTAGGCACCCAACGACTTTTCTTCGATGGTGCTCAAGCCACCATCAGCGTTGCCTTGGGAGAACGAGCCAATGCCCATCTCGTCGTAGTAAGCAGAAGCCTTGTTAACTGCTGCGATGATCTGTTTGCCGACCTCTGGGGAGATAGCGCGGTCAGCCATGATGTGTTCGCAGCCGATCAACTCGCCTGTTTCTTCAAAGATGCAGGTAGCGCCAGCTTCAACAAGACGATCAAACGCATAACCCGCAGCAGGGTTGCCGGAGATACCGCTGGTGCCATCAGAACCACCGCAAATAGTTCCGATAACCAACTCGCTCACATCCATTGGCACCTTCGGCTGTTTGCGTAGGTCTGCCAGCGTTGTGTTAATCCACTCAACGCCTTCATCAATGGAGCGACGGGTGCCGCCGGTTTCCTGAATGGTGATTGTATGAACCGGACGGCCGCTTGCTTCCACAACGCTTGCAAGCTGGCGCTTTTTGAAATTCTCGCAGCCAAGAGAGACGAGTAGAACCGCACCAACGTTTGGGCCGGTGCAAAGCGCCTCCATCATATACTGGCTGTATTCATTAGGGGAGCAGCCGGAAAAGCCGATCAGATGTACATCGCTCTCATCGAATTTTCGGCAGATTTTGTCGGCGACCTGATGAGCGCATTCGACAAGGTAGGCAACAGTAATAACGTTACGAATGCCTTTGCGGCCATCTTTACGCGGCCACGCCATGATAGGAGCAGCGGACTGCTCGGTGTTTTGGGTAGTCATGTAAGGGGGCCTTATTCTACGTTCGTAAACGGAGTGTAGCTGCTGCGCATATTGTGAATGTGAACGTGTTCACCGCGCGAAATTGGAGCGGCGGCGACGCCGATGCTCATGCCGTATTTGAAGATGGTTTCGCCCTCTTCAATATCCCGGCGAGCGATTTTGTGACCAAGACTTGTATTGGCGCGCACCGGCAGTTCATCGTCACCAACGCGAACGTTCGTGTCTGCTTCGATATTGCCAATAGCAACGAGAATGTTGTCCTGGTTGTTCAGAAGGAGGAGTTTTTTGGAGTTATCAGGCATTGCCGCTACCAAATTAAAAGCAAGTATCGCGGCCCCCAGCGGGGGAATGCCAGGAGCCGCAACCTCGGTTACATGATGCCAAATTTCTCAAATACTGCGACGGTGGTCATACCGCCCTGCAGAGCCTTAAGAACTTCGTTTTCGCCGCGAGCCTTTTCGACAGCGCCTTCAAACGCAGCGACTTCAACTTCGCGAGGAATGACGAGAACACCGTCGAGATCACCATAAATGATGTCGCCCGGGTTAACGCGCACGCCGTCCATTTCAATCGGAATACGCCAGTCAACAACCTTGCCACGAGGTCCTTGGTCCTGAGCGTAGGAGCCGAAAGAAGCGATAGGGAATTTCAGACGCTGGATTTCAAGCGTGTCACGGTGGAAACCATGCACAACAGCACCTGCTGCGCCACAAACCATGGCGCGGGTAGACATGAGACCACCCCAAAGAGCGTAGCGATGGGAAGAACCGGCACAGACGTAGACCTCGTCTTTCTTGAGGTCGTCAAGCGCTTCGAACAAACGTCCGAAAGGCTTGCTGGAGATTTCGCTCTGTCCCTGAACGGAAGCAGCAAAGAAGTCTGCTTCCAGTACAGGCATCGCACGGCCGATGATGACCATGTCATTATCGATTGGTTTAAGGCTTGGAGACAGGAACTGGTGCTGATAGCCCATAGTGTCCAGAATGTCGCCAACAAGCGCTACAAACAGTTCGCTCTTAGCAAGAGCAAAGAGCTCTTCGTCGCTGTTCCAGTATTTGGCCATGTTTTTTCTCAGTAATTAGAAGCCGATGGAGAAGCCACCATCAACAGGCAGTGCGATGCCGTTGATAAATTCAGCCTTGTTGGATGCAAGGAAGAGGGAAGCGTTTGCGATGTCCTGCGGGTGACCGTATTTCTGCAGAGGAGTTCTGGTGAGAATACGGTTCTGGCGGTCCTGATCGCCGTCTACAGCTTTGCGGAACATTGGGGTGTCAATGAAGCCAGGCTGAATAGCGTTTACGCGAACGCCGAATGGGCTGAAGTCAGAAGCCAGAGTGCGGGTAGCACCCAGAAGACCGGTTTTGGTTACAGAGTATGCAACAACGCGTGGCTGACCGATGATTGCAGTCATGGAAGAAATCATCTGGATAGAACCGCGACCGCGTTCTTTCATGTACTTGAAGACTTCGCGGGTCATTGCAAATACGCCGAACAGGTTCACTTCGATAACGCTCTGGAATTCAGCGTCGGTTACTTCATCAGAGAACTTCTTCTGGTGCTTACCAGCGTTGTTGATGAGGCATTCGATTGGACCAACTTCGCTTTCGATCTTCGCGATCAGCGCTGGGATGCTTTCGAGATCGGTTACGTCATGCAGGTAAGCAACAACGTTTGGACCGATTTCTTCACAAGCGCGGTCAAGAGCTTCCTGGCTGATGTCGGTGATAACCGGCTTTGCGCCAATTGCTGCGTAGCTCTTTGCCATTGCAAGGCCAAGACCAGATGCTGCGCCAGTGATTACAACTACTTTACCCTCTAAGCCGTAGTCCATTTTATTATCTTTCATATTAATATATAAGGTCTGGGTAGATTCCGCCGTACAATGGGTACGGCGGAGGTATTTCGCCTGTGTTTAGGTATCTTTAGATAAACAACAGGAAAGGAATGAGCTCAGATTAACCGTCGATTTCTTTGATGTCGGTGATGAGCTTGGAAAGGCGTGCTTCTTTTGCTGCAACTTCATCATGCATAGGCAGAACTGCATCGATGAATGGGCCTTTTTCAACTTCGATGAATTTAACGCCGAGGTCTTCCTGTGCAGTCTTGATCACTTCAAGGGTCTGCTTTGCATAAAGATCGCGGTGGTAGGACATGGTTTCGTCAGCAGCCTGGCGCAGGTAACCCTGTTCTTCAGCAGACAGGCCATCCCAAGTCATGCTGGAGATGATGACCACACCCGGGTTCATGCCATGCTCGTCCATGGAGTAGACTTTGCTGACTTCGCCGTGACGCATATCAACGAGCGCCTGTGGGTTGTTTTCAGCACCATCAACTACGCCCTGCTGAAGTGCAGAGTACAGTTCGCCGAAGGAGATTGGGGTAGGGGATGCGCCGAGCAGCTCAACCATGCGCAGTGCGGATGGGGAAGACTGAACGCGGATTTTCATACCCTTGAGGTCTGCAGGAGAGTGGATTTCCTTGTTGGAATAGAAAGAACGAGTACCGTCGTAGGTAAACATCAGGCCAACAAAGCCCTTGTCTTTGGTGTAACCGAAGACTTCGTCCTGAATTTCCTTGTTGGACAGCGCATTGTGGAAGTGCGTTTCGCTGCGGAAAAGGTATGGCAGGCTGAGAGCCATGTAGTAATCGTCAAAGCCAGCAAGATCTGCCGCGCTAGAACGGGTCATGTCGATCATGCCGCCCTGTACCTGTTCGGTAGAGTCACGGGTGTCGCCCAGCTGACCGTTAGGGAAGATCATGATCTGCAGGTCGCCGCCGGAAAGCTCCTTAACGCGCTCTGCCATGAACTCGAGGGAAATATGGGATGGGTTATCTTCAGGCAATACGCTGCTGAGGCGCAGAGTGCGTGCATCCACTGCAGTGGTCGCCAGAAGTACTGAAGTTACAGCAAAACCCATGATCGCTGATTTATTAAACATTGCCCGACTACCTCCCAGTAGCAGTTAGTGTCGGCGGTTAAAGCCCGCCTTTTTGAAAATTTGGTGTTTGGCTCGGTGTTCGTAATGGCACCAATTATTCAGCCATGAAAATTGATATACTAATATTTTTAGATTGACTATAGGGTTCTTTGCCTATCTGTTTGGGAGCATCAATCAAATGGAAGTATTATTCAGGATAACGAACAGAGCGCTGTCGCTTTGTTCGATTTGGACATTTGCCATTCTAATACTCTGCGTTCTGTGGCAGGTATTTTCACGATTTGCACTTTCCGAGCCGAGTACCTTTACTGATGAGGTCGCCAGATTTATGTTTATCTGGTCAGCTCTTCTTGGTTCTGCTTATACGCTCGGACAAAAACGCCATCTCGCTATTGATCTTTTGACTGGCGCACTTATCGGAAAAGCCAAACTCGCATCCGATATGTTCATCATTGCAGCAGTCGCGGTGTTCTCCGGCTACATCCTGCTGTACGGCGGTTATTCCCTCGTAGCCCGCACATTAATGACCGGTCAGGTATCTCCAGCCCTGCAAATTCCGATGGGATACATCTACCTCGTTATCCCGATTAGTGGCGCTATCATGTTGTTTTATTGCGCCTATTTCGTTCACGACCGCCTGTTTGGTTCCAAGCTCGGACCAAATGACAGTCTCGTTGATCCAACTGCGGAATAAGGCTGCCTGATATGTTTTTTGAAAGTGCGTTTATTCTTTTCGGCCTCTTCGTCGTTCTGGTGACATTCGGGGTTCCAATCTCCTTCGCAATCGGTTTGGCGACAGCTGCCTGTATTGCTCAGACAATGAACCCTCAGCAGGCAGCATTCATCGTTGCTCAGCGTATTGGTATCGGTCTGGACAGCTTTACGCTGCTAGCAATTCCGTTCTTCATTCTTGCGGGTAACATCATGAACCGCGGCGGTATCGCCCGCCGAATGATTGAGTTCGCAAAGGTTCTGGCTGGTCGTCTTCCAGGTGCTTTGGCTCACTGCAACATCTTGGCAAACATGATGTTTGGCTCGATTTCCGGTTCTGCTGTGGCTGCTGCTGCTGCTGTTGGCGGCATTATGAGCCCGCTACAGAAAAAAGAAGGCTACGATCCAGCATTCTCCGCTGCTGTTAACGCTGCATCTTGCCCAACCGGTAGCCTTATTCCACCAAGTGCACCGCTGATCGTGTACTCGCTGGTTTCCGGCGGTACATCTGTGGCGACCCTGTTCGTTGCTGGTTACATTCCGGGCGTGCTCATGGGCGTAAGTGCCATGGTTGTTGCAACAATTATCGCGAAGAAGCGCGGCTACCCGCTGATGGAAAAGCCAACCTTCAAAGAAGCTGTTTATAAAGCAGCTGATGCAATCCTGCCTTTGCTGCTCGTTGTAATCATCATGGGCGGTATCGTTGGCGGCCTGTTCACCGCAACCGAAGCATCTGCAGTTGCTGTTGCCTACACCTTCTTGCTGGCAGTTTTCCTCTATAAAGAGGTGAAGCTTTCTGAAGTTCCTGCAATCATTCAGGAGTCCGCCGTTACAACCGCAATCGTACTGCTGCTGATTGGTTGTTCCATCGGTATGTCTTGGGCAATGGCGTTCTCCGGTATGCCGCAGGCTTTTGCACAGGCACTTCTAACTGTTTCCGACAGCCCGCTTGTCATTATGCTGCTTATCAACCTGACACTGCTCTTCATTGGCGTGTTTATGGATTTGACGCCAGCAATGCTGATTTTCACTCCGATCTTCCTTCCAGCCGCAACTGAGCTGGGCATGGATCCGGTTCACTTCGGCATCATGATGACCTTTAACCTGTGTATTGGCGTTATCACTCCGCCTGTGGGTTCTTCCCTGTTCGTGGCGTGTTCTGTTGGCGGCGTGGCCATCAAAGACATCTTGAAGCCGATGATCCCGTTCTACGCTGGTGCACTGGTTGTGCTCGCACTGGTTACCATGATCCCTGACATCAGCTTGTTCTTGCCTCGCCTTCTGCTCGGCTACACCGGCTAACACCCAATAAAAAAAGAAACAAAATGTATAAGTTTTTGACCGAAGACTTTCTTCTCAATAGCGATGTTGCCCGTGAGCTGTACCATGACCACGCGAGCAAAATGCCTATCATCGATTATCACTGCCATCTCCCCCCGCAGGAAATCGGTGATGACTACCGCTTCAAGAACCTTGCCGACATCTGGCTGAAGGGTGATCACTATAAGTGGCGTGCTATGCGCACCCACGGTGTGCCTGAAGAATACTGCACAGGCGCAGTGCCGGACAAAGACAAGTTCCTCGCTTGGGCTGGTACCGTTCCAAAAACCATTGGTAACCCATTGTACCACTGGACCCACTTGGAACTGCGCAGACCTTTCGGCATCACCGACACTCTGCTTTCTCCGGAAACTGCTGATAAAATCTGGGATGAAGCGAACGAAATGCTCGCAACTCCAGAGTTTTCTGCTCGCGGTATCATGCAGCAGATGAACGTAAAGATGGTTGGCACCACCGACGACCCGATTGATAGCCTTGAGCACCACGCCAAGCTTCAAGCGGATGGTTCATTTGGTGTGAAAGTTCTGCCAAGCTGGCGCCCAGACTATTCTTATGGTGTGAACAGCCCAGACTATATCAACTATCTCGGCAAACTATCTGAAGCGTCTGGTATTGAAATCAACGACTACACCAGCCTTTGCGATGCGTTGATCAACCGCATGGATCACTTCGCAGCGCATGGCTGCTGCATCGCTGACCACGCTCTTGATACTGTTGAATATTGCGATAGCACCGACGTTGAGCTGCAAAAGATCATCAAAGATCGCCTCAGCGGCAATCTGGTGAGTGCACAGGACGCTGCAAAGGTAAAGACCGCGCTGTTGATCTTCCTTGGCCGTGAATATTCAAAGCGCAACTGGGTGCAGCAGTACCACATCGGGGCTATGCGTTCTGTGAACACAACAATGGTTGCGCGTATCGGTCATAGCACTGGCTTTGACTCTATCCACGACGAAGTGTTTGCAAAAGCTCTCGGTTCGCTTCTGGATGCTCTTGAGCGTGAGAATGCGTTGCCTAAGACCATTCTTTATTGCCTCAACCCGCGTGATAACGAAGTTCTTGCCACTATGTGCGGCAACTTCCAGGGCGCCGGTATTCACGGCAAAATCCAGTTTGGTTCTGGTTGGTGGTTCAACGATCAGAAGGATGGCATGATCCGTCAAATCGAACAGCTGTCCCAGATGGGTCTGCTCAGCCACTTTGTTGGTATGCTTACCGATAGCCGCAGCTTCCTTTCCTATACCCGTCACGAGTACTTCCGCCGTCTGCTTTGCCGGATTATCGGTAACTGGGTCGTAGAGGGTGAAGCTCCGCACGATATGAAGCTGCTTTCCGGTATGGTTGAAGACATTTGTTTCAATAATGCCAACAGATACTTTGAGCTAAATCTGCCTCGCTAAGGCAAGGCGTATTCAGTCCAGATTAAAAGGGGGGTGGCATTCGCAGCTGCCCCCTTAATCATGGCAAAGAATATTGAAATCGACCAAAGTTTGACCTATGCAATGTGCGTTCAATAGCGTTTTGCATACTAGTGTTTTAAATTTTGCGTCCGGTTTTTTGTTCTTGCTGTGAAACGTGAAGTTGGAATTTGGAACCATTGAAAGGTTCTGAGCTAAACCCAATTTGTGTGTGGAATATGATACATAACAAAGAGATGCCGGAGAAAATGAGTGCTGCTGACCGTGTCTATGCCAAAGTACGGCATGACATCGTTTTTCTGCATCTGAAGCCTGGGCAACTAATTAAAGAGAAGCAGGTTATCGACGAAATGGGGGTTAGCCGAACTCCTGTTCGTGAAGCTTTTCTGCGCCTGGAAAAAGAGCATCTATTGGAGATCAGACCGCAAAGCGGCACGATGGTCTCTCCAATTCGCTTGAGCCGAATCCGAGATGCTCAGTTCCTTCGCACATCGCTGGAATTTGCTGCGGCGAAGAAACTGATGCAGCAATCCAACGGCAAGCTTCTTGAGCCCCTGCAGGATATTATTGACGAACAGGAGTTCTGTTACGAGCATGAGCGTTTCGAGCAGTTCGTCTTGCTGGATAATGATTTCCATCGCCTGTTCTTTGAACTGATTGGGCACCAGGAAATCTGGAAGATGCTTGAGTCTGCCAGAGCGCATCTCGATAGAATTCGTTTTATGTTCTTGCCTAACAAGGACCATCTTCAAGAAGTGCTTGCTGAGCACCGGATTATCTTGAAGGCAATTGCTGAAGGTGATGAGAAGACGCTGAGCACTTCCATGCAAGATCACCTGAACAAATCCGAAGACCTAGCCCTTGAACTTTCAAAGACGAGCCCGGAGTTCTTTATTTGAACAGGGCCTAAGTCCTGTTCGATGTAGCAAGTGATGTTAATAAAAAAGCGCCCGAAACCAGAGGTTCCGGGCGCTTTTTTGTATTCTATATCCCGCTAGACGCGGAACACACTCACACTTAGAGGGTAGAGATGTAGTGAAGGATGATTTCTTTCACGTACTCTTGGCAGTCTTCAGCGGTGGTTGGGTCGTACTTGCCACCATTGGTGATGTTGTTGGAAAGAACGCGAACACCAAGGAACGGAACGCCGTAAGCGTGGGAGATCATCGCAGCGGAGGATGTTTCCATCTCTTCTACGCTGGTGCCGAAGTTCTCGTGCAGCCAAGCCATACGGTCAAGTTCGTTGTTCCAGAAGTTACCGCTACCGATGGTGCCTTCAACAACCTTACCACGGGTGTAGGTGTCTTTCACAGCGTGTGCAGAAGCGAGCAGACCTTCGTTACCTTTGTAGTAACGGATCTTTTCTGCGTCCTGTGCGGACTTGCCTTCACCGGCGCTCTTTTCGGATGCCATGATATCCATTGGGATCCATGTTAGAGGCTGAGAGCCTTCACCCTTAGCAAGACGCTGGGTTTTGAAGTTGTTGGAGTTCACAGAACGCTTACCAAGAACGATGTCGCCAACGTTGAGGGAAGTGTCGTGACCGCCGGAAGTGCCCTGATTGATGATTGCGCGTGGCTTGTAGCGCTCGATACCAACAGCGGTTGCTGCTGCGGTGTTTTCAAGGCCCTTGCTGGTCTGCGCAACTACGATCGGGTAGCCATTCAGTTCGCCGATATAGAACTTTGCGTTGCCTGCTTTTTCCATGCGAACATCGGTCAGCATAGCAGCGAAGTTCTCGGCCTCGATTGGCATCGGACCTTGAATCATGATCGGCTGTAGGGGTGCAGATGAAGATTCAACCTCAACACTTTTCATTTGTGCTGCGGCAGCCAAAGGAAGTGCACACAGAGCGATTACTGTGGTCAGCGCACTTTTAACAAGTTTACTCATCTTTACCTCTAGTGAGTGAAATGAAGAAGCGCGTCCCTATCACAAGATAAGTCTCTGTTAAAATGCAATAATTTGACGTCTCCCCAGCGAAGACTGCGTATGTGTTTTGTACAATTAGCGAAAGTGCTAGGGGTGAAAATGTGCTCTGGGTTGCTGGCAAAAATGAGCTCACGCATAGGGCTATAAAAGCATGAGACAATGTCTTCTGAAGTGTGAGAAAAATTCAAATAAATTTCGTAGGTAGGTAAAAGAAGCGTTGTTTGGAGTTTGCCGATGAAGAAGGAAAACCTCCCAACAAAGGTATGTGCGGTGTGCCAACGCCCTTTCAGTTGGCGGAAGAAGTGGCGAAAGGATTGGCCAAATGTCAGATATTGTTCCAAGCGCTGCCGTGATGCTCGCACCTCGAAAGAGCGATAGATTGCAATGGCGGGGCAGGGGCTCCTATGAAAAAAGGGGAGGCCAATTGACCACCCCTTTGACTTTTCAAGCAGCTAATGGAGCTTGCTTAGATCAGTGCCTTGCGAACGCGGGCCGAGATACTCTCGGAAACCACAACGGTACCCAAAATAGCGATGAATATCAGTGCAACTTGTGGCCATGCAAGGGTTGCGAGCGAAGCGTCCAGCTGAAGGCCGATACCGCCAGCACCAACCATGCCCAGAACGGTACTCTCGCGGATGTTGATGTCCCAGCGGAAGATCGCGGTGCTGACAAAGTTAGGAAGGATTTGCGGAATAATCGCATAGTCCAGAACCTGAACAGAGCTGGCACCGGTTGCTGTAACAGCTGCAACCTGCGTCTTGTTGATCTCCTCAATGCCTTCGTAAGTCAGCTTTGCCACAAAGCCGATGGAACGAAGGGCGATCGCAATAATACCTGCGAGCAGACCCGGACCGAGAACCATCACAAGAAGAAGCGCCCAGATCAACGAGTTGATAGAGCGGCTTGCCGCGATGATGAACAAGGCAATCGGCCGGACGATATAGGCGTTTGGTGTGGTATTGCTTGCTGCCAGAAAAGCGATTGGCAGGGCAATCACAACACCGAGCGCGGTGCCCAGAGTTGCAATATTGATTGTATCCCAAAGCGGTTTCCAGAGCTGATCCATATAAGACCAGCGAATAGGCCACATGCGCGATGAGATGTCGGCAAACTGACGAGGTGCATCTTCAACAAAGAACCAAAGGGTATCTTCGTTCATGATGCGCCAGCTTTGAATAAAGACAGCGACGAAAACCAGCCAAAGAACCCAACGGATCAACCGTTCTGCGCGGCTACGTCTGTCCCAGCTATCGCTATAATTTGATGTCGTATCACTCATGATTATCGCTCTACTGGATGCGCTTGCGGATGATGCCGGAGAAGTATTCAGCCACCATTACCAAAGCGATGATGATCAGCAAAATCGCTGCTGCGCTGTCGTACTCATAGCGGTCCATTGCGGTGTTCAGAGTTGCGCCGATACCTCCTGCGCCAACCACGCCGATAACGGCGGATTCACGGAAGTTGATATCAAGACGGTAGAGGCACAGACCAATGGTGCGCGGCGAAATTTGCGGCTGAATAGCGTAGTTGACCTGCTGCCACCAAGATGCGCCGGTTGCGCGCATTGCTGTGAGTGCGTGCGGGTTGGTCGCTTCAATCTCATCTGCAATCAATTTGGCAAGGAAGCCGATTGTAGCAAAGGTGAGGGTTACAAAGCCTGCAAATGTGCCGAAACCGAAAACCGCAGCGCAGATAATCGCAATAATGATTTCCTGAAAGCTACGGGAGACGGCGATAAACGCGCGGCAGAAAATGTAGACCCAACCCGGAACCAGATTGCGTGCTGCACCAAGGCCAAACGGAATAGCGAGAATGATACCAGCCACTGTTGAACACAGTGTCATGGTCAAACTCTCGACAAGGCCCTTCCAGATGTTTGGCCAGCGGCTAACAAAGTCTGGCTGCACAAAGGCCTTTACAAAGCGCATGCCACGGTCTGCGCCTTCAACAACGCGGGACCAGTTGACTTCGACAGAGCCCAAAGCGAGGAAGGTATAAACCAGCACAGCAGCCCAAAGGCTGTAGCGCAGATAGGTCGATTTAATGAACGGCGGCTTTTTCCAAACCGTTGGATAAGCTGCTGTTGTCATTATGCAGCCTCGTTCTCGGCATCGGCCTCTTCGCCACCTTTCTGGATGGTTTTGGACCAGTCTTCTTCGCCGTAAATCTCGGTAAGAACGGCTGGCGTCAATTCGCTTGCCAGACCATCAAAAACTACTTCACCGTGGCGAAGCCCCACAATGCGTTTCACAAACTGGCGTGCAAGGTTCACATCGTGAATGTTAATGATTGCCGGAAGGCTGCGCTCTTCACAAATCTCGGAAATAAGACGCATGATCTGGCGTGCTGTGCGTGGGTCGAGAGCTGCGGTTGGCTCGTCGATCAGCAACAGATCAGGCTCCTGCGCCAAGGCGCGGGCAATACCAACGCGCTGACGCTGACCGCCGGAGAGGGCATCTGCACGCTTGTTTACGTGGTCCAGAAGACCAACGCGGTCCAAAAGAGCATAGGCTCGTTGAACATCTTGAGGCGGATACTTGCGCAAGAAGCTGCGCCAGAACGGAACGTATCCCAGACGGCCGGACAGGACATTTTCCATTACAGTCAGGCGCTCGATCAGGGCGTATTCCTGAAAGATCATGCCAATACTGGTGCGTGCTTTACGCAGCTCACGGCGGCTTAAGCCAACAAGATCTCTGCCTTGGAACGTTACAGATCCCTTGGTTGGCTCGGTCAATCTGTTGATGCAGCGGATCAGGGTGGATTTGCCCGCACCAGACGGACCGATAAGGCCTACAACTTCGCCACCCTCAATGTTGAGGGTGACGTTGTTGAGTGCCAAGTCATTCGCTGTGTACTGCTTGGTTACAGCACGCAGTTCTAGCATTGACATCAAAGTGCTCCGTATTACTGGCAGGAATAGCTCACGCCATTTGCTTCGTCGATAGTACGGATGACAGCCCAATGCTCTTTGTAGGTGATTGGAATGAACTGCGCTTCACCGTTGCGGCTAAACTCTTCCTCAAGCTTGGTGCCCTTCCAGTCAAAGCTGAAGAATGCTTCGCGGATGGTATCCTGCAGCTCTGGTTTCAGGTTGTAAGCCACACCGTAGCCGGTGGTCGGGAAGGTTTGGGACTTGTAGATGGTTTTTACGTCGTCCTTAGTCACAACTTCACGGTCGATCATGCGGCTTAGAACAGAGTTCGCAATTGCAGCTGCGTCATAGTCTTTCTGCGCAACACCGATGATGGAGTTGTCATGAGCACCGGAGAATGCTGGCTCAAAGTCCGCTTCCGCCTGCATGTTGTACTCAGCCTTCAAGATCGCAGAAGGAGCTTTGAAGCCAGAGTTGGAAGTTGGAGAGGTAAAGGCAACCTTCTTGCCTTTCAGGTCTTCAACCTTCTCGATGCCGGAAGACGGATGGGTGATGATCTCCATCTCGTAGCCGAAGGAGCCGTCAGCACCAGCCATGATGGTGAACGGCTTGAAGCCCGCGCAGTTTACTGCAAGCGGGTTGGAGCCGGTGTTGAAGCCAGCAATATGCAGACGACCAGCGCGCATTGCTTCGATCTGTGCAGCGTTGTTCTGCACTGGGAAGAAGCGAACCGGCTTGCCGGTTTTTTCCTCAAGGTGAGCAAGAAACTCGGACCATACGTCTTCGTAAACGGATGGGTCTTCAACAGGGGTGTACGCAAACACAAGAGTGCTTGGGTCGATCTGCTGAGAGGCGTCCATTGGAACGTCAGCGGTAAGGTCGCCATCTTTGTCCTGATAGCGGGCGTCGAGCGCAACGGCAGGCGCGGCGAACGTGGATACGAGCAGCGCAACGGCTAATGATTTGATGGATGTAGATCGCATAAATATTTCCCCAGTATTAGCGATTTTGACCCGCCTTCCCTAATGCTGATTAATGACAGCGGCGGCACAAAGAAGTGACACTTCAATAACTACGTAATTATAATTATTTGCTTTTGGCTCGTCTGTCACATCTCTCAGCGGAAATCCAAAAACAGCCTGTGGATGTAAATCGATTATTTTGCACCGCACCCAAAGGCTGGTTGGCTAAAAACAGCCACTTTAGGTTCAAAATATTTAGGTGCCGGAGAAATCGGGCGCTGTTCTTGTCTCTAGGGAATCAAAGAGGGTTTAACGCAGAGTTTGACGTGAGGTCGCGCTTACATGCCAGTGATGAGGCGCAAAATGCTGCCATTTTATGTCTGACTTGGGAGCTTGTGCGGGTCTTTGATTTTGAAGGCGGAGCGCTTGCTGGCGAGGGGCTATGAAGCCATGCCCGCTCTGTGAGAGCGGGCATGGTCAAACGCATTAGCGATAGATCGCGGTGAACGGCTCTTCACCCTTTTTGACGGAACCGCGGTACATGCCTTCGCAGTTGAATGGCATGGAGATGTTACCTTTGGCATCAACTGCCACAACACCGCCGGAGCCGTCGTTTTCAGCAAGGTTCTTCATAACAACCACGTCAGCAGCTTCTTCCAGAGACTGGCCTGCGTAGCGCATGCGTGCTGCGATATCGCTTGCTGCTGTCCAACGAATGAAGACTTCACCGTGGCCAGTGCCTGAAACAGCGCAGGTGTCGTTATCGGCATAGGTGCCAGCGCCGATGATTGGGCTGTCGCCAACACGGCCTGCTGCCTTTGCTGTCATACCGCCAGTCGAGGTTGCGGCTGCAAGGTTGCCATGCTCGTCCAGCGCTACAGCGCCAACGGTGCCATGCCGACGGGCAGGGTCTGTACTTTGTTCGCCGCGAGCACGCATCTCCAGAGTTTCTTGAAGAGAGTCCCAGCGCTGCTGCGTGAAGAAGTAATCGCTGGTTTCGAACTCAAGTCCTGCATCCTTAGCAACCTGAAGTGCATTTGGGCCGATAAGCGTTACGTGGGAGGTGTTTTCCATAACCGCGCGGGCGGCCTTTACCGGATTGCGCGGGCCAAAGATGCCTGCAACGGTTCCTGCGCTGCGGTCCTTACCGTCCATGACCGCTGCGTCCATTTCCTGCTTACCTTCGGCGGTAAAGACAGAGCCGCGACCAGCGTTGAACTGCGGGTCATCTTCCAATGCGCAGACCGCAGCAACAACTGCGTCCATAGCGCTGCCACCAGCCTTCAAAATGGTTTCGCCTGCTTCGAGCGCTTTCGCGAGGCCCGCGTGGTAGGAGGCTTCCTTTTCCGGCGTCATGCTGGACTTCAAAATGGTTCCAGCGCCGCCGTGGATCGCGAGGGAATAGGTCATGTTTCGTCTTTCATTCGTTTATTGGTATGGCGGTAAAGTTGGTGAACAAGCGTGCCCCGTCATACTCACAAAGAGCGTGGCGGTTTGCTGAAATGGCTGAGGTGCGAAACATAGGGCATGTCGGCTTCCAAGTCTTTATGAGACTTGCTGGGAGCATCGCTTATTTGCTTAGAATCGCTCAATAGTTAACGTCTTTTATGTCGAGCATTTCAATGTGCCCCTACTTACAATTTTCGTAGGCTAAAGCAGCGTGGGCATTTGAAGCAAGAGCACTGCAACGTTGCATCTCCCGAGCTAGCTGCACACTCGGCGGGCGGTAGTTTTCGAATACGGCGCAATACCTAGTATTGATAGGGATCAAATCATTTCACTCATGCAAATGCGCATATGCGCATATGCAAGACTTAGAGACAGATACCGACCTTATTGCCTTCTTGAACGCGATTGCGGACCCAACAAGGCTTCAAGCCATCAAGATCCTCGCTGGCGGCGAAGAGCATTGCAGCTGCGAACTGATGCCCTTGCTTGGGGCAACGCAGAGCCGCATGTCGCGCCACATGCAGATACTAAAGCAACAGGGCATCGTCGTTGATCGCCGTGATGCGCAATGGGTGAGGTTTAAGCTGAACCCGCAACTCCCTTCCCATCTCAAAGCAGCGCTGGACGCTATACTCAGTGCGGCGTGTCCCCTCTCTCTCAAGGACGAGAGCCATGGAAATTGCTCAAAACAATAAACAAAAACTCTCCGATAACCCGCTTTACTGGCACGGAGGCGTAGCTGTCGCCGTCCTCTTATGGTTTGTTCTCTATTCTAATTTGATAGCCTTTTCGGAATGGCTCACTTCCCTGCTTCCTATTGAACGCAATAGCCACGCAGGGGAAGCTGTAGCCTTTTTCCTTTATGATGTTCCCAAGGTTATGCTTTTGTTGGCGCTCATCGTTTTCGCAATGGGTGTTGTTCGCAGCTACTTCAGCGCTGAGAAAACGCGGGCGCTTTTGTCAGGCCGCAGGGAAGGTGTTGGCAATGTTCTTTCCGCTTGTTTGGGCATTCTGACACCATTTTGTTCCTGCTCCGCCGTGCCGTTGTTTGTTGGCTTTGTGTCTGCAGGCGTGCCGCTAGGGGTGACGTTCTCCTTTTTGATCGCCGCACCAATGGTCAATGAGGTCGCTCTCATTTTGCTCTTTGGACTAGTGGGTTGGAAGGTTGCTGCGCTTTATCTTGCCTTTGGCCTTGCTATCGCGATTGTGTCTGGCTTCATCATCGGAAAACTAAAGCTGGAAGGCTGGTTGCAAGAGTGGGTGCGCAATATTCACCTGAACGGCGCCGCTTCTACCCAAAACATTGGCGACAGCCTCACTTTTGTAGATCGCTACCGTGCAGGCTTGTCAGCGATGACCGAGATTTTCCGCAAGGTTTGGAAATGGATCATACTCGGTATCGGAATTGGCGCGCTAATCCATGGTTATGTACCGGAAGACCTGATGGTGCAGATTATGGGCGCGGATACTTGGTGGAGCGTGCCTGCTGCTGTGCTTTTGGGCATTCCTATGTACACCAATGCTGCTGGCGTTATTCCAATCGTCGAAGCGCTGCTGGGAAAAGGCGCTGCCCTTGGCACTACTCTGGCCTTCATGATGAGCGTTATCGCTCTCAGCCTACCTGAAATGATCATCCTCAAGCAGGTGCTAACGCTCCGCCTGATTGCTGTCTTTGTCGGTATTGTCGCCTGCGGGATCTTGTCCGTTGGCTTCCTGTTCAACGTAATCTTCTAAAGGAAAAACAATGAAACAAATCAAAGTATACGGGCCCGGTTGCCAGCGTTGTGAAACCGTTGCCCAGATGGTGAAGGATGCAGCCGCAAAGCTCTCTATTGATGCTGAGGTGGAGAAGGTTTCCGATCCGGTTCAGATTGCTATGGCAGGCGTAATGTCCACGCCGGGTATTTCCGTTGATGGTGTGCTGGTGCACGCAGGCGGGCTGCCGGACGTAAGTAAGCTGGAAGGCTGGCTCGCAAGCTAACCTAATATGTTTGCGATCAAACAGCTTTATATAGGTTGAGAAGGGCTCTTCGGAGCCCTTCTTGCGTACCCGAGAACGAGAGTGGTCGTTGATTACAACTTGGGTGTATAGGGAGCCAAAGCGGAAAAACGCTGCCAGCTTTTGTTTTCCTTAGGCGTCCAGCCCGCCTCCGCAATGGCGCACAAGCGCGGGAATACGAGGCGGTTGAAGTAGGCCCGTGTTAGAAAATGCTCGCACCAGATACAGGCTTGCACGCCCTTCATCCGTGGGCGCAGCTCCTCAGGGAAATCCCCTTCTGGTTCATAGGTGTAAGTATGCTCCGGCGGTACAGTTCCGGCCCAACTGGCACCGGGCTCATACCAGTCATCAGACTGGGCCATGTCGAGGTAGTAGGCTTGGCCCGGTGCCATCACGACATCGTACCCTTGTTCAGCCAAGTTGATACCGACCTCAGGTGCTTGCCACGGAAAGAGAAGGGTATCCTCCCGAGACACTCCGGTTCCTAGGGAAACCTCTTCCCATCCCGCAAGCCGCTTGCCCCGTTGGTGCAACATGTCTTGCACGCGCTTTAAGAAATACGCCTGTAGGTCAAAGGTGTTTTTTAGTCCCTCACGCTCCATCAGGGCGCGGGCTCTTGGCGAGTGTAGCCAAGCGTTTTCAGAGACTTCATCGCCGCCAACATGGATGTAGCGGAAAGGAAAGAGCGACACCAATTCATCAAAGAGCTTGTCCAGAAAGATGTAGGTCTCTTCCATTGCCGGGTTTATCGCATTGTTGGGATAGCCTTGAACGGAACGATAACTGTCCGGTGCTTCCTGTCCGTCTGAGAGTTCTTGTATAGCCGCCAAGGTAGCGGTGCAGTGGCCCGGGAGATCGATCTCGGGAAGAATGTCGACGCACAGCTTCGCGCCGTGAGACACTATTTCACGAACATCATCGTGGGTGTAGTGGCCTGATGCTGGCTCTGCTCCATTGCCTAGCTGGGGCAAAAGCGGTCCGTCCGGGCTGCGGGTTGCCCCAATCTCGGTAAGTTCCGGGTAGGCTTTAACTTCCAACCGCCAAGACTCATCATCATTCAAATGCCAATGAAAGACGTTCATCTTCAACCAAGCCAGAATATCGAGGATGCGCTTGATATCGTCTTTTGGGTAGAACTGGCGGGAAACGTCTAGGTGACATCCGCGCCAAGAATACCGCGGCTCGTCTTTGATGATACCTACGGCAGGGAACGAAAATTTCGCGGCGTCTAGCTTCGCGCCGTGGTGCAACTGAGCGATTGTCGTTAGGCCGTAATTTAGGCCTGCTTTGTCGTTGTATTCAAGCAGAACATCAGCTTCGTTGAATGTGAGCTGATATCCGCTAGGCTGTTGCGCTTGCGTCTTGGAAAAGCGCAACAGCCTAGCGCCACTGACCGGCGTAGCAGTAAAAGCATCTTGAGCTTCCGGAAACAAACGTTGTTGCAGCTGATTAATCGTCAGCATCGCAGCACGTTCTTCGGTGCTTGCGCTTTCTGTTGCTGAAATGATGGGCGGGCAGGTTTTGGCGGGGACTAGTTCGGCATTAGCTGGCCAAGGCTGCATATAGAACGGTCGCTCCAGATGGCCTTCAGCCAGAAGAGGGGGAACCTTGCTGGCTTCATATCCATCTAGCAAGAGATCGCCGACAGAAGCTGGAATGTGCTTTCCATCTGCCGTCGTCACATAAGCGGACTTTGCACCGTCGGTCCGGTGAACGGCTGCTCGCAAAAACCCTTCAACCTCAAAACGCCATGTCTCCCCCTGTTTCAAGGAAAAGTCAGCGGGAGTAGATAGCTCATGAAAGTTGGCTACGCGCCGAAGATAAGTTGCGTTTGTGCAGATTGGGCTTTCAACCGTGCGCGTCAAACAGGTGTAGACCAGCTTGAAATCGGTCAGCACATCATCTGAGAAATTGTGAAGCGCAAATGATATTTTGCCAAAGACATCATCGCCCAAAGGGTGCCAGACATTTTCCAAAATCAAGCCGGAGGCCATCGGTTCATTCCCTGAATTTATAAAGTAAAAAATGTGAGTGCTTAGGAAGGGCGCGCTTAGTCGCCCAAAAGCTGGCCATCATCACCATCGCGGTGCGTTACCAACTGCTGTTTGATCTGACGCAGATTTGCCGCCGCTTGTGGGCGAATGTCATAGGCAACCAAACAAGCAAGTATATCGACGAGCGCCAGATAGGCGTAACGCGTTGAGGTAGGACGGAAGATGTTTACGCCCTCGGGCAGATCTATCGGCAACACCACATCAGCAACGTGCGCCACCGGACTGTCCGCCTGCGTGAGTGCAATTGTTGTGGCACCGGCATCTCTGGCAGCAGAAAGGGAACTCACAAGCTCTTTGTTTCTGCCGGAAAATGACGAACCGACGACGACATCTTGCGGACGCGCTGTAGCTGCAATCATCATCTGCAGGCTGTGATCGGTCGATACGCTAACTCTCATGCCAAGACGAAATAGCCGGTTATGAATTTCCGTCGCGATCATGGATGAGTTGCCACCAGAACCGAAGGCGTAGACCATCTCTGCGCCCGCGATCAGGCTTGCCGCGAGCTGCAGCTTCTCATGGTCTAAATTACCGAGAAACTGGAACAGAGCGTTTTGCGCCTTGCCGACGATATCTTCAGCTACGTCTTGCGGCGCTGTGCTTTGCTTGGCTGGGTTCATGTAGCGCGAACCAACAAAGGTGGACTTCGCCAGCATGACCTTGAACTCAGAGTAGCTTTGGCACCCTACACGGCGACAAAACCGAGTAACTGTGGGCGGTGAAACGGCAGCGCGTTGTGCCAGCTCCAAGATTGATGCGTTGACTGCAAAATCGAAATCGGTCCGGACAATCTCAGCTATGCGGGCATCTGCCTGCGAAAACTGATCCTGTTCCTGTTGGATAGTAGCGAGTATGTCCATTTGAATGCCCCGAAAATTATGCAGTCTCTAACTCTAGCAGAGAAAACAAATCTGTAGTCGATGGAGTGGAGGTTGCACGTGCTGTGCAGACCCTGCCGGCATAACGGGGCATGCCGACAGGGAAATTTTATTTACTTATATTGCTCAAGTTCGCCTGCTGCCTTTTTCAGTGCAGCTTCCGGCTCTGCTTGACCTGTGACGACAGACTGGACCATCTCGATCATCACATTCTGAAGACCCTTATAGTCAAAGAAGAGTGGCTCTGGGCCGCCAGAGAAAATACCTTCAATGAACGGTGCCCAGTAAGGGTCCTTTTCAACGAACGCATCGACCTGAGCAGAAGGGCGTAGCGGTGTAAGGCCCGCGCCGCCTTGCAGCTCAAACTCGCCCTGAGGCTTAGGGGAGGTGATGAATTTGGCGAACTCAACGGCCTTTTCTTCAACGCCAGTGCCTTTGAAGATTGCAAGGCTGTCGGTGATGAGAAGTGTGCCGTTCCCCGCTGCAGATGGACCAAGAGGAAGAGTGGTTACGCCCCAGTTCATCTCGGTTCCCTGTGCGCGAACAGCAGCGCCGGTGTTGGACTGGATCATGCCGACTTTTCCGTCCAGCCAAATAGCGCGGATCTCGTTTTGCTCATAGGCTGTTGCGCCTTCAACAGAATAAGGAACGATATCCTTGTAAGCTTGAAGTGCAGCAAGAACTTCTGGGCTATCGAGCGTGATGTTGCCTTCTGCGTCAATCACCTGACCATTGTTGGTGTAAACCCAATGGAGGAACTGGTGCATTGTGTTGTCGAAGGTCTTTGCAGGAAGGCCGTAGCCGGCAATGCCGGTTTTTTCTTGAATGATCTTGGCGTATTCGATTGTCTCCGCCCATGTTTTCGGCGGGGATTCTGGGTCTAGGCCAGCTTCTTTAAAGAGGTCTTTGTTCCAGAACAGGGACTTAGTGGAGAATGCGATAGGAACGCCCCACTGTGTGCCGTCAAAGGTAACGGTGCTCACAATGTTCGGGTAGTAAGTCTCTTTTTCCGCATCGCTCATCGGTACAGGTACGATGAGGTCATTCTCCGCAAACTGCTTCAAAGTGCGCGAGCCGACATAAGCCATGCCAACAGGGGAGCCAGCAGCAGCCAGTGTCGTTGCTTTGTCCTGACACTGAGCCCAGCCAACAACTTCTGGAGCAATTCTCCAGCCCGGGTTTTCTGCTTCCCACTCTTCGATGTAACGTTCGTGAATTGCGTCAATACGGTCACCGCAGTAAATCCAGCTGATTTCCTGATCGGCTGCGTTTGCGGCTGTCACACCCAGTGTAGATGTTGCTGCAAGGGCGAGGGCACAAACGCCCGTTTTAAAAGAATTAAATACCATAATAAACGTCCCCATTATCTGAAGGAAAAGTGCTTTATTATTGTTATTTGACGGCGCCAGCAGTTAGCCCGCTTACGAGATAACGCTGCATGAAAAAGATCACGACGAGGGCAGGTAGGATGCCAACAAAGCTGGCTGCCATAAGCTCGTTCCAGATCACTTCCTGCCTGCCGAAATAGGCGAACAGGCCGATTGGCAAAGGCATATATTCTGTCTTGGAATTAAAAGTCAGCGCGTAGATGAATTGCTGCGCATAGGCTCCGATAAAGGTCATGATCGCCACAACAGCGATGCCGGGCCTTGCGAGCGGCAGAATTACGCGCCTGAAGGTATAAAAGTATCCCGCACCATCTACGTAGGCTGCTTCTTCAAGCTCTTTTGGAATACGCAGCATGTAAGTGCGCAGCAGCCAAATGGCGGTCGGAATTAGAAAGGCTGCACCGGGCAGGATCATAGCCATATAGGTGTTCAAGACACCCATGCTCCGCATTAAGCGAAATAGCGGAATGATGAGCACAGCGCCGGAGAACATGTTCACTGCCAGAAACGCGCCGAGTAGATGGCCATTCCCTTTGAACTGAAAGCGAGCGAAGGCGTAGGCGGCTGGTACGACCATGAGAAGCACCAAGGCCGTAACAACCAAGGAGATGAAGAGAGAATTGAACACATATCGGCCAAAGCCGGGCACACTCTCCCACATGGTGAAGTAGGCGGTGAAAGAGCCGTTCTCTGGAATAAACCGGTAAGGCGACGAGAACAGCATGCTGAGAGGCTTGAGCGAAACCAGAAAGCCCTCAACGAACGGCGCCAGAATAAAGATCATAAACAGTGCGATACCACAGTAGATGCCCAGCTTCTCGTACCACGCATAGCGGTTGATCATAGCGACTTTGTTGCTCATCGGGCGTACTCCTGCGAAAGGCGGCTGGTTACGCGGAAATAGAAGTAGGTGAAGATCGAAAGGAAAATGCAGATTAGGACTGCTCTAGCTGCACCCTCACCATACTTGTAGGAACCGATCGCGGTCTTGTAGGTGTCGATAATCATCGTGGTTGTTGAGCCACTTGGCCCGCCTTGGGTCAAAATCCAGATGATGTCGAACGAGTTGAACGTAGCGATCATAGAGATCATAGACATGGTGATGATCGCAGGCAGAAGGAGCGGCAAGGTAATGCGGCGGAACCTGTAAAACCGGCTGGCACCATCGGTCCATGCTGCTTCGTAAAGGTCTTCAGGAATGGCCTGAATTGCAGCAAGCATATAGAGGGTTACCATAGGCACGCCGATCCACACGTCGGTTATAATAGTCGCCCAGAACGCGCTGCTTCCGTAGGCCAGAAACGCCACCGGTCCATCTACAAGGCCCCACTTTTGCATTACGCCGGAGATCATGCCGAACTGGCCATTGTACATCCAACCCCACATGAAAATGCCGATAGCCATAGGCACAATCCATGGAGGCATGGTCAGTAGGCGAAAGAGAGCTCTTCCCGGAATTGCGCTGTTGAGCAATACAGCGCCAGCGATGCCAACGGTCATCTTCAAAAGCACTGAAAAGAAAGTCCAGACAAAGGTGCGTCCGATAACACCCGCAAATGTCTCGTTGAAAATCTTGTCGTAGTTCAGCCAGCCGACATAAGAAAAGGTCTTTCGCAGTGAGGCGTTGGTGAAAGACAGATGAATTGTGTCGATAAGCGGATAGATAACAATAACAGCGATATAAATGGTCGCTGGCAATAAAAGCAGCCACGCGAATAGGACTGCCGAACCTCGGGCATTCACTGGTTAAGCTCCTTCAGTCGGCTGAGACCGCGCAAACGTTGAGTATGGAGAAGCCACGACATCCAGTGCTGAGGTTGGGTGGTCTTTCTGAATGCAGAAACCAAACCCGCTTGCCCAAAGTTGATGCGTAGCCTTACAGGTCTTTCCCGTGACCTTGTCCCCCAGTGTCATGCCGTCCCCTCTGACCTCTAGGTGATTCATGAAAATAATTTTCATAAACTTGGAGCAGAGGTGCTTTTAGGTCAAGATACCTATGTAAAAAAGTGTAATTTGTGAAAATTAATTACACGCTACGGTTTGTTTGAGCTGTTTTAGAGCAGGTCTTGATCGCATGCCCGGTAAAGAAAAAGCCACTTAGCCAGACAGCGGCCAAGTGGCTTCGTTTCTATTATCCGGGATAATATGGTCTTGGGCGGCACTACTTGGAGTTAAAGCAGCGCCGTTTTGAGGAAGTGCGAGGCCTGCATAAGATGCAAAAAAGGCAATGCGGGGCATGGAGCCCCGCATCGTCCAATTAGTTGCTTTCGTGGCTAACTTCACTGCCGATAAACGGGTTAACCCGCATCGATGCGCTTAGTTTCATGAGTGCGAAGTAAAGCACGCCGCCGATTACGAAGGAGTTGATCGCGCCAACGCCCCAGTCAATGTTATTGGCGATAATAGCTGCAAGAGCGGAGGCTCCGAGCGCTGCCATATTCCATTGACGATAACGGGTGGATTTATCGAAGGTGTATTGATGCTGACGACCAAGGAAGTAGTAGTCGACGAGAATGATGCCGCCAATCGGTGGCACAAATACACCAAGGAACACCAGAAACGGCACGAAGAAGTCCGTCACGCCAAAGAACGCAATACAGGTTGCGATGAGGCCGAGTACCAACGCGATCTTATATTTTTCGACCTTGATGATATTCGCAGCGCCCAAAGAAGCAGAGTAGAGGTTGTTGTCGTTACTGGTCCACTGGGCAAGAACCACCATCAGCAGTGTACCTGCACCCATACCGAGCGTCGTCATGGCTTCCATAACAGTGTCAGTCTGGGCTGCTTTCACCATGACCATGCCTGCAAAGGTAGCAAGACCATAGACGGTAAGAGCAAGGAAGCAGGCGATCCAGTTGTGTTTGCCGCTAATGGCGTAGCGGGAAACGTCTGGCTGCATGATAGCGCCGATAATCCAGCCACCAATTACGATGGTTACACCGGTTCCGACCGTTGCCGGATTGTCAGGCGTGATCGCTGCAATCGCATCCAGCCCTTGAGTGTTGATCGCGCTGATTACACCCCAGAAACAGACGCCGAGAATGACTGGGCCTGCAATGGTGCTCAAGATCGCCATCGCCTTGAAGCCCACAATTGCGGTGAGCATCATGATAAGGCCGCCCCAAACGGTTGCCACTTCAGCTTGGGTGAGTGCGTGATCTGGGAACATCAGATTGATGGTTTGGCCAAAGAAGCCGCACTGGTACGCATACCAGCCGCTCAAGGTAATGGCCCAGATAAGACCAACAATCATGGAACCGCTACGACCAAATGAATGGCGAGCAAGTACCGAGAACGTAACACCGCAAGCCGAGCCGAGACCGCCGACGATACCTGCCATTACGAACAAGAATGCGCTTGCGCCAATGATGGCCCAAACAGCGTCTTTGAACGTAAGCAGGTTGCCAAGGGCTGCACCGGTGTAAAGGGTGGACATGGCAACAGCGATGCCCGCCGTAACGAACGCCAAGTTCAACCAGCCGCGACGCTTTTCCATTGGAACAGGCTCGGTCGGGTAGTCGTAAAAGGCGCTGGTATCCGGCTTTTGTGGATCAGTAGACATTGTTTCCTCCCATCCCCTAATCCAAGATTAGAGAACTTCCTCCAACGGTTTGTAATCAATGTCGAAGTCGAAGTAGCGAGGGCCCAAAATCTCCAGACCCTTCTCGGAGAGGAAGTGTTCAGGGGACTTCATGGCTACAAGAGCAACTTCTTGACCGGCTGCGACCAGAGGGTTTGGAATAGGCTCACCAGTATGCAGATCAACCAGAGCGATAATGTCCGGGCTGGTTACATATGGTTCGTCGTTTTTCCAAGTTACGTGGTTCTCGTTTTTGAACCAGACGCGGTATTCGTTATTGGCGAAGTCGCCGCGACCTTCTACCTTGTATTCGCCCCAGTAGTAGCCGAGCTTATCTTCGTCGTTCTTTTCAGTAACAACGCCAGTCGCCAGAATGTGACCGTTGAGGTACTCCATCATAGCAGGAACAACATCTTTGCCCTGTTCGCGTGCTTCGCGAATAAAGCGGCCCAGCTCATAGCTCTGGGTCATGGTGTTCTTGACGATGATTTTCTTGACTTCAGAAGCCTTCATCAAGAAGCCTGCCTGACCTGCAAGGCCATAACCGTTCGCACTGATGAGTTTGCCGAGGCGCTCGGTTACACGGTAGTTGATACCGTTCTTGATGATCGCAACGTTACCCCATTCATCAACGGAAGTGATTGGCAGTAGGGTTTTGTCTGCAAGGTAAGGGGTGGTCTGCTGAATTTCAGGAATTGCGCGGCCGGTGTAGTCACCGTCAAACACTGCAATGCCCATTTCAGAAGCAGCAGCCATAGCTGCGGAAGTGTTTGCACCAGCAAGCTCAATTGGAACAATCGCTTCAATCTTCTGGCCGGTATATTCTTCCAGTTCTTCCAAAGCCTTGCGCATACGGTCTTTTTCGGTGTTTTCGCTGGTAACGAAACCAAAGCCGTTCATTTCACGCAGAGTTTCAGGGGTGTGAGGCGCAATAGAGCCCATAAGGAACGGGCATGCGACGATTGCTTCATCATCAATATCGTCCAGATCAACCCAGCCTGGATTACGGCCAGCTTCCAGTTCGCTCATCAGGGAAGCGATACCGTTTTTCGGCAAGCCGCCGCCGCCGGTTGCGAAAAATGTGCAGCCGCGTACGAAATCTTCAATGTCGGTTTTGGAGTTCAGTTTAAAAGCCATTGGTTCTCACCGTCTTGTGGGGCTAGCAATGTCAGGTCTACTGCCCTAGTTGCTCTGTGCGTCAACTTCTCAAGACGGAACGGCAATCGCGACTACCCGAACGGGTAGTGGTTGAGAATAGTTTCCTATTCTCCGTATTAGTCTATAATTTTGAGCTCTCTAGCCACAGCTACAGCCTTGCTGCGGCTGCTGACATTAAGCTGCTTGAAGATCTTCTTCAGGTGGTACTTTGCGGTGTTCTCACTCACACCCTTAAGCATGGCGATTTCCTTGTTGCTCATGCCTGCTGCCATAAGCTTCAAATACTCATAGGTGTATTTTTCAAGGCCAGCCGCATGGGACTGGTCGGCCGTATTCTGCGCCCGTGGTTTTCTGACCACCCAGCCGTACATGATGTCTTGCAGAGCCGTTTTGATGGCACGTTCCGGCGGGAAGGAGATGTAGTTTCCATCGAGAATGGCCTGAACAATGGGCTTGGCATACATGCCGTCTTCTACCAGAAAACGTCGAAATGGCTGGCCGGTGAGTAGTCGCAAGGAGCTAAGCAGAGAGTTGGTTGCCAGTGTTTTTTGATCGACCTGCCAGTGCGCTTCCGCTTTAACGATACGCATCTTGGCAAGGCATAGAAGACGGCCCCGTCGTATCGCTTCATCTTCGCAAAGGGTAATTAGATCCAGCGCATCCGCACCTTGCCGATTTCGTACAAGCCACCTAGCAACCGCGGTAACAATTAGGGTGCTGTGCAAGCCCCAGTCGTCGTTGTTTCTCCAAAGCTTCAAGTCCGGATGCGCTTTGAGTTGCGAAAGCTCTCTTCTGGCTTGGGGTAGCTCGTTAAAGCGGATGTAAGCCTCAGCTCTTTCCAGCTGCATTTGCCGCTTCAGGAGCTTCATTTGTCTGGTTTGCGCGTAGCTTTCACCTTCAGCGAGAATGCCAAGGGCTTCTGCTAGGCCGCCGCGCTCCAGCGCTAAACGGGTACGAACCCGAAAGTACGCGCCATGCAGCGTCCCCCAAGCATCGATTTCCTTGTGCCGACCGATAAGCGGGGCCAAAAGTTGCTCGGCTTCTTGAAGCTGGTCGGCTTCGTAACAGACCTCGGCCGAAAGAATGCGGTACGCATCTTCTAGCGAGTTTCCATCTGGTGCGTTGGGATGGGTTGAAGAGACCATCTTGGTAAACTGCCCCGCCGCACCGAGAAGATCACCGCGGTAGAGGCGAACCTGCCCGATATGGGAATGCAGATGGTTCGCACCAAACACAGCGCCTGCCTGCAGATACAAGGCTGCTGCTGTTTCAGCATATTCCTGCGCTCTATCGAAGTTTCCAAGGTGAAACTCAATGGTGCTTAGGTGGTTGTTGGCAAGAGCTTGGCCGATACAGTCGTCAGCATCAATACTGCGCAAGGCATTCAAAATGAGCTGCTTGTCGGTCTGGTCAAACGCCTTGCTCTCGTAAGCCTTTACGTGGATGTCTACGAGGATGAACTCGGCGGTTTTCTTCATGCACACAGACAGCTGAGTGGCGTGTCTGCCGCCCAGCATGGACATCAAGGTGCGTGCTTCTCCACTCCTGCCGGTCTTGGCGAGCATGAATGCGCAAAAGAGCCCGTCATCAAGTGAACGCACCATAGATGCGGAATATGAAGAAGCGTCCCAAGCTACTAGATGGCCTGTTAACGCGCTCCGCCAGCTATAAGAATTGCAGTTCATCGTGCCCCCACCGAATTCGAGGCACGATACCTTGCTTGGATTTACGGAAAATCGGGATACTCTCGTAGAGTGCAGGTTTGTACGCTGAATATCGCTACTGGTAGCTCCAGAAATCGCGTGTCGTTTGAACGACGCGCATACAGAGCGACATCACTCTCTCTTGTCTGGTTTCCTCAGATGGCGGCTAAACGCGTTGCATTAGCTCGATACGATTGCCAAAGGGGTCCTGCGTAAAGCATCGCTTATAACCGGGTAGGGGAGCATCTTCCTTTATGAGGCAATCATTTGCCTCAAGCTGGGCACGAACCTCGTCCAGATTGGAAAACAAGAAAGCAGGATGTGCTTTCTTTGCCGGTTTAAATTCCGCTTCCACACCGATGTGAAGGCTTAGAGATCCGCCTTGCAGCCAAAGTCCACCTCTGCCTGCTAATGACACAGGTTTAGGGACTTCCTTGAAGCCAAGGAGGCTGGAATAAAAGGCTCTAGCTTTGTCTTCCTCGCCAACGGGGATGGCAGTTTGAATGTGGTCTAGTCCGAGAATACTCAAAGTCGCGCTTTCAATGGTTTAAGCGCGCTGTACCGCCGCTGTGAGAAGCCCTGCGCTTACGAGAAAACCACCGCCGATGCGATTGGCAATTTTCATGGCGGTTGGTTTTTGGAAATGAACGCGCAGGCTGCCCGCCATCATGGCCCACATAACGGCATTGATTGTTGCAAGGCTTACGAATGTCACAATAAGCGTTACAAACTGCGGGGTTAGGGCTGAAGCAGGGTCCACAAACTGCGGTACGAACGCAGTAAAGAAAATGATGCTCTTAGGATTGAGAGCTGTAACAAGAAAACAATTTCCGAAGATTTTCCGAAGCGGTGTGTGTGCACCTGCGGCCTTAATATCGCGGGTTAGTGTGGGTGCTCGCCACATCTTGATACCCAGCCATACAAGGTAGGCAGCACCTACAAGTTTGAGAAGGGTAAACAACGTTGACGAGGCCGCGAGAATAGCGCCCGCGCCTAAGAGAGAAGCAGTAATTGCAACAAAATCACCGAGAGAGCTGCCGCTGACAGTAGCTACGGCACTGCGCCGCCCTTGCCCAAGGGCATAGCTGATAACAAGCAGGATTGTAGGGCCGGGTATTGCCAGAACAACAACGCTGGCAAGCACAAACGCAGACCAATGCTCCCAAGACATGGAAAACTCCAATCAATTGACGCGCTAGTAAGAAGGCAAAAGCAGATGCTGCGCAAGTGATCTTTTTGCAAGTGCGGCTAAAGAGGAGAGAGCTGCCGCTGAATTATGTACTGGGTATTGCCGCCTATTGGCTGCACGTACCAAATGCCTTCGCTCGTTTGGTAACCCTGCTTCTCGCAAATCAGATTTCGGCCTTCATACCCCATGGGCATGGAAATTGTGCCGGGTGTCTTTTCAATTACAAACCGATCACGCGCACCCGATATATAGCAGGTAGCGCCAATTGGTTGTGTGACCACTGTGAGGATGTATCCATCAGGCGGAACGGTGAGCAAAGTTGAGAAGGCGGGAGCCAGACGATTTTCATTATTGCAACCAGTTAGAGCAACCATCAGGCACCCAAATGCTATGACGCCAATTGGTTTTTTTAGGTTCTGCAAACGCATTTTTGGCTCCACAAATCAGTGATATCCAAAGGGTAATTTGCCTTTGAGTTCATAAAAACCCCCTCATTTTCCTAGCAGAAACCTAGGGTTTTCCTTGTGTTTTGTGTGGGTAGTGATTTTCCATAGGTGGCAATATGGATTTTGCGTGCAAAATCCAAATGATACGGTTCTTCTCATGGGTCGCCTCGGAGGAGGCTTTGGCGCCGCCCATTCGGCGCTAATCCATGGGAACAAGGATACCGAGTATCCAGACTGGGAAAAATTCAATGAAGTATGCGTTTCAGGATCTCGTAGACCTTGGCACAAAGATTTTTCTTGCTGCCGGTTTGAATGAAGAAAAAGCAGAGTCCGTTTCTCGCCTTTTGGTGACAGCTGACGCGATGGGTCACACCACCCACGGTCTGGCTCAGGTGCCTTTCTACGTGAAGGGTCTGAAAGACGGCACTATGACCATCGAAGGTGAGCCGGAAGTTCTTCAGGATCGCGGTCCAACTGTTGTTTGGAACGGCAAACGCCTGCCAGGTATCTGGCTTGCGGAAAAAGCAATGACACTGGCTGCAGAACGCGCGAAGAAGTACGGCACCTGTACTTTGACCATGCGTGAAGCGCACCACATCGGCTGTCTGGCAGCATTCCTTCCTGCTGTTACAGAACAGGGCATGATCGCAATTCTTGCGACCTCCGATCCTTCCGGTAAAGCAGTTGCACCGTTTGGTGGTGTAGAGCCTGTCTTTACTCCTAACCCATATGCAATGGGTATCCCTACAGAGGGTGATCCTATCCTCGTAGATATCTCCTGCTCCATCAGCACCGTTTCTATGGCTGGCCGTTTGAACGCCGAAGGCCGCCGCTTCCCTGGAAAATGGGTGCAGGATGCAGAAGGTAATGCAACCGACGATCCATCCGTAATGCTGAGCGAACCAAAAGGCACCTTGCTGCCATTGGGCGGTCAGGAATATGGCCATAAAGGTTATGGCATGGCTCTGATGGTTGAAACTCTAACCCAAGGTCTTTCTGGTTTTGGTCGCGCTGACCAACCAACCGGTTGGCAGGGTTCTGTGTTCCTCCAAGTTCTTGATCCTGAAGCTTTTGCGGGTGCGGATTCCCTTAAGCGTCAGACCGAGTTCCTCGCAGAAACCTGCCGCAACGTGAAGCCTGCCGATGTTTCCCGACCTGTGCGTTTGCCAGGTGGTAAGGCTTCCGTAGGGCTGCGTGCAGCCAAGGCTGAAGGTCTGGAACTGTACGAAACCATCATGAAAGGCATTGAGCCTGTCGCAGAAGGTTTCGGCATCTCTATGCCTTCTCCACTCTGATAGATCGCCCTCCTGCGGTTTTGTGGGAAACCGGGGGAGGGGATCTACACATTTCTGGCGGGGAAAGAAAACAAAGTCTTTCCTCGCCATTTCTTTATGGTAGTTAGCATTTTGCGTACAATGCACATATGCTCTAACCATTATTACTCAGGGAAGCCATCATCATGACGCCAAAAGCATCATATAAGACGATCTATGGCGTACTGCGCGATAGCATTCTAGATGGCGCTCTCCACCACAACTACGCCCTCAACGAAACCGATACAGCGCGTTACTTCAAAGTTGGCCGCACGCCGGTTCGAGAGGCATTCAAGCTACTCATTCAAGAAAAACTAATCGTACCTGCTGCCGGTAGGGGCTTTTTGGTTGCGTTCGGTCCAGAGCATGCCGATATCAACCGCAGCCCGTTGAGCGATATGCGCGTGCGCATGAATGCGCAGAGCGAAGACACTTTAAAAATCCGCAGTGTACGCGAGCGCCTTTATCCGCAGATGGAGCGTGAGATCGCCTGCATCATGCGTCTTGGCGAGTTTCAGCTAACGGAGCTGGATGTTTCCGCGCACCTTGGTGTTGGCCGGACAGTTGTACGAGATTTGCTGACCCGTTTAGAGCGCATTGGTCTTGTGCGTCAGAACAACAAAGGGCGTTGGTTTACAGTGCCGCTCACCAAAGATCGCATCTCTGATTACTATGAGATGCGCATTCTGTTGGAGCCAGCAGCGCTTATCCTTGGTGTTGGCCGATACAGCCGCACAATACTGGAAGAGAAAGTTTCTCGTCTACGCCGCGGTAGAGAAAACCTCGATAGCCTGACCGGTAACGACTTCTATGAATTCGAGATGGATCTGCATGTGGGCGTGCTAAAGCGTTGTCCAAACGAGGAGATGCGCCATGCGATTTATCGTTCTCAGATCCCGCTGATTAATGTGAGCTTCTCGCCGCGTTTCCATCGCGACATCAGAGGGCAGGAGATGCTGCTTGATGAGCACGAGGCAGTTTTGAACCGCATCATCGAGCGCAAACCTAAAGACGCCTCTGAGTTGCTTCGCGAGCATTTGGAACTCGGTCGGACGTATATGTGCGATAACTTCGACCGCATTCGTGATCGCGGGCATATTAAGATCCCGCCTTACCTGCGTGCTATGGAAGACTAAGCAGGCGTTGGAATATAGGAAAGGCGCGATCCGAATGGTATCGCGCCTTTTGGTTTTTAAGCTGCTGCAGGTGCTGTGTTGCTTGGTCGGTATAGATATTTTCGGAAGGCATCCTCTGGCATCATCAACACCACGCGGCTAACGAGTGCCATTGCCAATACGCAGAAGATGAAGCGCCCCACCAATACTCCGGACCAGTGACCGCCGAAGGCGATCATCACCAGCGGGTCTTCGATCAACCCGTGGCATATACCCATGAAGCACAGTGATAGCACTACGTCACGAGGCTGGAGTTTGCCTGCCTGAGCCTCACGAATAATCAAGCCGCCGCCATAGGAAAGTCCGAGCAGTACACCAACCATGGTGATTGATGTTGCTTCCTTGGAAATTCCCATAATGCCAAGCAGTGGGGCGAGCAGTTTGTTGAGGAAGTCGGTGATTTTGAGAACTTCAAGGACTTTAAGAAAGATAATCAGCCCAAGAATGATCCAGAACATCGTGAAGAGCAGTGTTCCGCTTCCATAAGCCCACTCAAGCCATGTCTCATTCACCTTCGGCTCAAAAGGCAGCCATTTCAGATCCAGCGGCTCCTGCAGCCAGCCGCCTGCGGAATAAATGAAGTTCAACGTCATGCCATATAGCAAGCCGATAACAATGCGCAGCGTTGATGAGAACACAAAACTAACGCCCGCGCTTCGTGAAATCATCTGCTCAAGAGGAATCGCATGGGCGATAAGAAGAATAGAAAGCAGGATGGTAGAATCGGCGACGGTGAGCTCAAGCGTCGGAAGAAGGCCAACGAAGACAGCGATTGCCGCGTAGATATTGATCAACAGGCCGGAGGCGAGGGCAAGGCCCAGTTCTGCAGGTAGGCCAACGAGGCCCATAATCGGCTTTAGGGCTATCGCCAGATAATCAACGACACCGAGTTCTGTTGCGACGCGGACTGCAATCATCACCGGCACCATGGTTTTCACCATAACCATAAAGAGCCGGAGAGAGTCCGAGATCAGCTTCCAGACTGCCTTTGAAAGCATGTTCATGAAACCGCCAGTTTGCAGGAGGACAACGAATGTTACTGACGAAATTCCTAGGTAACTAAGCGGTTGCTGTCATTCTCAATTTACAAGGCAGCCTTGTTTTCCAAAGTAGAATCCAAAGACACTGGCAAGGAAATCTCAAGTCGATCAATTTGAATAGAGCCACCTTGCGAAAACGATGGTCTGCTGAGATTGACAGCTGACAACTCTCAAGTGCGCTAACTGGCCTGTGAGGGCCTAGCACTGTCGTTCTGCATGTATTCCTTTAGCCTTGGCAGAAAGTGCCAAATCTCTCTGTTGAGACGAACCATTTTGGTAATGCTCGCTTGCATTTGCTTAACGCGCTCATCGTCAATCGGCTTTACCTCACCCAGTTGCAGCTGCCCGTGCTTTCTTTGAATGCGCATTGTTTGGGTATGGGTTATTGCGCCTTCCTGATCAATCTTGAACATCGCGTGGTTGAACTCGTTACGCACCTTGGTAACGTCATTGAAAACACGGATTATTCGGCGCAGATCTCGAACCATATCTTTGCGTCGCAACTTCACGCCAGAGAGTCGCTCCACCAGTTCTGTACGTGCACGGGTGGTGTTGAGCGTGCCGAACACGAGCGTCGCGGTAATCTCATCTGTTTGCATAAGGTATTGAAGAATATAGATGAACATGCTTTCGTTGTTCGACCAGCAGTAGTTCATGTTGCCCATGAGCGCAAACAGGCGGGTTCTTTGCTTGGCATGGGAGGCTGCCGAACGTTCCAACGCTTCGAAGTCTGGTTCCTCGATCGTGCTTTCAGCCATTCCTAAAGCTTCCCGCTGTCATTGTGTAGAGTGACGTAGATGTCACTTTTTAAAGATTAGCACAGCAAGGGGGCGATCGGCCATAATCTAATAAAATGGAGAGGAAATGAGGTAGTGGAGCCTTTGATGAACTGGTCGGCCTCAAGAAGATGAACTGTTACTGGCTTGCCTAAATGTGAGGATAAGCCAAAAAGTCCAGCAAATTCATTTGCGTAAGATCAATGTCTCTGAAGTTATATAAAAAGAGATGTTTGAATAACCTGTCATTAGTTACATGTACTATTTCAAGTAAATGATGCAATCTCAGCCTTCCTTTGGTGATAAATGAGATTATCTATTTCTGAATATGTAAGTGGCCCTAATTTATTACTGAGTGAATGTTTCCAGATATTTTGAGCTGTTTTTCTTCCCGATAAAATCTCCGCATAAGTGTGTCCGTCGAGGCCAACATTTCAAGCCTCTGATGGTGGCACATAGCAAGCATTTTACTTTGAAGGATATACTTTTTGTCTCAAAGCCAATTTCCGGCTAGCAATCGTATAGTTAGGTGAGCAGTGTCCCTGCCTTAGGGCTGGGATCGCACGAACTCGCCTGCATTTCCCTCTTCAAGTGTTTGCTCATTGTCATCCGGTTTTAACAGCCTTTGGTCTGTAACCGCCGGGATTTGACGACGCAGAAGATCGACATTTCTTTGCAGGTTTAGAGTGAAGGCGCGTCTGGAGCTTTTATTAATGACTGATCATACTACGAACCCTACCACGCCTCCTCCGTCTTCTACGCCTAGCCCTTCCAGCGGCAGTGGGTCTGAGCCTACCCCAACAATCACTGTTGACCTTAATTCTGACGGAACGGACTCCAATCTTTCCTCTACGCAATTCAATGGCAACAATGACCATGACCGGTTGATCAATGCCGAAGTAGAAAATAACGCAGCTCCAACGCAAACCGTTGGTGTTGATGGCGGTACTGCTCACTCCCGAGATGGCATCGATGACACCAGTGGTGCCGATGTCGTCGGCGATGACATGTCCGTATCGGGCGCATCTGCTGCATCCGCTGACGGTGCCGGTTATGCCGAAGCATTCAACCAAGACATTTCGATGGGCGGCAACGCGCAATCAAACAGCCTAAATGCCTCCATCGTCGGCGGTGACTATGATGTTTCCGCTTCAGGTGGTGATGGTGCCAGCTTTAACAATGGTGAGCAGACGCAGCTCGCCAGCGATGGTACCGACACAGCTCTAGGTGGCTCGCAGGTTAACGAACTGAGCGACGTGGATATTATTGGTAGCGTGACCGTTCCAGATAATGCCGCAACCGTACAGAATAACGGTACGCTTCATCAGGATGTTGATGTCAACGGTGGTACGGCTACGGCTGAAAGCGGTATCGAAAGCCTTCGTAACGACGATGTTGTTCTGGGTGGAGATAGCGGGTCGTCTGGCCTCATCTCTGTCGGTGATGATCTTTCTATCGCGGGTACTACTTCTGCATCCGCTGATGCTCTTGGCGTTGCAAACGCATTTAACCAAGAACTGAGCACCGGCGGTAATCAGCAGTCTAATAGCGCTGATGTGTCTGTAGTTGGTACTGATGTAAATATTGCCTCCGCAGGCGGTAGTGATGCGGCAGTGCCAGGGGCTATTGGCAGTACAGGTCAATCTGATACCGATACTTACGTTCATTTAACACAAGCTAACGGTGGTGTAACTGGCGGTGGTGCGCCTACGCCAATGAATGATCAGGATCTTATTTATGATCCGACGGTAAATAATGGAAGTGGCAATTCTCTTGATCAGGATGTTGATGTAACCGGCGGAACCTCCAATGCCCACTATGGCATTAATTCTGTTGCGCATGTCGGATCTGCCGGCGGTGGCGACGGTGGCGATAGCAGCATTTCTGGCTCTGCTGAAGCGTCCGCTGATGCGTCTGCATATGCCTTTGGTTTCAACCAAACACTTTCTACCGGTGGGAATATGCAGACCAATGCAGCAGATATGTCTGTGGTGGGTAATAACCAAAACGGCGCTTCTGCAGGTGAGAACGATGCACACAACTCTCATCTAGGCGTTGTTCCTGCTGGCGTTGAGCCCGATACGGATACCGATGTTCATCTCTATCAGTCTAATGATCTCGACGATGATGATTACATTCAGAATCCAACACTCACCAACGATGGCACAGTAACTCAAGATGTTGTTGCTACGGGCGGTGATGCTACTGCCAGAGATGGTATCCGGTCTGATTCTGTGGACGAGAACCTAGATACTCCAATACTGGGTAGTAGCGTAGTAGGTGATGATTCATCCATTACCGGCTCCTCTTCTGCTAGCGCAGACGCTTCGGCTGTTGCCTCGGCATTCGGACAGAATATCGGAACTGCTGGTAACTGGCAGGGTAACGGCGCTGAGATTGATGTTACTGGCGGTGATAGCAATCTGGTTTCTACGGGCGAAGACAATACTGTGGCTCTTGGTAGCACCGCATCAGCGCCATCTACACCAGCTGCAGAATTGGCTGACAATTCGACGGATTCTGTTCTACATGTGTCGCAGGACAATGACCTTAGTGACGCAGATTATGTGAACACTCCGACCCTCCAAAACAACGGCAATGTTGCACAGAACGTGACTGCCGATGGCGGCAACGCTGGCTCTGGGAATGGCATCCGTGCTGAAAGCTTCATTGGCGCACACGATGTTGGTGACGATTCTTCGGTAGCAGGCACGACTTCAGCGTCAGCTGACTCCGTTGGTCAGGCCTCGGCGTTCAATCAGAATATCAGCACTGGCGGAAACACGCAGGTCAATCAGTCTGCGATTGATATTGTGGGTGCTTCGGAAAATATGGTCTCGATTGGCGCGGATTCTGAAGCGCACTCTGGAAACCTATTCTCTGGTCTACGTTCGAATGATGCGGATAGTGATATCCATATTCAACAGAATAACGATCTGGCGGATAACGATCGGATTACTGATCCGTCCGTAGAACATGCTTCTGGTGCTAGCTTTAGTCAAAACGTTAGTGTTGGCGAGGACAGTGATCCTGAAACTGGTGTGGCAACTACAGGTCACGGCATCTACGATGATTATACCAAGGACTTCGATCCTAGCAGCAACGTAGGTGGTGATTATAGCATCACTGCTGAGGCCATGGCGTCCGCAGACGCTACCGGTTCCGCATTTGCATTCAATCAGAATCTGTCGGTCGGTTCGAACACTCAGGTCAACGCAGCTTCCGCTGATGTTACCGGAGACAACGACACCTACCTCTTCACTGATGGGGATAGCACTCTTGGGTCTGGTTTGGCCGCTCTTGATGTCATCCCAGTTGGGGCAGACGAAGTCGGCGGCGGCGGCGTTGATGCCAACGGCACCGATTCAGCATTCACCATTGAACAAGCAAATGCGCTTAACGATCAGGATGTAATCACAAATCCATCAGTCGTTAACAACGGTGCATCCTTTAGCCAGACCGTGGATGTCCTTGGCGGTACCGCAACTGCTGGCGATGGCATTCTCGATGCAGAAGCATTGTTCGATGTGAGTGTCGGGGATGATTACACCGTAGATGCTCTGAGCTCCGCGTCTGCTGACGCAGTTGGTGTGGCAAATGCCTTCAACCAGAACATCGTAATGGGTGCCAACGTTCAGGCTAACTCTGTAGACATCGGCGTCGTTGGCGGTTCTTCGACCGTTAACGTCGTTGGTGAAGACGACCTAGCCTAATCTATTAAACTGGGTTCACGCGGACATCCTGCGTGGGCCCTTTTCTTTTTCGAGGGGAACCAAATGCTTTCGCAAGTGATCAACGAAATTACCTGGCACTATCTAGGGTATTTGAAGCTCTACGATGACCAGTTCGGTGATTTGGTTGAATACAAAAGTGGTGCTGAAGTGTTGGCTGGGCTTCCTAATGCCGATGTTGCATTCGAAGCCCAAGTCGAGATCAATGATGATGATCTTCCTTCCTTCAATCAACAGTCAGTGACTGTCGCCTCCGTATCTTCCAATGTCGCCGCTGCCGCCCCACTACTGTTTGGTAACAGCTATGATCCGGCATTCAGTGATGTTGTTCCATCTGCTTCGGAAGCGCTACATGGATTTACTGATGGTGAAGTGAATATTCCGGAGTTTCCGTTCCCTCCCGAGTATACTTATACGATAACGGCCTACTACCGGAGCATAGATGCGCCGTCCGGTCATATCTTTACTTCCCAAAGAAACGAGGTCACCGACAATGACGAGCTGACAATGGAGCATGTTCATTGGCAAGGCGGTCCCGAGTTAGAGCAAAGAGACGCGTTATCTGAAGAATTCAACATGGTATCGAGCCATTTAGAAATAGAATTTCTAAATGGTTTAGGTAATGGTGGAGCGGATGAGGCGCTAACGGATTTCGCTCAAGGTCAGGTAACTAGAGCAGAAAGCGGTCTAAATGACGGATTGAACATATCCATAGGGCAAAACCTAATCGCAGAAAGAGACGCCGCCCCTACAGGAGACCTGGAACCGGGAAAAGTGGTAAGCCTCGGCGATAACGAGACGGTTAACGTGGCCGCAATTGTAAATGCTAGCGAAGCGTCTTCATCTTTTATTGTAGTCGGGAACTACTATTCGACAGATGCTATCATTCAAAGCAACTTCTACTTGAATGAAAGTGCAGAGAATTTCGCGGATCAACCTTTATCAAATGAGTCGAATGACACGGTCAAAAACGTGGGTGAAGTGTCGTCGAGTGGAGACTATTTAATATCTTCTCAGTATGTACCGGGACGCGGTGATTACACTTTGCTAGTCGATACGGTGCAAGGTGATTTCTATGATGTTAGCATCTTGAAGCAGACCAATTTGCTTATAGATGATGACATCATACGTTATGAAACAAACGAGAGTGACTATTTCATTGCCATCGGAAACAATACCCAAGTTAATGCCGGGCAAATTATTCATGCATTTTCAGAGTATGACCTGATTGTGGTTTCTGGAAACTATTTTGACGTGAATAGCATTTATCAAAAGAACGTAGTTTTAGATTACGATTTTGTAGTTGCATCCAATAGTATTGTAACGGGTGGAGACGGGAACGAGATATCAAACCAGGCAAAAATTTCAAATATTGGTGGCGGGCCTCTCTTTAAGGAGATGGATAGCGGAATACAAAGCTTCACCACAAATATTTTGAATAGTGAGACGTCGTTTGAGTATACGACAAAGAAAATAGGCAATGGCATGCCTAACCTCTCGGACAATTCTTTAAATGTCTTGATGATTCAGGGTGACTATTATCAAGTCAACTCCATTTTTCAAGAAAACTATCTTTCAGATATGGATGCAGGTCGAGTGGTTTCAGCTGCAGGTGGCCATGAAGACGCCTCTTCTGGCGAGTTAGAGTTGATCCAGACAAGCAAGAACGTAGCAAAGAACGAAGCGATCATTGTTGATTACGATAGTCAATCAGAATTCCAATATCTGGGTGGTGAGTACTCGGAGGAAGATATTCTCATTCAGGCGAATATAGTGGTTACCAACTTCGACGATCTCAATTCCGCTCAAGGATCGATTGATGACTTAGTCTCAGAGGTAATCGCATTTGCCGGAGCAAGCGCCGAAGAAGATCTACATATTTCAAGCGGGGGAGGTAAGGGGCCGGCCGAAACAAATGATGCCATTTCTGATGTGTTCGCATAGATGAATTCAGTTGAGTAAAGAAGAAAATTCATGAGTTTAAAGAGCTTTGGGCTGCTTCCAACCGTAAGTATGCGCAGCCTAAATATTATCAGTGCAGCGCGTCACTTCGCATTGAAAATAAATTGGAAAACTAAATCGCTCGCTATTGTGGCTGCCTCAGATGTCGAAGGAAACGCTCAGGACTTTGACTTTCGTCAAACTCTTAAGGTTGCCCTGATGCGGGTTAAGCGACAGCTTCTAATAGTTGGTATGTTTTCATTTGCCTCCAGCATTCTAATATTGTCATTACCTATTTACCTATTTCAAATTTCAGATCGTGTTTTGACCAGTCGAAGTTTGGATACTCTTTTCGTTTTAACGACCATTGTATTGGGTCTTATCTTTGCGCATGTCTTGCTGGATGTATTTCGCCGATTTCTGCTAATGCGTATTGCTGTTGACTTGGAGACGAGGCTCGGATCATCGGTTGTTAGTGCGGCAGCAAGAGCATCGCATAGTGGATCCAGTCATGAGTTCCAAGCTCTGGCTGACTTGCAGCAAATTCGCAGCTTTCTGACTGGTTCGGTACTGCTGACAATGATGGACGTACCCGTCGCCCCTTTATATCTGGCAGCTGTGTACATGGTTCACCCGCATTTGGGTTTGATTGTAACGACCACTATTTTCATTCTCCTTATTATTGCGCGCATCAACCAGAAGGTCACCTCAGAGCCATTTGGGGCAGCCAATGTATTCTCTTCGCGGGCTAATATGCAGGCTGATGCAATGGCACGAAATGCTCAAGTCATTAATGCCATGGGCATGATCCCGGAAAGCGTCCTGTTGTGGGGGCGTGAGACAGCCCAATCGCTACTCGCACAAATCAAGGGGCAAGATCGTAATATCGTTCTTGCCGGGATTTCAAAGTTTATTCGCCTTTCCACCCAGATATCGATGCTGGGGTGGGGTGCTTATTTAGCGCTTTCAAATGAAATGACAGGCGGCATGATTATTGCTGCTTCCATTATCGGCGGCCGCGCGCTTGCTCCTGTTGAAGGGACGATTGAAGGCTGGAAGAGTTTTTTACAAGCGCGAGCTGCGTTCGGCCGAATTAGAGTTCTTCTACAAACTTCTCCGTTGAATGTAAAGCGATTGCAACTCCCGAAACCGAAAGGCCATATTAGTATTGAAAGGGTGTTGTTTGTGCCGCCACCCAATAAGCGCGTGATATTGAATGGAATAACCTTTTCGCTCTCGGCAGGTGAAAGTCTAGCAATAGTCGGTGCATCAGGTTCGGGCAAAACCACACTGGGTAAAATGCTAGTTGGCTCTATTATGCCCACGGCTGGAAGCATTCGGTTGGATGCTATGGACATGCGCAATTGGGATCCTAGACAGCTAGGGGAGAACATCGGGTACCTTCCTCAGGATGTTCAGCTTTTTCCCGGTACTATAAAAGCTAATATTGCGCGTATGCGTGAGGCAGCAGAAGACATTGATGTTTTTCGTGCCGCAGAGATTACTGGCATTCACGAAATGGTATCCCATTTTCCACTCGGGTATGAAACGCCGATTGCCATGGACGGTAGCCCTCTTTCTGGAGGCCAGAAACAAAGGATTGGGCTGGCACGAGCATTTTTTGGTAGCCCTCGTTTGGTCGTGCTGGATGAGCCAAACTCAAATTTGGATATTATTGGCGAAAACGCGCTTTCCGTAGCGATTGAACGTGCCCGCCAACTGGGCATTACAGTAGTTACAATTACACAGCGCCCAGCTCTCCTTCGTAGTGTTGATAAAATTCTAATGCTACGTGAGGGTACCGTTCAGGCGGTCGGGCACAGAGATGAAATCTTGCCTTTGATCTCAGGCAAGCGTCCACCTGCCCCGAACCTCGGCACTAGGCAGGAGGCTGCGCAACGTAGCCTTGAACCTGCAGCAAGTTAGGGGGAGGTCATGGCAACGCTTGACACATCTCGGCCAATAATTCTCGGAGAACAATGGTACGCAGAGGTTCCACGTAATACTCGCCTGCCAATTGTTGCAAGCCTATTAGTAATAGCCTTTGTGTTTTTGGGGTTTGGTACGTGGGCAGCTTTTGCACCGCTGGCTGGCGCGGTCGTTGCAACAGGGAGTTTCGTCGCTACAGGACAAAATAAGATTGTACAGCATTTAGAAGGCGGCGTGATTGAGGAGATTTTGGTTCGAGAAGGGGACGTCGTGGAAGCTGGCGACATTCTCATGAAGCTCGACGATACTGCTGCTACAGCTAATCTCATTCGTCTTCAAACGCGAAAGTCGCGACTTCAGGCAGTTCAGGCACGTTTGACGCAAGAGGCAAATGGCAGCGAGCATCCGCTTTGGCCTCAGGATCTTCTGGATAAGCGTTCAGAGGAGAAAGTTGCGGCAATCATTTTGAATCAGACACTTACCTTCAGAGCAAGGCATAGAAAGTTACAAAGTGAAGTGGATGTTTTGCAAAGAAGTATCGATGCCTTGCGGGAACGAATTTCAGGGGCGACGGCACAGATGGCAGCTGTTGATTCCCAGAGTGCGCTTTATAACGAAGAGCTTGAAGCAAAGCGATCAATATTGAAGAAGGGGCTTATTAAGAAGTCGGACATTCTTGGAATTGAGCGGGCCCTTGCCAATCTTAAAGGGGAGAGGGGACGGCTTCTTGCGGAGATAGGCGACTCCGAAGAACGCATAAGGCGAGCCGAAGCCCAAATTGCAAAAACAAAAAATGAGGCTGCTCAAACTGCAGTAGATGAGCTGCAGGTAGTCAATGCGGAACTCGATGATGTGACAGAGCAAATCAGAGCCGCCCATAATGTTCTCGAGCGGATCGAGATTGTGGCTCCCGTTCGGGGGGCAGTGGTTAGGATGCGCTATCATACGCCCGGCGGGGTTGTTGAAAGCGGAAAAGACCTTATGGAAATACTGCCGCTACAGGCGGAGCTCGTGATCGAAGCGACGATAAACCCTTCCGATATTGACAGTGTGCGCACGGGCCAGTCTGCTCTTGTTCGCCTGTCCGCGCTCAATCAAAGGGTTACGCCTATGATACCGGCCTCAGTGTCTTACGTTTCTGCGGATGCGTTGCCTGATGATACGCGGGCTATCGATGGAAGGAATGTATATGTCGCCCGTGTAAGCCTCAATAAAGAGCAAATGCCGAAGGGAGTTCATTTTGAAGCTATGCCGGGCATGCCTGCAGAGGTTTACATCACAACGCGTGACAGAACTTTCTTTGACTACCTGACCGAGCCGTTGAGAGATAGTATGTCGCGCGCTTTTCGTGAGCCATAAACCACTATGGCTCACGAAGGTTAGATAGGTGTACTCAGGCTTTGCTTGTACTTGCTGTCGCAGAGCCTTGGCCAGCTTTCACAACTTTAGCCATAATCATACCTAGCAGCATGGCCGCAACAAAAGCAAAAGCCTGACCTGAAGGCATGCCGAGGGAGGAAATTGCCGGTCCCGGGCAAAGGCCACCGATACCCCAGCCGATACCGAAGATTGCAGAGCCTGCCAGCAACGGACGGTCGAGGTGTGAAGGCATTGGGAGCTTGAAGTTCTGTGCGAGGATCGGTTTTTCACGACGTTTAATGAAGTAAAAGCTGGGTGCGGCAACCGCGATGGCTCCACCCATTACAAAGGCAAGGCTTGGATCCCAAGTTCCTGCAAGATCGAGAAAGTTTTGGACCTTTGCAGGGTTGGTCATACCGGAGATAACTAAACCTAGACTAAAAATGAGACCGGAAATAAGGCCGAGTAATACACGCATGGGCTTAGCCTCCAATTACATGGCGAAGAATGAAAACGCTGATAAAGCCGGTTGCCATGAAGGTCAGCGTTGCCGAGATAGAGCGAACAGAAAAGCGGGAGATACCGCAAACGCCGTGGCCACTGGTACATCCGTTCCCGTAAACAGACCCGAAGCCAACCAACAGACCTGCAATAGCGAGCTGCATGTAGCCGGAAGTGAAGGTTTGCACAGGTAGCTGGCCGATTGCCATGAGGTAGACGATAGGGCCGCCAACCAAGCCGATCACGAAAGCAGCTTCCCAACCTTTTTCGGATGCGGCATCGCTAGGTGGAAGAAGGCGGCTAACAATGCCGCTAATACCTGCAATGCGGCCGTTAAAAAGAAGAAGCATGACGGCGGAAAGGCCAATCAGCATACCGCCTACTGTAGAGGCGAGGGGAGTAAAAGCAGTTTCGTAGGACATGATAAAGCGATCCTTTGAATAAATCTGCATCTATCTTAATATTAGAAAAAACTAAAGTAAAGAGGCGGGACCGTCTCAACCTCTAGAACATTGGGTGAATAATGGGGGAGTGAAAGTCGGAAAAGGGCAAGCCATGGTGTGTCAAGTGGTGTGACGCATCGTTTTCCAGATTGTCGTAGATGAGTGGGATTTCTTTACAGAATGCAACTTTTCGATAAAAATAGCGCTACCACACGGTTGCATTGTCTGATTTGAATCGCTGATTGGGAAGTGAAGCAAAAATGAGACCTAATGGCAGCCGGGAGCATGAGCGTTTTCTGCGGTGCGATGAAGACGGGAACTGATAGCAACTGTGAATTCTCGGGATCTGGGGGGCTAATAAAGGCGGCAATCACTTTAGTTGCAGGCCGCTTCACTACATCCAACTGGCTGGGGCAGATATCGTTGCACACAGACGAACTTTTTGGGGTGGGCGAGTTCTAGCATAAGCAACGGAATAGAGATGTAAGCTGGGCACGGGCAAGCGAGTGAATAGCGCTATATGGATGTAAAGTCCGCTTGTAGGTAAGTGGTGAAGTTGTTTTACTCTTCGATGTATTTTTATTCGGTCAATTGTCGAAGCGACTGATGCCCTATGTATTCTTGGATATGCTGATTGTGATAAAGTTGCTGTTATTTGTATTTATGGTGCTCCCGATTAATCAGGTTCGAGCCAATGATTGGGTCTGTAGTGATGTTGTTGAAGCCTTGGTGCAATACAATAATGGATTGAATGATAGATATAATGGATACCGAATAATAAACGCGCTTGAGGCGGAAGAATATATAGAAAGAACATTTCCTAAAGAAATGTTTCGTACATGTGATCCGAGATATTTAGCTCAAAGGGAAAATCAAGAGGATTATCTTTTATACCCTAACGGTATGATAGCTGCGGGTTTTAAAACACGGCATTTTTACTATGGATTTATGGTAGATAAATCCGGAGAAGTATCTGGTATTTACGTTAAGTTTAAATAATATGTAGAGCGATTTTTCGTGGAATAACTGTATTTACTGTATTTACTGTATTTTACAGAATACTATTGTGATTTTCTAGCGGGTTGCTCCATGTTCCGACTGGAGTATTTCATTTTTATGAATAGGGTGCGGGCAGTGTTGTCAATGAAGCCACTCTGCCTAGCGTGGTGGGTGTAAAAATGACCTACGGTATCATGTTTCGCGGCAAGCGGGCTTTCTCTTCCAGTCTATTAGAAAATTGAAAATGCAGGCGAAATCCTAAGTAGACATTTTTAGGGGGAGCTAATATATGTTGAAGGACTACTTACAGGTCCAATGAAAAAGGGCCCGCGAAATACACGGACCCTTTCTGGCCACCTAACGCTGTAGAACAGGCTGAACTGAAATGTTCATACTACCCTGGATTGGCCTTAAGCCAGTTCAAGGCGTCCTTCCCAGACGATCTTGCGATAGCGATCTGGGTTGGTATCACCTTCTGAACTGATGACCAGCACAACGGAGTTTTCGTCGAGCCCGATCATTTTGGCAGCTTCTTCCCCTTCAACTTTGGTCATCAGGGCATAGAGTACGCCGATATTGAGAGCGCCGGACTCGCCGCTGATAATGCGTTCATCACCTTTGAGTGGGTTGCCGAGGATGCGCATGCCTGTTGCAGAAACAGCATCGGTCGCTGAAACGAACAGGTCACCACAATCGCGGATGATGTCCCAAGTGACCGGGTTTGGCTCACCGCAAGCCAAGCCAGCCATGATGGAGGAGAGGTCGCCGCCAACTGCTGTCATTACGCCTTCTTCGCTGCAAACGGACTGGTACAGGCAGTCTGCGGCGCGAGGCTCACTGATAATTGTTTTAAAGGCGTCAGAGCCGTAACGGCTGACGAGATAGCCAAGAAGACCGCCAGCCATTGCGCCAACACCAGCCTGAAGCATAACGTGGGTTGGCTGCACACCGCCCATGTCGTCCATCTGGTCTGCAATTTCAGCAGCCATGGTCATGTAGCCCTGAGAAATCCAAGCCGGAATTTCTTCGTAGCCTTCCCATGCAGTGTCCTGAACCAGTTCCCAGCCGTTTTCTTGCGCGGTTTTATTGGCAAGACGAACGGTGTCGTCATAGTTCACATGGGTCACGATGCATTCGGCACCAAGACCGCGAATACGATCAACGCTGGCCTGCGGGGAACCTTTAGGCATGTAAACAACAGCCTTCTGGCCCATTTCACGCGCTGCCCAAGCAACGCCAGTGCCATGGTTGCCAGCGGTTGCTGTTGCAAACACCATCGGTTCCGGAAGCTGTTCGGACACGGTCTTCAGGTCGATATCGCGCAGTTCAACGCCAAGCTTTTTAGCAAGCAGGCAGCCAAGCGCGTAAGAGCCGCCTAGCACCTTAAAGGCGTTAAGGCCAAAACGGTGTGACTCGTCTTTTACCAGTACTGCTTTCACGCCAAGGTATTTGGCAAGCTCTGGCAAGCTGACAAGTGGGGTTGGCGTGTACCCTTGAATGCCGCTGTGGAATTCACGAGTGGTCTGCGCAACCTCTTTAGAAAACAAAGTGCTAGTGTTACCGGTGTGAAACCGGTTGCTACGGTACTTAAGCATTACGTGGTGGCCTGCTAATTTTGTGTGTGAAGAGCATTTGGCAAGGGGCCTGCATGGCTTAGAGGCGCCCTTGCACAACGTAATCGCAAGTCGAAGGTTTACTTCTTGATGTATGCGATTGCTTCTACTTCTACCAAAGCGTCTTTTGGCAGACGGCCAGCCTGAATGCAGGAGCGGGCCGGAGCGTTTTCAGTACCGAATACTTCGGTGTAAACTTCGTTGAATTCAGCGAAGTCTTCCATTTTCGCAAGGAAGCAAGTGGTCTTAACAACGGTATCGATGCCTGCGCCGCCAGCTTCCAGAACAGCTTTCAGGTTTGCAAGGGAAACACGAGCCTGCTCTTTAATGCCGCCTTCTGGGAATGCCATGGTTGCTGGGTCCAAAGGCAGCTGGCCAGAGCTGAATACCAGATCGCCAAAAACCATGCCCTGAGAATAAGGGCCAATCGCTGCTGGAGCCTTTTCAGTGCTTACAGTCGTTTTCATAGTGGTACTTTCTATCAGTCTTGGTGAGGTTTGAATTCACGGATGTATTTGTAGATGGCATGCCGTGAGATACCCAGTCGCTCGGCAGCAAGAGCAGTTGCTTCTTTGAACTCGAAAATACCGCGCTCGTAGAGCAGCTTTGTAATTGTCTTGTTGTGAGCTTTCGGGCCAATTGTTGGATCTGCATCGACTTCGCTAATGGCAAGATCGAGCGCACTGTTGATTGTCTCTGTCGCGTTGTGAGAGAAATTTTCGTCCAACGCAGCAGTGCCGGTTTCTTCAAAGCCAGGGGTGTATGCACCTACGATTTCAGAGAACGGCATAGACAGGTTTATGTTCACGCAAAACATACCAATCGGCTTCCCGGACTGGCCGAGAATGATCGTTGTTGTCGACTTCAGGAGCTGGCCTGCGGCGTTGCGTGTAAAGTATGGCTTTGGAGTGAGGTTCCCCGTTTCCCGGTACTCACGCAGCATACGTAAGCCCAAGTCAGTAATAGGGGAGCCGATCTTTCGGCCAGTAAGATGTCCGTTCACAATCTTCGCAACTGAGGTTTCATAGTTTTGAAGAGAGTGCACGACGACTTCACAATGCGGGCCGATCAGGTCCGCCATTGATTGCGCGATTCTAAAATAGTTGGCGAGCCGGTCATCGTCGTCTTCACGAAGCTCGGCCACAATATCTAAGTCTCTCAAAGTGTTTTCGGACACGGTAGCCCTCATCGAAATTACTGTCTGTTGACTGTTGCGTTCAGCAGTTAACCCAAATTCACGCCTTGATCAAGATTATAGTTCACAATTATGGGCCAAAAAACGCAATTTCGCATGAATTTTTGTTAACTAGACGTGCCAGAGGGGCTTTTTTGGTTAAAATTGTAGTGTTAAACACCTATTACGGTATAATTTAGTTGACTGAGAGCGAATAGTTGACAATTTTAACCTCAGTTACCGCACTTCACGAGTTAGGGTGCATTAAATTTAACTCTGTGAGTTGCATAGGAAACAGACAAGCGAGAAGATTGGGAGTAACGTATGTCTGCATTGTCTCCACGCGGCTTTGAAGTCTCGGAATTTGAAGCCCGAACCGCACGCCTTCAGAAAATCATGCATGAAAAGCAGGTGGACGCCGTAATGTTCACTACCGAGCCAAATGTTCGGTACTTTTCAGGCTTCTTCACTCAGTTCTGGCACAGCCCAACCCGCCCTTGGTTCCTCATCGTTCCGCTGGAAGGTATGCCGATTGCTGTGATCCCTGAAATTGGCGCGACTGGCATGGTTGCGACTTGGGTTGAAGATATCCGCACTTGGCCTGCTCCTCGTCCAGAAGATGATGGTATCAGCCTGCTCGCAGCAGCATTGAACGAGCTGCCAAAGAAATACGGCCGCATCGGCGCGACCATGGGCATCGAATCCTACCTACGTATGCCGATTAACAACTTCCTCAAACTTCGTGACGAGGTTTCCTCTGAGTTTGTTGATGTTGCTCTCGAAGTACACAACCTGCGCATGGTCAAATCTCCTGCAGAAATCGCGAAAACCCGCGAAATCTGCAGGATCACCAACAAAGCATTCGATCTTATCCCAACCTACGCCAAGGTTGGCATGACAGAGCGTGAAATCTGTAAGCAGTTCCGCATTGATATGCTGACAGCAGGCGCGGACGAATGCCCTTACATCATCGCAGGCTCTGGTCCGGATGGTTATGACAGCATTATCATGGGTCCAACCGACCGCGTGCTGAATGATGGTGATGTGCTCATCATCGATACTGGCGCTGTCCGCGATGGTTACTTCTCTGACTTCGACCGTAACTGGGCGTTTGGTAGTGCAAGTGAAGAAACTCTGGCAGCATACCGCGCGACTTATGAAGCAACGACTGCAGGCTTCGCTGCTGCAAAGCCGGGCAACACCACCACAGACATCTACAACGCTATGTGGAGCGTTCTGGAAGCTGCAGGTGCCCTTGGCAACGACGTTGGCCGTATCGGCCACGGCCTTGGTATGGAACTGACTGAGCGTCCATCCCACACTGCAACCGACAACACTCTGCTGCTACCGGGTATGGTTCTGACCCTTGAACCGGGCATGAACTACGCTCCGGGCAAGCAGATGGTGCATGAAGAAAACATCGTGATTACCGAAGACGGTGCTGAATGGCTCACAGAGCGCGCAGCTCCTGAAATGATCATCATTAAGTAATCAGTGGCCCTACTCGGTATTGGGGCCGGGTAGGGCACCTTTTTTAAGGTGTTACTATGAAATCCTTCGATGAATTCAAAGAATTCGAGATTCCACTAGATCACGTTCAGGCGCCGCGTATCGACCGTGTTCACATCGGCTTGGTGCAGCTTAGCACAGATCATTCTCTTGAAATGGACTGGGCGAAACTTCTAGGTACGCAAGCAGGCTGCTTCAGCTCACGCGTTTACTACAGTTCCGAAATGACACCTGAAGCACTTGATGCCATTGCAAAAGGTATCACTGACGCTTCTGATTTGATTGCTGATGGTTTGCCGATGGATGTTATGGCATTTGGCTGTACTTCCGCGTCCATCATTATCGGCGAGGAAAAAGTTGGCGAACTACTCACCAAGAACCGTGAGAAAGTACCAACCACCAACCCTTGGACCGCAGCACAAGCAGCGTTCCGCCATTTGGGCGCTAAGAAGATTGCTGTCTTCTCGCCTTATCCGAGTTCCGTAAACTACCCGCTATACCAGCAGCTCACAAATGCTGGCTTTGAGGTCGTAAAGCTCGGTTCCCTCGGTATCGAAAAAGATACCGAAATTACGAAGATCTCAAAAGAATCTATGCTTGAGGGTCTTGCAAAGATCCTTCCAGAATCCGGCGCAGATCTTGTGTTCATGTCTTGCACCAACCTTCGTGTGCTCGACCACATTCAGGAAATTGAAGACCGTTTTGGCATTCCAGTCGTTTGCAGCAACTCCGCCATGTTCTGGCACTGCATGCACCTGACGGGCAAAGTCGCCCAGTGTCCGGGTTACGGCAAACTTCTCAACGGCAATTGATAAATATTTCTAGATTGGATCACTACAATGTCTGCAACTACTAAAGGCTGGATTGCCGCAATTTTCGTTGGCTTGCTCTGGGGTATTCCTTGGATCGTTGGTACGCCACTGCTCGAAAAAATGGACCCGCAGGTTCTGGTTTGGCTGCGCTATACTGTGGCTTTCACCACACTTGGTATTATTTTTAATGTCGGCCTTGCAACCGGCCAGATGCAGAAGACTGCAAAGTTTGAACTGTCTTGGGCAAACCGCAACGACATCTTCTGGGCTGCTGCTTGTGGTATCGTAGGTCAGGCTGCATTCTCTTACCTCTCGTTCCTTTCTCTGGATTACATCACCGCTTCTGAGAACGGCGTTATTCAGGGCTTGATCCCAATTCTCATTCTTTCCGTTGGTGCTCTTCGTCATGGTGAACGCTTCACTATGATTCAGATCATGGCTGCGCTGTTCGCGTTCCTTGGTGTAGCGATCATCGTATTCGACCCGCACTCTGAAACCTCTGGCTTCAACATTGGTCACCTGATCTGCTTCTTGTCTGCTGCATCCTTTGCTTCCACTGCTTACGCTCGTAAAAAGCTTGCTGACAAGTACGGCGCTGTTCCAACCATGTTCCACCAGTTCGTGTTTGCGTCCCTCGGCTTTGGTGCATTCCTTCTGTTCTCTGGTGCAGACTTCGCTCCAGCTCTGCAGGCATTCACTTCTCCGATCCGTCTCGGCGCAATCTTCATCCTTGGCGTGTTCATTTCCGGCATCTCCTACCTCATCTACATCTACGCAATGAACCGCGTTGGCGTTGACGGTACCGGTATGGCGCTGAACCTGATGCCACTGTCTTCCTTCATCCTCGCAATCTTCCTGCTCGGTGAAGCGGTAACAGTATGGCGCGTTGTTGCTATCGCAGTGGTTATCGGTGCAATGACTGTCTTCGTAAAATACGCAGACAAAGGCGAAGAAAAGCCAGCAGCGAACGTTGTTCCTCAGCCAGCTGAATAAGCTCTCCTAGAAAAGAAAGAGGGTGGCTTTTTTAGCCACCCTCAACCTTGTGATCCCGTAAATTCCTTAAGGCTCGACCATGACCACCATCGAAGAAAAAGTTGTCTCTTGGCGCCAGCATCTGCACCAGTATCCAGAGTTTGGCTTTGAAGAAACCATGACCTCTGACTTTGTTGCTAAGAAGCTTGAGGAGTTTGGTATCGAAGTTCATCGTAATATCGGCAATACCGGTCTCGTTGGTGTTCTCAAATGCGGTGATAGTGATCGCACCATCGGCCTTCGCGCTGATATGGATGCACTTAAGATTAACGAACTGAACTGTTTTGCTCACGCTTCCAAGATCGATGGAATGATGCATGCTTGTGGTCACGATGGTCACACCGCAATGCTTCTGGGCGCAGCTCACGAGTTAGCGACCACCAAAGATTTTGACGGTACCGTCTATTTCATTTTCCAGCCAGGTGAAGAGCACGGCATCGGCGCGAAAGCGATGATCAATGATGGCCTGTTTGAAAAGTTCAAGATTGACGCTGTTTATGCCATGCACAATCTTCCGGGCGTTCCAGCTGGTCATTTCGTAACCAATCCGGGCTCCATCATGGCGGCCGAAAGTGCGTTTGAGATCGAAATTCTCGCGACGGGTGGTCATGCGGCTATGCCTCATATGGGCACCGACCCGATCGTTGTGGGCGCGCAGATCATTTTGGCACTGCAAACCATCACGAGCCGTAACCTCAGCTCCATTCATGAGCCTGCTGTAATCTCGGTAACCGAGTTCACCACCAACGGCACGACGAACGTCATTCCTTCTGCTGCAACCATCAAAGGTGATACCCGCTGCTTTACCGATGAAGCGCTGGCGAAAATCGAAGCTGCAATCGAGCGCGTAGCTGCGGGCCAGTGTGTTTCCGCCGGTGTCGATTATCGTTACAAGTTCCACAACGGCTTCTTGTCTACGATCAATACGCCGCGTGAAACCGAGGCTGCAGTGCGTGTTGCTAAAGCTCTGGTAGGCGAAGAAAACGTAGATGGTGCCGCGCCTCCGTTCACTATCTCGGAAGACTTCTCGTTCATGCAGCGCAAGGCTCCAAGCTGCTACATTCTCGTTGGTAATGGCGCCGAAGGAGAGAAGGGCGGCACTGCTCTCCATAAGCCTTACTACGATTTTAACGACGAAATTCTGATGACCGGTGTCCGTTTCTGGACGGGACTGGTGAAAGATCAACTAGGCGCTTGACATAACGCTCTTTGAGAGGCACCCACGCCTTTCACAAGGCCTTCCTTCCATCTCTCACTGGATGGGAGGAAGGCTCCCCCTCTCAAAAATCGGTATATGAGAAGTCCCATGCAGCCAGCCATGCTTCTCCCGCCAAGGCCCGCAGGCACGCTCTTTTTAGGGCTCGCTTTCGGTGCGCTTGGCTATTTCTTTTTTGCGCTCAATGATGCGATGGCAAAGGCGTTGCTTGCTGACTATTCGCTTGCAATTGTACTTCTTGTGCGTTCCATTGCAGCGCTGCTCTTTGTTGCCCCTCTGGTAGCTAAGAGGGGCCTGAAAGCCTCCTTCAAGAGCACTTGTCCGCGCCTCTGCCTTATTCGAACAATCTGCCTGACAATTGAGGTTTCGTTCTTTTACGCGGCGGTTGTCTATATCCCTCTTGCCGAGGCGCTGTCTCTTTACATGAGTGCGCCAATTATCGTTGCCGTTCTTTCCTACTTTCTGGGAGATAAACCTACGCGGGCGCAGTGGGCGACAATCCTTACCGGTTTTCTAGGCGTATTGATCGTTCTGGAGCCAGGTACGGCCATGTTTAATTGGCCAAGTCTGCTCGCGCTTTTCTCCAGCTCGGCATTTGCAGTCTCGATTGTTGTTACTCATCACATGAAGGATGAGAGCAATCTGACCATGATCTTGTGGCAGTTCATTGCTGTTGCGGTGACAGGGCTATTGCTTGGTCCAGATCTTGGTGAGCTTCAGGACTATACGGGTATGTTCCGCATCGGTTTGCTCGGTCTTGTTTCTATGCTTGGCTATCACTTGCTCAATAAAGCGGTGAGAATGACGTCCCCAAGCATCGTTGCCCCTATGCAGTACACATTGCTGCTTCATGCAACTATTTTTGGTGTCTTGTTCTTTAACGAGATGCCTACGACGACAACGCTTGTCGGTGCGCTTCTTATTATTTGCTCCAGCGCCTTCCTTTCCAAGCGGTCTTCCTAGTTTTTCACTCGGCATAAAAAAAGGGCTGGCATTGCTGCCAGCCCAGTTTTGCAGTTGGTCTGCATTTATTTAGTGAGATTCACGCGGGATATCTGCACCGCGGCAACCGAGGAGGAAGTCAAGGTCACAGCCGGTATCTGCCTGCATGACAGTGCGGCGGTAGAGGCCCTGATAACCACCTTCCTTGGAGAAGTCCGGTGCTACCCATTTCTCGCGGCGACGTGCCAGTTCTTCATCAGAAACTTCGAGAATGAGAGAGCGCGCATCAACGTCGAGGCTGATCATGTCGCCGGTTTCAACCAGTGCAATGTTACCGCCAGCAGCAGCTTCTGGAGCTGAGTGCAGTACAACGGTGCCATAAGCGGTACCGCTCATACGGCCGTCAGAAATACGCACCATGTCCTTG
>NZ_SMMA01000063.1:76925-114482 GCF_009711345.1 Pseudovibrio flavus
AATGCGGGCCTTGTAGTCTTCGATGTCTTCAAAGACGACCGCACGACCACGATGCTTCATGAGTTCAGGAGAAGCTGCAGATGGCTTGATGATGGAGCCGTTTTCAGCAAGGTTACCGCGCAGAACAGCGATACCGCCGCTTTCAACCAGTGGCTTGTCCCAATCAAGAATGACATCATCGCCCCAACGTTCAGCGTCCTTGATGTTGTCTTTGACAGAGTTGCCGTTCACGGTGATGATGTCTTCGTGCAGTTTGCCGTGCTCGAGAAGCGCGCGCATAACAGCAGGTACACCGCCAGCGTAGTAGAAGTCTTCCATCAGGTACTTACCAGATGGCATCAGGTTCACGATGGTCGGAATGTCGCGGCCCAGACGATCCCAGTCGTCAAGGGTGAGATCAACGCCAACGCGGCCAGCCATTGCAAGCAGGTGAACTACAGCGTTGGTTGAACCACCGATAGCGCCGTTGGTGCGGATGGCGTTCTCGAATGCTTCTTTGGTCAGGATCTTGGAGATCTTGAGATCTTCTTCAACCATCTTAACGATGCGGCGACCGGAAAGGCGTGCATTGAGGCCATGACGGCTGTCTACTGCAGGGATAGCAGCTGCGCCCGGTAGAGTAAGGCCGAGAGACTCAACCATGGAACCCATAGTGGATGCTGTACCCATGGTCATGCAGTGACCTTTGGAGCGAGACATAGCAGCTTCAGCGCCCATGTACTCTTCAATGGTCATCTCGCCAGCTTTTACCATCTGGTCGTATTTCCAAACAGCAGTACCGGAACCAACAAGCTCACCACGGTAACGGCCGTTCAGCATTGGGCCGCCCGGAACTACGATCGCAGGAACGTCACAGCTTGCAGTACCCATCACGAGTGAAGGGGTGGTCTTGTCACAGCCGGTCAGCAGCACTACGCCGTCGATCGGAAGGCCGCGGATTGCTTCTTCAACGTCCATAGAAGCAAGGTTGCGGAACAGCATCGCGGTTGGGCGTGCGTTGGATTCTGCGCAGGAGAACACAGGGAATTCAAAAGGCACACCGCCAGCTTCCAGAACACCTTTTTTTACGTGCTCTGCAACTTCACGGAAGTGTGCGTTACATGGGGTGAATTCGGAAAAAGTCTGTGCAATACCGATGATAGGACGACCGTCGAAGGTGTCATCCGGCAGGCCCTGATTGCGCATCCAGCTGCGGTGGATGAAGGCATCCTTGGTAACGCCTCCGAACCAAGCTTGGGAGCGGCGGGTTGGTTTCTCAGACATTTTAGATCTCCGGTGGCATTTGCGCTCTCTGGCGCATTGGAGTTGGTTATTCTTCGTAGAGGGGAAACGGGTATCTCCTTGGAAATACCCGTCTTTTGATTAGGAGTACATGAAAGTGATGACTTCAGGGAAGGCGATAAGAATACCCATGGTCATGATCTGCATGATGATGAACGGCCAGACAGACTTGAAGATATCGGTCAGGCTAATATCCGGCGGAGCAACACTCTTGAGGTAGAAGGCTGCTGGACCAAACGGAGGAGACAGGAAGGAAACCTGCATGTTCACGCAGAACAGAACACCGAACCATACTGGATCATAACCAAGCTGGGTGATGATCGGCACGAAGATCGGCATGGTGAGCATTGCAACGCCAATCCAGTCAAGGAACATGCCGAGCACGATGAGGATCGCCATCATGAAGAGGATGACGGTCAGCGGGCTGATGTCCAGAGACAGGATCATGTTGCTGACGAACTTGTCGCCGCCCATGAGGTTGTAAACACCGATGAGCATGGTCGCACCGATACCAACCCAGATGATCATACCAACGGTACGGATGGTCTGGATGAGGGCATCAAACACGACGGTGAAGGTCAGCTCACGGCGCAGAGTTGCAACAATCATTACCGCGACCACACCCATACAGGCAGACTCGGTAACAGATGCAATACCGCCGTAGATGGAGCCCAAAATCCAGACCGCGATCATGAGCGGCATAGAGATGTCGCGGGCGATCTTGATGAGGTCGGCACGGGTCAGCTGGCCCAGTTCCTCGGCATCCATCGCAGGGCCATAGCCCGGCTTGATGTGACAGATTGCCAGAATGTAGGTCATGTACATGCCGGCGAGGATCAAAGCGGCAGGTACTGCACCAAGGAACAGATCACCAATGGAGGTATTGGCGGTCAGACCGTAGATAATGAGCACGATAGACGGTGGCATCATGGTGCCAAGTGCACCACCTGCAACAACAGTACCGATAGCAAGGTTCTTGTTGTAGCCAAGGCGCAGCATCTGAGGCAGCGCGATCATGCCGAGAAGCACGATTTCACCACCGATAATGCCGCACATGGTTGCCAGAACCACAGCCACTGCCATGGACTGAACCGCTACACCACCTTTAAGGCGGCCAGCGATAATGCGCATGGCGTTGTAGAGGTCTTTTGCAATGCCGGTCTTGTCGAGGAGCGAGGCCATCAACACGAACATTGGCACAGCAACGAAGGTGTAGCCTTCGGTAAAGTCACTGACGCGGCCTGCAACCATCTGCATCACAGCGCCGGTGTCAAACCACAGGTAAGAAACACCAAGAGCTACAAAGCCGGTCAAGAATCCCAGCGGCATACCCGCCAGAAGCAGGACGATCATTGAGACAAGAATAAAGAGGGTCGCGAAACCGATACCCATAGCGCTTAGCATTCGCTCTCTCCCTGTTTGCCACTCATCGCATCAGAGAACTGAGTCAGGTGCTTTGCTGTATGAAGAACACTCAAGATCACCAGCATGACGCTGGAGAGGAAGAAGAAGCCCTTGTTGAAAGCCGGGAACGGGGTATCCCAGGCACTGCCTGAGGTTTGCAGTTTGAAATCACCGGAATAGGTGAAGAAAGCATCCAGCGCGTTGAGGTAGGCGCCGTATGTCATCATCAAGGTAAAGCCGATGATGCATATGTGAACGAACAGGTCGACGAACCAACGTGATTGCGGGCGCAGGTTGTCTACCAGAAAGGTCATGCAGATATGACGGCGTGCCGAATAGCAGTAAACACCACCATAAAGCAGGCTGATGCTGACGATGAAGGTTGTAGACTCGTGCACCCAGAAGGTTGGTGCATCGAAGGCGTAACGCATGACGACTTCGTAGAAGCCTATTAGAACGATAACCATGAACAGCCAGGTCACCAGATGACCGAAGGCGATGATTATTCTATCTATTTTATCTGATAATTTTGATAGGCCGCTTAGCATTTCCATCTGCCGTATATGTTGGCGGCGGGATTAACCCGCCGCACGCCTTGGGGCTTGGTTGGGAAAGTGCGGATTATTTGCCGCGTGCTTCAAGGTGAGCGAGGAGAGCGTCGAGGTAACGACGGCCGATCTCGGACTCAGCTGCGGTTTTTTCCCAAACGGTCTTAGCGAGTTCGCGGACCTTTGCTTTTTCTTCGGCAGACCATGCAACTGGGGTTGCGCCTTCAGCTACAGCCTTTTTGTATGCGATTTCGTCATCGAGGTGCGGACGGATGAGGGTATCCAGAGCCATGCCGCGGAAGTAGGTCAGCAGGAAGGTCTGGTCCTGTTCGTCCAGAGAGTTCCAGATCTTCAGGTTCATGAAGATATGAACGGTTGGGGAAGAGTGGATGCCAGGGTAGATCGGATATTTCGCAATATCGTTCACGCCCTGCTGCTGGTTGTTGGAGAAGGTAGAGAAGTCAGCAGCGTCGATGATGCCTTTGTCCAGACCGGAATAGATTTCAGAGCCTGGCAGGTTAACCGGAGTTGCACCCATAGCTTCAAACAGGTTCTGTACCGGACCAGATGGTGCACGGACCTTCACGCCTTTGAAGTCTTCAACTTTCTCGATTTTGACCTTGGAAGGGATGGATTCTGCACCGGTCAGGGAAACACCGATGAGCTTCACGCCCTGTTCCTGGAAGATTTCGTCTACGATTTCGAAACCGCCACCAGCATAGTAGAACTTCAGGATGTCTTCGTCGCTGTCCCATGCGCCGAGCGTATCACCGATAAGGCCAAAGCCTTTGTCCATACCTGCAAAGTGAGCAGAGGTGAGCATGCCACCTTGGATGATGTTGTTGCGCACAGCCTGTACGGAGTCAGCTGGCTTTACAACGGAGTCCAGAGGCAGAAGGTCGATCTGGAAGCGGCCACGGCTGGCGTCCGCGATTTTATCAGACCATTCTTTCTGGATATCGAACACCTGTTCGCCTGCGAAGTTGGCGCTGGTGAATTTGAACGAATAGGTTTCGGCAGATGCGCAAAGTGGCGCGGATACCAGTGCGGCACCTAACGCAAGTGTAGCAGCAAACTTATTCATATTTCCTCCAAAACTGGCGCCGTTCTGTCTCCCGACGCCCATTTTTCTCCCGGTTTCACCCAGAGGAGGTTCTGCTCTCTGGGTGTCAATCTTGTAGTTTCACCCGTTAGGTGATGTATTACTCGATCTGGGCAGAGGAAATATGAAAATCCAGTGCGTGTAAATTTGGGCTAATACATATCTCAGGTAAATATATAAAGTAGAAATACAAGTAAAAAAGCTCGGCAAGTATTGAATTACTTGCCGAGTCTATTCTTGTTAGCGGAAGGGGCAAAATCGCAAGAGCACCCTTGATATGTGAACAGTTACACGCTACCTGTATGACAAGTGAGTGTCAACCTGTAATCACAAGTGATCCGAAAATGTATGATGAAGCAAGAGAAATATCACAGTCAGCCAAGCAGCCTATGTCTGCTCAGGTTGCTAGTCGGCTTCAGGAGTACATCTGTAGGAAGCAGCTTTCGCCGGGTGACTCATTGCCAAGTGAGAGTGAGCTTGGTCGCCTGACAGGCGCGTCGCGAACTGTTGTTAGAGAAGCAATGAAGCTTCTGGAAGCGCGGCGCATCGTTGATCTTGCGCCGGGTAAGCGCGCGTGTGTGGCAAGTCTTGACCGGTTTACCATGGCCGATTTCATGATGAATGGCGTTGGAACGCGGCAGATCACCATTGGGCAGATCCATGACGTGCGCCGGACCGTTGAAGCGCGCATTGTGCACCTAGCCGCGCTTATGCGCACCGAGGAGCAGGCAGATAGGCTCGTCGATATCGCCAAGGGAATGTGTGAGAATTTCGAGGACTCCGAGTTCCTTATGACCAATGATCTCGCATTCCATCAGGAGCTTTGCACTGCCTCCCGTAACCCAGTTTACGGGGTGTTTATGGGCGCGTTTAACGACGTTATCCGTACGACTTGGCCAATCACATGGCGTTGCCGTAAGAACGAAAGCGATAGACGGTCGAGTGTCGAGATTCACTTAAAGATTGCAGAAGCGATCAAAGCCCAAGACCCGGATCTGGCTGTGAAGCTCATGACAAAGCACTTTGACGATGACCTTAAGCCACTTGCTGAAAGTGGGTTCAACTAAGCATCGAAAACCCCTTCAAAATATTCCATTTTATATTGTTGGCTAAGCGATTGAATATTCAGTCGCTTAGCGGCTGCGGTGCCTCCGCCTAAATGTTATACGCATTGCGACGATAGCGGGCGGCGCTCTACAACACGTTGGTTCCATAGTGTGGTTATCCTCCAAACCGCACAGAAAGGCCGAACGTGACGAACCAATCTTTGAAAGTGGTTGAGAGCTGTGCCTCCCACGACAACTGCGTAGTCTGCAGCACTAAAATTTCCGATGGATTGAAGCTGACGTTTCATTGCCAGAACGATGGCTCGGTTTTCACGAGCTTTACTCCCCAAGGAAACACAGAAGGGTATTCCGGCCAAATGCATGGCGGTTTAATCGCCACCATCTTGGATTCCGCCATGGTGCATGTGCTTTTCAGTCAAGGCATTGAGGCTGTTACCGCCGATTTGCATGTTCGGTATATGCACCCCATCCGCATTGGTGAGTCTTTGAAAGTTTCCGCCAAGCTTATAGAGGCAAAGAAAAAGCTCTATCTTATTCAGGGCGAGGTGCATGTTGGTGAGCGTTGCGTTGCACGTTCTGAGGGGAAATTCCTGCCTAAGTAGTCGGTCGTCCGTAATGAACCTATGTTCAATATGATTGAAGCGCGTCTGTGTCTTTCTTATAATGAACATATGCTCATTATAGGGGTGCTATCCAATGCCAAGACCAAGAAAACTGAGAGTTGTGCAAGAACTGAGCCGCGTCGATTTCTTCAAGCCTAAGGGCGTTCCGATGCAGGAACTAGAAACAGTCGTGCTTTCTGAAGATGCCCTTGAGGCTTTGCGGCTTGTTGATGCGGAAGGACTTGAGCACATTGCCGCTGCAGAGATGATGGGAATTTCCCGTCCGACCCTGTCAAGACTAGTCGCTCAGGCCAGAACAACCGTTGCTACTGCGCTGTCCGAAGGGCTTGCTATTAAGATCGGAGGCGGTGAAGTGCGCTGCTGTAAAGGCGAAGAACTAGAAGCGCGACCTTGGGTACGCCGTCGTCGTCGCCGTGGTTTTTGTGGACGTGCTGGTGTGACGTTTGAAGAGGCGGAGCTTTCAGCCGGTGAGTGAGCAGCTGCTCATCCAAAAAAGAAGGCGCCAGAGGGAGGGAAGCCTCTGACGCCGCGGATTTTGCCTGATCGCTTGGGAGGCAAAATCACGAATCACTGGATACAGGGAATACGATAGAGTTCCGCTTCTAGTAGCTTGATACTTTCCTCTGGCTTGTCGCCGATGAAAATTAGGAATGGCTCTGCTTCATACTCCCCGCGATACCGCGTCAGCGATAGCGCCTGCGGTACATACTGGCAAAGCGCTTGGTGATCTGTGCCGACAAAGTTCAGTATGCCTTTCATCCGTAAGAGAGAATCTGGCAGCTTTGATACCGCTAATTTGAAGGCGTCTTCTTCAAGAAGGGCAGGCGCCTGCCACATAGCGGAAGTAATGTTGTAGTGGCTGTGAGTGGCGCAGCTAAAACTATGGCCCTGACTATTGCACCCGCACTGCGAACCTTCCGGTGCCGTGCGTGAAACGGTAGCGTTGACGCCATAAAGCGCGGCTGGAGAAATGTCGCCATTTACAACGCGGTGAATGAGCGAATGCGGCGATAGGCGCGCAATCTCTCGCTCGATATTGGCAAGCTCTTCTTGTGAAACAACATCGCATTTATTCAGCAGCACAACATCGGCCAAGCGAACCTGATCCTGCCAAATGCCATATTTGTTCATATGCTGTAGGGCGTTAAGCGCATCGACAACACAGGTGATCGATGCAAACTCCAGTTCGTTTTCAAGCTCCCATAGCTCTTTCAAAAGGTTGGCAGGGTTTGCAAGGCCGGTAGTCTCAAGCACGAGATAGTCTGGTCGATATTGGCTGGAAATCTCTTTTAATGCTGCACCTAGATTGCCGACAAGGGAGCAGCAAACGCAGCCTTCGTCCATCTCAGCGACAGCGTAATGCTGTCCAAGTAACTGGGCATCCAGACCCTTTTCGCCAATTTCGTTCTGAACGACAGCAACGAAGCGGTGCTTTGAGGCTTGGTACTCGATGAAGCGGGTGAGGTAGGAGGTTTTACCGGAGCCAAGGAAGCCGGTTAGAACGATGAGCTTTGGCTTTTCATAGATACCAAGTGTGGTCAAGTCCATTGAGTGGCGCGCTCCCGGTACCCGTTCACTCCACCAGTTTTCATTCTCATATTGAGGTGGATAATTGGCGGGCGCTCTCCAGTGGATCTCTGCAATGGTTTCTGCTCGCGGTTCTTGCTCGACTGTGCTCTCAAGACCCCAGCCAAGGCGAAGTGTTTTGCACGTTGTCGCGGCCTTCTGGTACTCAAAAATTTCAGCATGGGTGCCATAAGCAAAGGTGGAGTGTGCGGATACCCACTCATCGAGAGTTTCAGGTGTGCGGGTAAGAAGGTGGGATAGGGACGCGGCGAGAGAGCGGAAGAACGGCATTGCCAATTCGAGTGAAGGCAAGTTTTTATCTATTGATCCAGCGTCTAGTTTAAGCTCTGCGCCATCTGCGCGGGTGATGGTCAATCCCTCGGCGGCGACCAATACGTCCCGCTCAGGGCTTTCCAGTTGTATCGAAAGGCTAGTGGTTCCTTTTGTGCTTACCGAAAGCACACCGACGTGGAATAGCTGGCACATCGAAGGGAATTGCGGGAAGTCGCGGACTTTGGCGATGAAGTCCTCTTCTAAAGCCTCAATGCAGGCTTGAATGGAGAAGTCTTCAAACACTTCCTCTTGTGGGTCAGGGAAATAGTAGAGGCTGAAGCGTGCTTGCCTCTTGGCTTCATCTTCTGCCGTTCTTTCCAAAAGTGCTAAACCATAGACGCCACGCCGCTCTGTTAGTTTAGCTGTAAGCGCACCACGAAAATGGGGGCATTCGCGCATGCCTGCCCACCCCAAACGCTGGCGAACACCGGGAATGAAGTTCACCCTCATCATCGCGGATGAAGGTAGTGTTTCAACGGTTAGGCGAGGGTTGTTCAAGGTACTTGGCGGAAGAAGGGTTTCCAGATTGAGCACAGGTGTGTCTCCGATAGAAAAGGCAAGACCGGGTCAGCCCCACATGCTGACCCGGTCCGTGCTGGATTATCCAAAAGTGATGGTGTCACCGTTGCCTAGGTAGGCCGTATCCTTCGACCTATGCTGGGCAGTGCCCTGAATTACCGGATACCCCGCATCGATAAACTTGTTGGCGCAAACAAGTCCGGTGCAGTGGTTACAACCGATCATGTCGAAGTCGTAGTTGGCTAGCGATATTACGAGATCGTCATATTTTGGATCCCAGTCATCAAACGGCGAAATGTGCAATCCGCCGTAGATGCCGTAGAAGTTATCCTTCTCGTACTTCAGTTCGTTGTACGCGGTTTCAGCAAACTGGATGATGCCCTGATGGCAACAGCCAGTTACACTCACCAGACCTTTGTCTTTGATGTTGCAGTAGATGGACTGCTCACCAAACACGCGGCAGATGATTGGAACAGGGAATACATAGGTTGCGACACCTGGAATGATTTTGTTCAAACCATTTTTCAGTTCGGTCAGCTGGCCTGTGTGACCGGAATCCTTGATGTACTGAAGACCTTCTTTATAGAAGCCCTCTGGAATGTAGATCGGAATATCCGGCGCGTACTTGAGGGTAACTGGTAGGCCCCAATAGTGGTCGAAGTGCTCGTGAGAGATGATAAGGGCTTCGATCTCCCCGTTGCGCAGCATTGTATCAATGCCTTCACGCTTGAAGCATTCGTCCATCCATTTGTAGGACCAGCCGGTATCAAGCAGGAATTTGCGCTTGTTACCGTCCATTTCCTCAATTTCAAGAAGGGCTGCAAAGCCGCCTGCGTTATCGACGTTGATGCACTCTTTCTCGATAATTTCCCAAGCCTTTTCAAGATCATGCGGTAGGTATTGCTTGATCTTGGCGATGCCTTCTTCATATGAGCCTTTGCCCAGACCTTTGCCATTGCCGAATGGTGGCCAGTTATAAAGGTACTGGTCTACCAGCAAGCCGCCGGCGTGCTTGATGTCTCCGGTAAGGATACCGTTATCAAACCAGCTGGTTTCACTGATATTGATAACTTTGAGGCTCTTGATAGTGCCGATTTCCGTCATCTTCCGTTCCACTTCAGGGAAGTGGGCTTTGCGAAGAGGGGAGTAGGAGTAGAGACCCATGGCGCCGATAACGCCAAGACCTACACCAGTTGTTGCCCCTTTCAGGAAGGTTCTACGGTCAAACGAAGTAGTCATTGTGCTCTCCCGCTCTTCAACTAGCTGATAATGTCAATCGCGGCGTACATAGACGGCAGGATTGCAACGACAACGAAGAAGACAGCTACGCCAGCAACAACACCGGCACCAATGCCCCAGCCGTAAGAGCGGGTAGGACGTTCGTCTTCAAGTACTTCTGCTTCGTGTGCGTGTTCAGCTGCGATTTCATCAGAGGTTTTTGGAACCATCTTCCACATTGGCCAGTTGTCCATGAACCAGTGATGCACGAGCATAATGTTCACGAGCCAGATCATCGGGATCATCGGGAACTGCTGCGGATGCGAGAAGCCCTTCTGGGTGCCGAGGAACAGGTGGGAAGTCTTGTAGTATACGATGTAGAGAACTACAGCGCCTACAAGTGTGATGATGGTACGAACTGCAACGTTCACTGGCATGGAGAACTTGTTCGGCCAGTTGTTGAAGTAGAAGGACAATACAAGAGCTGGAACGAGCCAGAAGATTGCCATTTCACCTACGTGCAGCCAGCGCCAGTCTGGTGAGTGCTCACGGCGTGTACCACGGATTGCTTCGCCCCATGTCAGTTCCTGAGCAAAGTACAGGAAGAAGTTGATGGCTAGAGCGATTGCGATAATGCCGATGAACAGAGAAATGCGGCGTAGATTGTCGTTCTTGATCAGGTTGAACGGATAGCGCTGCCAGATAGTTTCAACGAGCCAGATCACAACTGTACAGCACATGATCCAAGCGATGTGGAAGTTACCGGAAACGGTATCAGCAAAGTTCTCCCAGTATGGAGGCGCGATGGATGTAAAGTACTGCCACGGCTGGTACAGAATACCCATGTGTGAGTGCATGGTTACAAAGTACACGATCGTCGAAAGGAAGAACGTTACAGCAAGTAGGGTAAAGCCAAGAACAGGCTGTTTGAGATTGGCCCACGGAGCCTTTTCAAATGCGATAACCCAAGCAGGGGAAAGCCACGAGGAAATCGCTGCAAACATCAAGATTGCAAGACAGGCATACTCGATCGCGAAGAACGAGGTAATACCCGGCAGTTTTTCAAGCTGGGCAGGGTTGAAGTATGCAAGGCCGAAATTACCGAGCAGGAATTCAAAGAAGCCCTTGATGAGGATGAGCAGGATCACAACGGAGACCGATGTGAGCACAATGCCCTTGGTAATTGGATGGCTTTTTTCCAGCCAAACCCGTTTGAACGGATAAAGATCGAACAGATAAACCATCCAGATCATCATCACGAGCCACCAACGGCAGTACATATAGCCTACATAAGGCGTGTACATGCGGAAGTATCCGCGTGGATCTTGGAAGATCCACCAAGTGGCGTAAAATACGGCTAGTACGAGAACGAGGCTGACAAGGCCCGGAATAAGTCCCGGTGCGCGTGCAATTAGTTTTCGTTCTTCTAGGTAGCCGGCTCCATATCTTTCCATAGTTGCCTCCCAAACAGCGTATCTTCAGGCGTTCTTATGCCGAAGAAGTTTGCCCGTAGGACATTCGTGCAGCGGCAGCGCCGAGCCCGAATGGCTTGCTGTATTTGAATCTGTCTGCCCCGGGCGAGGCGCAGCAAGTTCTTGAAGATGTTCATCGGCTGCCGCTTTAAGCACTGGCGGAAGCGGCAGGTTTTTAAGATCAGACAAAGCGATCGCGGTATTGAGGATGCGCGAGCGAATGGCTTTGCTGGCCTGAACGGGGTCTCGTGTTTCAAGCGCCTTCAGCAAGTGAACAAAGTCACTGAACAGGACATGGCGCGAGCGCTCCTCAAAGGATGAGTGCCGAGGGAACGCTTCAGAGGTACTGGCGCAAATCGAGCAGGCCACCTGCGTAATGACCGGATTTTCCAGCGTATCGACAACGGTTTTGAAGAACTCCAGAGACTGCCTTTTGTGCTCTGGCCAGTTCTCCTCCAGAATTGCCTTGCCAAGAAGGCCAGTGCAGCGCTGCAAAGAGTGCATGCGCATGGCATCCATTTTAGGTGCTGCTTCTGCAAAGACGTTTGGCAGAAACAAGATGCCTGCTTCAAACTTGGATAGCAGCTCGTCCAGACTTTCTGGCTCGTCCTGCTCAGGAGCAACTTCTCTTGGGCTGATCGAAGTTAGATAGCACCCGCTACCCTTCTTGATTTGTACAAACCCGCGAGCTTCAAGGCGGCGCAACACACTGCGCAATGTGTTGCGGCTAACGCCCAGTTCCTCAGAGAGCATTCTCTCGGCGGGTAGGCGCTGGCCCACTTGCCAGCGGCCATTAGAAATCATGCCGCGGAGCAGTACCTCGACCCGTCCTTCGATGCAGGGTTCTTTAGTTGATTTTAAAATTGGTTCCACCAATTTACTTCACCAGTAGCATGAGAAATCTTTGTGTTACTTATATCTCTCAAGTATGATTGAAATAAAGGTGATTATTGGTTCTACCAAATCGAAAAATACTAAATATAGGTTGCAATACTTACTTGTTGCTTGGTTGGTTTGCCACAATGTTCGGGCAATAAAAGCGCTGTGATGATTTGTCGGTTGCAACCGGTTGGCAGACGGTTTTGCTGCATGAGGAGCTAGCTCAACGATGAGCGAATTTGATAGTTATGTTGGCGCTCATTTCGAGGGCACGCCAATTTTACTCTGGGAAGTGAATGTCTTAAGGCAGAGCTTCAGTTGCGGTTTCCATACCGGATGGCAAGGGTTCCCTTTCGATATCTGCGAAGTACTGAAAAATCCTAGTATTCGTAAAAATGCAGTGCATCCAGACGACTATTTGCAGCTCACGCAGACGCTTCACGACATTCAAAGAGGTCGATCTGCTTCCGTGCACTTCAGGCTGGTTGCATGCGACAACCAACCGCAGTGGTTCAAGTTGTGCGGTGCAGGAAAAGGGCTGTCAGCTTCCAAAAGCTATGGCTTTTTGATTAGGGTCGACGACAGTTTTCGGGAGATATCGCAGCGGCAGCTTCCGGTGGTTCCTACGGATAATAGTGTAGAAGGTGCTTCTGGAGATTCTGAGCACGCCAATCGGATTCTTACTGATCTGAATGCTGCTCTTGAGGGCGTTGACGGCATGGAAGAGATGATGGCGGCGGTTGGGGAGGTTAGCGCCGAGCTACCATTCGAAGCCACTATGTTCTCCAATATCAAAAAGCACCAGAACAGGGTAACCGTTTATAATTCCGGACGGATCTTCAACGACCTTGAGCAAGGAAAAGACTATCCGTTCGCTGGCACGATTGCAGAGATGATCCTCGACCTTGGCGTTGATTACCTCATCGTCGATGACACGATGGAGAGCCTAAAGCCGATTGATTGGGCTTTGTTTGTACCACATGGCGTGCGCTCCTATGTGGCACTACCGTTCTTCGCCAGGACCAAGCTGCACGGGGTTCTTATCTTCTGTTCGACAGAGGTCGCTTGCTATTCCGAGGAGCATCTACCTGCGTTCAAGCAAATACAGGAAGCCTTCCGCCCACACCTAGCGCGCTGGAGACGCCTTCAAGGCGCTTAGGCTGCTTTGATGTGATTAAGCGGGTGAGCATAATAAAAAACCACCGAAACGCCTCGGGTGATGCGCTTCGGTGGTTCGAGGAGTGATACCAAATGGTACCCGCAGCTCTTATTTAAACTTAGCAACCATGTCTTTGATGCCAGGAATGGTCTGAACCTGATATTCGTGGCTAGGCTGGAAGTACTGAACCAGTGGGCGCTGGCTCATGCCGGAAAGAATGGTGAAGTAGTACATTTCGTAGCCAGGCAGTACGCAGCAAGGGTGGTAGCCTTTGTCTACGAGAATGGTGGAGCCTTCTACGATGTGATACGCGTCGCCAGAAACACCATCTTCACGCTGCAGCATCAGAACGCCAGAGCCATGGCCCGGGCGGAAGCGGAAGTTGTAGGTTTCGTCGTGACGGGTCTCAATAGGCAGACGGTCAGTGTCGTGCTTGTGGGAAGGGAAACCGGACCAGCCGCCAGCACCAACGGTGAACAGCTCGCTCACCAGCAGGCGGCCAACTTTGTCGTGGTACTTCTGACCAAGGATGTGCTTGATCTTGCGGTGGGTTTTGGTGTCGTCAGAGCCGTACTGCACAACGTCAAGCTGATCAGCGCGTACGTCGAATGGTACCAGTACCTTGTCGTATTTCGCGCCAGCGATGAACACTTCTACTTCGTCAGAGACTGCAACGAAGGTCACTTTTGCGCCAACTGGTACGTACACGCCTTCAGGCTCGCCGCCCCAAACGTCTTTGATACGGTTGCCGAGGCTTTCGTAAGCAACGCCTTCAACGTCTACGTTGATGGTGCCGGTCGCAGGAACGATACAGGTTTCGTAACCCGGTACCTGATAGTGGAAGACTTCGTCTTTTTTCAGCTTAACGATGTTGAAGTAGTTCAGCGGAACAAGGCTATGGTCCACGTCTACGATTGGCTGGTTCTTGTTGTCAAACGGAGCGATATGCATCGGGCGACCTCTAGTTATTTAGAGACTTATAGAATTTGAGGATTTGGGGTGACCTTGCCCCGGAAGCTTGAGAAGGGGCAAGGTCTATCGTGGTGTGTCTTAGTGCAGGCCGAAGAGAGATGGCAGGAACAGGCTGAGCTGTGGGAGAGCAGTAACCAGTGCCAAGCAGACCAGCAAGGACAGGAAGAATGGCATCATTGGGCCGATGAGATCTTGAACCTTAACGCCGGAGACAGAGCAGCCTACGAACAGTGCAGTACCAACTGGTGGAGTGCAAAGGCCGATACAAAGGTTCACAACCATCATGATACCGAAGTGTACTGGATCCATGCCGATTTCGGTTGCCACGGGCAAGAAGATCGGGGTGAAGATCAACAGTGCAGGGGTCATGTCCATGAACACGCCCACGATGAGCAGGATAACGTTGATGACCAGCAGGAGAACTAGCGGGCTTTCAGACATCGCCAGCAGGGAGTCAGTGATCAGGTAAGGGATGTCTGCGCGGGTCATAACCCAAGACATACCGATGGAAACTGCAACAAGAACCAGAACGATTGCGGTTGTTACAACAGAATCCAGAATGATGCGTGGCATGTCGTGCATTTTGATTTCGCCGTAGACGAAAACCGACAGAACGAATGCATAGACCACAGCGATAGCAGAAGCTTCGGTTGCGGTGAATACGCCGCCCAAAATACCACCCATCACGATGAAGATGAGAAGCAAGCTTGGGATCGCATCAAGAACAACTTTAATAACGTGTTCCAGAGTTGGGCGTTCAGAAACCGGATAGCCGCGTTTCTTGGAGATGATTGCACCCATAACCATGATGGAAAGGCCCATCAGGATACCAGGTACGTAACCAGCCATGAACAAGGTCGCAACGGATACACCACCAGCAGTTACTGCATAGATGATGAGAACGTTGGACGGCGGGATCAGCAGGCCGGTGATGCAAGACGTCACGTTGATTGCTGCAGAGTATTCTGGCGGGAAGCCAGCCTGTTTCTGCAAAGGGCCCATGGTGCCACCTACAGCAGCAGCTGCTGCAGAGGAAGAGCCGGAGATGGAGCCGAACAACATGTTCGCCATAACGTTGACGTGACCAAGGGAACCTGGCATGCGGCCAACAAGAACCTGAGAAAGGTTAATGAGGCGGTGCGCAATGCCACCGTTGTTCATGAGAACGCCAGCAAGAATAAAGAACGGAATTGCGAGCAATGCAAAGCGGTCAAGACCGGACACCATCTTCTGGCTGACGATAGCCATGATGACATCAACAGGGAGAATAAAGCCGCCCGCAATTACTGCGGAGATGCCTAGGGAGAAGGCAATCGGAATACCGGTGAAAACAAGAAAGAAGAAGGAGCCGAAGAGAACGGCAGGTACTAGCCAATCCATTATTAAGACTCCTTGCTTGCGGCTTCAGCCAGTTCGGGATTGGCGAAGTTCTTGATCGCTTGGATCAAATGGACCGTGGAATACAGGCAGGTAATAGCGCCGCTGAGAGGCAGAACGATGTAGATGAAGGACATCGGGATCTGCATAGCAGGGGAAAGCTGGTTGGATTCATGCACGGTGATGAGCAGCTTCAGGCCACCAAAAACCATTACAAAAGCAGCAAAACCCAAAATGGTCGCGTTGATGTAGATTTCGTTGAAGAACTTCTTGCGACCTTTAAGAGAGCTTGTCAGCAGGTCGATTGCGAGGTGCTGTTGGGTACCAACGCAGTATGCGGTACCTAGCAACGCAGTCCAGATCATGCTGAAGCGAGCAAGCTCATCGGTAAACGTGCTTGGTTGGTTGAGGATGTAGCGGCTGAAAACCTGCCAGGTGACACAGACAACAAGCAGAACCATCAAAACAGTGCAGATGGTGCCAATTGTTTTATCAAGTGCACGTCTATACTTACCGGTAAGCATTCCGATTATCCATTGTGCAGTTTGATGAAAGGGGAGGGGTAGCTCGGGAAAAACCTCGAGCTACCGGCTTATTTTTTGATTATTTACCAGCTGCCTGGATGCGTTCGATCCACTGGCGCTTGTTTTCGTCTTTCATCAGGTCATCGATGAGAGGCTGAACAGCAGCGCGGAATGCAGCTTTGTCTACTTCTACGAACTCGGTGCCGGCTTCTTTAGCCATTGCGCGAGCTTCAACAACCTGCTTGTCCCAGAGTTCCTGCTGGAATTTTTCAGAGTTTTCAGCAGCCTGGATCAGGATAGCGCGCTGTTCTTCAGACAGGCCTTCCCAAGTCTTGGTAGCAAATACGAGGTAGTCAACCACAACGGTGTGCTGGTCCTCGGAGAAGTATTTGCTTACTTCGAAGTGACGGGAAGAGATGTAAGACGGTTCGTTGTTTTCAGCGCCGTCGATTACGCCCTGCTGAATAGCGGTGTAGGTTTCACCCCAAGGAATAGGAGCAGGTGCGCCACCCATGAGTTCGATCATGGCGTTGGTGGTTGGAGTAGGCATAACGCGGATCTTCAGACCGGCCATGTCTTCCGGAGTACGGATAGGCTTGTTGGTGTAGATGCTGCGGGTGCCGCCTGCATAAGATGCAAGGTTGAAGAAACCTTTGCCTGCAGTGAGCTTGTCCAGATCTGCGCCAACATCACCGTAAATTACGTCCTTAAGGTGCTGGTCGTTGTTGAACAGGTAAGGAACGTTGAATACGAAGTAAGAAGGTTCGAAAGATTCCAACTCACCAGCAAAGCCTTTGGTCATGTCCATCGCGCCCTGCTGCATCATTTCCAGCACTTCGCGAGTTTCACCCATCTGGCCGCTTGGGTAGATGCGGATCTTCATTTTGCCGCCGGACAGTTCCTTAACGTCGTCAGCAAACTTGTCGAAGGTCTGTGCAAGGGTATGGCTTGGGTCAAGGTTATGCGCCAAGCGAAGGGTTGCGCGTTCAACCGCAGTTGCCGGCATTGCAAACATTGCAGTTGTCATTGCCAACGCAAGAGCGCAGCCAGTTTTTTTGAGCTCCCAGTTCATTTCTTCCTCCATGCCACGCTAGCCTGTCTTTTAGGCCTAAACTGCCGAAGAGGGAGCTAGTTCAGCTTCACCTCATTTGCAATCCAGATCGTTCTTCTTCAAACAAGCAGGCTTTGCGTCTGGTAACTGTTTTCTGCAAATTATGCAGTGATGAGATAATTTTCCAAAATATCGCCACAAACAATTAGGTAGAATGCATATTTTGCATGAATAGCCCGTGCATAGCTTTTCGCACAAAAAATCCATCAGGCTTTAGGGGAACTGTGTTTCTGGGGTTAGATGCCTGCTTACTCAGTTCAATTCTTTGAGTTAAATAATCAAATAAAAACAATATGATATGGTGTGTTTATTCGAGGTTTGCTCGATGTGAAAAAAGGCGCGTATACAATGGTATGGCGCCTCTCTATCAACAATGATAAATTGCTTTCAAGAATGAATATTATGCAAAATATGCATTATACCGAATTGAGAATCCGCGCATTCGGTACATTTTTAGAAGGAGATGTGAAAATAATGCATAAATCGAGCAGTTCCACTTGTGCCGGCTTTACCGCCAGCGGCTCCATCATCCTTGGGTTTTTAGGGAAAACGGACCTGAAGTGTAGCGAATTGAGTATGGATGCAAGTTTTGCATCGGGATCTAAAGGTGTGGTGGTTCTATGAATGAACGTGTGAGAAAGCGAGTGACCGCTGGCGATGTCGCCAAGGCCGCGGGTGTTTCCCAGGCCACCGTTTCGCGTGCCTTTGATCCAGATTCAAAACTGTCACAGGAAACCCGCGAAACCGTTTTGGATATCGCGGAGAAGATGAATTACCGGCCAAACCCGGTCGGTCGACTGTTTGCGAAGGAAAGCGGCCGTGTCGTTGCGGTGATCGTGCGCCATCTGGAAAGTTCAGTTCGTGCGCTCATGATCAGCAAGCTGCTGGCAGACCTTCAAGAGCAGGGCTATCTGGCGTTGTTGTTCCAGTCTTCAACGCGTGAAAGCCTTGCCGAACTCGTACCTAAGGTGCTGGAATATAAGCCTGCTGTCATCATCGTCAGTGGTTACACTCCAGAGGTACGTGTCACGACAATTTGTAACCGAGCTGAAAAGCCGCTGATTATTCTTAATCAAGGCTATCAGGTTGGTACGCTGGCGAACTATGTCACCAGTGACCATGCTGCAGGCGCAAAGTCTGCGGCATATAAGCTGCTGAATTCGGGCGTCAAGCGAATTGGACTTGTCTCGGGGATGGCCACAACGGGTGCAAATGAGGCACGCGTGAAGGGCTTTCTTCAGGGACTGGAAGAATGCGGAGCAACGCTTTGGGCGGACGATAGTGGTGACCATAGTTACCATGGTGGGTATGAAGCTGCGCTGCGTATGATGGCCTCTCCGGAGGCTCCGGACGGAATTTTCTGCTCGAATGACAGAATGGCAATGGGGTTCCTTGATGCCGTTCGTTACGAGTTCAAACTCAAGGTTCCGGATGATGTCTGTATCATTGGATACGACAACATCGATGAAACCAGCTGGCCTAGCTACAACCTAACTACCGTCGGTCAAAACATTGATTCCGTTCTCGAATTGGTAACTCAAGCGGTTGCCGATCTTATTGATAACCCAAAGCAAAGAATTGCGAAGACGGTTGAGGTCTCGCTGATAGAGCGGGGCACAACAAGGTAATTCGCGACCCATACAGGAATGGCGAGTGGAGGAAGTCCGATGGAATGCCTTTCAAAACTAAAAAACAATAATTTCTTGGTGCTCGGACGAGCAGGTATGGACCTGTATGCTGATCCTCCAGGAACAGAAATCACCGAAGCGGCCAACTTTTATGCCGCTCTTGGTGGTTCTTCTGCAAATATTGCAGTAGCGCTGACCCGCTACGGCGTAAAGGCATCCATGATTTCCGTAGTGTCTGACGATGCAGTTGGCCGCTATGTTGTTGCACAGATGGAGAAGTATGGCATCGGTCACGACTACGTTCGTACCACCGGCGGTGAAGCCCGTACTTCTCTGGCTGTTGTCGAAACTCGCCTCGAAAACTGTCAGGCGGTCCTGTACCGCAACGGCGCAGCAGACTTCGAACTCTGTGAAGCTGATGTTGAAGGCATTCCTTATGGCGACTACGCCGCGCTGGTCGTAACCGGCACCGCACTTGCTGTAGAGCCAAACCGTTCTGCAGTGTTCAAGGCGGTAAATCTCGCAAAAGCTGCTGGCACGCCCATCATTATCGACCTCGACTACCGTCCGTATTCTTGGGAATCTGCTGAAACCGCAGTTCGCATCTACACCGAAATTGCAGCGCTCTGCGATATCATCGTGGGTAACGATGTAGAATTCGGCGTGATGGCAGGCGATATCAACGCTGGCAAGGCGCTCGCTAAGGAACTGGCTCAGACTTCCGCATCTATCGTTGTTTACAAAATGGGTCCTGAAGGCTCTGTTACCTTTACTGCTGAAGAAGAGCAGGAAATGGGCGTCTTTAAAGTACAGGCGCTTAAGCCAACTGGCGCGGGTGATGCGTTCATGGGTGGCTTCCTGTCTTCTCTGGCAAAAGGTCTGGATCTGCGCACTTCCGTTATGCGCGGTTCGGCAGCAGCAGCAATTGTGGTTACCCGCGTAGCATGTTCCTCCGCTATGCCAACCAACGAAGAACTGGATGCGTTTATCGAGTCCAGAAACGGAATTCCTGCTTAATCATCAATAAGTAATGCAGTTTTGCAAAGGGGCCCTCATTTGAGGGAACGGGAGAGGTGTGTCTTCTCCAACCCCTTTGTGGGCCTGACATTCGCAGAAGAAAGTATCTACTGTGCCACTCGTTTCCCTAGACAAGGTGTTGAAGCCGGCTTTTGATGAACACTACGCAGTAGCAGGCGTTGTTTGTCTGGGTTGGGAAGATGCCCGCGCATATGTGGAAGCTGCAGAAGAAGAAAACCTCCCAATCGTTCTGCAGGCTGGCCCGGGTTGCCGTCGCCACACTCCTCTTCCAATTGTCGCAAAAATGCTCCGCACTCTTGGCGAAAACGCAAGCGTTCCGGTCGTTGTTCACCTCGATCACGGCTACAATGCTGATGAATGTTTTCAAGCAATGGACTGCGGTTTTACTTCGGTCATGTTTGACGGCTCCCACAAGCCGGTTTCTGAAAATATCGAAATTTCAGCTCGCATTGTAGAAGCAGCCCGCAAACACGGCATCACCGTAGAAGGTGAAGTTGGCGTTGTTGGTTATGCAGGTGGTGAAGCCTCTGAGTCTTCCAGTGTTGAAGATGTGGTTCGCTATGCAACCGAATCCGGCGTTGACGCCGTAGCGATCTCCGTTGGTAACGTTCACCTGCAGACTGAAAAAGCAGCAGTGATCGACTTCGAGCGTATTCGCGAGATTGAAAAAGGAACTTCCATTCCTCTGGTTCTGCATGGTGGTTCTGGTATCGCGCCTGATGTTCGCCGCAAGCTGGCAATGGAAACCAACATTTGCAAATTCAACGTTGGTACTGAGCTGCGCAAAGCATTTGGCGATGCGCTGCGTGACGCCCTTGCTCGTGACCCTAACCGTTTTGACCGCTTGGCTCTGCTTTCCGAAACTGAAGCTCCTGTCAAACTGGTTGCCCGCGAGGTCCTTCGGAACCTTCGTGCCCGCCCTTAACGTTCCTCTTGGAGATTGAACGATGAAAAACAAGCTCATGGAAGTGAGTGATGTCGGTCGCTTTTTCCGCGATGGCATGACGATCATGTTTGGTGGCTTTATGGGGACCGGCACACCGCCGACCCTCGTAAAGGCGCTTGAGGAAAGCGGCGCTAAGGACCTGACGATTATCGGTAACGATACCGCTTTTGCTGATACCGGCATCGGCCCGCTTGTCACAAACGGTCAGGTGAAAAAGGTTATCGCTTCTCACATCGGCACCAATCGCTCTACCGGTCAGCGCATGATTGAAGGCCTGACAGAGGTTGAACTGGTCCCACAGGGTACGCTCGTTGAGCGTATTCGCTGTGGTGGTGCTGGCCTTGGCGGTTTCCTTACCCCAACCGGTGTTGGCACTGTGGTGGCAGAAGGCAAGCAGGTCATTGAAATTGATGGCCGCGAGTACCTTTTGGAACTGCCTCTGCGTGCTGACGTTGCTCTGGTTAATGCTGCAGTTGCCGATACTGCCGGTAACCTGCGTTACCGCCTGTCTTCGCGCAACTTCAACCCGATTATCGCACTGGCTGCAGATATCGTTCTGGCAGAAGCAGGCGAGATCGTTGAAGTGGGCGCTCTTGCCCCTGACGATGTTATGACACCGGCTGCACTCGTTGACGGCCTGATCAAAGGAGCTGCGTGATGTCTCCAAAAGAGCTTATTGCCCGCCGCGTTGCCCGTCTGCTTAATGACGGCGATGTTGTAAACCTCGGTATAGGCCTGCCAACTATGGTGGCCAACTTCCTGCCAGAGGGCGTGGACATTACCCTTCAATCCGAAAACGGCTTTTTGGGTATTGGCCCAATCACCGAGCAGGACGTTGACCTTGTAAACGCTGGTGGTCAGCCATGCGGTGTTGTCACCGGTGCAGCCATGTTCGATAGCGCGTTCTCGTTTGCGCTTATCCGTGGCGGTCACGTTGATGCCTGTGTTCTGGGTGGTCTGCAGGTTTGCCAAAACGGTAACCTCGCCAACTGGATGGTGCCGGGCAAAATGGTGCCGGGCATGGGCGGCGCGATGGACCTCGTGGTTGGTTCCAAAAAGGTTGTGGTTGCTATGGAGCACTGCGCCAAGGACGGATCTTCCAAGGTTCTAAAGGAATGCACACTTCCGCTCACCGCTGTGAACTGTGTGTCTGTTCTGGTGACCGAGCTTGCGCTGTTCGAATTTGTGAACGGCGCAATGGTGCTCAAGGAACTGGCGCCAGGCGTTGATCTGGCAACTGTTCAAGAACGCACAGAAGCTGACTTCCAAGTCGCCTTTGATCTCAAAACCATGGAATTTGACAGTGCCGAGCTGAAGGAAGCTGCACAATGACCTCTATCGTAATTGCAAGCGCTGCCCGTACCGCTCTTGGTAGCTTTGGTGGCTCCCTTTCTTCCGTTCGTGCGCCAGAACTTGGTTCAATCGTTGCAAAAGCTGCCATCGAGCGCGCTGGTATTGAAGCTGGTGTAATCGAGGACGTGATCCTCGGTAACGTTCTTTCTGCTGGTCTTGGCCAGAACCCTGCGCGTCAGGCTGCTATGGGTGCGGGTATTCCTGAAAGCGTACCAGCAACCACCATCAATATCGTTTGTGGCTCTGGTCTGAAGTCCGTCATCATGGCGGGCCAGATGATTGCTGCAGGTGATGCGCGCGCTGTTCTTGCAGGCGGCATGGAAACCATGTCTGCTGCGCCGATGATCCTTGAAAAAGCACGCTTCGGCTATCGCATGGGCAATGGCGAGCTAAAAGACATCATGGTCTATGATGGTCTGACCTGTGCGTTCAACGGCTACCACATGGGTATCACCGCTGAAAACATCGCAGAGCGTTATGGTATCACCCGTGAGGATCAAGACGCATTGGCTCTTGCTTCCCAGCAGAAGGCCGTGGCCGCTATTCAGGCTGGCGCGTTTGCCAAGGAAATCGTTCCTGTAACCATCAAAACCCGCAAGGGTGAGACTGTGTTTGCGCAGGACGAGTACCCGCGCTTTGATGCTGACGAAGCTTCTCTTGCCAAGCTCCGTCCGGCCTTCAAGAAGGATGGTTCAGTTACAGCTGGCAACGCTTCTGGCATCAACGACGGTGCAGCTGCCCTTGTGGTGATGAGCGAAGACTATGCCCGCCAGATGGGTGTAACACCGCTTGCCCGCATTCGTGCAACAGCAACCGCCGGTGTTGATCCTGCTTACATGGGTATGGGTCCGGTTCCGTCTACCCAGCAGGCTTTGGCAAAAGCTGGTCTGACCGCAGCTGACCTTGATCTGGTTGAAGCCAACGAAGCATTCGCTGCGCAGGCTCTTGCCGTATGTCGCGAGCTGTCTTTGGATATGGACAAAGTTAACGTCAATGGTGGCGCTATCGCACTGGGCCATCCGATTGGCGCATCAGGTGCCAGAATTCTTGTTTCTCTGCTTCATGCCCTTGAAGCAAGAGATAAGACGCTTGGTCTGGCAACCTTGTGTGTCGGCGGCGGGCAGGGCGTTTCCGTGATCGTGGAACGCATCTAACAGTCGGTAGCGAAAAGACGCCCCGCCTTCCCGACGGGGCGTTTTTTTATTTACCAAGCTGCGCCGCAGGCCGATTGGCCGGAGTTGTCTCCATGGATCGGCATTTCTCGCAAACCTCTAAAATTCAATAGTTTTTACGCTACGCTACCTTAACTTCGGTGGACTACCTTTTTATGGGCAAAATCGAGCCTTCTTCAAACACTAGTGTTTGTTGAAATCGAACCCGAAGGTATGCCAGACCATGAAGAAAGGGAAAATGCCCCCCGGCAGCAAACATAAAAGCTCGGGTACAGGACACCTTAGTGTAATCGGGGTTGCCTCGCTCGGGGTTGGTTCCATGGTGGGCGTTGGCGTGTTTGCTCTTCTTGGGCAGGTCGCGCTGAATGTGCGCTCTGAAACATGGCTTGTTTTTGTTGTCGCTGGCATTGCCGCCTTGTTCTCTGGCTACTCCTACGCGTGTTTGAGCGCGAAATATCCAAGCAGCGGCGGTATTACTGATTACCTGCGCCTTGGGTTTGGCTGGCCGCTCTTCGAAAGAGCGCTTTCCATACTATATCTGTTTACGTTGGTGCTGACGTTGGCTTTGATCGCCAAGGCGTTCGGTGCCTATGCCTCCGGCCTCTTCCATAAATCCGTCTATTCAATGTGGCAGAACCTTTATGCCACGGGCGTTTTGCTTGCCATGTTGGCCATCAATCTGGTTGGCGCTGCACTCGTTGGTAAGGTTGAGGTTGTTTTGGTTGCCCTCAAGATCTTTATTCTGGGCATCTTCATCGTTGCGGGTATGACCACCATCAACCCGGAAATGCTCGACCATCATCTGATTTGGGAACCTGCAAGTTTCTTCTCCAGTATTGGTTTGGCGTTTTTTGCCTACGCTGGATACGGGATGATGGCGACCGCTGCCGGTGACGTCCGCAATCCTAAAAGGGATATGCCGATCGCGTTTTTCGTGGCGATCTGTTTTGTCATGGCGCTGTACGTTGTGTTGGCGTTTGTGGTGCTGGGCAACGTGACACCCGTAGATTTGGTCCTCCACCCAACGACAACGGTTGCTCGCGCTGCCGAACCTGTGCTCGGCAAAATCGGCTACCCGCTGATGTCCATCACTGCGCTTTTCGCGACCGCTTCCGCCATTAACGCCACTTTGTTTGCCAGCCTGAATGTTTCCCTCGAGATGGGTAAAGCCGAGTGTCTGCCAGCCATATTCCGCCAGACCAGTTTTGGTGGGGGAACACGGGGGCTATATCTACTTGTGCTCTTTATACTCCTCGCTATCGCCTTTCTGGATTTGAGTTCAATCGCAACAGTTGCCAGCGCAACCTTCCTTGCTTGCTATCTCGCCGTGTTCGTTGTGGCGTGGCGTCATAAGGCAGAGATTGAAGCCAACCCGCTGCTGCTGGGTATCGGGTTTCTCTTGATGCTGGGAATCTTGGGTGCCTTTATTGGTGAGATGATAGGCCAAGCCCAGTGGACCGAGATCGGCCTCCTTGCGGGCACATCGGTTGTGAGCTTGCTGACGTCCTACTATTTCGATCCAGAAAAACACAAGGTTTGATACAACCTGCTAGCGGGTTGGTGTTTTGAGCAATGATTGGCAGTTGCTTTTGGGCACCTGCGCCAAAAAATCCATGTTCACGAAGTGGTCGCGCTTGCGTGTTGCCATACTCCTTACAGTTATTTGGTGCTATGGAAATGAAAGCTGCTCACTCCGGCACTTTCAATGACGATAACAGGGCAAACACCCCACGCCATCGACTATGACGCGGCTGACAGCGTATCTCTGGCTTCTTGTTCAATAGAGACAATAATGAGAACCGAAAAAGATCTTTTGGGCACCAAAGACATCCCGGATAACGCCTATTGGGGTGTACACACAGCGCGCGCTGTCGAGAATTTTCCAATCTCCGGCGTGCTTATCTCTCAATACCCAGAGTTTATTCGCGCCCTTGCTATGGTCAAGAAAAGCGCCGCGAAAGCGAACCGCGATCTTGATATTCTGGAAGCAGGTAAAGCGACAGCCATAATCGCCGCGTGTGAGCGCATCATTGGCGGCGAGTTCATCGACCAATTCGTGATTGATGTTATTCAGGGCGGCGCCGGTACGTCCACCAACATGAATGCCAATGAAGTGATTGCCAACGTAGCCCTTGAGGGTATGGGATTCACCAAGGGCGAGTACACCAAGCTCAATCCGGTTGATGACGTAAACCGCTCCCAGAGCACCAACGACGTATACCCGACTGCGATCAAGCTTGGTGTGATCCTTGCTGCGCAGAACCTGCTTGCCGATATGGCTATGCTGCAGGACGCTTTTGCAAAGAAGGCAGATGAGTTCTCCGACGTTATGAAGATCGGCAGAACCCAGCTTCAAGACGCAGTTCCGATGACCGTTGGTCAGGAGTTCCGCTGTTATGAGGTGATGCTTGGCGAAGATATTCTAAGACTGGAAGAAGCACTAAAGCTTCTGCTGGAAATCAACCTCGGCGCGACCGCGATTGGTACCGGCATCAACAGTGACCCTGAATATTCCAAGCGCGCTTGCGAACATCTTGCTGATCTTTCCGGCTTTCCGTTTGTACCAGCGGGCAACCTTGTAGAAGCAACGCAGGATCTGGGTTCGTTCGTTCAGCTTTCCGGCGTGTTGAAACGCATTGCGGTCAAGATCTCCAAGGTTTGTAATGACCTGCGCTTGCTCTCCAGTGGTCCGCAGGCTGGCCTTGGCGAAATTAACCTGCCTCCGCGCGCTGCCGGTTCAAGCATCATGCCGGGCAAGGTCAATCCGGTTATCCCGGAGGTCGTGAACCAGATTGCATTTGAGGTGATTGGCAACGACGTCACCATCACGATGGCGGCAGAGGGCGGACAGCTTCAGTTGAACGCATTCGAGCCAATTATCGTGCATTCTCTTTTCAAGAGTATCATGCACCTGTCTTCCGGTTTCAGAACTCTGGCGAAGAACTGCGTTGAAGGCATTACCGTCAACCGTGAGCACTTGGCCCGCGTTGTGGAATCCTCCGCAAGTCTTGGCACAGCCCTGAACCCTTATATTGGCTATGAGAACGCAAGTGTGGTCATCAAGACAGCTCTGCGTGAAAACCGGAGCATCCGAGAAGTCATTCTGGAGCATGGCTTCTTGGATGAGCAGGAACTTGAGTTGCTTCTACAGCCGGAGTTGCTGACCAAGCCATCGCGCAAGATTGATCTTGCTGCCTTGAAAGCGGCTAAAGAGAAACTGGACGCTTAACAAATCAGGGCCTGCTCGAAACCGAGCAGGCCTCTTTTTTAGTAGCGGGCTGTGGTTACAGCTTAGCGGCTGCTTTGAGGATAGTAGGAACGGTTTCTAGGAAGATCATCGTATTCATTCGCGCAGTTTCCGTCTGCGGATAGCCGCCGTTCATTGCGATTACAACGTCAGTTTCAGGATCCATTACACAGACCTGACCGTGAATGCCGACGAACACCATGACCTTGTGGCCATCAAGGGTCAGAATGCGGATCTGGTCTTTGTACCAACCATCTGGAGCCAGCGCGGCTTCCTTGCCAACCGACCAAGCAGCTTTGACCCGCTCGTTACCTGCCCAAATCGCATCGATAAAGGCTTGCGGGACAACTTCTTCGCCCAAGTGGTTTTTTCCGGAGTTGAGGAACACTTTACCTACCCGTGCAAGGTCTCTGGTTGCCATGTTGAGCCCGCCAGAGGCAACGGTGTAGCCTTTCGGATCAGCCATCCAGTACGCGTTCTGCTCTGCGCCGATCTTGGTCCAGATTTTCTCTTGTAAGTACTCAGCCAGCCCCTGTTTGGTTGCCGCTTCTACGACCAAACCCAGCACCTCAGTATTTGGATCTTGATACTGGTAGTGAGTTCCCGGCTCGTACTTGTGCTTTTTGATCGTGACGAGGTACTCATCAATACCGTTCAATCCGCCATCATTCGGGCCATTCCACTCCTGTGAGAGTGTGAACTTTGGATCCCAAGACAGGAACGGTGGTGTCGGGATGTCTAGGCCGGAATTCATATCTGCTACATCTTGAACGCTAACGCCCTCGAATGCTGAGCCTTTAAAGGCAGGTAGATAGAACTCGACTGGTTTTGTCATATCCAGCTTGCCATCTGCAGCCGCGATACCAGCGAGCGTAGCTGTGAAGGACTTCGTAACTGACATGTCTAGGTGGGTAGATGCCGGAGACATGCCATTGAAATAATGTTCATGGATCAGGCGATCACCCTTTAGAACGACCATTGAGTGGTTTTTTACGCGGTCTCTCAGCAGAACATCGAGAGGGAGAGGACCGTCAGCGTCATGGCCGGTGAGTTTTGTCAGGTCTAATGCGCCACGATCATCAATCCATTTTTGAGGGGATACCGCTGTTCCGCGATCAATTTCATAGTGCCGCGTGAACTTGTAAGCATTCGGAAATGTCAGTGCGGCGAATTCCGCAGCATCCCAATGGGCTTGAGAAACGCCAAAGGGCGCAATTTGGTCTAGGAATGCTTGGTCTGCTGGTTTTAGCTCAAGAGCGGATGCGCCGGTAACTGTGATTACACAGCTGGCTAGTACGAGTGATCGGAGCATGGACTTTCCTTTGGTTTTGTCTTTGATTGTCTCCAAAAGGTGCAGAGCTTGTTTCGCTACACCGTGAATCTCCCTATCGACAAAACCTAATAGTGATACCTATGGTTGTAATCAGTATCAGCACCTATGCGCGTGATCGCCGGAATTTTGCTTTAACAGTTTACTAAGCAAATTCTCTGTCTTTTCCGAAAAATGGAATTATTCCAAGTTTTGAAGTGCTCAGCTACTTACGCTCTTCAAGATAAAAAAATATCTTGAAGTCGAGGTGTCCGTTTCTTTTCGTAACTCTTCACTCTGTTGAGTTTTTGATTTCAGAAATTCTTATTTATTTCGCCCTGTGGGGAATGATGATGAGAAAATCTGCACTTTGGGGCAGCGCGCGAAAGGAGGGCTTGTTTGACGCGTGATGATGTAAGCGCACAAAAAAGCCAGCCAATAGGAAACATCGACTGGCCTGATAAATTCAAAGTTTGATGCTTGAGATGGCGGTTAAACCAAGCTACCGCGAAGGACGATCTCGAAACCAAGATCGACAACATGGTCGCCAGCATCTTCTCCTTCTACACGTTTAAGGAGAATTTCAGCTGCCTTCTCGCCAATCAAATCTCGGTCAATGCGGACAGTAGAAAGCGATGGATGCGTATCTGGCGTCCACTCTTCATCGCCCATGCCGATAACTGACATCTGATCAGGGATAATGATGCCTCTAGCATGAGCTTCAACAAGCACGCCGTGCGCAACCGTATCGGAGGTGCAGAATATAGCGCCTTCGGTGAAGCCTTTCTCAATCAGGCTTCCCAAGCCGTCACGGCCACAGCGAAGCGTGGTTGGCGAGCCAACTGTGTGCTCGGTAATCTGGATGTTGTCGTGATGGGCAAGCGTATCCAGCAGGCCCTTAGCACGTTCCTTGGCGCGGGAGTTGTCCGCCGTTACGAGACCGACTTTTGTAAACCCGCGTTTGAGGAAGAGTTGGCCGACAGCTTCACCCAGCCGATACTGAGAGCAGCCAACAACATAGTCCAGAGGCGTTTGCGTTAGATCGCCTGTCTCAACGGTTGGAATACCGGAGGAGAGGATCATGTTGCGCACTTCTTTGGAGTGGTTGACGCCTGTAAGCATCAGACCATCTGGGCGTCGTGCCAGAATGGCGTAGACGAGCTCTTCCTCGTTCTCGATTTCAAAGCCGGATTCTGTAAACAAAACTTGATAGCCAGCAGTTCGCACGGATTTGCTAAAGCTATGCATAGTTTTGGAGAAGGTCATATTGGATATGGTCGGAACGATCGCCGCGAACATGCGCGTGCGGCTGGAAGCAAGTCCCCCCGCAAGAACGTTCGGAACATAGCCACTTTTCTTGATTGCAGCCTTAACGATTTCCAGCGTGTCCGGCTTCACCCGATCAGGCGTATTAATGGCGCGCGAAACCGTAATCATGGAAACGCCAGCAAGATTGGCGACATCTTGCAGAGTGACCCCTTCGCGGCGTCTACGGCTGCGTCGGGCGGTCTTTGGCTTGTTATTTTCTTTTTTTAGAGACGCTTTAGCCACTGTCCGAACCATTAGTTTTAACAACCAGCCGTCGGATTATCCGTACGGCTGGTCAATTGAATGAGCTACCGTTAGGCAACTTTGAAATGTAGACTTTACTTTACATCTTCAAACTTGGCCCGCAATGCCTCTGTTGAGCGCGCGAGCAAACCAAGGTCACTTCCCACAGCTATGAAATCAAAGCCCATGTCGAAATAGCGACGGGCATCAGCTTCTACAGGGGCAAGAGTACCGATAGCTTTTCCTGCTTCTTTACAGATCTTTACAGCTGTTGCAATTGCTTCTTGCACTTCTGGATGAAGTGGGTTTCCAAGGTGACCGAAACTTGCAGCAAGATCGGAAGGACCAATGAAGATCGCGTCGATACCGTCAACGGCAACCATCTTCGGCAGCTCTTCAATTGCTTCGCGTGTTTCAGCCTGAATGATGACGCAGATATCGTCAGAAGCGTTATGCAGATAGTCTTTCACGCGGCCGAAACGGTTTGCGCGGTGGCCAACGGAAACGCCGCGAACGCCGGCACCTGGATAGCGGGTGAAAGCAACTGCGTCTTTCGCTTCCTGTTCGTTCTGAACAAACGGGATGAGCAGGGTGCGCGCGCCAATGTCCAGATAGCGTTTGATGAAAGTGATATCGAGGGTCGGCACGCGAACAACAGCTTCTACGTCGTATGCAGCGATAGCCTGAAGCTGAGGCAGCACATTGAGAACGTCGTTAGGGCTGTGCTCTGCATCAACAACCAGCCAGTCAAAGCCAGCGCCAGCGGAAATTTCAGCGGTCAGGGAGTTGGACAGAGAAGTCCAGATACCCAACTGCTTGGAACTACGGTCTTTGAGAGCCTGCTTGAAGGTGTTCGGCTTATAGCTCATGAAGATCTCCTGAAAGTGAGGTGAGGGTGGCCCCTCGTTGTTTGTGATTTTGGACCACGCAAGCAAACCTGCGCGGAAGTATGGGTGTGTGGTTTAGGTGATGGGTGCAGGGTTGAAGACGGCAAGATCATTGCGCAGACCCAACTTGTCTGCGCAGGTTTGCTTGCGTCCACTCGCAACATCCAGAATGAGGTGAAACAGCTCCCAGCCAGCGTCTTCGATACTGAGCGTATCGGTGGCGATGCGGCCTGCATCGTAATCGATAAGATCAAACCAGCGCTTGGCTAGAGCTGTATTGGTTGAAACTTTGATCACCGGCGCGGCTTCCAAATTATACGGCGTACCACGGCCAGTTGTGAAAACCTGAATGTTCATGCCGGCGCAGAGCTGCATGGTTCCGCAAACAAAGTCGCTGGCAGGTGTCGCCGCAAAGGTCATACCTTTTTTGCGAATGCGTTCGCCGTGAGACAGCACGTCGATAATCGGAGAAGTGCCGGATTTAGCAATGGAACCGAGTGACTTTTCGACTACGTTCGCAAGACCACCCTTCTTATTACCGGGTGAAGGGTTTGCAGCACGGTCAGTGCGGCCGTTGGCAAGATAGTCGTCGTACCATTCCATTTCACGCAGCAATGCTTTGCCGACCTCTTTGTCAGCGGCACGTGGTGTAAGCAGGTGAATGGCGTCGCGCACCTCGGTCACTTCCGAGAACATAGCCGCGCCGCCTGCGCGTACTATTAGGTCTGCTGCAAAGCCAAGGGCGGGGTTAGCGGTTATGCCGGAAAAAGCATCGGAGCCGCCACACTGGAGGCCGACGACGAGATCAGCCACTGGGCACGTGGTGCGCTGGCGTGCATTGAGCTTTTCAAGATGACGCTTAGCCGTCTCCATCATAGCGTCTAGCATCTGGGCAAAGCCGGTGAAGCGTTCTTCCTGCATCGAGATCACAGAAGCGTCGCAGGCGCCGGCTTCCTCGCATGGAACAAGCCTGTTCGGATCAAGCTTCTCGCAGCCCAAGCCGATGATCATTACTTCGCCGCCGAAATTCGGGTTGAGCGTTAGGTTCTGGAGTGCGCGAATTGGAACGACAGCCGCAGGAGCGTTGATCGCAACACCACAGCCATAAGCGTGATTAAGAGCCACTACACCATCGACGTTCGGGAACAGGGGGAGTAGCTCTTTCCGGATTTTTTCAGCAAGGATGTTTGTGAGACCAGCAACACACTGAACGGACGATGATATTGCCAGCAGGTTCTTTGTGCCGACGCTGCCATCAGCATTTCTGTATCCCTCGAAGGTATAGCCTTCAAGCGGCTCTGGTTCATCGAATTTGCGAGTTGCAAGGGGTAGGTCGCTCAACTCGGGAGCGACAGGAAGCTCGATCATATGCTCATTGATCCAGCGCCCTTTGGCGATGGGCTCGCAAGCATAACCGAGGACTTCGTTGTATCGAATAATCGCACCGCCCTTGGGAATGTCGGTCAAGGCAACCTTGTGTCCGAAGGGGATAGTTTCTTGCGCGGTTGTCAGCTCGTTTGCAGGCTGACCTTCTTTCAAACCACCCTCGATGATGACGATGGCTGTATTATCGTTTTGGTGAACTTTGATGGTTGTCTTGGATGGGCAGGTCATTGCTCTCTCCAGAGCCTTCATCAGGTACCAAGGGAGAGGCGGGAAGAATACTCCTCCCGCCCCGGGGGAAATTATGCGGTTTTGGATTTCGAGCGTTTGTTCGAGTAGATGGAGAACGCTACGGACATACCGATCAGAAGCCACAGGAAGAGGGCAATAGGGCTCTTTGTGAAGAAGATCGTCATGGTGCCGAAGGACTCAAGACTCTTCACGAAGTAGATTTCTGCCGAGCTACCAAGAATGAAGCCGATGATGAACGGTGTGATTTCCAAGCCAAGCTTGCCGCCGATGTAGCCAAACAGACCGAACAGCAGCAGGGACCAAACATCGAACATGATACCGTAGTTGATCGCGTAAGCGCCGGATACGCACATCATGATGATGATTGGGTACAGCAGGTATTTTGGTACGGTGACGACCTTGGCGATGTACTTGATCGCAAAGAACATGACTACGAACATCACGATGTTCGCGATAAACATGGACAGAACCATCATGTTCCATGTTTCAACGTTCTCGCCAATGAACAGCGGACCAACCTGAACGCCCTGCAAGGTAAATGCACCGATCAGGATCGCTGTGGTGGAGTCACCTGGAATACCAAGGGAAAGCAGCGGAATAAGTGCACCGCCGGTCAGGCCATTGTTTGCAGATTCAGAGGCGATAACACCCTGCGGAGCGCCTTTACCCATCATGGAGCTGTCGCGGGAGAAGTTCTTTTCCTGCGTATATGCCAGAACAGATGCAGCGGAGCCGCCAACACCTGGGAGCATACCCACGAAGGTGCCAATGAAGGAAGAGCGAACAAGGTTTACAGCCGAGCCACGGAATGCGCTGAGATCAAACTTTCTGCCGGAAAGCAGGTCTAGTTTCGCGCCTTCGGTTTCCTCTTTCACGCCTTGTTCTGCATCAGCAAGAATAGCGCCAACGCCAAACAAACCGATCAGTACAGGCAGAAGAGAGAAGCCGCTGTAAAGCATGTCTTCCAGAGCGGGCGTAATCAGGCGGATGTCGCCGTTACCGCCCTTAACGGTGTCGTACACGCCAACGAGTGACAGCAAGATACCCAGAACGCCGGAGAAGATGCCGACCAACATGCTCTGGCACAAAGATGCAATAACTGTCAGCGCAAAGAAGATGATCAGGAATTTCTCGATGTAGGAGAACTTGATCGCGATGTCAGACAGAAGCGGTGCGAAGAGGTAGAGGATCGCCAGCGAGAACAAGCCGCCAAAGAGCGAGGAAACAACGCCGATCTTAAGCGCGCGTTCACCTTCGCCGTTACGGGCCATCGGATAGCCGTCAAAGGTGGTGCAGATCGAAGATGGTGTACCTGGAATGTTCAGCAAAATAGCAGGAACGAGACCGCCGGAAATACCACCCACATAGAGAGCCAGAAGGAAGGCGAGGGAGTGGTTGAGGTCAAATGAATAGGTCAGCGGAAGACAGACTGCCAGCGCCATGGTCGCTGTCATGCCCGGAATTGCGCCAAACACAATACCCAGTGCTACACCAAAGAAGATGAGCAGTAGGTAGGAAATATCAACGAGAGCGAGGAATTCCATTACAACGTTCCTTTGCTCGTTATGGAAGTGTCACGTTGAACAGCTCGGACAGCACGAACCATGCAAAGGTCGGTGCAACGAGAGCGTTCAGGGTGATGTAGAGAAGTTTGCGTTTGTCTAGTTCGTGCGCGTAAAGGCAGGACAGACCAAACAGAAACGGAATGGAGACGAGCCAGAAGCCATAACCCATGTTAGGGAAGAGGCGGCCAACGTAATCCATGCCGATAAAATAGACGACCATCAGGCCAAGGGTGCCGAACAGGCGAACCTTGTCTGCATCAGGTTCAAAAAAGCGCAGTTTCTTTTCACCGCTTGCAACGGCGCGGTAGAACGCAGGGCCCTTCTGTATAAGGATCGCCAAACCCAGCAAGCCAAGCAGCCAGAGAATGAGCGTGGGGAAGAAGAGGTGAGAAGTATCAAAGTCAATGACTATTGAAAACGGAGAGGAGCTTTGGTTTTCCATTATTGTACCTGGGTTTCCGCAGGCCATCGTGCAGGCTTGGGCGTCTGTCACAAAGGAACGAGAATTAAAAAAGGGCCGGATAGCATGGTTATGATTCCGGCCCCTTGGCGTTCAGGCAATTCGCGCAACTTCTAACCACAGGAGCCTATGGTGAATAAAAATGGCGAAACCGAACGTGTTCAGTCTTACTTCTGGATCGCGCTCAGGATTTCAGCGTAGTCGTCTTTCTTGTTGACGAGGAACTTCTCAGCTTCTGGGCTTGCGCGGAAGGAAGGAATGAAGAAGGAGCGTTTGAAGTCGCTCTGGATTTTGCCTTCTTCAAAGATCTCGGTCATAGCTTCATCGAAGTATGCAACGATCTTCGGATCGATGTCCTTGTTGTACATGAAGTAGAACATTTTATCGAAGTTGAAGAGATCGCCGTCAGCGCTCTGCGGAACAGAAGTTACCGGATCAGTCCACTGCAGCATCATATCGCGAGTGGTTTCACCAAGACCTTCTTCAGGCATCTGCTCAATGGTTTCACCCTTTGCAGTGATCCAGATAAAGCGCATTGCTTTCTGGTCGTCAGCTGGAAGACGGGTGAACTGCTCGTTGCCCTGAATGGAACCATGGATCACGTCTGCCTGACCGTCAAACAGAGCCTGGTTTTTGTCAGACTGGGAACCGGTGTTGATGAGAGCGAGGTTCTTTTCAGCGCCCGGATACTTCATCTTCACAGCGTTTTCGAGTGCAGAGAAGCCGATGTTGGATGCGGAACCGCGTTCAACGGAAACGCGTACGCGCTCGCCTTTACCAGCTGCTTCGATGATGTCATCGACAGTCTTGTAAGGGGAGTCTTTTGGTACGAGGTAAGCGTTGCCCGGGTTGATAGAGATGGTCGGGCCGATCTTGTACTCAGCAAAAATGTCGTCGTAGCCTTTTACGCCGTAAAGGTTGCCGAGGTAGGACTGGTCATGGTTGAACATGATAGTCGCGCCGGTTTTGCCCTGCTGCTTAAGCGCACGGAAACCTGCTACCGCGCCAACAGCGTCAACGCGTACGTTCATGTCGAGTTTTTCACCAAGGTGAGCCGCAATAATTGCAGCGTTTTGATATGTGTCACCGCCGGTGGAGTTAGAGCCGATCACAATGCGCAGATTGCCGCTAATAGGCGCATCGGAGGCCATTGCGGTAGAAGCGCTTAGCGCGAATGCTGTGCCAAGTGCGATGTAAAGGCCTGCCTTTAGACTTTTCATGGTTATCTCCCTTCCCAAAAGTCGAACTGTCTAAACTGTAATGATAACGATTCCATTTTCCTCTTATGGATCGCATCGAATAGATAACGCTATCATTGTTATTTAGTGATATGTCGCTGGTCAAGAGGGCTCTTGCATACTGCGTATTAGAACATATTTCCGCCTCAATCATTATGATTAAGCATCAATATGCTGCGTAAACATACCTATTTTACTATGAAATATCGATTCTGTGAAATTTCACTGCGAGCGAATACGTATGGGCTGGACATATGATGAAAACGATATCTATAAGAATGGTAGCGATAACAGCAATTAATGATAGCGTTAACTGCATTGACTGAAACAGCGAGCTGTCAGGACGGCTCTCCGTGGGAGACGGGGCAGTTATTGCAGGAACAAAAGCTATACTTTGTGGAGGAAGCGTTGGTAGCCCATCATACCGCAGGCAATGGTGCCCCAGTTATTTCGAGCATGCAGGTTATTCCTGTAGCTGGTCAGGACAGTATGTTGCTGAACCTGTCCGGTGCTCATGGTCCGTATTTCACCCGAAACATCATCATCCTCAAGGACACCCTTGGTAACACCGGCGTGGGCGAAGTACCGGGCGGCGAGAAAATTCGCCAGACTCTGGAAGACTCCCGCGAACTGATCATGGGTCAGTCCATCGGTAACTACCAGGCAGTATTGAATTCCATCCGCCGCGGATTTGCTGACCGTGATTCTGGTGGTCGTGGTCTTCAGACTTTCGATCTGCGCACTACTATTCACGTAGTCACCGCGGTTGAAGCTGCCATGCTCGACCTTCTAGGTCAGTTCCTTGGTCTTCCTGTTGCAGCTCTCCTTGGTGAAGGCCAGCAGCGTAAGTCTGTAGAGATGCTCGGTTACCTGTTCTACGTAGCTGACCGCAATAAGACTGATCTTGGCTACCGCAGCGAAGCTGATAGCTCTGACGATTGGTTCCGTCTTCGCAACGAAGAAGCTGTTACTCCAGAGGCTGTGGTTCGGCTGGCTGAAGCTGCTTTTGAGCGTTACGGCTTCCGTGACTTCAAACTCAAGGGCGGTGCATTCGCAGGTGACGCTGAAATTGAAGCGGTTACCGCTTTGAAAGAACGCTTCCCTGAAGCACGAATTACGCTTGACCCGAACGGCGCTTGGTCTTTGGAAGAAGCAATCCGTCTGTGTTCCAACAAGCATCACATCCTTGCTTATGCGGAAGACCCATGTGGCGCTGAGAACGGTTACTCTGGTCGCGAAATCATGGCTGAGTTCCGCCGCGCGACTGGTTTGCCAACTGCAACCAACATGATTGCAACCGACTGGCGTGAAATGGGCCATGCTGTTCAGCTTCAGTCCGTTTCTATTCCACTGGCTGATCCGCATTTCTGGACTATGGCTGGTTCTGTTCGCGTTGCGCAGATGTGTGCTGAGTGGGGCCTGACATGGGGTTCTCACTCCAACAACCACTTCGATATCTCCTTGGCGATGTTCACCCACGTTGCGGCAGCAGCTCCGGGCAAGATCACCGCAATCGATACTCACTGGATCTGGCAGGACGGTCAGCGTCTGACCAAAGAACCATTCAAGATCGTCAACGGCTTCGTTGATGTTCCTGAACGTCCGGGTCTGGGTGTCGAGATCGACATGGATGAAGTGATGAAGGCTCACGAACTCTACAACACCAAGGGTCTGGGTGCGCGCGATGACGCCATCGCAATGCAGTACTTCATCAAAGATTGGAAGTTCGACAACAAGCGCCCTTGCATGGTGCGCTAACCAGAACTCCCCAAGAACAGACAGGGCAGCGGTCATTCCGCTGCCTTCCTTTCTAATCCCTACGTTCCAATAGATTCAAAAGGACTTAAACCTATGGCGAAACTGGGTTTCATCGGTCTTGGTATTATGGGCAAGCCTATGGCTGGCCACCTTCTTGCTGCTGGCAACGAAGTGTTCATGCACTCCATCCCTTCCATTCCAGCTGATCTGGTTGAAAAGGGCGGCGTCGCTTGTGAAAGCGGTCGTGAAGTTGCTGACAAAGCTGACATCATCTTCATCATGGTGCCAGACACCCCGCATGTAGAAGCTGTTCTGTTTGCTGAAGGCGGCGTTGCTGAAGGTCTGTCTGCTGGCAAAATCGTTGTCGACATGTCCTCCATCTCCCCACTGGCAACCAAAGAGTTTGCTGCCAAGATCCGTGATCTGGGCTGCGGTTATGTTGATGGTCCTGTTTCCGGCGGTGAAGTTGGCGCAGTGAACGCAACTCTTTCTATTATGGCAGGCGGCTCTGAAGAAGACTTTGCAAAGGTCAAGCCATTCTTCGAACTGATGGGCAAGAACATCACGCTCGTTGGTGATGCTGGCGACGGTCAGGTGGCTAAGGTTGCTAACCAG
>NZ_SMMA01000063.1:114609-115235 GCF_009711345.1 Pseudovibrio flavus
GTCCAACGCAAAAGCAATGGGCCTGTCCCTGCCAAACACTGCAACCGCACAGGAACTCTTTAACTCCTGCGCAGCGCACGGCGGTTCTGCATGGGATCACTCCGGCATGGTCAAGGCGCTTGAAATGATGGCCAACCACAAGGTCGCAGAAGACGCGTAACATACCTATATAGATGGGAGAGGTGCCTCAATCTCCAGTTAGGGCACCTCTCCCAATCCATCTGCAAAAATTTTTCTGGTTTAAGCAGTGTACTAGGCAGAACCACTGTACTGCTTTGACAAGAAAAACCATTAGATTGGGCAGCGAACTGCTTAGTATACAATAGCATTCAGGAGATGCGTTTATGACCAAAGCCCCTCGCGAGTTGCTGCGTAGCCTTTTTGATGCGGCTGTCGCTTCTGCTCAGCCTTCGGTCTGTGTTCCCCCTTTTCTGCCCAAAGATGTAAAAGGTAAGCTGGTTGTTATTGGCGCGGGCAAAGCCTCCGCTGCCATGGCAAAGGCCGTTGAAGATGCTTATGAGGGCGAGCTGGAAGGCTTGGTCGTAACTCGTTATGGCTACGGCGCTGATTGCAAGAAAATCGAGATTCTTGAAGCCGCTCATCCTGTGCCGGATGAAGCTGGTCTA
>NZ_SMMA01000063.1:115374-115792 GCF_009711345.1 Pseudovibrio flavus
TAACCGTAAGCTTCTGGCTTGCGGCGCAACCATCAACGAAATGAACTGCGTGCGCCGTCATCTGTCCCGCATCAAGGGCGGCCGACTGGCAGCAGCTATTCATCCGGCGCGTATCATCAATCTCCTGATTTCCGACGTTCCGGGCGATGACCCGATCAACATCGCCTCCGGCCCTACCGTTCAAGACACCACCAGCGTAGAAGATGCTCTGGCTATTATCGAGCGTTACAACATCGAATTACCAAAGTCCGCTCGTGAGCATCTGGATCGTCAACGCGGCGCGGCTAAAGCTTGCGCAGTGGCGTTGGATGTAGCCGGTCGCAGCAAGAGTGGCTTTGAGGGTGGTGCCCGCGAAGTGTTGGAAGACTGTGCTTCTCAGGCAAGTCGTCCGTTCTCACTCAAAGGCGTCAATATTGAA
>NZ_SMMA01000063.1:115945-116214 GCF_009711345.1 Pseudovibrio flavus
TTGGCCAGCCGTTTAAGGCTCCATGTGTTCTGCTTTCCGGTGGTGAGACCACTGTAACACTGAAGGGCAATGGCCGCGGCGGCCGCAATGTGGAATTCCTGCTTTCTCTCGCTGTTGCCCTTGATGGACAAAAAGGCGTTTACGCGCTCGCAGGCGATACTGACGGTGTAGACGGCATTGAAGAGATTGCCGGCGCATACTGCGATCCAACCACGCTTGCCCGTGCTTGGGAAAAGGGTATCAACCCGCGTGAAGCGCTGACCAACAAC
>NZ_SMMA01000063.1:116224-199849 GCF_009711345.1 Pseudovibrio flavus
CGGCTTCTTTGAAGCCATCGGGGACAGCGTGATTACCGGCCCGACCCGTACAAACGTCAACGATTTCAGAGCGATTTACATTTCCGGCGAATAAGCTTCGCACGTATTGGAGACAAAAAAGGCGCCGCTGGGGGTATCCTGCGGCGCCTTTCTTCTATGCAGACTCAACGGGATGAGACTGCAAGAGGCTTTGTGCTTCTTTAGCGCCCAATGCCGCGGGGCGCTGACAGGTTGTTTCAAGATCAATGAAACGGCGCTCCCTGCCGGATTGCAAAATCGAGAACATGATATCTGCAACATGCAAAGCCAGATCTTGATTACAGCGGTGCTCTCTTCCTTCAAGAATTGAGAGTGCCATGTCGGAAAGACCTGCAGCACGGTAGTTTGCAAGATCGCCCATGTTGCCGTGATTTTGGTTTGGCACTGCGAAGGGGTGGTCGCTGGCTGTCATGTTTTTTGACGTGCCTTCGCTATCAACAACGCGTACTTCACCGCCGAAGAAATTGGGATCAGGACCATAAAGCGTGCCAGTTTCACCATAGAGTTCCATGTGGTTGTGGCTATGGTCTTTCACGTCCCAGCTGGCACCAAAGGTAATGGTGGCACCACTTTCAAAGGATAGTAACGCGTGAATGGTCGTTTCCGTCTCAACTGTGATGGTTTCGCCGTTGCGAGGCTGCGATGTAATCACGCGCTCGGGTGACGGAATGGATGTCATCGCGGCAACGCTTTTAACCGGCCCTAACAGCTGGACAAGGTTTGTGATGTAGTACGGGCCAAGGTCCAGAATTGGTCCGCCGCCGTCCTTAAAGAAGAAGTCGGGGTTCGGATGCCAATGCTCCATGCCGCGGCTCATCACATGACATGTGCCGCTGGAAACCTTACCAATTGCGCCGTCATCGATCAGAGACCTGCAAAGCTGATGTGATCCACCAAGGAACGTGTCAGGGGCGGAGCCAATCCGCAGCCCCTTTTCCTTGGCTAGAGTGGCCAGTTCCTGACCTTCTGCCAAAGATAGAACAAACGGTTTTTCGGAGTAGACGTGCTTGCCTGCCTCTAGAATGCGCTTGGAAATCTCAAAGTGAGCAGCCGGAATGGTGAGGTTTACGATGATGTCGATGTCATCCGCTGCCAGCAGTCCGTCTACCGTTTCAGCGCGAACTCCGTATTCGGATGCTCTCTGTTCGGCTGCTTCCATGTTGATATCGGCGCAGGCGCGCAGATCTAGTCCGCGAAATTTGGGACCGAGGGAGAGATAGGTCTGCGAGATATTTCCGCAGCCAATGATACCAATGCTAAGAGTGTCTGCCATTATACGCCTTCCAGCATTTTGACCGAAGCGATAGAGCGGCGCGCAAAGCGATCAAAGTCGCTCGGGTTGTCGTGCTCCATAACAAAAATGGAGGCTCGGCTGCACTCTTCCAATGCCGCTAGGATCTGACCCCATGCAACAACGCCGTGGCCAACATCGGCCCAGCCATCTTCGTCCGCGCATTCCCCTTGAGGGGCAATGTCTTTGACATGTACGGCGGTGATACGCTTACCGTAGTTCTGGATCCACTCCATCGGATCATGCCCGCCGCGAACGATCCATGCAATGTCAGCTTCCCAGTCGATTTCGGGCGCTTCTGTCAGGATGATTTCCATCGGCGTGCGGCCACCGAACTCACTTTGGAACTCAAAGTCATGGTTATGCCAGCCGAAGTTGAAGCCTGCCACGGTGACCTTTTCGCCAACCGCTGCGAGTCTTTTGGCAAACGCCACCCAGCCTTTTTCGTCAGTCGGCCGTTCAGTGGCATCTAGATAGGGAGCGTAGATATTCTTAATGCCAAGGGTTGCCGCGATCTTGAGGCACTCATCCAGATTACCTTCAAGATCGTTGATACCAAAGTGGCCGGAAGGCATGGTCAGGCCATTTGCATCGAGAAGGGCTTTTGTCGCTGTAGGGTCTTCGTAGTTAGCGCCGAAGCCCTCAACCTGCGTGTACCCCATAGCAGCAAGGTCCGAAATAACTTTGGACCAAGGCTGGAAGTTACGCGCACTATATAATTGCAGGGAAAAATTCATTTGAATTCCGAATGTTTGGGTTAAAGACGAATTTCAGAAGCTTTGTCAAAAAGGGATGCTTTGGCCGGATCAAAACCGATTTGAAGGGTTTCACCCACGTCCACTTGGGCTTGCCCGTCCATGCGGAAATGGAAAGGCTGGCCTTCAAGAGACGTCCAGATCAACGTGTCTGATCCCATCGGCTCGACAACCTCGACATTAATGTCTCGTGTGAACGGTAGTTCGCGAGAGGCCTCACCAGCTTGTACGTGCTCAGGGCGGATGCCGAGGTAGATCGGTGCTTGATCCGATGAGCCATCCTTAAAGCCGTATCGACCGAGCTGGATATCCAGTCCCGTAGATTTGAAAGTTGGCGCATCGCCGCCGCCGAACATGCCATCTAGGAAGTTCATGGAAGGCGATCCAATAAAGCCTGCCACGTACTTGTTCACCGGATGGTTATAGATGGTGTAAGGGTCTGCAAGCTGCTGGATAACACCGCCCCGCATGATGGCAATGCGGTCTGCCAATGTCATGGCCTCCACCTGATCGTGGGTTACGTAGATCATGGTGTTGCGTAGGTTCTGGTGCAGGCGCTTCAGCTCAACGCGCAGTTCCGCACGAAGCTTTGCATCAAGGTTTGAAAGCGGCTCGTCGAAGAGAAACACATCGACGTCGCGCACAAGGGCGCGGCCAATGGCAACGCGCTGACGCTGACCGCCAGAAAGCTGAGCTGGCTTGCGATCAAGCAATGGCTCGATTTGCAGCATTTGAGCAGCGCGTTTCACACGAGTATTGATTTCATCCTTGGGAACGCGGGCGTTCTTGAGGCCGAAGGTGAGATTACCGCGCACTGACATCTGCGGATACAGCGCATAAGACTGAAACACCATGCCGATGCCTCGATCTTTGGGTTCAGCCCAGGTGACATTGTTTCCGTTGATGAAAATCTGTCCCTCGGACAAATCAAGCAAGCCAGCGATGCAGTTCAGCAAGGTAGACTTGCCACAGCCAGAAGCGCCCAGAAGGACGAGAAATTCGCCTTCGGCTACTTCTAGGTTTAGCTGGTTGAGGACGGTCGTATCGCCAAACTTCAGGGACAGATCACGGATACTGATAGAGTTCATCGGTCTTATCCTTTCACGGCACCAGCGGCGATACCGCGTACAAAGAAACGTCCGGAGACGAAGTAGATCACCAGAGGCACGGCGCCGGTGAGGATCGTAGCGGCCATGTTGACGTTGTATTCCGTCACACCCATCGTGGTGTTTACGATGTTGTTGAGCTGGACGGTCATCGGGAAGTTCTTGACGCCTGCGAAAATGACGCCGAACAGGAAGTCATTCCAGATACCGGTAACCTGCAGGATGATCGCCACAACGAAAATCGGGACCGACATCGGCACGAGCACTTTCAGGAAAATGCCCCAAAAGCCTGCGCCATCAACGCGGGCAGCTTTGAACAGTTCCTCTGGCAATGAAGCGAAGTAGTTGCGGAACAGAAGCGTCAGGATTGGCATGCCAAAGATGGTGTGCACGAACACAACTCCCTGAAGCGAACCAAACAGCCCCAGCTCACGTGTGATAATCACCAGCGGATAGAGCATGACCTGATAAGGAATGAAGCTTCCGAATATCAGGATAGTGAAGAACACTTCCGAGCCTTTGAACTTCCAGTTGGAGAGGGCATAGCCATTCACTGATGCAATGGCGATGGAAATGATCACGCTTGGAATGGTGATCTGGACAGAATTCCAGAAGCCGACTTTTAGGCCCTCACAGTAAAGACCCGTGCAAGCGGTATCCCATGCCTTTACCCAGGGGGCGAAGGTGATTTCCAGCGGCGGCGCGAAGATGTTGCCAAGGCGCACCTCTGGCATGCCCTTAAGGCTCGTCATCACCATCACATAAAGTGGTAGCAGGTAATAAACGGCTGCAACAAGTAGCACGGAATAAAGCATAATCCGCCCTGGATCGATGCGTTTTATCGGCTTCGCGCCTGCTGGTTCACGAGCGGCGGATTTACTGGAGCGCGGTGTCTTCTGCGCGATATCGTAGGTTTCAACAGTCATATGCGCCCCCTCATCGTGCTTGTTTTTTCTTGCCGTACTCAAGGTAGATCCAAGGGATCAGAATAATGAGAACGGTAGTGAGCATGACGGTGGACGCGGCTAGGGCCTGACCCAAATTGGCGCGAGCGAACATGAAGTCGTAAACGTATTTTGCGGGAACTTCGGAGGCGATCCCTGGACCACCTTGTGTCATTGCGACGACAAGATCGTACAGCTTCACAATGCCAGCAGCGACAATAACGAGTGTCGTAATCATAACGCCGCGCATCATAGGGATGACCACAAACAGATAGGTCTTCCATGTTGGGATGCCGTCTACCTTTGCGGCCTTCCAGATTTCGCTATCGATGCCGCGAATACCTGCAAGCATAAGAACCATAACAAAGCCCGTGCCTTGCCAGATACCCGCAATCAGCAGCGCGTAGAGTACAGTTCCTCGGTTAGCGATTAGGTCAAAGGTGAAGTTCTCCCAGCCCCAAGAGCGAACCGTTTCCTGAATGCCAAGCGATGGGTTCAAGATCCATTGCCAGACAATGCCGGTCACGATGAAGGACAGAGCAAAGGGGTAGAGGTAGATTGTACGGAATGTATCCTCAAAGCGGATTTTCTGGTCAATCAGAGCCGCGAGAACAAAGCCGACAATAAAGGAAATCGTGAGGGAAAGAACGCCATAAATGGCGATATTTTCCATGGACATAAGCCAGCGGGAGGTGCGGAAGAGGCGCTCGTATTGCGCAAACCCAATGAACTCTTCAGCGGGTAGTCCGCGCGACTTAGTGAAGGAATAAACAACCGTCCAAATAGAGCAGCCTAGAAAGACGATCAGCGTAGTGGCGATCATCGGCATTGCCGCGATTTTGGCGTTGAGGTTTCTAAATAGCGGGTTGGGCCGCTTGGCGACAGACATCAACACGTCTCCCATGGAAATCAGGAGGGTCGGCGGTAAAGCCGACCCATCCATTTGATCTTGGTGAGGAGAGGCGCCTTAGTCGGCGAACTCGATGATTTCCACGAAGCGGCCTTGAGCTTCTGCAACAGTCATTTCTGGAGTGTTGAAGAATTCAACCCAGAGATCTTCCATCTGGCCTTGTGTGTCAGAGGAGAAGGACTGCTCGGAACCCGGAAGGATGTTCTCAGGGTCAGAAAGGATCGCGATGCCCTTCTTCATGCATGCGTTTGCATCATCAAGATTGATGTCGCCGCGAATTGGCAAAGACCCTTTCTTGAGGTTGAAGTCTACCTGAACCTGCTTGGAGACGAGTAGAGATGCCATTTCAAGCTGCGCAGCTGTGGTTTCATCATCGCCGGTTTTCGGGAAGAAGAAGGCATCGCCGCCGGTATCGAGAACAGGGTTGGCTCCAAGGCCCGGAAGACAGTCATAGTCCTGTCCAGCAACCTGACCTGCTACAGAGAATTCACCCTGCGCCCAGTCACCCATGATTTGCGCGCCAGCTTTGCCGGTAATCACCATGTTGGTAGCGTCGTTCCAAGCGCGACCCACGTAGCCGTTGTCTACCAGCGTACGAGCCTGTGCGATCGCCTCGAAAACTTTCTTCATTTCAGGGCCGCCAGCAGCTTCGACGCTCTTATCAACCTGAATTTGGCGATAAAGATCTACACCGCCTAGTGCCACCTGAAACACACCGGACATGCCGCTCAGCTGCCATGGCTCGCCGCCAACGGCTAGTGGAGTAACGCCAGCTTCAGCAAGCTTTGGAGAGCTTTCGACGAACTCGGTCCAGTTGGTTGGTACTGCAAGGCCGTTTTGCTCGTAAACGCCGCGGTTTAACCACATCCACTGGAATGAGTGAATGTTGACCGGTACGCAGTAGATGCGGCCTTCATAGCGACAGCTGTCGAGAAGCTTGGAAGGGCGGATGAAGTCGGCCCAGCCTTCTTTTTCAGCAATTTCGGTGAGGTCGGTCATCAAACCGGCTTTGATGAGGTCTTCGGCATCACGGCCAGTGTTGAGCTGGGTCGCGCCCATTGGGTCGCCGCCAGCAATACGGCTGATGATGATTGGGCGTGCGTTGCCGCCACCAGCAATAGCACCGTCTACCCAGTTGTGGCCGCTGGCGTTCACCGCATCAGCGAAAACCTTCACAGCAGCTGCTTCGCCGCCAGAGGTCCACCAGTGAGTAACTTCAAGGTCTGCGGAATATGCAGTTGATACGCCGGCAAGCATAGTTGCGGCGGCAAGAATTGCCTTGGTCTTAAGCATGTGGATTATCCTCCCAGTAATCCGAAATACAAACCGGCCCTCGCTCCCGTCCTATGAAGGCCATTTGACTAAAAGTAATTGGTTGCTGACAGAAATGTTTTGACTGCAATCGATTACATTTATATCGTTGCCTGTGAAATCGATGCGAGTCAACCATAAATAGTGGGCACTCTGCAATAAGAGTAAGTATTGGGCGGATACGGGAAGTGAAAGTTGTTACGGTACAAGATGTTGCAGTTGTTGCAGACGTTTCTACAGCTACGGTAAGTAGGGCGCTCAGCAAGCCGGAAAAGGTAAGCAACGCAACGCGCGAAAAGGTTATGGAGGCGGTTCGGATCACCGGATATCGCATCAACCAAACCGCGAGAAATTTGCGTCGCCAACAGGCTGGGGCAGTGGTTGCACTTGTGCCGAATCTTGGAAATCCCTTTTTCTCTTCAATCCTTTCCGGTATCGAGAGCGTGCTTTCAGAAGCAGGGCTCCGACTGCTAGTCGTAGACAGTGCCCAAGCTGGTTTTCAGCGTGATAGAGCCTTCGATTTTCTCTTCATGAATCAGGCGGATGGCCTGCTGGTTTTGGACGGCTCACTAGACCTCAGACCCCTCACAGATGCCGTGCAAACCCTTGATGTTCCGCCAGTTGTTTACTGTTGTGAGTGGGGTGCAGACGGTCGGTACGCGTCAGTGCGAATCGATAACCAGCAGGGTGCGAAGCTCGCCGTTGAGCACCTCTTCGGGTTGGGGCACCGTCAAATCGGCATGGTCTGTGGACCTGCCGACAATCCGTTGACGGCAGCGCGTGAAGAAGGGTTCTTATCAGCCCTCACTGATATTGGCTTGGGCGTTCCTGATAGCTGGTTGTTCGAAGGTGATTTTTCGATAGAGGCAGGCGCGCAGGCTGCGCGTCATTGGCAGGTGCTAGAAGAGCGGCCAACTGGCATTTTTTGCATGAGTGACGAGATCGCTTTTGGCTTTATGTCAGAGCTGGATCGCATGGGTTTGTCAGTGCCAGATGATGTCTCTCTTGTTGGTTTCGATGACATTGAGATCGCATCCCGCTTCATCCCGCCTCTCACCACTGTACGTCAGCCAAGGTTCGAGATTGGGCAGGAGGCAGCTGGTAAATTGCTGCGCAGAATTAATGGCACTGTAGAGGACTGTGCATCCGGAAATAACCAAGCGCGGCAAACCGTTTTGCCGGTGAATTTGATGGTGCGGCGAAGCACAGCCGCGCTCAGTGAACCATAGTTTAGAGATCAGCTCATTTTGCTTTTCGGGGAGGAGAAGTACATGAAAACGATCAAAGGCCCTGCGCTGTTTCTAGCGCAGTTTGTGGGCGACGATGCCCCGTTTAACACACTTGAAAATATGGCTGGTTGGGCCGGTAACCTTGGCTACAAGGGAGTGCAAATTCCAAGTTGGGATAAGCGCTTGTTTGACTTGGAGATGGCTGCCGAAAGCAAAGCGTACTGTGATGATATAAAGGGTATGCTCGCTACCCATGGCATGGAAGTGACAGAGCTTTCTACCCACTTGCAAGGGCAGTTGGTAGCAGTCCATCCAGCTTATGACGAAATGTTTGATGCCTTTGCTGCCGAAGAGGTTCGCGGCAATCCGAAAGCGCGGCAAGAGTGGGCTGCTAGCCAGCTGATGCTTGCGGCGAAAGCCTCAAAAAATCTGGGCTTGAACGCCCATGCGACATTTTCTGGTGCGTTGGCTTGGCCCTATGTATATCCGTGGCCGCAGCGTCCGGCAGGTTTGGTTGAGACTGCATTCGAAGAACTAGGTAAACGCTGGCTGCCCATCCTGAACGCTTTTGACGAGGCTGGTGTTGATGTTTGCTACGAAATCCATCCGGGTGAAGACCTGCATGACGGCATCACCTTCGAGATGTTCCTTGAAGAGGTGAAAGGACATTCGCGCGCCAACATCCTTTATGATCCGAGCCACTTCGTTTTGCAGCAACTGGACTACCTTGGCTTCCTTGATGTCTATGCTGATCGCATTAAGAGTTTCCACGTCAAGGATGCCGAGTTCAATTCCTCACCAAAGCAGGGCGTCTACTCGGGCTATCAGAGCTGGGTAAACCGTGCAGGACGTTTCCGGTCTCTCGGCGATGGTCAGGTGGACTTCAAGTCGATTTTCTCAAAGCTTACAGCGATGGATTTTGATGGGTGGGCCGTTCTTGAATGGGAATGCGCGCTAAAGCACCCAGAAGATGGAGCAAGGGAGGGAGCGCAGTTCATCAAGGACCATATCATCCGCGTGACAGAGCATGCCTTCGACGACTTTGCAGGTACGGGAACTGATGAAGCTGCCAACCGCCGCATTCTTGGGCTCTCCTGAACACGAGGTACAGATATGAGCGAAACTTCTTCCTCGGAAACTGAGAGCGCACGCCTTGGGCGTCGCCTCCGCCTTGGTATGGTTGGCGGCGGGCAGGGTGCGTTTATCGGCGCTGTTCATCGCATTGCTGCAAGGCTGGATGATCGCTATGAGCTTGTCGCAGGAGCATTGTCGTCGGCCCCAGAGCGGGCGAAAGCCTCCGCTAGCGAGCTATATATCTCGCCGGATCGCGCTTATGCGAGCGTAGAAGAGATGGTGGAGAAGGAAGCAGGGCGCACCGACAGGGTCGATGTTGTTTCTATCGTTACACCGAACCATCTGCACTTTCCCGCTGCGAAGCTGTTGCTGGAAGCTGGCTTTCATGTGATCTGCGATAAACCAATGACGACCAGCGCTGAGGAAAGTGCTGAGCTTGTTGAGATTGTTAAGAGAACAGGCAAGCTGTTCATGCTGACCCACAATTACACGGGTTACCCGATGATCCGGCAGGCGCGGGCCATGGTGCAAGACGGCGCGATTGGTAAGCTTCGGATTGTGCAGGTTGAATATGCGCAGGACTGGCTCACAGAACCGCTGGAACAGACCGGCCAAAAGCAAGCCAGTTGGCGAACAGACCCCAAACGTTCAGGGGCCGGTGGCTGCATCGGGGATATCGGTAGCCACGGCTATAACCTTGCCAACTTCGTCAGCAATGAAAAACCGTCGGAGTTGCTGGGAGAGCTGAGCCACTTTGTTGATGGCCGTGTGCTCGATGACAACGTGCAGATCTTGCTGCGCTATGGCAGCGGCGCGAAGGGCGCGCTCTGGGCAAGCCAAGTCGCCCCGGGTAATGAAAACAGCCTACGACTGCGGGTTTATGGAGACAAAGGCGGGCTTGAGTGGGCACAGGAAGACCCAAACTATCTGTTCTACAGCCCTTTCGGTCAGCCAACCCAGAAATTGACGCGGGGCGGTAACGGAGCTGGTGATCCCGCTCAAGCGGTATCGCGCATACCAGGTGGCCATCCTGAGGGCTATCTGGAAGCCTTCGGTAGTTTGTATAATCAATTCGCTGAGGTCTTGAGCGCACACATTCTGGGCAATCCTGCGCCTGACTGCGCGGCGTTGCTGCCAAGCGTTGAAGATGGCCTTGATGGTCTTCGGTTTATTGAGGCTGCGGTTGCAAGCTCATCAGAAGGCGGGGTTTGGAAGAGGCTGTAATTTCAACGAATTTTGGGAAGAAAAAGGCGCGGAGGATATCCGCGCCGTAATTCATTCTCTTAGCCGCTCGAAAGTTTAGGCAGCTGTCCCTACAGGCTCGTCCTGCTCATCCATTGCAGAAGAGGCACTGTAAAGCGCGTTCTTTGTGCTCTCGATATGAGCCCACATGGCATGCTGCGCACGTCGAGAATCCCGCGAGGCAAGCGCATCCATGATGTCCTGATGCTCTTTACACCAGCTGTTCAGATCTTTTTCGTCGATGTGCTTGTGCAGGCTGTTCCAAAGTGGGTTCTTTGCACGGCCGTCCCACATTAGCTCGACGAGCAACGCTATAACCGAGTTGCCTGTCGCTTTGCCAAGCAGAAGGTGAAATTCCTTGTCCCAGTTGGAGTCGCGAGCACGATCCTCGGAAACTGCCCGTTGTTGAATTTCCGCAAGCTGGGCTAACTGCTCTTCTGTAATTTTGGATGCAGCCAGTTCAACGGTTAGGCATTCCACATGCTGACGGGCCTCGAGCATCTCGAAGGGGCCAGCCTCCTGCATTTCGGATATGAGGCGGCGCAGAGCCTGCTCTGTCCGGCAATCCCCGCTGCTTTCATTAATCGGTACTTCGGAGATGACATGGATACCTGATCCCTTTTTCACGGAGACCATGCCCTGTAGTTCAAGCATGATGATTGCTTCGCGAACCACAGTTCGGCTGATGCCGTAATCAACACAGATAACACGTTCTGGCGGTAGCTTATCGCCAACCTTGAATGTGCCATTGCGGATCAGGGTTTTGAGTTTTTCGCCGATGTCTTGATAAAGGCGAGGCGAATGAGAGGACATTGGCTCTCCCTTGCTTCCGTCCGCAGCTCTCTATGGTTGAGGAGAGAGTCTTAGTCTACATAATTGAAATATTTTAAAAATTTCGCATAAAAATTCAATCGGTGTATGTGCGTATTGGGTGTCGTTTGGCCAAGACGTGCGGATGCCATCTGCATTCCCGCATCTCGCCTTAGAGCCATAGTTGAGTTTTAGTAAATAATGGAACTTCCAATTTTGGGTGTCGGGCGATCATATCTACTTGGCCCATGGTGACGATATTGGTCTGCCTCGGAGGTAGCCTGTGAATGATACGTGGGTTTAATACGGGATTGTTTGGATGAACAAATGTGCATATAGCCTAATGTTATGTTCTTGTTTTCACCTTGTGTGAGCGGCGTCTTGGACGAAATATTTTCCAGATAACTCCGCTCGGCTCATTTGGGGTGAGTATGGGCAACCTGTTCTTTCTATAAGGCGCTCAGGTATTTGGAGTAAGTGAGAATGTCTGCAAAGAAATCTGCAAGTGAAGCGGGCCATGACAAGGCGGGCGATCAGAGTTCTAGCAGACTACGCCTCCGTGCCGCATGGATGTACTTCATTGAAGGCATGACACAGTCCGAAATTGCAGAGCGATTGGGCCTTGGCCGCGTTACTGTTTTGCGCATGATTGCTGCTGCCAGAGAGAACAATGAGGTGAAGATCAATATTGACCATAACCTCACCAATTGCGTTCAGTTGGAGCGGGAATTGGAGGAAAAGTTCGGCATTGGAGAGGTGATTGTTGTCCCTCTTTCAGACCCGAATGCCGATGCAGTTGTGCCAATCGGAGCCGCGATAGGTCAACACATTTCGTCTCTGGTGATGCCTGATATGAAGATCGGGGTAGGCTGGGGGCGTACGCTCTTACAGTCTCTTGCACATATCCAGCGAAGCAATATCGCCAACCTTTCCGTTGTTTCTCTGCTTGGCGGCATTATGAAAGCCAAGGAGTTTAACCCCGCTGAGTTTGCATGGCGATTTGCTGACAACTTCAACGCGGATTGCTTCCTGATGACTGCACCTGCGCTCGTGGACTCAGCAGAAACGCGGCACCGTCTTATCGACAACTGCGGTCTCAAGGAACTCTTTGACATAGCACAGACATTGGATGTCGTGTTGCTTAGTGTCGGCGCTACTGTTGATGATGCAACCTACCGCCGGATTGAACAGATAAGTGGGCAAGAACAAGCGCAAGCAAGAGAAGCTGGCGCAGTAGGGGACTTGATGCTCCATTTCTACGGAGCTGAGGGCGAACTGACCCCTTCACCTTTGAACGATCGGGTGATGTCTATTCCGCCTCAGACGCTGAAAAAAGCCAAAAGACGTATTCTAGCATCCGGTGGGATGAACAAGGTCGATGCGCTTCTAGGTGGAATTCGGTTGATAGAGCCTACAACATTTATAACCGATGAGTGGGCGGCACGTTCTCTCTTAGAGAAGTAATATTTTCGGATATTTCTCATTGCGCACTATTGATGGAATGGTTGTATGCAGAAAGATATAGATCTTTCCTAGTGTTTCTATATGTATTCTAATGCGCGATTTATATAATACATTTAGAAATTACATTGAAAATAACCGCGACAATGTGACTGGTTCAAGATTGAATCTAGGTTTCTATTTTAAGTAGAACGGGTCACTTCAATAACCGTAACCGGCTTAATTTCGCTTTTCTTTCCAAATGCCTCTCCCTGCGTGAAGCCATATTCGCGCTCTGATATACAAAGTTCCACTAAATTGACGGGGTAAAGAACAATTGTGTTAGATGTGTAACATATGTTCGTTTGGTGTGGAGTCGTTTTCGACTTCACGCAAGTGACCAGTGTTTGAATCAGGAGAACACAATGGAACTTGTCCAAAATGCACTATTGATACTGGCATTGCTGTGGGGGCTACAGGCTCTTGGTGCAATTGTGCAAGTTCGTCGTTATCAGGCCGCGCTTAGTCGAACTCTCTCTCAATGGGAAACAGGATATCTAGGGGTAGGTATCCAGAAGTCATTGCTCAAAACAGGTGCAATGGTGATCCTCGTGATTGGGGACGACCGAAAAATTCTGAAGTTCCAAGCCATGACCGGCAGAACAGTGTTCTCGAAATTCAAAGTTTACAAAGACTTGCAAGGGCAGACGCCAGAAGCACTGCTGGATTTATTCAGCGATAAAGCGCGCTTTTCTGCTGCCCTTCATGGTGCAACCCGTCAGGCAATCGAGAAAGCAGAAGCAGCTCGGGAGAGGGAGATGTCTGGCGAGGATATGAGCGTACCTCAACTCAGCTTTGGGAAGTGATGCTCGAGACACTCTAACGGGAAATGGAGAGGAACCATGTTAGATGTATTAACACATGCTGCGGAGTCCTTTATTGGTGTATTCAACCAAGGCGGAGCAGTATTTGTAGGGTTCGTAACTGGAATTTTGCCGACACTTATCGTTTTGTTGACCGCTGTTTACGCGCTTATCGAACTCATCGGTGAACATAGAATTCAAGGCATCGCAAGATTTGCATCGAAGAACGTAATCCTGCGCTATTCGTTGCTGCCGTTTCTTGCGGTTTTCTTTCTTACAAACCCAATGGCGTATACGTTCGGCACGTTTTTGCGCGAACGTCACAAGCCAGCATTTTATGATGCTGCTGTATCGTTGGTGCACCCAACGACCGGATTGTTCCCTCACTGTAATCCGGGCGAACTCTTTGTTTGGATGGGTGTTGCAACCGGTATCACCACGCTGGCGATGAATGGCGATACATCGTTCTCCGTCGCTAAGCTTGCTCTTTTCTACCTAATTGTTGGTCTCATCGTTGCTGTCATCAAAGGCATTGTAACCGAATGGCTCACTCTATTTCTCGCAAAACGCGAGGGAGTTGTTTTCGAAGACGATGAAGAAGAAATCGAAGTCACTAAAGCTGCATAGCTGCCACTGAAGAAGACTTCCTAGAACAATAAAGTAGTGATTGGGTGATGTTATGCTAAGCACCAAATTCAGAGCTGTTAAAGTTGAACGCGGAGCCGGTGGTTGGGGTGGACCACTTGTTATTGAGCCAACCGAGCAGCGCGATAAGATCGTAGCCGTTACAGGCGGGGATATTCCAGAAGTTGCTAGAAAACTTGCCGAAATGACCGGCGCTACGGTGGTAGACGGATTTAGATCTCCACCAATTGAAAGTGAAATTGCTGCAGTCGTGGTTGATTGCGGCGGTACCGCCCGCTGCGGTGTGTATCCAAGAAAACGAATTCCGACCATTAACCTCACACCTGTTGGCCAGTCCGGCCCGCTGGCCCAGTTCATAACCGAAGATATCTATGTGTCTGCGGTCAAGGTCAGCAACATGTCCTATGCCACGGAAGCTGACGAGACCGCAGCGCCAGCCGCAACGCCAGCGCCTGCAACTGAAGCCAAAACCGAGAAGGTAACAGCGCCTGAGCCAGAACAAGATCAAGGCGGATTCCTAGGCTTTATCACCAGTGTTGGCCGTGTCATGGGCAATGTTGTGAACGTGCTGTTTAACAGTGGTCGTCGCACCATTGATACGGTGGTTCGCAACGTTCTTCCGTTTATCGCCTTCGTTGCCATGCTCATCGGCGTTATCAACGCGACAGGTGTTGGTGAAGCGCTTGCTCACGTTCTTGAGCCTCTCGGTAGCAATATCATCGGGCTTTTGGTGCTGTCTGCCATCTGCGGCTTGCCGTTCCTTTCGCCAATCCTCGGCCCAGGCGCTGTTATTGCTCAGGTAATTGGTGCTGCCATTATTGGTCCTGCTATCGGTACTGGCGTCATTCCGGCTGCAATGGCTCTGCCTGCTCTGTTTGCTTACAACACGCAGGTTGGTGCTGACTTCGTGCCAGTTGGTCTGGCCCTTGGTGAAGCAAAACCTTCCACCATCAAGGTTGGTGTTCCTGCCTTGTTGCTCAGCCGTCAGATCACGGGCCCGATTTCGGTGCTCATCGCTTACGGTGCAAGCTTCCTGCTGTAATCCCATCATCGCCGCCACTAAAGGAGACAAGGAATGTGTCTGTATAAAACCAATATCACTGCTATTGGCGAGGAAGTATCCGACCTGTTGGAGGGGGGAGTGCTCATTCTTTATGAAGACGGAGCACCAGCAGAGCTAGCTGAAGTATCCGTACTGCATAAGGTCCAAGAGCAATCTGATCAGGCACCTACCGCTGGCAGCACTCTTAAGATTGGCGCAATAGAAGTTGGGGTTACGGCCATTGGCGAAACGGCATGGTCCAAGGTGCAAGACATTGGGCACGTTGTCATCAACTTCAATGGTGCAGATGAAGCCATGAGGCCGGGTGAAATTTGCGCTGGCGAAGTTGATCCTGCGATTATTCGTGCCGAGCTACAGTCCGGCAAAGTGATCGAACTGGTCGCTTAAGTAGCCAGTCAAACAGGTTTAGCTGCAACCTGAAAATCAACAACAGCGGTGCGGGTGCGAACTCGCGCTGCTCATTCCGCGCAGCAATTCTCCACCAAATCATAGAATAAGAGGGATGGTTCATGCTTGAAGTGAATGCTGTTGTCAAAGTCGAAGAAGGTTTACATACGCGCCCTGCTACCCAGTTTGCCAAGATGGCCAAAGGCTTTGATTGTGAGGTCGAGGTGGTTCGAAATGGCAGGACTGCAAACGGCAAAAGTGCTGTAAAGCTGATGCTGCTCGGTGTTCAACAAAACGAGACTATCCTTCTGCGAACGGTGGGTGCAGATGAGGCGCAAGCCTCTGAGGTATTGCAAAAGTTCCTTTCTGATGAAGATGCCATTCGGGTTGAAAAACCGGAGGCAGGCGCCGGAAGCACTGGTGGTGAAGGAGAGCTGCGGAAAACGAGCATACCCGCAGAACCAGCCATCCCGGGAGCCTTTAAGGGTATTGCGGCAAGTGAAGGCCACCGCGTTGCCTCGGGCTTCGTCTATGTACGAGAAGCCATCGTTGCGCCGTCTTCTACCGTCAAGGCTGGGCAAGAGGTCAAGGAATGGCAGCGTTTTGAAACCATTTTCCATGCGGTCTGCTCTCAGCTTAAGGGTGAGTTGAACGGAACACCCGAAGACAGCGCAATCGTTGAGGCTCTACTTGATGTCTCCGCAGATGAAGAGTTTATCGGCGCAATCCGTACCCGCATATTGGCAGGCTCAGAGGCAACGGCTGCATGTCTTGCCGTTGGTGAGGATCTTGCTTACAGTTTCGAGCATATGCCGGATGCCTATATGCAGGCACGAGCAGAGGATATTAGAGGGCTAACCCGCCAGCTTGCGCTTAAGTTATTGGGCAAGGAAGACTTGAGTCTCAGCGAGTTGAGCACGCCTTGTATTGTTGTTGCTGAAGACCTCTCCGCGTTGGACTTTGCGAAGGCAAACCTTGATATGATTCAAGGCATTATATGCATGCGCGGAAGTGCTACTTCACACGTCGCCATTATGGCCCGTGCCAATGGCATACCGGCAATTCTTGGGTTATCGCAGCCCTTAAGTGCGGACCAGAAGTTTGAAACCATAGCGATGAGCGGTACCTCCGGACATGTTTGGTTTAACCCGTCCTATGAGGTTATTGAGCATTGCAAGGCCAAGCAGTTTGAAGAAGAGGCCCAGTATAAAGAGCTTGAGGCATACCGTGACTATGAGCCGGTAACCAAAGCGGGCCGCAGGATTGAGGTTGCTGCCAACCTCGGTACGCTTCGCGAAATAAAGGCTGCAAAAGAAGCCGGTGCAATGGGATGCGGTCTGTTTAGAACCGAACTCCTGTTTATGGACCGCAGAAGTATGCCGGACGAAGACGAGCAAGCGGTTGTTTATGGTGAGCTGGCCAAAGCGTTTGGCGATCATCCGGTAATCATTAGAACGCTTGATATCGGCGGCGATAAGCCTCTGTCTGGTATCGACTTTCCTGAGGAGGAAAACCCTTTCCTCGGTTGGCGCGGGCTGAGAATGTGTCTGGATCGTCCAGATATTTTCCGACCACAGTTGCGCGCTTTGCTTCGCGCGGCTGTTCATGGCAACGTTAAAGTTATGTTCCCAATGGTTTCAGATGGCGAGGAAATCAGGCGTGCCAAACAGATGATGTACGCTTGCGCTGCTGAGCTGAAAGCAGAGGGTGTTGCTCACGGTGATCCTGAAGTCGGTATCATGATCGAGACGCCTGCCGCAGCTCTTACCGCTCCTGCTTTGGCGCAGATGGTAGATTTCTTCTCGATCGGAACGAATGACCTTACCCAGTATGTGATGGCTGCTGACCGTTTGAACCCGAAGCTCAATCACCTCTACCAAACTGATCACCCAGCAGTGATGGAAGCTATTCGCCTTGTCTGCAAAGCCGCGAATGAAGCTGAGATAATGGTTGGTATCTGCGGTGAGGCAGCATCCAAACCAGAGTTGATCCCGCAGTTTGTAGCAATGGGCGTGGATGAACTCTCCATGAGCCCCTCTGCTATTTTGCGGGCGAAGAAAATTATCTCTGAGCTTTAAGGAATTTCTACAGTTTTGGAGGTGGCGCTGTGAGAATGGCGCCAGCTTTTTGGTGCCCTTTTGCCTTTACACTTCTAGGAATGGGCACAACAAAAAACGGGGGCTTTGAGGCCCCCGTTTTCGGATAAGTATGTTGCAGGTCTATTCTGCTGCCAGCTTTGGTGCGCCGTAGACCATTTCGTCTTGCAACTTGCGAAGCTCAAACAGGCGAGACGTTTCATCCGGCTTGCAGTTATCATAAGTCAGCAGCTCGCCAGCTTTGATTGGTTTTAGAACTGTACCGTTCTCCAGAAGTCCGCACGGAACGGCCTTATCTTCTCTAGATCTATCGACTTCCATTGCCCATGCGCGGTAGGTGTATTCGCCAATCGCATCAAGTCGTTCACCTGCTTCCAGATCGCGCTTTGCGACAGCGCAAACCTCCGCAACTGGCTTGTCTAGCGGCTTCATATCAGCCTTTCCATAAAGCACTGCACGGGCACAGGTTAGCGGAACTTCAAGGGAGCACAGGTGATAAGGGCGGTAGAAGGTATAGTAAGGGCCGGGGCCCATCTTAAGATCATTCATTCGCTCGCGTAGGCGAGGGTGAGCAAGTTCGGCAACGACAAATACACCCGGAGCAACCCCTTCACCGATGGAGTAGTCAACTACGCCTTTGCGCTTTAGTACGCCGCCGTCTGCCTCAGGGCATAGAACCTTGTGCAAGTCTTCAAGCTTTGCAGATGGTCCGTGCATGCCATCAATATCCGGAATAAGGCCGGTGGCATTGGCAATAGCGACCATCTCTATGGCGGTCTTGGAACCATCAACAAACTCTACAAGCATACGCGGGTTTAGGCCGCGTCGGTCTGCTTCTTCCTTGTATTCATCCGGTGTCGCATCAATCTTGAGCGGGTTGTTTTTACCCTTGCCAGCTGCAACGATCGGGTAGCCAAGCGCTGTTACGAATTCGATCAATTCAATAGTGGAACTTGGTTCATCACCCGCGCCCAATGAGTAAATCACGCCTAAGCGTTTTGCTTCTGCTCCAAGGTATGCGCCGATGGTGTTGTCAGCTTCGACGTTCATCATCACAAGGTGCTTGCCCTGCTGCATGGCATAGAGGCCGATATCAGCACCCACTGCAGGTTTACCCGTGGCATCTACAATAACGTCGATTAACTCGTTTCGGCATATAGCGAGAGCATCAGCGCAAATCGCGGTGTTTCCCGCTTCAATGGCTTGTGTGATGTCGCTGCCCTCAACTATCTGATAGCCTTCATCTTTGCCATCACTAGCAGTGATAACAGCCTGCTTGGCTACATCAGGTCGGATGTCGGCAATTGCTGCAACATCGATGCCATACATCTGGCGACACTGGGTAACGATATCGGTGCCCATAACACCGCAACCAATAAGGCCAATACGGATAGGTTTGCCGGATTTTGCGCGTAGTTCGAGGTCTGCGGCAAGGCCGCTCGGTACGATGTTATGCAATTTTATCTCCATTCACACAGGTGATCGCGCTTCTAGATGGAATGGCTAGCCGAAGTGTACATATGTTATGTGAAATGTATCATTGTACAAAATTAGCATCAATAAGTGATGAACCTTAATTCCTGCCTGATTACAAATGTTCTTGGAGGGTAAATAAAAAAGCCCCGCAGATGTGGCTACGGGGCTCAGAATTTAGAGGGCTCTGTTAGCTGCTAGTTTTCGCCAAAACGCTGGTAGGTGTGCGAGCCAGCAAGGCGCATGGCCTCAACACCGTCCTCAAAAGAGATCAACGGTGTAGCTTCAAAAAAGCGAAGCCCGCCCCCTGACATACACATCATCTCAAATGCTTTAATTGAAATGTTGTCCGGCATTTCGATGATCGCTGTGGAGTCAAAGCGTCCGAAGCTGAGCCATGAGCCGATGAACTTGCCGCCCATCTTCTGAACCAAGGGGATCATGGTTGAAAGGCGGTTTTCCGGCTTTTCTACCAATGCTTTGATGGAGTCAGCAGTAAAAGCAACCTGCACAAGGTATGTAGCCATTGTGTGCTCCTAAGCGCTTGCGGTTTCTTTAAGCGAGAGCGTGACGTCAGCGTTCAGCGTATTGCTGACGGTGCACATTTCTTTGGCTTGCTTGAGAAGCTGTGTTGCCTGCTCCTTATCTTCAATAGCGCTCATAGAAACGCTTACATCAAAGCTGCCAAAACGGCTTGGTAAGTCCAGCGCCTTTGCGGCATTCACTTCTATCGAAATATCACCAAGATCAATCTTCTTCTGCCGGGCGATCATCTCCAAAGAAACGCCCACGCATGAAGCCAGAGCTGCCATGATGAGATCGTAGGGCGCAGCCACCTCGTTTGTCGCCGGCGCTCCGGTTTTGCCCGTCAGGCCGGTTTCAGTTTTGTAGGAAAATACACCTTCACCCGCGCTTTCCATGGTCACAGGGCCGAAGAATTTTGGTTTCAGTTTAATGCTCATTCTACGTGAACCTTTGCATTAGAAGAGGAGATTAGGCAGGAACAGGGCGATCTGTGGTACGGCGGTTAGAATGACCAGCGCGAGCAGGAAGATCAGCCAATATGGAATCGAGGCAATCGCGGCCTGACCAAGTGTGACTTGGTTTTTGGTGAGCGAGCTGAGAACCGAGAGGTTCAAACCAACTGGTGGAGTAATCTGGCCAATTTCGATCATGATCGTAATCATCACGCCGAGCCAGATCGGGTCGAAGCCCAATCCTGTCAAAAGCGGAAAGACGATTGGCAGGGTCATAATCATCAACGACAGGCCGTCAAAGAAGCAGCCGAGAATGAGATAGACCAACACCACCATGAAGAGGATGCCATAACGGTTAAGACCGCTGCTGGTTGCTGCCTCCAACACATCCTGCGGGATGCCAAGCAAGGCAACGGATTGGGCAAGAATGGTTGCGCCGATAAGAACCAAACCAATGGCAGCATAGAGCTGAACTGAGTGGTAAATGGAGTCCCATAGCTTTTTAAGAGTGAAGTCACCCCAGACAAACCCAACGATCACAGCGGCGGCGACGCCAATGGCTGCAGCTTCCGTTGGTGTTGCCCAGCCAAAGGTGATGCTGCCCATAATGGCGAAGATCAAAACCAGAATTGGCCAGATTTGGAGTGCCCCGCGCAAAACCTTCATCACTGGAAGATGAGTTGTCTCGCGAGGATATAGCGATGGGTTCATCAAACAGCGGATGAGAATGTAGGTCATAAACAGACCCGCAACCATGATGCCGGGTACGATGCCTGCCAAGAACAAGCGGCCAATGGATGTTTCAGTCAACGCGCCAAAGATGAGGAATGACAGGCTTGGCGGAATTAGAAGACCCAGTGTACCGCCACCTGCAAGGCTACCAACAACCATGCTACGGCTATAACCGCGGCTTGTCATTTCCGGATAGGCGACGGAACCAATGGCGGCCGCCGTTGAAAGGCTGGAACCGCTGACAGCGCCGAAGATGGTGCAAACGACAATGTTGGTGTGCAGCAGGCCGCCCGGCACCTTGGTGAACGCAGGTGTTAGGGCGGAATAAACACGTTCGGACAACCCGCTGCGCAGTAGAATTTCACCCAGAATGATGAAGAGCGGAATAGCGCTCAAGGTGAACGAGTTAAAGACATTCCACACTGCGTCGAGGGCGAGCGCTGTCGCTCCGCCTACAAAGAAGTGCAGAATAATCATACCGGTAATGCCTAGTGCCGCGCCAAGGGCAGCACCGGTTGCGGCGGTGATTGTTAGTGCAGAAAGAAGCGTGGTCCAGAACATCAATTATGTCCGCCGGTTTGGGTGCCGTGGTCTTGTGGCCCACCCAAAAGGATTTGGGCCAGATTTCGTAAAAACTGAACGGCAAGAATAAGTGCTGTCAGTGAGAACATGGCGGGGAACACCATCATCCAAGGAACCAGTGGAATGGCTGCAACTTCCGACTTGATGTCGAGACGCATTGCAAATTCCATCCACGGCACAGCTTCCCAAAGCATCCATAAAAAGAAGGTGAGGGATACCAGTATGGCGAAGAGTGCCATCAAGGCTTGGCCACGCTCGCTTAGATAGTTCACTACCAGCGTCACCCGAATATGCGCGCCGCGTTTGGTGACCAAGGGCAGGGCGCACATCATTGTTACGCTGAGCAGTAGGCCGACCAGTTCCTCCCCGTAGTAAAGCGGGGTGCTGGCAACGCGGCGCATAAATACACTGACGCAGATCACGACGATGATGCTGCTAACGGCAAGCGCAGAGATGAAGGCAGCAAAGCGGGCCAGATAGTCCAGCCCGCGCTCTGCATATTCAAGTGTTTTAAGGATCACGAAGAGCACGCTCCATTAGGGGGAGAAGCGGCGGGGCTTCTGTAATGCCCGCCGCCTGAGTTTATTGTTTTCGAGCGCTGTTTCTCAGTTAGCTTATGAGCGACCGAGTGCTTCCAGTACCTGCTGGCGGTATTTAGGAGCATCGCCACCAGCTTCATCAGTCAGCTCTTTCCAAGTGCCAGATACGGTGGAAAGGAACAGGTCGCGGTCTTCCTGCGGGAAGTCCTCAAGGAAGGTCACGCCTTGCTCGCCCAGCTTTTCGCGAGCAGCCATTTCACGCTGAAGGTCGTTGGAGTATTCGTTGGTGCGCTCCCACACGTTGTCAGCGGCCTGCTGCAATGCTGCCTTTTCTTCCTCAGAAAGGGCATCCCATTTGGAGGTCGCCATGCCGAGAGTGTAAGGGCCTGCCGCAATCGGATAGAGGTAGGACGCGTACTTGGCGGTTTCCTGAAGCGAAGCAGTGTGGGCGTAGAGCGCCGGATAAAGGGCACAGTCAACCACGCCGGTCTTCATAGAGATGTACATCTCGTCCTGATTGATAATTTGGGCCGAAACGCCGAGCTTGGTGAAGGTCATCACCTGATCTTTGGACCAAACACGCAGCTTCTTGGACTTCAGGTCGTCTAGCGTACGCACTGGCTCATCGCGGCAGAAAACGCTTGCATAAAGCATCGGAATTGCGAGGTTACCAACAGTCTTCACGCCCCACTTGTCGAACTCCTTGGCATAGATGTCTTTAACGACAGGAAGGGCTGCTTCCAGTTCTTCAACATTGCCAATGGAGCCCTGAACCAACACGGTGCTGAGCGCAGGTGCATCGCGGCCGAGATAGTTGGCCCACAGAAGGCTCATATCAACCACACCGCGTGGAAGCGTGCGCAGCAGATCTGCGTTCTTGAGGGTCATGGAGCCGCCGTTAAACAAGCGGATGCCGAGCTCGCCGCCGGAGTTCGCGGCAACTTCATCTGCAAACTTGATGAGTTCTTGCGTTTCTGGGCGGGATTCTGGAAGTGGGTTGTTGAATTTAAGCTCTTTGGCTTGAGCGGAAAAAGCAACGACGCTTGCCACTGCAAGACCGAATACGCCAGCTGTACTGCTTTTCTTCATAGTGTTTTGCCCCCAAAACATGACCGAGAATTTTATATGCCCGATTGCAAGATGAGCTTCTTGCACTCGTTTGTCTCTGCCTATGACTAATGAATTAATCAGAAATAAGAGACGAATTCTATTCTAAAAGGGGCTCTAGGCATGACTAATTTTTCTAATTATGGATTTCAAAAAAGAAAAAACAGATTTATCCAGCCATTTTTGAAATCATTTTCCTAAATATATGCAGGGTAGTAAGTGTATGAGCCGCAAGGAACAGGGATAGGTCTTTGCGGCTCATATTATATAGCTTGATACTAAAGTATAATTAGGATGACTAGACCTTTTGAAGATAGGTCTGGCACTCAAACTGTGTCACGGTTTCAGCGAAAATCGCGTGCTCGCTTATCCGGCTTGTTGTGTAAGCCTCGTAGAATTCGCAGGAACCGAGGTTGCGCGTGTAATTGCTGTGCTGCCAGTTATGAATGGCAAGCTCCCAGTTGGCTGCAAGAGGCTTGAGGGCCGCGACATCTTCAAGCGTTTCAACCGGTTTGCCCGGATCCATCTTTGCTTCAATGCCTTGCATCATGCCTTCAAGGATAGCGGCCAGCACGAGATACGGGTTGGCATCCGCACCTGAGACGCGGTGTTCCAGTCGAGCGCCTTTGCCCTTGGTTTCCGGTACTCGCACGGCAGCCGCGCGGTGATCGTAGCCCCAACATGGTGTCGTTGGTGCGTAGGAAGCTGGCTGCAAGCGGCGGTAAGAGTTCGCGTGCGGTGCAAAGATAAGCTGGAAGTCCTGCATGGTCTCTACTAGGCCAGCAACCGCACTCTTCAGGGTATCGTTTGCTTCTTCTGTGCCGCTATCGAAGATGTTGTTCCCTTCAAGGTCCTGCACGCTGCAATGAACATGGAAGCCATTGCCGGACTCGCCTTTGTAAGGTTTTGCCATAAAGCAGGCATCCATACCGTGTTTGCGGGCTACTGCCTTAACGACACGTTTAAAGAGAATGCAGTTCTCAGCTGCTGTCATGGCATTAGCGACGTGCAGCAGATTGATCTCAAACTGCCCTAGGCCAAACTCCGCGATGGTTGTGTCAGCCGGAATACCTTGGGCGGCGCAGATCTCGTTGATCTCTTCCAGAATAGGCGCAAAGCCCTCCATGATATCGAGATCATAAATCTGGCTGATTGAAAGACGCTCTTTGCGGCCGGGAATAAGCGGTGGCTGTGGCATGCCGTTTTCATCGCGTTCTGCGTCGACGAAATAAAACTCAAGCTCTGTCGCCATAACCGGCACGAGGCCTTTTTTGGCGAAGCGTTGCTGGACCTCATGCAGAACAGCGCGTGGGTTATAGATGCTCTGCTCGCCCGTATCTAGGTCAGCCAGATAAACCAGTACCTGCGCGGTTGGAGAATGCGCCCACGGAACCCGCTTCAACGTACCGGGAACCGGTATCAACGCCCCATCTGGATCACCGCGCTCAATGGCAAGGCCGGTTTCTGGAATGTCGTTACCCCAAACGTCCAGCGCTACCGTGGAAACAGGCAGGCGCACCTCACCTTTAGCCAGCTTGGAAAGCGCTGAGACTGGCAGCCATTTACCGCGAAGAGGCCCGCAGTACCCTTGGTAGAGTGTTTCTATCTTCTTGATGTCAGGGTTTGCGGCAATGAATGCCTTTGCTTCCTCGGCAAACGATTGTGTGTCTGCGTTGGTATCTGCAAGAACCAGCATATTTCCTCGCTTTATTGCTGATTTGTACCGCAGGCAAAAGTGCTTCGGTACACGGCGCTAGGCCTTATTTTCTTGTTGCGTAGATGCATAGAAGGTCCAGCGCTATGGTTGCCCCAGCAAGCGCTGTAATTTCTGCGTGATCGTAGGAAGGGGAGACTTCCACGACATCCATTCCTTTTAGATTGATGCCTTCAAGTCCACGAAGAATATCGCGAACTTCGCCCGTGGTTGGCCCGCCAACAACAGGGGTACCAGTACCCGGCGCATAGGCAGGGTCCAGACAGTCGATATCAAAGCTGATGTAGACAGGCGTATCACCAACACGGCGGCGAATTTCCTCGCTTGCCGCATCAGCCCCGTTCTTTCGCAGCCAACGGGCCGAGAGGGTCTTTACTCCTTGCGGCTCGTCATTGTTGGTGCGGATGCCAACCTGAATGGATGTATCTGGATTGATGATGCCGTCTTTGATCGCCTTGTAGAACATCGTTCCGTGGTCGATGCGGCCATCGCCATCGTCAGCCCAAGTGTCGCTGTGCGCATCAAACTGTACCAGAGAAAGAGGGCCGTGCTTTTGTGCGTGGGCCTTCAAAACCGGATAGCTGCTAAAGTGATCGCCGCCGAGCATCAACGTCGTCTTCGCTTTGGAGAGCATCCCGAACGTCTGGGCTGACAAGGCGTGGGGGATGTCAGATGGATACCCCGGATCGAAGGCGAGATCACCAAAATCAACCACCTTCAACTTGTCGAACGGGTCAAACGGCCATCCCCAAACGCGGTCCCAAGCCATGATGGAGCTAGCTTGCCGGATAGCGCGGGGGCCAAAGCGTGCGCCGGGGCGGTTGCTGACTGACAAGTCGTAAGGAATGCCAAATACGGCGACATCTGCGCCTTTTAAATCCTTTGAGAACTGTCGACGCATAAAGCTAAGCGCGCCAGAGTAGGATGGCTCTGCCAACGTTCCCAGCGGCGTATCGCGGGTAAAGGCAAGGTCGGACTGGGAGTATTCGTCCAGCGATGAGCCTTGCTTTTCCAGATCAAGTGTATCGGACATAATGCAGCTCCCTTACCCAGCGAATGCCAGTTGCTCTTCCCGTTTGCGCTTCACTTCCGCCCGTTTCATTGCAAGGGAGGCGGTGATAACGCCGATCGAGACGACAGCCACCAAAATGGTGGAGAGGGCGTTGATCTCCGGTGAAACGCCAATGCGCACCTGCGAGTAGATCTTCATCGGCAGCGTTGTTGCTCCCGGTCCAGACGCAAAGGATGCGATGACGAGATCGTCGAGGGAGAGAGTGAAGGCAAGCAACCACCCCGCGGCGACAGAAGGCGCGATGATTGGTAGTGTCACCTGCATGAAGGCGGAAAACTTGGTGCAGCCCAAATCCTGCGCAGCTTCTTCATAGGATTTTTCGAAGCTCACAAGACGGGCAGAAACCACCACAGCCGCGTAACACATGGAGAAGGTGATATGAGCGATTGTGACGGTCCAGAACCCACGGGTGAAGTCCATGGAAACGAAGAGCAGTAGCAGGGAAAGGCCGGTGATCACTTCTGGCATAACCATCGGCGCATAGATCATGCCGGAGAACAGCGTGCGCCCCAGAAAAGGCCCGGCTCTGCTAAGCATGAGTGCCGCCATTGTTCCAAGAACAGTGGCGATGGTTGCCGAGATTACGCCAACGCGCACTGTTACCCATGCAGCGTTGATGAAGTCTTCATTCTGGAAGACGGAGCCGTACCATTTGGTAGAAAATCCCGCCCAAACAGTGACTAAGCGGGACTCGTTGAAGCTATAAATGATCAGCAGCAAGATCGGCAGGTACAGGAAAACGAAGCCCAGTGTCAGCGTTGTCGCGTTCAGCCAGTTAAAGCGTAACATTAGCCATCCTCCTTCATCTGCTTTTCCTGCTGCTTCTGGAACAGCACAATCGGGATGATCAAAAGCAATAGGAGAATGACCGCAACGGCGGAGGCTACAGGCCAGTCTCGGTTAGAGAAGAACTCTGTCCAGAGGGTTTTACCAATCATCAGCGTGTTGGAGCCACCGAGAAGGTCTGGGATAACAAACTCACCAACCGCCGGAATGAACACGAGGAAACAGCCTGCGATAATACCCGGCAGAGAAAGCGGAATGGTGATGATCCAGAAGGTTTTGATCGGCGAGCAGCCAAGATCGTTTGCCGCTTCCAGTAAAGCGCCATCCATCTTTTCAAGAACGGCATAGAGCGGCAGCACCATAAATGGCAGGTAGGAATAAACGATGCCGATATAAACGGCGGTGTTTGTATTGAGGATCGTGAGTGGTTCATCAATTACACCCAGCCACATTAGCGCGTAGTTGAGGAAGCCTTCTTTCTTGAGAATGCCCACCCATGCATAAACGCGGATCAGGAAGCTCGTCCAGAACGGCAAGATGATCAACATCACCAAGGTAGAGCGCCATTCCGATGGAGCTTTTGCCATGGAGTAGGCGATCGGATAGCCGATCAGCAGCGCCAGCAAGGTGGAAATGGAAGCGACCTTAAGGCTGCTCACGTAGGACTTCCAATATAGGTCGTCTTCGGTCAGCCAAACGTAGTTTTCAAGATCGAGCGCATTCCAGAGTGCAACAAGTCCATCCCAACCCTCACTCAAATCGAATGTTGGTGTGTAAGGGGGAATGGAAATCGCAATGTCGGACAGCGACATTTTAAAGACGATAAAGAACGGGGCGAGGAAGAAAACAAGCAGCCAGACATAAGGAACAGCGATAAGGACCTTCTGCCCTATGCCTTCCTGCGCTTGGGTTGATACCTCTTCCGTTTCAACTAAATCGGCAGGTTGGGTTACAGCCATGGTCTTGCCTCCTATGACTGCAGCAGGACGCCAGCGCCCTTTTCCCAGTAAACGTAGACGGAATCCTCCCACGTAATAGGCCGGTTAGCCAGATGCTGGCGGTTTGCCACCTGCGCTTTGATCATCTGTCCGTTGGCAAGCTTAACGTGGTAGGTAGAGATGTTGCCGGTATAGCCGATATCCCAAACCTCACCTTGAAGGCAGTTATCAGCCTCTTCGGGCATCTCTTTGGAAATGCGAACTTTTTCAGGACGAACTGCTATCCATGCAGTGTCGCCACTTTGTGGGCGCTCCTTAGTGGAAACTGCAAGATGGCTCTGGCCCTCTGCCCAATTGAGGCTTGCGGTTTCGCCTGTTGTGACGCCAACGCGGCCCTCTACAATGTTCACATCACCAAGGAAGTCCGCGACATAACGAGAGTTCGGATACTCATAGATTTCGGCAGGTGTAGCGACCTGCTTGATGCGGCCATGGTCCATCACTGCAATGCGGCTTGCAACGGTCATGGCCTCTTCCTGATCGTGGGTAACGATCACAAAGGTCATGCCGAGCTTTTCCTGAATGTTCATCAGCTCGAACTGGGTCTGCTCGCGCAGCTTTTTATCAAGCGCGCCGAGGGGTTCATCCAGCAAAAGGAGCTTTGGTTTTTTGGCAAGAGAACGGGCTAGCGCGACACGCTGCTTCTGCCCGCCGGAGAGCTGGTGAGGCTTGCGCTTAGCAAACGCTTCCAACTGAACGAGGGAGAGCATTTCCTCTACCCGCTCTTTAATTTCCTGTTTCGGCCGCTTGTCTTGCTTCAGTCCAAAGGCAATGTTCTGCTCAACAGACATATGCGGAAAGAGCGCATAGGACTGGAACATCATGTTCACCGGCCGCTTATGCGGCGGGGTGTCTTTTAGATCGTTATCACCCAGTAGAATTCTGCCAGTGGTTGGCAGCTCAAACCCTGCGAGCATGCGCATCATCGTCGTCTTACCGCAGCCGGACGGGCCAAGAAGTGCGAAGAACTCGCGTTCATAAATGTCCAGTGTAAGGTTATCGACGGCGGTAAAATCACCGAACTTCTTGGTTACGTTTTCAAAGCGCAGAAGCGGCTTGTTTTGCGGGTCTGTCCAAGGTGCAAAGACCTGCTGCTGGTTGGATTTTACAATAGTTTCCATGGGTGATCCTGAAAGCTGGCACGCCTTCAAAGGCATGCGTGTGTCTTAACGTGCAGACGGTAAAGAGGAGGGCTCTTTTGCGAGCCTTCCTCTTCTTCACATTCAGGAGTTATTGACCGGACTTGATCGTGGTCCACTCACGGGTAACAACGCGCAGGATTTTTGGCGGATAAGGTGTTGTTACATAAAGGTTTGCGAGTGCTTCTGGTGTTGGGTAAACAGCAGGATCACCAATCACGTCTTCCTCAAGCAGTTCTTGAGAAGCCTTGTTGCCGTTCGCGTAGTAAACGTAGTTGGACGCTTTGGCGATGGTGTCTGGACGCATGATGTAATCAAGGAAGATGTGCGCTTCTTTGACGTTTTTCGCGTCAGCTGGAATTGCCATCTGGTCAAACCACATCAGCGCACCCTCTTTAGGGATGACGTAGTTTACGGAAACGCCGTTTTCAGCTTCGGCTGCACGGTCACGCGCTTGGAAAACATCACCGGACCAACCCACTGCAAGGCAGATGTCGCCGTTAGCAAGAGCGTTGATGTACTCGGAGCTATGGAATTTCTGGATGTATGGGCGAACCTTCTGCAGCAGCTCAGACGCCTTCAAAATGTCGGCTTTGTCGTGGCTGTCTGGGTTCAGGCCAAGGTAGCGCAGAGCCGCTGGGATGAGCTCAGTCGGTGCATCAAGCGCGTAAACGCCGCAATCTTTCAGCTTCGCCAGCATTTCTGGGTTGAAGAAGATTTCCCAGCTATCAACTGGCATGTCGCCAAGACGCTCAGCGACCATTCCTTCGTTGTAACCAATCGCGGTTGTGCCCCACATGTAGTTGATGGAGTACTCGTTACCCGGATCATAAATGTCGGTACGCTCGCTTACCACGTCCCACATGTTGGAGAGGTTTGGCAGGGCGCTCTTGTCGAGCTTCTGGAAAACGCCAGCCTGAATCTGTCGCGCAAGAAAGGCGCCAGATGGAACGACAAGGTCGTAACCTGTGCTGCCTGCAAGCAGTTTGGTCTCCAGAATTTCATTGGAATCGAAAACGTCATAAGTGACGTCAATGCCGGTTTCAGCTTCAAACTCTTCAATGACTGCTTCGTCGATATAGTCGGACCAGTTAAAGATGTGCAGCTTGCCTTCAGCCATTGCAGCTGTAGAAGCAAGGGTCATGGCACCAAGGGCCACGCCCGCAACAATGTGGCTTCCCGCTAAAGTCTTTTTCATGTGTTGTTCCCCTCCAAACAACCGTTTCCGGTAATCGTAGATACGCTAATTGTTCCCCGTAATATTTTCTACGTAGACGAATTATGAACACATCCAAACGTCATGCGCAATATTTTGTGATCAAAAAATCTTTAAACTTTCGCCGATGCATCTTATAAGTGCGTAATGACTATAGAAAAGACGCCGACTGCAAAAGAAAAGCTCAACTTACCTACCGTACATGAGCGAATCTACCAGAACCTCAAGGAACGCATTCTGTTTGGCGGCTTCCTTCCGGGTAAGGCTGTCACGCTGCGCGGACTGGCGGAAGATCTTGATGTCAGCGCCATGCCAGTGCGTGAAGCTGTGCGGCGTCTGATCGCTGAAAAAGCGCTGGAGATGCACGGAAACAGACGCGTTTCAGTGCCTTTGATGACGCAAGAAAGCTATGAGGAGCTTTCATTGTCCCGCCGCCTTCTGGAGCCAGAATTGGCGGTGCGAGCGATGAAAAACCTCGAGAAGCGCGATATAGAAGAGCTCGCCCGCATTGACGGCCTCATCGATAATGCGCTGCTAAATGGCGATGTTGAAGGCTATATGCGCGGCAATCATCAGTTCCATTTCTTCATCTATTCGGCGGCCAAATCACCAATCATGCTTGGGCTTGTTGAAAGTCTCTGGCTTCAGTTCGGCCCTTTTATGCGTTTGGTCTACGGGCGCTATGGAACTGCGAATCTGGAAGACCAGCATCGTCAGGCCATCGATGCCCTTCGCGCGCGTGACGAGCAGGCGCTACGGGCTGCGATTCTGGCGGATATCGGCCAAGGTATGCACTTCATGTCTGATGCGGTGCACACTCGCTAGGCAGATAAATCGGCCCGCGTTTATCTATAATAAGCTGTTGCCTCTCTGCGCTCGTGTGGTTGTAAGAGCGCCCTCTATTGCTCCCGCAATACCGTCTTATCCGTTGGTCGGTGGTTGACATTCTGCAAAATGTGATCACAAAATAGTATAGGTAAAAACACGCTATGCCGCTCTGTCATTGATGGCTGCGTCGCGTGCTCTGCCGTTCCGTTTCTTTCCGCTATGCGAAATCAAGTGAGCAGATGAGCAATACAATGTCCGAAGCACAGCCTGTAGCCTTGCGCGCATCCCCCCATGGCCTCAAAACCAATGAAGAGCTGTTGGAGTGGATGAATGTACGCCACATCGATGAGGTAGAATGTGTCATTGCGGACTTTGCCGGAGTCGCTAGAGGAAAGGCGATGCCATCGGGAAAGTTCAAGGATTTCAAGCCGACTTTTCTGCCGATCTCTATTTTCTTTCAGTCTATTACCGGCGACTATGTTGATTTGGAACGCGAGGACTATCTGACTGAGGTGGACCTTAAGTTGGTGCCGGACCTTTCAACGGTTCGCGCCGTTCCGTGGGCAAACGACCCAACGCTGCAGGTCATTCACGATCTTTATAATCTCGATGGAACGCCTGTTGAGTGTGCACCGCGAAACGTTCTCAAGCGTGTCGTGCGGCACTTTGCGGAAATGGGTTTAAAGCCGATTGTTGCGCCAGAGCTTGAGTTTTATCTGACAAAGCGGAACACGGATCCCGATGACCCATTGGAGCCGCCAGTTGGCCGTTCCGGTCGCCAGAGTGTGGGCCGTCAGGCGTTTTCTATCGCAGCAGTTGATGAATATGACCGCGTTATTGAAGATATCTATGACTTTGCCGAGGCGCAGGGTTTGGAGATCGATACGGTTATCCAAGAAGGCGGTGCAGCTCAGATCGAGATCAACCTCATTCATGGTGATCCGCTCGATCTTGCAGACCAGATTTTCGTCTTCAAGCGTTTGATCCGAGAGGCCGCCTTCCGTCAGAATTGCTACGCTACCTTCATGGCAAAGCCTATGGATAATCAACCTGGCAGCGCCATGCACATTCACCAGTCACTGGTGGATGCAGAGACCGGCAAGAACGCCTTTTCTAACGAAAATGGTGAGGCCAACGAGCTCTTCTATCACTTCCTTGGCGGGCAGCAGCTCTACATGCCAGACGTCATGAGTATGATTGCGCCCTACGTTAATTCCTACCGCCGCTTAGTGCCGGATGCGTCAGCACCAATCAATCTGGAGTGGGCGGAAAACAACCGCTCTGTAGGTCTTCGCGTTCCAAATTCAGGACCAGAGGCAAGACGGGTTGAAAACCGCGTGGTGGGGGCTGATGTAAACCCATATCTTGCAATCGCTGCCAGCCTTGCCTGCGGATATTTGGGCATCATCAATAAGGTTAAGCCACGCGCTGCCTTTGTGGGTGAAGCCTACACAGCACCGCACGAGCTACCACGCTCTATCAATAGCAGTCTGCTTCGCTTGGAAAAGAACGAGGCGCTGCATCAGGTGCTCGGGCCGGATTTTGTAAGCGTTTATTCCACCATCAAGTATCACGAATTTGAAGAGTTCATGCGCGTCTGCACGCCTTGGGAACGTGAACATCTTCTACTAACCGTTTGATTTATATAGTTTCAGTCAGAGGGAAGGGCTGTCTCAATGAACCACATCGCCAACAACCTACCAACCGCAGTTCTTCAGGCAAAAGATGCAGCGCACCATCTGCATCCGTTTACTGATACCAAGGCGCTGAATGAAAAGGGTACGCGCATTATCGCCCGCGCTGACGGCGTGTACCTTTGGGATACAGACGGCAACAAGATTCTTGATGGTATGGCTGGTCTTTGGTGCGTGAACGTTGGCTATGGCCGCAAAGAAATTATCGATGCCGCGCACCGCCAGATGCAGGAACTGCCTTACTACAACACGTTCTTCCAGACCTCTCATCCGCCAGCAATTGCATTGGCGGAGAAGCTGTCAAAGTTGGCACCGGAGCATTTGAACCATGTGTTCTTTGTTGGCTCGGGTTCTGAAGCCAACGACACTGTTGTGCGTATGGTGCGTCACTATTGGGCAAGCATGGGTGAGCCTTCCAAGAAGATCATCATTTCCCGCAAGAACGGTTACCACGGTTCCACTATGGCCGGTGCAAGCCTTGGCGGCATGACAGCAATGCACGCACAAGGCGGGCTTCCAATTCCTGACATCAACCACATCGACCAGCCATACTGGTACGGTGAGGGCGGTGACATGTCTCCTGCCGAGTTTGGCATTCAGCGTGCGCAGGCTCTTGAAGACGAGATCAAACGGGTTGGAGCAGAAAACGTTGCAGCCTTTATCGCTGAGCCAATTCAAGGCGCAGGCGGCGTGGTTATTCCTCCGCATACCTACTGGCCTGAAATTCAGCGTATCTGTAAGCAATACAACATTCTTCTGGTGGTCGATGAAGTGATCTGCGGTTTCGGCCGTACCGGCAACTGGTTCGGCTCCCAAACCTTCGATATCAAGCCAGATCTCATGCCAATCGCGAAAGGTTTGTCTTCCGGTTATCTGCCGATTGGTGCGGTGCTGGTGAGCGACCGAGTTGCAGAAGGCTTCATTGAAAACGGTGGTGATTTTAACCACGGTTACACCTACTCAGCACATCCGGTTGCTTGTGCTGCAGCACTCGCCAATCTGGAGATTCTCGAAAACGAAGGTATTATCGAGAAGGTGGCCAATGAGACCGGTCCTTACCTTGCCGAAAAGTGGATGATGCTTGCTGACCACCCGCTGGTAGGTGAAGCTCGCATCTGTGGCTTGGTTGGTGCTTTGGAGCTTTCTCCAAACAAAGAAACCCGCGCGCCGTTTGCTGCAGAAACCGGAACTGTTGGTACTATTTGCCGTGATTTCTGCTTTGAAACCGGTCTTGTTATGCGCCACGTTCGCGACAGCATGATCATTTCTCCGCCGCTGGTCATCACCAAGGAAGAAATTGATGAGCTGGTTGCTAAAGCACATAAAGCGCTTGATTTAACACTCGAAGCAGTGAAAGCTAAGGGCTTGATTTAGTTGACTCTATAGCGGCGCAGTTGGTTTGCTGCGCAGGCTTAGCGTCAACGGACTTTTAGACGAGGTTTAAGGTGTCTGCGAGTTTTCTGTACAGCAATGATGTTCCGGGCACCTACCCGCAGTCTTACTACGCAGCAACAGCGCATATGTTGCCAGAGTTTCCAGCTCTTGAGGGGGAGGAAACGTGTGATGTTGCTGTCGTAGGCGCCGGCTATGCCGGCCTTTCGACAGCACTGCACCTAGCCGAGCGCGGCTACAAAGTTGCCATCCTCGAAGCCCACCGCGTTGGTTGGGGCGCTTCTGGTCGCAATGGCGGGCAACTCGGGTCTGGTCAACGTAAAGACCAATTCGAGCTGGAAGAGATGGTGGGCATTGAAGAGGCCCATAAGCTCTGGAAGATTGGTGAGGAAAGTAAGAAGGTCTCCAAGGACCTTATCGCCAAGCATAATATCCAGTGCGATCTGAAACTTGGTTTGCTCTATACCGATCACAAGAAAAGCTATTCCAAGGATAGCAAGGCACTCGCTGAGAAGCTTCAGAACGACTACGGCTATGAGCATATTCGCTACGTGGATCGTGACGAGGTGTGCCAGATGGTTGGGACGACCAACTATTACAGCGGTACACTGGATGATGATGCAGGGCATCTGCATCCTCTCAACTTCGCACTGGGGCTGGCGAAAGCCTGTAGTGATGCTGGTGTTACGATCTATGAAAAATCACCCGTTACAGCACTGCAGAAGGGAGAACCTGCAACGATAGAAACTGCAAAAGGCAGGTTAAAAGCCAAGTTTGTCGTTCTGGCTTGCAATGGTTATGTCGATAAGCTCGAACCCAAGATAGCTGCCCGCGTTATGCCGATGAACAACTTCATCATCGCAACGGAGCCGCTTTCCGAAGACGTTGCCCGCGAGCTTATTCGTGATGATGTGGCCGTTGCAGATTCCCGTTTCGTGATCAATTACTATCGGCTTTCTGCGGACCGGCGGATGCTGTTTGGTGGCGGTGAAAACTACAGCTTTAATTTCCCTAGTGACATTAAAGAGTTTGTCCGCAAACCTATGCTGGAAGTTTACCCGCAGCTTAAAGATGTCCGCATCGATTACGGCTGGGGCGGAACGCTCGGCATTACGCTCAATCGCATGCCGTACTTTGCAAAAATGTCGCCGAATATTCTGAGTGCGAGCGGGTTTTCAGGCCACGGTGTTGCGATGGCAACGCTGGCAGGACAGATCGTGGCGGAAGCTATTGACGGGCAGGCTAGTCGTTTCGACTTGATGGAAAAGGTGCCGACGCACATCTTCCCAGGCGGTCGTCATCTACGCTGGCCGCTCATGGTGCTGGGCATGTTGTATTACAGCATTCGCGATAAGCTGTAGTCTCTAAGGGCGCCATTTTCACTTACAATTTTCATTGAAACTTCGCTGTTCTCTGGCGCGCTGTCAGTGAACAATGCGCTCGCTTGTCTGATTATACGCGAAATTACGTTCAAGAAAATTAGTTCAACTTGATGCAATAATTGCGCGTAATTGAAAAAATATTGTAGTTCCAAAGTCTATAATGGAAGAAAATTTCCTAAAATTTTAGTTGAAAGGTGATTGTTCACTTCGAGGTATGCGAAATGATGCGTATGGCGAACGCCTCCTGCGAGGACTCTTAATTGCTCTGGGGAGTGAAAGGGGGCATTATGTCATTAAGGTCAATTTCTGCAAAAGTAATGTCCATTCTGGTGATTGTCGTTACTGGAATGGTTTTGATGCTGGTGAACCAACTGTATTTGCTCAAGTATGAGCTTACTGAGACCAAACGTGAGGAAGCTCAAACTGTCGTAGAAGCAGCGATTAGCGTTGCGCGGGTCAACTATCAGCAGTTTACAGCAGGCGAACTTAGCGAAGCGGAAGCTATCGAAAGAACTCGTAACACCATTAGAGGTATCCGGTTCGAGGGTGATAACTACGTTTTCGTTTTCGATCATGACTCCGTGGCCGTTGTGCATCCAGCTAAGCAAAATTCCGAAGGCACCAGTATGGCCAAGGAGTTGGATGGAAACGGTGAAACGCACATCGCTAACTTTGTTGCAGCAGCAAGAGCCAACAACAGTGATTATGTTGCTTATGCTTGGCGCAGTGCGGACGGTGAAATCCACGATAAGTTGTCCTATGTCGAACATTTCGAACCTTGGGGCTGGGTGCTCGGTGCGGGCGTTCATCTAAGCTCTATTGACGAGCAGCTTTGGGCGACTGGCTTGAGTGAATCTGCCAAGTTCTGCGTGATCCTTATCGTAATCGGCGCTGCTTGCTTCTTCATAGGGCGTTCGTTTTCGGGCCCAATTTCAACGCTGACGCAACAGGTTGAGGCGATCTCGAAAGGTGATTACTCGTTAGAGATTGCAGGGCAGAGCCGTAAGGACGAAATCGGAACTATGGCAAAGGCTGTTGCTGTATTCGTTGAAAATGAAAGAGATCGCCTTGCTCTGGTTGCCGAGCAGCAAAAACATCAAGAGCAGGCAATGGCGCGCGGTGAGCGTATTCAAAAGCTATGCGAGGCATTTGATCAGAATATCTCTGAAGTTTTGAACGTCGTAGCCTCTTCTAGTGACGAGCTGACCCGAGTTTCTAACTCAATGCAGGTAACTGCAAATGATACCTCGCAGCAGACCATGCAAGTTGCTGCTGCTTCTGAGGAAGCGACAAAGAACGTAGAAGCGGTTGCCGCTGCTGCAGAGGAACTAGCTGCTTCTGTTACAGAAATTGCGCGGCAGGTTTCTAGCTCAAACGACATGGCGGCGATGGTGCAGAAGGAAGCAGCTCTTACAAACGAGCGTGTGGAGCGGCTTGCGGTATCCGCAAAGCAGATTAGCCATGTAGTTGCAATCATTCAGGCAATTGCGGAGCAAACCAACTTGCTTGCACTTAATGCAACAATAGAGGCCGCACGCGCAGGCGCTGCTGGTAAGGGCTTTGCGATTGTTGCAACGGAAGTGAAAGAGCTTGCGGGGCAAACTTCAAAAGCAACCGAGGAAATCGACAAGCAGATCTCGCAGATCCAACTGGATACGGAAGAGGCTGTCTCTGCAATCGTGTCAATTTCCGGCATGATCCAGAAGCTGTCGGAAGCATCCGTTCAAATCGCGGTTGCTGTTGATCAGCAAGATGGAGCAACGCAGGAGATTGCAAGTAACGTGGTGCAAGCCTCTACAGGAACACTGGAAGTTTCATCCAGCATTACCAATGTAACGCATGCAACGCAGGCTACAAACGATGCGGCGGCGCAAGTCAACCAGTCCTCTGAGCAACTGCTGGAACAGGCAAACTATTTGCGACATCAGGTCAACGCATTCCTAGATGAGGTGAGAAGTGCTTCTGCTGCTTAGCTGTAGGCTGATGCCATTTTGCCTGAATCCAGAATGCCTGTTTTGGTTCTGAAATAGAGCCGATATGGGCCTAGAAAATAGGGAGTGGGCCATGCGCGCGCAGGGGCCCACTTCGCGTTTAGAGCGACACCTTCAATTCGGCAACAAAATCATAGACATCGCCGCGATAGATCGAGATTGTCCGCTCGACAACCCTGCCCGAAGTGGAATACGCTACGCGCTCGATGTGTAGACCCGCCGCACCAACAGGCACTCCAAGCAACTTTGCTTGCTCTTCATCCAGATTAATCGCCGAGATGCGCTGTACCGCTCTTGCAGGTTTATGCCCTGCTTCGCTGAGTGCGGTATAAAGAGAGCCTTCCACCTTTTGTGGGTTGGGAAGGATCTTTGCTGACGTGCTGGCCATTTCTATCGCCATCGGCGTGCCGTTTGCCAAGCGAAGGCGGTTTAGACGCGTGACATGTTCGTCAGGTTCTAAACCGAGCGCAAATGTTTCCTGAGTGGAAGGGGCAAAAACACCACAATCCAGCCAGCGTGACTGCACGTGCATTCCGCGTCTGGCCATATCTTCGGTAAACGATGAAAGGCGCGAAAGGCTTTGCTCGAATCTGTCGGTCTGCGGATTTACAAAGGAGCCAGAGCCTTGTTTTTGATAGACGAGTTCGTCATCTACCAACGCCGCGACGGCTTTTCTAACGGTAACGCGGCTTAGGCCGGTAACCGCTGCTATGTCGCGTTCTGATGGAAGCGGGTCATTTTCTTGCAGCGCGCCGGATTCAATCGCCTGCTGAATGCGCCGCCGCAGCTGAATATAGCGCGGCCCACCGGACGGGCTAAGCCAAGGTCCGGGCTCTAGCAGAGAAATGACTGGGCTTTCTGACATCACCACATTTTCATGACTAATACCAATTGTGATACCAATACGAAATTTTCCGGTCTTTGCAAAGGTTGAAAATTGAGAGCCTCTCAACTTTTTGCCGAGAATCGCCATTTAGACGCGAAAAGCCCTAGAAGAATCCTATGTTCAGCGACGGAAAATAGGAGGCACCTAAGGAAGCTGCGGTTTGCTCTCCTAGGGAAGCTCCGAAAAAATCTCTAGGTAAATTTGGTTTAATTCCAAGAAGATAGCGATGTGAGACCTTCTGATAATGAAGTTTTTATGAAATAGGTATTTACGCCTAGAAAAAAATGGTCCTATATTGGTATTAGATTTTGCGGCCTAGAGCAGGGGGGAGCCAGGCGGTAATGATTCTTTGTTACGACATCGGTGGTTCATTCATGCGTTCCGGCTGGCGCGATAAGGTCGGCACTATGATGGAAGGTCATGCCCGCCCTACACCCGCGCATTCATGGGCATCCTTTGTTGATGTAATCAAAGAAGGCGCTTCTCTCAGCAGTGCTTCTGCCGTTTCTCTTTCTATTGCTGGCTTTTTTGACCGTGATACCGGCATTGCAACTGTTGCAAATGTTCCGTGTCTTGATGGCCGCAAGGTGCAGGATGAACTTTCCGCCGAGCTTGGTCTGCCGGTTCTTCTTACTAACGACGCTGATTGCTTTGCCTTAGCTGAGGCTCACTGTGGTGTAGGTGTTGGTAAAGAAGTTGTCTTCGGCGTCATTTTGGGCACCGGTGTCGGCGGCGGGCTGGTTGTAAACGGGCAACTTCTCAAGGGGCATGGCGGCGTCGCTGGCGAGTGGGGCCATGGTCCGATTGTCGATCCTACCTGTGGCGGGCTTATTGAAGATTTTCCAGCTATTTCCTGCGGTTGTGGTCATGTGGGCTGCATTGATGCGATCTGTTCGGCGCGTGGAATGGAAAAGCTCCACGTCGGGCTGCACGGCACTCATAAGAGCAGCATCCAGATTACCGAAGGCTGGCACGCTGGCGATGAAGACTGCGGTGTAACGATCGAGATTTTTTGCGAGCATCTAGCCCGCGCTCTTACCGTGATGTTGAACGCGCTTGGTGCCGATGTCGTGCCGGTTAGTGGCGGTCTTGCAAGCGAACCTGCTCTGCTTACGAAAATTGACAAGCGCGTTCGGGAAATGACCCTCGCGCACTACGCAGAGCCAGTGGTGGTTCCGGGCATGTTTGCTCGCAACGGCGGCCTAGTTGGCGCTGGTATTGCTGGCCAGCAAGCACAAGCAACGGGGAGGCTCGCAGCATGAAGGTCTGTATCGTTGGCGTAGGTGCTCGAATTGCAGCTGTTTCTAAAGAGTTGAAACAGGCAAAGCCTGACTTCACTTTTGCAGCTTATGTAGACCCTGCGCCCGCAGCTATTCATCTAGTGGAAGAGATCAACGGCGCGCCGCTCACATCCTATGATGATCTGGCGATTATGCTGGCTGAAGAAAAGCCGGATGTACTGCTGATTGGATCTCCGAATTTTCTGCATCTGGAGCACCTAAAGGCGGCTCGGGAGTCTGATACGCCAAAGATCTTCTGCGAAAAGCCAGTGGTTATCAGCGAGGAAGAAACTTTCCAGCTGCTTGATCTTATGCAGAAGCACAACGGACATGAACGCGTCATGGTGGGGTTGGTGTTGCGCTACTCTCCGCTCTACGTGGCGCTTCGTGAAGCGCAGGCAAATGGTCAGCTTGGTGAAGTTGTCTCCATTGAAGCCAGCGAGCATATCGGGCCTTATCACGGTTCGTTCTTTATGCGCGACTGGCGCCGCTTCACGAGTCTTTCCGGCGGCTTTATGCTTGAGAAGTGCTGCCATGATCTAGACCTCTATCAGGGTCTTGTTGGCGCACGTCCTGCAAAGATCGCCAGCTTTGGCGGGCGCCGCATTTTCCGGCCTGAAAACAGGCCCGCAGACTTTAAAGGTTTCCCGCAGCCGGATACCGCTCGCTCAATTGACCCGTTTTCGCCGCGCTGGAATGGCGGGGCCTCGGAATACAATAGCGATGGCGACTTGATCGATCACCAGACGGCGTTGATCGAGTACAGCAATGGCTCGCAGCTTTGTTTCCATACCAACATGTTTGTCCCTGATGAATTCCGTCGCTTTGCGGTGATCGGAACCAAGGGCATGGCCGAAGGCGACTTTATCCGCGGGTTCTTCAAAGTTCATGACGCGTTTTCCGGCAGTGTCGTGAGCGAGAAGGAAACGCTGGATGGTGAGCAAGCTGGCCACTACGGCGCAGATCAGGCGATGGCACGAGATTTGGTCGCGCATTTGGAGCGCGGCGAGCCGCTTCCGGTTTCAGTCGTTGAAGCGCTGGAAGCTGGCCTGACAGCCCTCAAACTAGATCAAGCAAGAAACAGCGGAGCAGTAATAGATATGACCCAGACATGGGACCGCTTCGATGCCTATCTTTCGAACTAAGGTGATAACGCAATGACCGTAGCCCTTGATCGATCCTATGACATCGCAACGCGTAAGCGGATTGATTTATTTCCCTATTTTCTGCTCGTTCCGGCTTTGCTGATCACCATGGTGATCGTGGCGTGGCCTCTTGTCGAGACCGTTCGTCTTTCCTTTACTGACGCTTCGTTGAAGCCGGAAGAGAACTTCGTTGGCCTTGCCAACTATGAAAAAATGTTCTCTCGCCGCTTTCCTGAAGTGATCGGGCGGACCTTTTACTGGATGGCCCTTTCGGTCAGCTTCAAAATGCTCGTTGGTCTGCTTGGCGCTGTTCTTTTGAACGCTGCTGTTCCCGGTCGGGCGCTCTTCCGCGTGCTCGTTATGCCGCCATGGATTGTGCCGATTGCTGTTGGCGTGTTCATCTGGGGCTGGATGTATAACGGCCAGTTCGGCATGATTTCCGGCCTTATGCAGCGCATGCATATGATCGGTACTCCGCTGGAATTCCTTGCTTACCGTGATACCGCGTTTATGGCGACCATCATTACCGATGTCTGGATCGGCACGCCTATGGTCACCGTCTATCTGCTGGCTGCAATGCAGGGCATCTCCAAGGAAATGCAGGAGGCTGCATGGGTTGATGGTGCAGGGCGCTTCTATCGCTTCCGCCGTATCACGCTGCCGCTTATCATGCCTGCAATGGCAACAATGGCTCTGCTTTCCGCGATCTGGACGTTTAACTCCTTCGATATCATCTGGATTTTGACCGAGGGCGGTCCGCGTGGCTCTACGACGACGATGATTATCGACACCTACAAAACGGCCATCAGTCGCTTCAAGTATGGTGAAGGTGCAGCGCGTGCTGTGATGATTGTGTGCTTCCTGAGTGCGTTCACAGGCTTCTACTTCTTCCTTCTGTCCCGCCTTGCTAAACGTGGAGAAGCATAATGATTGATAAGTACCGTTGGTGGGAAGTTGTCGCCATCTATGCTGGTATCGCTGTCTTCCTCACGTTTATTCTGGCGCCGTTTGTAGAAGCGTTTGTGGTGTCCATGCGTCCTCTGGATGCGCTGTTCTCGATCCCTTACCGCTTCATCACCGAGGAGATGAGTTTTAGGGCCTATGTCACCATGTGGGAGAACGTCCCGCTGCTTGGTCTTTACATCTTCAACTCGTTCCTTATCGCAAGTTCTGTAACGGTGTTTGCACTGCTTGCCATTATTCCAGCGGCCTATGCCTTTGCCCGCTTCAAGTTCAAAGGCAGCAACACATTGCTGGCTGCTTTTCTTGCAGTGAACATGGTGTCTGGCGCTGTTCTTATTATTCCGCTGTTCAAGGTTATGCATCAGCTTGGCCTCTTGAACACCTACTTCGCCATGATTGCTCCGGGTACGGCGTTCGTCATCCCGACAGGAATCTGGTTGCTACGCTCGTACCTTCTCAAGATCCCTAAGGAGCTGGAAGAAGCTGCTTGGGCAGATGGTGCCAGCCGTATGTACACTCTGCGCCGCGTTATTATTCCAGTTGCTATGCCGGGAATTATCGTGGTGGCAATCGCGACCTTCATCGTCGCCTATGCGCAGCAGTTTATCTATGCGCTCACCTTTAACTCCAAGAATGAACTCAACCCCCTCCCAGTTGGTTTGTTCCAGTTTTTCGGTCGTCAGGAAGTTGTTTGGAACGAACTGATGGCCGCGAGTCTGGTCGGCATTGTTCCTGTGCTGGTCATTTACATCTTCCTCCAACGCTACATTGTTGCCGGTTTGACGGCAGGTGCAGTGAAGGAGTGAGACCAAAAAGAAAACTATTCTTTTTCGGAGGTTGGAATGAATATTAAATCAGTACTTTTGGGCGGCGTTTTTGCAGCCACAGTTATTGGATCAGCAGCAGCTGAAGACAAACGCATTCACATGATTGTCTGCGGTGACAACAACGGAGCGGGTATTCCTGTTCAGGCAGCTCACATTGAGGAGTGGGAAGCTGCGAACGCCGGTTTCAACGTTGACGTTGAGTTCGTGCCATGGGGTCAGTGTCAGGAAAAATCCACCACACTCGCTTCTGCAGGTAAACCGCCAGCAATTGCTTACATCGGCTCTCGTACTCTGAAGCAGCTTGCTCAGAACGACCTGATCATCTCGGTAGACATGACCGAAGAAGAGAAGGCTACCTACGCAGCGCCAATTCTCGGCACCATCACCGCAGGTGGTCAGCAGTGGGGCCTGCCACGCGCATTCTCCACCAAGGCGCTTTACTGGAACAAAGACCTGTTCGCAGCAGCTGGTCTTGACCCAGAAACGCCACCAAAGAACTGGGACGAACTGCTTGAGTTCGCAACTGTGATCAAAGAGAAGACAGATGCAGACGGCTACGGCCTTGCAGCAGCTTCCTTCGATAACACCATGCACCAGTTCCTGAACTACATGTACGCGAACGGCGGTGAGCTGATCAACGCTGACGGTGAGATCGTATTCAACAGCCCGAACAACGTTGAGACTATGGAATTCTACGGCAAGCTTGCGGAAGTTTCCCAGCCAGGTCCTGTTGCTTATGACCGCGCGAAACTGAACCCTCTGTTCGCAGAAGGCAAAATCGCGATGTTCATCAACGGTCCTTGGGGGCGTGGTCTGATCGGTGACACCAACTTCGGTCTTGCTCCGGTTCCTGCTGGTCCTAAGGGTGCAAACTCCACCTTGCTGATCACTGACTCTCTTGCAGTGTTCAAAGGCTCTGGCGTTGAAGAGCAGGCACTTAGCCTCGGCAAGTGGCTGACTAACCCTGAGAACCAGATGGCGTTTGAAGTGAAGGAAGGCTTCACTCCACTGCGCGACATGCCTGAAGTTGCTGGCATCATCGAAAACGACCCAACTTGGGGCACCTTCATCAACGCGATCCCATCTGGTGGTCCAGAGCCGTTCGTAACTGATTACATCGGCCTGCAGGACGTTGTTGTTGAAGCAATTCAGGGCGTTGTTCTTGGTGAAGTTAGCGCGGAAGAAGCAGTAGAAGAAGCTGCTGAGCGCCTGGAAGAATACAAGTAATAGAGGAATGCCGGGCGCTGCGTTGCGGTGTCCGGCCCCTTTTTTGGGGGAAGGAAAGATCATGGGCCAGCTGGCACTTCAAGACGTAAAAAAGAGCTTCGGATCTACCGAGGTCATCAAGGGTGTATCTCTGGATGTTAAAGACGGTGAGTTCATCGTTTTTGTTGGTCCATCCGGCTGTGGTAAATCCACACTGCTGCGCATGATTGCAGGTCTGGAGGAAGTCTCGGACGGCACGGTCTTCATCGACGGCAAGGTAGTGAACAACCTACCGCCAGTGAAGCGTGGCATCTCCATGGTGTTTCAGTCCTACGCCCTTTACCCTCATATGAGTGTTTACGAGAACATCGCATTCCCGTTGCGCGTCGCCAAGATGAGCGAAGCCGAGGTGGAAGAGCGTGTTCGCAAAGCTTCCCGCATTTTGCAGCTGGATGAGCGCCTCAAGCACAAGCCAGGCCAGCTCTCCGGTGGTCAGCGCCAGCGTGTTGCTATTGGCCGCGCCATTGTCCGCGAGCCTTCTGTTTTCCTTTTTGACGAGCCGCTCTCCAACCTTGATGCGGCCCTGCGTTCAGACATGCGTGTCGAGCTTTCCAAGCTCCACGGCAGCCTTGGCGCAACCATGATTTATGTGACCCACGACCAGATCGAAGCGATGACAATGGCAGACCGCATTGTTGTTCTGGATGGCGGGGTGATCTCTCAGGTGGGCTCACCGCTTGAGCTATACCACAAGCCGCAGAACCTCTTTGTTGCAGGCTTCATCGGCAACCCGAAGATGAACTTCGTTGAGGTAACCTGCAAAGCTTCTGCTGAAAACAGCGTTACCGTCACCCTGCCAGATGGCGGCGAGGTCGAAGTACCTGTGAAGGGCCAAGCGAACCTTGAAGGCCAGAAGATGACACTGGGCATCCGTCCAGAGCACATCAAACTTGGTCAGGCCGACGCGCACATTTCAGTAGTTGCCAACGTTGTTGAACGCCTCGGTATCCATACGGTTTCCCACGCCACGGTAGAGGGCGCTAACACAAGTTTCTGTTCTTTGCTTGATGGTGCAGCACCTGTTGTGGTTGGTGAAGCCGCTCCGGTTGGTTTCAACGCTTCTGACTGTCACCTCTTTGACAGCACTGGCGCGGCCCTAGAGCGCCTCGTAAAGCTTGAAGATGTCGACCCAGCGATGCTTCAGGTCGAGCCAGCTTAAAAGACTTTACGTCCTCCCTCCTGCCTGCCGCGTGTAAGCGCGGTGGGCTCCTTTCAGACTTCTCAGTTCAGGATAGTTTCAGCATGTCTCCAGCGGAAACAGTCTCCAGCGCTTGCGTTCATCTCGACACTTACTTTAATCCATCAGGTGACGAACGCATTGGGCGCTTTCAGTTGATTCTTCGCAATCTGGGAGAAGAGGCGCTGGAAGGTTTTTCGCTGTGTTACACCTGCGTTGCCTATGCTAGAGCCGATGTAAACGTGAAAGGCGGCGAACTTGTTGAGCGCTTTGGTGGATTTCACGAAATCCAACTGGCCGCCTCATCTGTTCTGCCTGCTTTGGGAAGCGTAGAGCTTGAACTGGAAGGCTTGAAAGAGCCGCCACGACATTTCCAAGATGGCCCTAAGTCGGCCTTCCTAAAACTTGCCAATGGAGAGATTCAGCCGGTGAGCGTTGGTGATCTCAATCTGGTTGGAGGCGAAGACAGCCAAGAGCGTCGGGTTCTTCCTACCGGAGAGTTGACCGTTCCGAACGCCATCCTCCCGTGGCCAAAGACCGTCGCAATCACGGAGCAGGGCGATAGTCCCATCACTCTTTCTCCAGCGGCGAACACAAGTGCGGAAGATATCGCCTCTATGGCGAAAGTTTCCAAACTTGCTCACCGGCTGTTTCCTCAAGAGCGGATGCCTTTTGTGCTTTTGCCAGCTTCTACGCCATCTCAAGTGGTGTTTGTAAAGGAAGCCGGTCACGGGCGTGAAGGCTACCGGCTGGACTTTGCTGATGGAAAAGTAAGCCTGTCATTTAGCGATCAGGCAGGACGCGACTACGGCTTGACTGTACTTGCGCAAATGTTGATGGGCTGCGCGCGGGAACCGCGGACATATAAGTTCCCTGTAAGCGGTTATATTCAAGACGCACCGCGCTATGAGTGGCGTGGGTCCCACCTTGATGTATCCCGCCACTTCTGGACCAAGAGCCAAGTACTGCGCTTTATCGACATTCTTGCTTGGTCCCGCATGAATGTTTTGCAGTGGCACCTGACCGACGATGAAGCGTGGCGTCTGGAGATCAAAGCCTATCCGGAACTCACGGAGATTGGCTCGGTACGCCGCCCTGAAGGGCCGCTTATTCCTCAGCTTGGTTATGGCGCAGTCGAGTATTGCGGCCACTACACACAAGAGGAAGTGCGCGAGGTTGTTGCACATGCCGCCTCTCTCAATATCGACGTGGTTCCAGAGATCGACGTGCCCGGCCACGCGACTGCGGTCTTAAAGGCGCTACCACACCTTAAGGACCCGGATGAGCCGGAAAACAGCTACCAGTCTGTTCAAGGTTATCCGAACAACGCGCTTAACCCCGCGATGGAAGAAACCTACGCTTTCCTTGAAAAGGTTTTTGAGGAGGTGGCAGAGCTGTTCCCATCCCGCTTTGTCCATGTTGGCGGTGATGAGGTGAACGTACAGTCTTGGCAGCAATCTCCACTAGCCAAGGAGATGATGAGCCAGCAGGGACTTAACGGCACTATGCGACTGCAGGCGTATTTTATGCGCAGAGTCAAAGACATACTGGCAAAGCTTGATAAAGATTTAGCTGGTTGGGACGAAGTCGCTCATGGGGGTGGAGTGAACAACGAAGGAACTCTCCTGTTTGCTTGGCAAAAGCCAGAGGTTATCGCTCAGTTGGCTGAAGCGGGTTATGACGTTATCGCAACCCCCGGCCAAGCCTATTACATGGATATGGTTCAAGCGAGCGGTTGGAATGAACCGGGCGCAAGCTGGGCGGGTGTGAGCACACCTGAAGCCTGCTATAAATACGAGGCAGATAGCGCCTTACCTGAAGCCCTCAAAGACAAACTCAAGGGTGTTCAGGCCGGAATTTGGTGTGAGCATATCTCCACCCAGTCAATGTTCAATTACGTCGTCTTCCCAAGACTTTATGCGGTTGCTGAGGCAGGCTGGTCACTGCCGGAAAATAAAAAATGGGAGCGGTTCTGCGCCAGCACTTCTGTGATGCCACAGTTGTAGCCAATAATTGCAGGTTCGCTCTGCTCGATCACAGCAGGAAAGCAAGAATGAAAACACTGATTTTTAAGAGCGCACAACAAGCAGAACAAAAGGCTTCCAGCCTGATTATGGAAATGGTGCGGGCCAAGCCAGATTGCATTCTTGGTTTGGCTACCGGCGGAACCATGGAACGGGTCTACGAAAATATCGTTGCCGAATACCAGAAGGGCGGCGTTTCGTTTGCCTCTGTTCAGAGCTTCAATCTTGATGAGTATGTGGGTTTGGCGCCAAGCCATCCAAGCTCCTACCACACCTACATGAAAGAAGCGCTCTTCAAGCACATCGATATTCAAACGCAAAATACGCACCTGCCAAAAGGGGACGCTGCTGATCCTGTTGCTGCCGCTGATGCCTATGAGGCGTTGATTGAAACATCCGGCGGCATTGATCTTCAGCTTCTGGGTATTGGTAAGAACGGGCACATCGGTTTCAACGAGCCAACTTCCAGCCTTCGTTCTAGAACCCGTGTGAAGACGCTGACCACATCTACACTGCAAGCGAACCGCCAGTACTTCGACAGCGATGAAGAGATGCCTCACTTTGCCATCACCATGGGCATTGAGAGCATTTTGAGTGCTCGCCATTGTGTATTGCTGGCTACCGGCGAGAGCAAAGCTGATGCTGCCGCGCACATGATCGAAGGTCCGCTGAGCGCTATCTGTCCGGCCTCCGCCTTGCAGTTCCACCAACGGGTAACCGTAATTCTTGACGAAGCTGCCGCAAGCAAGTTGAAGCTTAAACACTACTACGAGCAGGTTCACCCTGCCGGGGAAGATCGTCTTTATGCCTGAGACTAACCAACCACGTTTCGTATTTGCTCGTCGCCTGTTTGACGGCAGTGGCGCCGAGCCAAAGTCAAACCAGCTCATTACCATTGATGCTGGCCGTATTGAGGCAATCGATGGCGCAGACGAAAAGCAGGCACGAGAAAACGGCGCGGTGGTCGCTGACATCGCAGCACCGGGTTTCATCGACATACAGATAAACGGTGCCAATGATGTTCAGTTTGATAGTAAGTGTGGGGCATCTGGTCTTTTAAAGATTGCGGAAGGCGCGCGAAAAGGGGGCACTGCCCACCTGTTGCCAACGTTTATAACCGCCAGCGGGACGGCCTATGAAGGAGCCCTGGCAGGCGTTCAAGAGGCGATGGCAATGGCCACGTCCTCCGGCATCATTGGTATTCATCTGGAAGGGCCATTTCTTTCCAAGCAGCGGCCCGGCATTCATAGTGCCGGTTTTATTCGGGAACTGGACGAAAGCGACCTTGAGCGCTTGCGGGCGACGTTTCCCGGTAAACTCCTCCTGACCCTTGCTCCGGAATGCACCAGTTCCACTGTTTTGGAGCAATTGGAGAAGGCGGGAGTGATTGTGTTTGTAGGGCACAGTCAAGCAAGTGGTGATGAATGCTCTAAGGCGCTCGAGCATGGCCTCAAAGGGGCGACGCATCTGTTTAACGCGATGTCGCAGATCAGCGCTCGCGACCCCGGTGTGGTTGGTAGCATTCTTGCCCATGAAGAGGCGTTCGCCGGCATTATTGCCGATGGCGTTCATGTTCATCCTGATAACTTAAAGTTGGCGGCGACGCTCAAGCCAGACACCCTTTGTCTGGTGAGTGATGCTATGCAAACGCTTGCCGGTACGAAGACCGAGTTTGAGTTGGATGGCTACAGGATCTTCTTGCGCGATGGCCGCCTGACAAATGCAGAAGGTACTTTGGCAGGGGCTCAGCTTGCCATGAATGAAGCCGTTGCGAACATGGTTCGCTACGCTGAGGTTGATCTCGCCGCAGCGCTAAAAATGGCGGGCACAAATCCCGCTCATGCGCTGGGGCTTGCCAGTGAGCTTGGCTACCTTAGAAGCGGATACCGCGCATCTATTACATTGCTTGATAATGATTTGAGCGTCAGCCAAGTTCTTGTCGACGGCCACAGCTAACTTTGCTGGAGGCGAATGGGAGCGGTGCACGCATGAGGTGTGCGCTGCCAGCATTTTGCCTTGGGGAATCCGTTATTATTCGACGCATATACAACCTTCGGTGTGTATTGATTGAGTCGGAATAAGTAAAATCTAGTCAAACCTGCGTAGTAATAAGCGCGGATTGCCGATGAGGCAGAAACAATAAATCGCTCAATTCATCAGTTGTTTGGCTTGGTCCGAAGAATTGAAAATATCCACTTAATCGAAAATTAACTGCATCCAACCACTTCTAAGTGCATTGGCATTTTTTACAGGTTCGTCGTGTGGGCGAGTGGGGAAGATGATGGGCAGTGTCTTAAGGGTGTTTTCGAACTTAAAGCTATCAGTCAAAATTGGCGCTAGCTTTGTTGTTGTTTTGTTATTGTCGGCGGCAATTGGCGGTATCGGTGCATTAGCACTGTCCCAGCTGGCGCAGCAGACTGAGATTACCAGCGAAACAACGCGGCTTATGCAGTCTCTGGAGAGCGCATCGGCTGCTCGCGAGAGTTACACCCGTGACTTTGGCCCGAAAGAAGGGGACGAGGCGGCAGCGCAGCTTGATACGCTTGCTTCCCAGCTTCAAGCATTCCGCGAAAGCATGGTCGCCCATGGCAAGCCTCTTGAAACAACCGAGATGATGATCAAGGACGTTCGCATCCTGCAGTCAACATTCGGGTATGTGCGTAGTTCTGTTGCGGCCCAAGAAGCGCAGATGGAAAAAGTGCTTGAAGCAATTGCAGAGCTTCGCACTGTAAACCAGTCGATCAAGGCGCTTGTAGAGAAAGAGGCGAAGCTGGCCGCACAGCAGGCTGACGATGCAATTGCGCTACAAAAGAAGGCAGATGATGCGGGACGTATCGTCTCTGATATTCTGCAAAAAGCCCTTACTCTTCGTCACGACTTCCTTATGTACAGCACGCGCTCAAGCGAGGACCTTGCCCACGTGGTTCTTCTTGAAGCTGCTAAAGCCCGCCGCGATGTAAAAGCGCTTGTTGGTGTTGGTCTGGAATCTCTGGACAAGGCAACCCTTGATCGCTTGAGCGAGCAGGTCAACACGCTGGTTACCAAGCTTCAGGCGCTGAATAACACAACCGAATTCTCGGAACTCTATTCTCTGCGTCAGGAAGTAGGCACATCGATCGATGATCTGCTTGCCAACGCGAAGATTGTTCTGGGTATCACCTACCGTTCTGTCGATGTGGCAACCGTTGGCACCGAAGAGGCCAACCAGCGAGCGAAAGTCATCCAGTCCGCTGAAGGCGCGATGGAAGAACTGCTGCAAAACACCTTGCAGTCCGGCATGCTGATTATCGACTACGCCCGCGCTGGCTCAACCACAACGCCTGCGGACGTCAACACACGCCTGACAGAACTGGCCAAGATGGCAAAAGGCTTCAACGGCGAAGTGAAGAACATTAAGGGCGCAAGCAAGGAAGCCAAGGAAATTGGCGCACTGGTTGGTGCAATCCAGCAGAGCTTCGATTCACTCGTTTCCAGCCGTGGTGACCTTGCAGAGCAGCTGCAGAACCTGACTGCACAGTCCGCAGTGGTTCAAAAAGACATCAGCGACATTGCAACCACAGAAGCTGAAACCGCGAACGCTGTTGGCAGCAACGCGATGAAGATGATCGGCAGCGCTTTGGTGGTCTGCTTGGTTCTCACCGCTCTTATTGCAACGCTGCTGTCTCTCGGCATTACCCGTCCTACCAACCGCCTCACAAACATCATGAAGCGCTTGGCTTCCGGTGATACGGACGTAGAGATTGACGGTACTCGCCGTAAAGATGAAATCGGCGAAATGAGCCGCACAGTTCAGGTGTTCCGCGACAACGCTATCGAGCGCGCTCGTCTTCGTCAGGAGCAGGCAGAAAAGTCCGATAAGGAAGCTGCCAAGCAAAAGCAGATTGAGGAACTTATCAGCCAGTTCCGTGAAACTTCCCGCGATATGCTTGGCTCTGTCAGCACCAGCATGAGCTACATGGGTGAGACGGCAAACAACATGGTTGAGCTTGCTCGTGGCACCAGCGATACCACTCAGCGGGCTACCGCGGCATCCAATGAAACTGCTGTAAACGTGCAGATGGTTTCTTCGGCAGCCGAAGAGCTTTCCTCTTCCATCGAAGAAATCGCCCGTCAGGTCAGCGCAACAACTGCTGTTGTCGACAAGGCAACCGATGGTGCACACCTTTCCAACCAGCGCATTACGGAGCTCGCCGAGGCAACATCCAAAATTGGTGAGGTTGTTGGTCTCATTCAGGCAATTGCCGAGCAAACCAACCTTCTGGCTCTTAACGCAACTATTGAAGCGGCCCGTGCAGGTGATGCAGGTAAAGGCTTTGCGGTTGTGGCAGCCGAAGTGAAAGAGCTTGCCAACCAGACCTCTAAGGCGACCGAGGAAATTAGTTCGCAGATCAGCGAGATTCAGAACTCTACATCCGAAGCGGTTATTTCCATCGAAGGCATTGCCCGCACCATGGACGAAGTGACCAAGTACACTTCCGCCATCGCGACAGCTGTTGAGCAGCAGGGCTCTGCAACTTCCGAAATTAGCCGCAATGTGCAGGAAGCTGCAGCGGGTGCGTCTCATGTTAATGAGAACATGGACCGCGTGGTTTCTGATGTGAACGAGACCAGCCGCGCTTCTGAGGAAGTGTTGGGCGTCTCCACACAGGTCTCTGAGAAGACAGAGGCATTGAACCGCGAGGTTGATGAATTCCTGACAGCTGTTGCCAAAGCAGGCTAACGGACTTCATGCAAAGATCTTATGGGGGCCCCGCTGGCGTGATACGTCGGCGGGGCTTTTTGTTTTCTCAGCGACGTTTTCTCTTTGATGCAGTGGTGCCTAGACGAGACATTTCGGAGCGCCGGGTGCCGAATATGGTCTACAAACTAGTGAGTGCCAACTTACGTGGACCTATTTGCGGCCAGTTACTAAGGGCTCTCAACTGTCGCAGGGTTTTCCAATGAGCTGTCCTCTAAATGCTCCGAAAAGCGGTGAGCTACGGGAACGTGAGGCCAACCGAAGTGGGGTGGAGTGAGGTAGAGCAGTAAGCTCCGCGCTATGCTTCTTCTCCGCGCGTAGATACTATGAAGTGGTGAGGAGCTCGAAGGTGGCGCGACCCACCTTTCAAAGGTTACGTGATCGTACCCGCCCAACAATAAACGTGAGGCCGGTCTTTCAAGATCGCTCGCGCTATTGACCAGCTCCTGCCCAAACCTCAACCATTTGCGGCGGATGAACGTTATCTCACTATTGAAGTTATGAGCGATGAATGCACCCAGTGTTTCGTATTCGCTAAAGCCGGATGGCTCGGTGAAGTCGATCAGATCTATAATCGCTTGTTGCCAAGGCTTCTCGTGCTTCGCCTCCACCTCGGCGATAAAGTGGTGAAGCCAAGAAACCCTCAGCGGGAAGCACTGAGCAATGAAGGATGCTTTTGTCTGGCGAGGGTAGCCCAGCAACCTTTCTATCATTGAGAAGTAAGGTTTGTGGTGTTCTTTACTGCGGTAGTAACTGAGTTTGCCGCTGTTGCTGACGAAGTTGATCGGCCGTAGAGGAATGGTATCTGCATCCCAGATGATAACGAGATCATCAACATCAAACTGGGCTGCTGCGGTTAGCTTTATAAGCTGCTGAAGATACCAGCCATAACGCTGCGGATTATCTCGCTCAGTCGCCTTTTTTAGCTTTGCTCCAAACTCTAGCGTGTAGAGATTTTCATTTTCGACTGAAAACGAAGTCGGCGTGTTTTCTTGAAAAAGCTGTAGCTGCTTCTCAGGTACAATTACGCGGTAGGTATCGGCCTTTACGTTCTTGAGAATGTAGCGGGACCCTACCTTCCATGTATCCAGATTGCCCCGCTCGCAAACACTAATCAGATGGACCTTTGGCTCTTTGGTAGGTGGGTTTACTTGCACAGAATCGCCGTTTTTAATTGTAAAGGAAAACTCAAATTCCCACGGCGTGCTTACCCTGCAAATCTCCCGCAAAATACCAGTGATTTCTTAGGGTGTTCCATTAAAGGAAAGTTGCCTCAAGCCCTAACTAACTTTAGGGTCGAACCAAACTTACATAATCGCTGTTAGCGCACGAATACCGGAATTTCTGCCCATGAGTATTCTTTCAATTCAATCACATGTTGCCTTTGGTCATGTTGGTAACTCGGCTGCTGTTTTCCCGCTGCAACTGATGGGTCATGAAACGTGGCCGATCCATACGGTCCAGTTCTCTAACCACACCGGTTATGGCACTTGGACAGGTCGCGTGTTTGATGGTGACTTCATCAGTGAACTGGTTGATGGCATGCATGCTCGCGGGGCATTGGGTGGCTGTGAAGCGGTTCTTTCCGGCTACATGGGCAGTGCGCCTATCGTTAATGCGGTGGTGGATACTGTCGCCCGTGTTCGTGCGGAAAATCCGAAGGCTCTTTACTGCTGTGATCCTGTTATGGGTGACGTGGGACGCGGTATCTTCGTTCAGGAAGGTATTCCTGAACTGTTCGTCAAAAAAGCCATTCCGGCTGCAGACATCATTACGCCAAATATGTTCGAGCTTGAACTTGCCTCTGGCCGTACCGTGAAAACGATGGCGGATGCGCTGGAAGCTGCTGAACTGCTGCGTAAAATGGGTCCAAAAATTGTAGTCGTCAGCTCTCTGGTCGTTGAAGAGACTGCACCGGACACCATTACAATCCTTGTTGTGAGCGATGAGGGCGCTTGGACTGTCACTACGCCTATCGTGCCGCTGGAGATCGCTCCAAATGGTGCTGGCGATATGCTGTCTTCGCTCTTCCTCGGCCATATCCTCAAAGGTTATAGCGCTCCTGAGGCTCTGAGCCGCACGATCTCTGCAATCTACGAGGTTCTGCAGTCCACGTTGAAATCTGGTCAGCGCGAGCTGAAGATTGTTCCGACCGGCTTTAAAATGCTGGAACCGGAAGTGCTGTTCCAGCCTTCCAAGGTTGCGTAAATACGGCTCTTGCGCCGAGGAAATGCGAGTCTGAGCCTAATCTCAGACTTGTGTTCTAGTTGACGCGCGTGCAACCTGCTCCATGTAATAGGGTGCAAGCCTTAGCGGGAGGAGGACGCACGCGTGAATATTCAGTCAGATACACTGGTGGCGGAAGAGGCAGTACAGGCTGCACCTTCTGTTGCTGACATTCTTAAGCTTCAAAGAGAAGCGTTCCTTCGCGATCAATACCCCTCGTTTGAAGAGCGCCGCGAACGGCTGCTTACCCTCAAAAACGCCCTCACAGAGAACCGCGAGGCTTTTAAAAAGGCGCTCGATGAGGACTTCAATGGTCGCGCCTATACAGAAACCGAGATAGCCGAGTTCTATCCGATTTTGGAAGGCATCAAGTATCAGCTGAAGCATTTGAAGCGCTGGATGAAACCTAGCAAGCGGCACGTATCCATGATGATGCAGCCAGCTAAAGCGCGTGTGATATACCAGCCTCTTGGTACCGTCGGTATTCTTGTTCCGTTCAACTACCCACTGATGTTGAGCATTGGGCCGCTGATGACAGCTTTAGCCGCGGGTAATCGCGCGGCGGTTAAGATGTCAGAGTTCACGCCTGCCACCTCGCGCTTGCTTGCTGAGGTGCTTGGTAAAGCGTTTCCGAAAGACCTTGTTTGCGTGGTTGAGGGGGACGCTCAGGTCGCTACCGAGTTCTCTTCCCAGCCGTGGGACCATCTGGTGTTCACAGGTTCCACTGCAGTTGGCCGTCATGTTATGCGGGCAGCGGCTGATAACCTGACACCAGTGACATTAGAGCTAGGCGGTAAGTCGCCAACCATCATTGATAGGGACTTCCCGCTTGAGGAAGCCGCTGATCGTATCTGTTTTGGTAAGTCCTTGAACGCGGGCCAGACTTGTATAGCGCCGGATTATGTGTTGGTACCGCGTGAAAAACGCGACGCATTTGTTTCAGCTTACCTTGCAGCTTTTGAACGGATGTATCCGCGTTGGCAGGAGAACAAAGACTACTCCTCTATCATCAATGATCGGCATTTTGCGCGTCTCAACGGGCTTTTGAAGTCTGCTGGTGAGCAGGGCGCGCAAGCTCACTCAGTCCCAGATGCTAACGTGGAGGCTGGCCGAAAACTGGCGCCTCATGTTTTGACTGAAGTAACTGACGATATGGCAGTGATGCAGGAGGAAATCTTTGGCCCGTTGCTGCCGGTCATTGCCTACGACGAACTCGAAGATGCGCTAGAATTCGTGAGAGCGCGGGCACGCCCGTTGGCCCTTTATTACTTCAGCAATGATAAGGCAAAGCAGGAGCATGTTCTGCATCAGACCCACTCTGGCGGCGTTTCCATCAACGACTGTGTGATGCATGTGGCGATTGATGACCTGCCGTTTGGCGGGATAGGACCATCCGGTATGGGGCACTATCACGGTCCGGAAGGGTTCAAGACGCTTTCCAAGGCCAAGTCTGTTCTCAGTAAAGGTGGTTTCAACTCTACCAAGTTTATCTATCCGCCATATACCACCGCCCTAAAACGCTTCGTTTTGAAAACGCTTCTTGGCCGATAGGCTGGAACAATGAAAAGGCCGGAGTTTTAGCTCCGGCCTTTCTGTTTAAGTTTGGATGCTATAACTAGAGCTCTGCCTCGGATGGCTTGCGGCGCATATCATCAATGCTGATACCTGCAACGCTGACCGGCTTCTTCATCGCATCGCGGCGGAACGGTTCGCCAAGTTCCTGATTGAGCATGACCTCAATGAAGGTCGTCTTGCCGTAGTGTGTCTGTTCCTCAACGGCTTTCGCGAGAGCGTCGGTCAACTCATCCATGGAGTAAACGGCAACGCCTTCCACGCCGCACGCCTTCGCGATGTCGGCATAAGAAACCTTCTCGTTCAGCTCAGTGCCAACGAAATTGTCGTTAAACCAAAGGGTTGTGTTGCGCTTTTCTGCGCCCCACTGGTAGTTGCGGAAGATCACCATTGTGATCGCCGGCCAATCCTCGCGGCCAACAGATACCATCTCGTTCATGGAAATGCCGAACGCACCGTCACCAGCAAAACCGACTACCGGAGTGTCAGGGCAGCCGATCTTTGCACCGCAGATAGCAGGAAGACCGTAACCGCAAGGGCCGAAGAGGCCCGGAGCAAGGTATTTGCGTCCCTTTTCAAAGCTTGGATAGGCATTGCCAATGGCGCAGTTGTTGCCAATGTCAGAGCTGATGATCGCGTTCTTTGGCAGAACTGCAGTAATCGCACGCCATGCCATACGCGGTGACATTTTTTCTGGCTCACGGCCGCGAGCGCGCTCGTTCCATGTGGTGCCCGGATCATCATCCTCGTGATCCATGGAGGTTAGGGCCTGAGCCCACGTAGATTTGGTTTTGGCGATAAGTGCAGTGCGGCCTGAGCGGTCGAAATCACCCGCATTAGCAGAAAGCTTGGACAGAATAGACTCTGCAACCTTTTTCGCATCGCCCACAATGCCAACCGTTACTGGCTTGGTTAGGCCAATACGGTCTGGGTTGATGTCTACCTGAATAATGGAGGCGTCCTTCGGCCAGTAATCAATGCCATAACCGGGCAGGGTAGAGAACGGGTTGAGACGGGTGCCAAGAGCAAGAACCACATCAGCTTTTGCAATGAGTTCCATTGCAGCTTTTGAGCCGTTGTAACCCAATGGGCCAGCATGCAGAGGGTGAGAACCCGGGAAGGCGTCATTGTGCTGGTAGCCGCAGCAGACGGGTGCATCAAGGCGTTCTGCCAGAGCCTTGGACGCTTCAATTGCGCCGCCGATTACAACACCAGCGCCGTTCAAAATAACAGGGAACTTGGCGTTTGAAAGAAGTTCAGCTGCACGCGCAATCGCTTCTTCGCCGCCAGATGGGCGCTCAAATTCAACAATTGCAGGCAGGTCTACATCAATGACCTGAGTCCAGAAATCACGAGGAATGTTGATCTGCGCCGGAGCAGAGGCGCGCTTTGCCTGAAGGATCACACGGTTGAGCACTTCAGGAACGCGGGATGCATCGCGCACTTCTTCCTGATAGGCCACCATGTCTTCAAACAGGGCCATCTGTTCAACTTCCTGAAAACCGCCTTGACCCATGGTCTTGTTGGCGGCTTGCGGCGTTACCAGAAGCAGCGGCGTATGGTTCCAGTAAGCAGTTTTGATTGGTGTAACGAGGCTGGTGATACCCGGTCCGTTCTGGGCAACGACCATAGACATTTTGCCGGTGGAGCGTGTGTAACCGTCAGCAATCATGCCTGCGTTACACTCATGCGCACAGTCCCAGAAAGTAATTCCGGCCTCTGGGAAAAGATCAGAGATAGGCATCATTGCTGAGCCGATAATGCCAAATGCATGTTCAATACCATGCATCTGAAGAACTTTGATGAACGCTTCCTCCGTCGTCATCTTGGTCATGTTGGCCGTCCTTTCAACTAAATATACTTAAATTCTTGCCGTGCAGATGGATGCACTTAAAAGGTGTTCAGGGAGACCTCCTCTTCCCTTAGGTGAAAGGATATGGTATGAAAATAGTATTGCAAACGTTTTCATAAAAATTTTCATTGGCTCGCTTATTCATGAATAGACGGAATTCAAAATCCGAAAAAATTGACATCTTCGCAGTCGCCAACAAGGCTGGGGTTTCACCCGCAACCGTATCTAGGGCGTTCAATCATCCTGATCTTGTGAAGCCGGAAACAAGAAACCGAATAGAGGACGCAGTGCGCGGCCTTGGGTATATTCGCAACCGCGCTGCGCAGACCATTCACGGCAAGCGCAGTGGTACAATCGGGCTTGTTGTTCCTGTTGTTGCTAACGTCATTTTCTCGGAACTAATCCAAGCGTTTTCAGAGGTCGCGGAAGAGACCGGCTTTACAATTCTCATTGCAACTCATGGCTTTGACTTGAAGAAGGAAGAGGTCGTTTTAAGAAAGCTGCTGGAACATCGGGTTGATGGGATTGCGCTTATTGGTCTTGACCACTTGGATGCGACCTATGTTCTTGTTGAACAGCAGAAAATCCCTGCCATTGCCATGTGGAACTTTGACGATAAATCACGGCTCTCGTGTGTTGGTGTAGATAACCATGAGGCTGGGTATCTGGCTGCCAAACACCTGAGTGATTTGGGCCATAAGAAGATCGCGCTGGCAATGCCGCCGACCGAGGAAAACGATAGAGCGCGGGCAAGAGCCAAGGGCGCGAGAATTGCACTCGCTGAGGCCGGTTTGGAAGCAAAAGAAGGTTGGACGGTTGAGGCGCTCTATGAGGTTGCACACGCCAAGCAAGCGTGTTTGGAGCTTCTGTCAGGCGATGACCGCCCAACAGCTCTGGTTTGCGGTAACGATGTTATTGCAAAGTCGGCGCTATTTGCAGCTCAGCGCTTGAAGCTTTCCGTTCCTGAGGATCTGTCTATCGTAGGGATCGGTGACTTTTCTGGCTCTGCTGATCTGGAGCCACCGATGACGACTGTCCGCATTCCGGCAACGAGAATTGGCCGTCAGGCGATGCACCATCTGGCGATCTCCATCGCGGAGAGCAACGTGACGGACATTATGCGGTCCAAGCTTGATGTGAATCTGATGGTGCGAGGCAGTACCGCGATACCTCCACAAAATTCATGAACCGATGAAAATAGGGGGCGACCCTAAACAGGTATCCGCCCCCTAATAGTTCAAATTCTAACGCTCGTCGCGGTAGTGGTACCAGTGGTAGAGCCACCACTGGCCCAAGCGTCTGAATGGCGTGAGAATGCCCTCGTGCGGTAGCTCTGACTTGAAGATTGGTAGATCGCGGCCGCACTGCTTGCCTGCGGCGAGTTCCGCCATACGCTTACCGGCTTGAGCTGCGTACATAACGCCATTACCGCCGTAGCCCATGGCATAGAACATCTGTTCTGCCGGATCTGGCTGGGTGATGCGCGGCATCATATCGTGGCTAACATCAACCCATCCCCACCATGAATAGTCGAGTTCAATATTCGCCAGTGCTGGAAATTTGCGGGTCAAACCATCCCGAAGCAGTTGCAGGTGCTGCGGGTTGTCAGCATCAGCGCCGCTGATGGAACTGCGAGAACCGATTTGCATACGGTTATCGGGCAAAAGCCTGTAGTAGTGGCGCAGGGTGCGCGTATCCGTGAGCGGGCTTTTGACGTTGATGTTGCACTCTGCAAGCTCATCAGCAGTCAGTTCACGAGTGACCATAGAGTTGGAAAGGATAGGCATAAGCCTGTCCTTGGTCTTTTTATGCAGCCCTCTTGGAACGTAAGCAGCAGTTGCCACACAAACTTTACGCGCTTTGACCGTGCCACCCGGCGTTTCCAGATAGTGCACTCCGTTCTCGGTTCTCCAATTCGTAACCGGACTGGAGGTATGAACCTTAGCGCCTAATGAGCGTGCCGCGTCAAGTAAGCCGAAAGCCAATTTGGCTGCATGGATGCCAACGCCGTCTGGCTCCCACATTGCGCCGTGAGCTTCCCTGTCATTAGCAATTTCGGTTTGGAACGTGTGTTTGTCTACCATCTTGGCGCGGTAGCCAAACTGCTCGTTCAGCACCGTTGTTTCCTTTTCCAAGGAAGGCATCATCCAAGCGCGGTGGGCAATGTAATAGTGGCCACCATCCTGCGGATCACACGCAATATTGTGGTCCTTGATAAGGTTTCTGAAGAGGTCAAAAGCCTCAACCACTTCGGCATGCATCTCCCTTGCAGTATCAAGACCCCAGCGGCGTATCCACTGGGAGCGTTTCAGACGGCCGGAGGATATCTGTGCTTGTCCGCCGTTGCGCACAGAACACCCCCAAGCCACCTGATTTGCCTCCAGAACATGGGCTTTGATGCCATGCTCCTTGGCAAGGTGCAGGGCGCAGCTCAGGCCCGTATAACCAGAGCCAATAACAACTACATCTACGTCCATATCCTGCAAGACCGGCCCGTCATCTTCAGGCGTTCTGCCTGCGGTGCCGATCCAGTAAGTTGGAGCGTAAGCCTGATTGTGACCGGGCCCTTTGCTCACCAACGGATCGTATTTCGGGTTGTAGGGCTGTTGGCGAGTGGCCTCTCTTGTGATCACCTGATCCATATATCCTCCCAGTTATAGAGACCCGAGCGGCTCTGCTTTAGCCTTGCAAAACAGGGCGGTTTTTACGGAATGCTTGTTTGACGATGATTTTGCCGTCACGCAGAGTGAAGAGATCAGCGCCTTCGGCTTCAACACGGTTTCCGTCGCCATCGGTGCCAGAGAAGGTCCATTCGGACACCGCGCGGTCGCCGGATACAAAGTGGCTGTGGTGATCCCAGCGGGCATCTTTCATACCTGCCCAGACAGCACTAAAGGCAGCGGCGATGGCTTCTTTGCCTTCAATTTTGGTGCCGTAAACTTCGTTTCCACCAACTGCATAAAACACCGCATCATCAGCAAAAACTTCCATCACACCGTCCACATCGTGGCGATTGAAGGCGTCAAAAGTTGCACTCAAATCGGCTGAAGTGAGTTCTTTAGTCATAGCAATGTCTCCAAATATCTAGATGTCGTCCTTAAACGGCACGACAAACGTGGGTATGGTTGATCGTCGTAGGACGCGCTTGGCGATGCTTCCTAAAAACGTATGGCTGAAGCCGTGGGTGTGGGCGCCAATAACGATAAGGTCGCTATTAAGGCGCTGGGATTCTTGAAGAATAACTTCTGCGGGAAAGCCTTCGATTATCCGGCTGCTAGGCATCTTCTCTTGCAGCGATTGCAGGTCGTCGGGCATCGCTTCCCAAAATTCAGCAATGCGCTGGCTGAGTAAATGCTGTGCCGCTTCACCGCGCCCTTGCAGTACGCGCTCGCGGCTTTCCTCCTCTTGAATGAAGAGCGTTAGCGTCACCCGCTGATCATCTGAGAGAGGCTCAACAACGTGGATGATATCCAGCTTTGCATCAAATTTTTCGGCAAGGCTCACTGCGTAGGAAAAAGCGAAGGAAGCCTGCTTGGAGAGATCGGTAGCGTATAAAATACGGTCAAAGTTCTTCAGCATGGTTGCCCCCTAGTAGCCAAGCATTCGCGGAAGCCACAAAGAGATCTCAGGCACGAAAGCGATAATCACAACGGCAATGATATTCACCACTGCAAACGGAATGGCCCTGAGAGAAATCTCTTCAATGGATACGTTGGAGATACCTGATGCAATGAAAAGGTTTTCTCCAAGAGGCGGCGTCTGGAAGCCGATGGAGAGCGAGCAGATCATCACAACACCGAAGTGGATAGGATCAATGCCAACGCTGTAGGCGACGGGAAGCATAACTGGCACGAGGATCAAGATAGCTGCCAATGTTTCCATGAACATGCCCACGAAGAGCAGGAAGCCGATGATCATGATCCAGATTAGGTAAGGGCTTTCTGTAAGTGAGAGCATGCCATCTGCAATAACAGCAGGGATTTGGTTCTCAACCAAGATGCGGCCGAAAAGGGTCGCGGTGAAAAGGATGAGAAGCACACGGCCTGAAAGCCACGTGGTTGTCTCCAAAGCAGCGCTTACAGCCTTCCGGTCCAGTTCGCGGTAGATGAATGCGCCAACAAAGAGTGTGTAGAAAATGGCAACAATGGCAGCTTCTGTTGGGGTGAAGTAACCGGAGTAGATGCCGCCAAGAATGACGATAGGCGCCATGAGTGCCCAAAACCCGTTCTTAACTGTCGCGGCAACGTTGCCGAAATCCATCTTCTCGGTGGTGCCCTTATAGCCGTGTTTGCGGCACAGCAGATAGTTCATCACGAGAAGGCATGACGCCATGATGAAGGCGGGTACAAAGCCAGCGATAAACAGCTTGGAAATGGAAACAGACTGGAACGTTCCGAATTTCTCGACGGCTTCTGGCGGCGGGATCATGCCCAGAGCTGAGATGCCGAAAATCACCATTGGTATGGATGGCGGGATAACGATGCCCAAGCCACCTGCGGCTGCTGTTAACGAGGATGCGTAACCCGGCGAATAATTGCGTTTGATCATCGCGGGGATCATCAGCATACCAACTGCAGCAGTTGTTGCTGGGCCCGAACCAGAAATAGCACCGAAGAATAGGCAAGCAATGATGGTGGAGGCGGCTATACCTCCAGTGAAAGGTCCGGCAAGACTTTCGGCTACTGCAATCAAACGGCGGGATAGGCCAGCAGCTTCCATTAGAGCGCCTGCCAGAATGAACGCGGGCAGCGCCATCAGCGGGAAGGAACCCACCGAGCTGAAAGCCATCGGAACGAATTTAAGCGGGTTTTCATCAAGGTAGAAGACTGTGGCAAGAGAAGCCACACCCAGCGCCATTGTGATAGGCGCGCCAATGGTGAGCAGGCCAAGGAACGAGCCAAATAGAACGAGAACGATAGGACTATCCATCAGGCGTGGCTCCCCTTGATTTGTGGCTGGGAAGCATCTTCAAAATCACCGTGGGAGCTTTCGTCTTTAGGAAGCTCGACCTTATCCGGATTTTTGATATCTACGCCTTTGACGAGCTTGAGGTAATTCACCTGAAGAATGCGGATCGTCATTAAAGCAAAAGCGATTGGAAGAATGAGATAGACGTATTTCAACTCTACGCCGAGTGTCTGGGCTTTCCAGAATTTGTTCATGCGATAGAAGATGAAATCATAGGCTAGGTACACGAAGTAGATGTTGAAGCTGACCCAGATGAGATCGGAAAACGCTTCAAGCCAGATACCGACTTTTCTAGGCAGCCAGCGGAAGTGGAATGTGACTCTGTTGTGGGCCGCAATGCGCGCTGCATAGCTTGCGCCAAAGAAGACAAACCAAACGAACATGAAGACCGAGAGTTCCTCGATCCACGTCTGTGAGGTGCCAAAAATCTCTCTTGAGACGATTTGCGCAAACAGCAAGCTTACGAAGCAAATCAGCAAAAGCCTACAGATGTAGCTTTCGATGTTGTCCAAAAATCCTAGTAGATGACGCATTGTTCCGGCTGCACATTTGGGGAAAAGCAAGGGTGCCTTCCCTCAGAGTCTCTCCATCTCCGAGGGAAGGCCGGGCAGGGAGTGTTACTGAACTGTCTCTCTTCCAAGAGCAGTCAGAACCTCGTTAAGCTTTTCCACGCCGCCGATGCTGTCGTAGAACTTTGGCCATACAGTTGTTGTTGCACGCTCGATGAATTCTGCTTCACCGTTTGCTGGGTCAACAATTTCCATACCGCGCTCAACCAGCTCGTCGCGGATGCGCGCTTCTGTGTTCTCAAGGAAGCTAGCGGAGAAAGCGGTTGCCTCTGCACCAGCTTCAAGAACAGCTTTCTGCTCTGCTTCAGACAGATCCTGGAACACAGCTTCGGAAACAACGAGTGGCTCAATAGAGAAGATGTAGCGCAGGTTGGTGATGAACTTCTGCACTTCGTAGAACTTCATGGCACTGATGGTGATGTACGGGTTGTCCTGACCATCAACGACCTTCTGCTGAAGACCGGCAAATGTTTCAGACCAAGCCATTGGCGTTGGATCAATGCCCCAAGACTTATAGGTCTCGATCATGATTGCGTTTTTAGGAACGCGGATCACAAGGCCATCAAGATCGGCAACGGTTTCAACTGGCTTTGCGGAATTGGAAAGCACGCGGAAGCCGGAGTAGGCCCAGCCAACAATGCGAACGCCAGCATCGCGAATAGTGTTCTCAACCAGCTGCTGGCCAATTGGGCCTGTAGTTACAGTCTGCGCGTCATCAAGGCTCAAAATAACGTAGGGTAGGGTCAAGGTGCCAACGGTAGGCGAAAATGGTGTGATGTTGTTGATGGCAAGAATAGAAAAGTCTAGCGCACCCATAGCGGCGCTGCTGATTGTGTCCTGCTCAGAGCCAAGCTGACCGTTCAAGAAAAGCGTGCCGGTGTGCTCTCCGCCAGTTTTTTCTTCAAGAGCAGAGATAAATGCTTTGCCCAGGGCTTCCTGAGTACCGCCTGCGCCATCGCCAACAGCAATTTTAAAATTTTTCGCTGAGGTAGGTACAGTAGCAACCGCAAGTGCGGCGGCAAATACTGCGTATTTCAATCCCTTAATTGAAAATGACATAGTTCCCCTCCAAAATATAAATTTGTCAGAGAGATCTAAGTTTTTTTATTCCCTGACTCATCTAGGATACTAACGTAGAATTGCCTATCCATATATCCAGTTTAAATCTGATTTAAGTCCAGATGTATTTCCCGAGAGATTGTGTTGTTCGATAAAGTTACGCGGTTGCCGCCGGATTTGTTTTTCATTGATAAGAAAGCACCGGTCTCGTTACAGGCGCAGTTAATTACCTGTGTCGTAACCCTTGTGCTGCAGCAGCAAATTCCTGCTGGAACACGTATGCCTTCCAGCCGCTCGTTGGCCAGCTTTTTGGGGATCTCACGGCTTACAGTTACGCTGGCCTACAATGAGTTGGTTGCGCAAAACTATCTGGTGGCACTGCCTCGCTCAGGTTACGCAATCTCTCATGACGCGCCGAAACGGCAGTCGTTTTATCCAACAGCTCCGATTGGAAGCAAGGCGCTGGACTGGTCAACGCGTCTGCGTCCTGATCGCCAGCGGCAAAGGGCGATCGTCAAGCGCCGCGACTGGGAGCAGTTTCCTTTTCCCTTTCTCTACGGGCAGATGGACTGGTCATTGTTCAACCATGCGGCGTGGAGGGATTGCGCGCGAAGGGCGCTTGGTTTGAAGGAGTTTGACCTGCTTGCCGGTGACTGGGCAAGCGAAGATGACCCGATGCTGATCGACCACATTTGTACGCGCACCTTGCCGCGCAGAGGCATTCAGGCAACGCCAGATGAGGTGCTGATTACCATGGGAGCGCAGAACGCTCTCTGGATGATTATTGACCTCCTCAAACATGATGGTCGCTTGGCTGTTTACGAAGACCCCGGCTATCCCGATATTCCTGAAATGCTTCGTTTTTCCGAAGCGCGCTCTCTAGCGGTAACCGTCGATAATGAGGGCATTAATCCAGACAGCCTTCCGAACAATACAGGATACGTTTTTGTTACGCCGTCCCACCATGTTCCAACAGGTGTGACTATGCCCATGCAGCGGCGCAGGGAGCTTTTGAAAGCTGCGAACGACAAAGACTTTCTGATAGTCGAGGATGATTACGAGTTCGAGATTGGTTTGCCTACCTCTCCAAGTCCGGCTTTGAAATCCATTGATACAGCGGAGCGGGTCATTTACGTCGGCAGTTTCTCAAAGTCGATATTTCCGGGCTTGAGGCTCGGCTACATGGTTGCTCCTGAACCATTTATCCGGCAGGCGCGGGCGCTGAGAGCTATGATGTTGCGACATCCTCCCGGGCATATGCAGCGCACAACCGCCTACTTTCTGGCGCAAGGCTACTACGATGCATTGATCGTGAAGATGGGTGATGCAATGCGCGAGCGTCGTGAGCGGCTTTATGCTGCTTTGAGCCAGAGTGATTTTGAGATTATTAGCCCCTCGCAGTACGGCGGCACGAGCCTTTGGGTGAAGGCAGACGAGCGTATCGATTGCGAGGAGTTTTCAGCTGCTCTCGCAAAGAGAGGCGTGCTGATAGAGGCGGGTACGCCGTTCTTCGAAAACTCGCCCAAACCGTGCCCTTACTTCAGAATGGGCTATTCCGTTATTCAGAAAGATGCAATCGAGGAAGGTGTCGCGGTGATGGTAGACTGCCACCGCGAAATGATGTCCCAGTTAGCGAAGGAGCCGGAGCAGGTTTAAACCCCAATCTGATCTAGGTTCGGACCGCCAGCGTAATACGGCTCATTTTTCATTTGGTTTATAAGTTTTCCGCTGAAATCCGCCACTTTTTTGTGAACGGAATTTTTGCAGTTTTTTCGATCCCGCTTCCATTTCAGGGCGTAGCAGCCAGCGTTGTTAACCCTACGCTTCATGGAGGCTTTTAATATGACACTTCTCAAGATCACTGCAGCAGCTCTCGTCGCAACTGCCATTTCATCCGCAGCGTTTGCTGCAAATATTGTTGAGACCGCCAAAGGCGCCGGTCAGTTTAATACCCTCCTTGCAGCAGCTCAGGCAGCAGGCCTTGCCGAAACTCTCAGTAACGATGGTCCGTTCACCGTTTTCGCTCCGACAGATGAAGCGTTCGCCGCGCTGCCAGACGGCACAGTTGAAACACTCCTGAAGCCAGAAAACAAAGACAAGCTTGTCGCAATCCTGACCTACCATGTTGTACCGGGTAAAGTGATGTCCACCGATCTCAAAGACGGCATGACCGCCAAAACCGTGCAGGGCGGTGATGTGACTATCGATCTCGACGGCGGTCCAAAGGTCAACGGCGCAAACATCGTTGCAGCAGACGTAGGTGCTGACAACGGCGTGATCCACGTAATCGATCAGGTTATTTTGCCGAAATAGTCTGCGTCTCTGGCATTCCCGTTTCCTAACCGGCGGGAATGCCTTCTTCCTTTAAAGGGATTAGGAAGCTCAAGCTTGCCCCCTCAGCAACGCAATTAATCCTTACGCTTCCGCTATGCCTTTCGGCCACTGATGAAACAATGGCTAGGCCTAACCCGCTTCCATCAGACGGCGTTACCTGCGAAAATCTGTTAAACGCAATCGCCTCGTCTTTGGCAGACAATCCCACTCCATTGTCGTTGACTGTGAGAACAGCCAGTCCTTCTTTCTGACTACATTCAACAGTGATACGCGAAAGCTTGTCTCCGCCATGCTTCAGCGCGTTATCTATAAGGTTTTTGATTGCTTCATTGATGAAGAGAACATCACCATGGACAATGAGCGGGCTATCCGCGCGCTGGAATTCAAAATCAATTCCTTGCTCTAGGATTGAAGCACCTAGGTCGCGGCAAATCTGTTCACTGAGTTCATTCAGGTCAACATCTTCCAGCGCCTTTGAGCGGTCCGCATAGCGTAGCCTATCAAGCGAAAGCAGTTGATCTGTTAGTCGGCCCCAGCTTCGGGCGGATGACACAAGTTCGTTAAGCCGCTTCTTGCGCTCTTCTTCAGTAGGCGCATCCCTGACAGCCTCTGCCATGGATTGAACAGCAGCTACGGGGTTGCGAAGCTGATGGGCTGCGTCTGATATGAACTCCTGATGAGCGTTGAGGTTATGTTCGACTTCCTTGAACAGGCGATTGAGGGTACTCACGATACCAGCCGTCTCAACAGGGACTGGCCGTTTGATGATGCTAAGGTCGTCGGAGGAGCGCGACGCGATGGCCGCCTGCAAGTCTGTGAGTGGGCGCAGGCCGATCTTGACGCCATACCAAACGAGCAAGGCCAGCGTTGATATCAAAATGGCGAAAAGTAGCATGGTACGAATGGCAAGAATTTGAGCGAATTGCTGCCTACCACGAAGAGACTGCCAAACCGTGACGGTTGTATCTCCCGATAGGTTTTCGATGGTCGCCCGCTCGGTGATCTTGAGAACACGAACCCGCTCGCCGCGGTAAGTTGCTTCGTAAAACCGAGGTTTGTGTTTCTCGATGTTTGCCTTGTTCCGTTCTGCTGGCGGGTAGGCATAGCCTGTTATGTAGATGCCGCCCGGACCCGTGACGTGATAGAAAAGCACTCCACCAGCAGCATCGGTGATGAGCGCTCTCGTTGAAGGAAGAACGAGGTCACCTTCTGAAATTGCGATGTCGCGCGAAATGGCTAAAGCCGCAGAAAGAAGGCTGCGGTCAAACAGTTCTTCAGCGGTGTTTTGGGCTGTCCTGTACTGCCAAAACCCCAGAAGGATGGCGAGGGCAGCAATAGGTAGCAGGATCAGATAGAGAAGGCGGCTGCGCAGGGAGGGGGCGTACTTCATTCCTCTTCCAGTGCCAGCATGTAGCCAAGCCCGCGAGCCGTTTTGATTTGAACGCCGTAGTTGCAAAGACGCTTTCGTAGCCTTGAAATGTGAGGTTCAATGACGGTTTCCTCTACATCAGCGCCAACGCCGTAAACGTAGTCTGTGAGCTGGGCTTTGGAAACAAGTCGGCCTCTTCGCTCTAACAGACACTCAAAGGTCGCCAGCTCCCGTCGTGGAATTTCGATATTCTCTCCCTCATGCAGCACTTGTCTTTGGGTCTTATCGAATTGAAGCGGGCCGAGGGTCTCCAGTGAACCGAAGTTGAGGTTCCGCCGACGTGATAGGGCCCGCACTCTCGCTTCCAGTTCATCCATCTCGAAGGGCTTGGTCAAATAGTCGTCCGCTCCGCTGTCCAGCCCTGTCACCAAGTCTTGTGTCTCGCTTCTTGCGGTCAGCAGGATGACAGGGGTACTGACACCTTCACCTCTTAGCTCTTTGAGTACGTCCAGCCCGTTTTTACCCGGTAAATTGATGTCCAGAATGACAAGGTCGGCGCCTTCTTGTTTCAAGAATTCTGCGGCTTGGCCACCATCATGAATGATATCTGCCGAGTGGCCTCTGTCCCTCAGCCGATAGGCTATTGCACTGGCCAGTGCTCGGTTGTCTTCAATGATCGTGATGCGCATACGTATATTCCCGCAAGCTTTCTGCAAGGTTGGCGAACAATTCTGATGACTGTGGGCTGAGAATCAGTTCCGCCACATAATTCTCAAGCACAATAGAGGTACGGGCCTTGATGTGTTTGATTGGTCATGAGGGAGGTAGATATGACCGATTCTACTTTTAAGCGCTATGCTTTAGCTGGGCTACTCTGCGTTGGTGTAGCTACGCCTGCAAGCGCTGAAGTTGATTTTTCCGGCAAAACCATCAGTTGGGTAATTCCATTTTCAGAGACGGGAGGATCTGCGAAATGGGCCAACTTCTTTGCTCCGCTGCTTTCTGAAGCTCTTCCGGGTAATCCGACAGTTGTCGTAAAGTTTATGCCGGGTGCAGGTTCCACAAAGGGCGCTAACTGGTTCCAGCATCAGAAATATGTCGACGGCACTTTGCTGTTTGGTACCTCTGGTTCCACGCAGTTCCCATATCTGCTCGATGATCCGCGCGTACGCTATGAATATAAGGACTGGAACCCAGTCATGGCTTCCGGCACCGGTGGCGTTGCCTACCTCAACCCTGAGGATGGTGCAGACTTTGATGGTTCTGCAAACAAGCTGACAGACACGGACTTTATCTACGGTAGTCAGGGTGCAACTCGTCTCGATCTTGTTCCTTTGCTTGCATGGGAAATGTTGGGCATGAAGGTTGAGCCGGTATTCGGCATCAAAGGCCGTGGTGATGGCCGCCTGATGTTTGAGCGCGGTGAAGCAACCATCGATTACCAAACATCCTCAAGCTTCTTGAAGGGCTCTAAGGAGCTTGTTGATTCCGGCAAAGCTACTCCAATGATGACTTGGGGCGCATTGGATGGTGACGGCAACATCGTCCGCGATCCAACCTTCCCGGACATGCCAAGCTTCAAGGAAGTTTGTGAGAAGACAGAGGGCTGCGAAACCTCTGGCGAAGTATGGGATGCATGGAAAGCATTCTTCATTGCTGGCTTCCCTTCCCAGAAGATCGCATTCCTTCCAGCAGGTACACCGCAGGAAGTGATCGATACCTACACCGCCGCCTTCCAGAAAGTTGCTGACCGTCCAGACTTTGCAGAAATCTCCGCAAAGCGCATCGGCAAGTACCCGCTGTTTATTGGCGAAGACGCTCAGGCTGCACTCAACACCGCAGTTAGCGTTCCAGACGAAGCCAAAGCCTACGTAAAAGGCTGGCTGAAAAAGTCTTACGGCGTTGATCTGAAATAACACCGTTGTAAATAGCCCCGCTTTCAAAGCGGGGCACCTTTCCCAAATTACTACTTTTTATGAAAGCGGGCTCACATGGAGATTCTCGCAACCGCTCTTCCTGCGCTTAACGACGCATGGAATATGATTCTACAGCCCATTGTGCTTGGTTATTTGTTGCTTGGTGTTGTAATGGGTCTGGCCGTTGGAGTGTTTCCCGGCCTAGGAGGCATCGCGGGCCTTTCTCTCGTTCTGCCGTTCATGTTTGGCATGGAGCCGGTCTTGGGGCTTGCTCTGATGATCGGCATGGTGGCTGTTGTTCCGACTTCCGATACCTTTGCCTCGGTGCTCATGGGTATTCCGGGAAGTTCGGCCTCACAAGCAACGGTGCTGGACGGTTTTCCGCTTGCAAAAAAGGGTGAGGCCGCGCGCGCGTTGTCGGCCGCTTTCGCAGCTTCCCTTTTCGGCGGTCTTGTTGGCGCTTGCTTTCTTACTTTCTTTATTCTGATTGCCCGCCCGATTGTGTTGTCTTTCGGTCTGCCGGAAATGCTGATGATAACAATTCTCGGGCTTTCCATGGTGGCAACGCTCGCTGGTCGCATTCCCCTAAAAGGCGTTGCTGCAGCCGGACTGGGCTTGATGGTCGGAACAATCGGTGAGGGTGATGCGGGCGGTAGCTTGCGCATGTCCTCCTACGATGTGCCTTACCTTATTGATGGCCTTAAGCTGGTTATTGTTGGTTTGGGTATCTTTGCTGTTCCCGAAATCGTTTCCTTGCTTCGGCAGGACAGGGCGATTGCCAAGGGCGCGAGCCTCGGCGGTGGCTGGTTTGATGGCCTGCGTGACTGGTTTCGCAATATCTGGCTGTCGTTCCGCTGTTCTCTCATTGGTGTTGTCGTTGGTGTCGTGCCGGGTCTGGGCGGATCCGTTGTGGACTGGATCGCCTATGGCCATACGGTTCAGACGACGAAGGACAAGTCCAACTTCGGTAAGGGTGAGGTAAGAGGCGTTATCGGGCCTGAAAGCTCCAACAACGCGAAAGAAGGCGGTGGTCTGGTGCCGACGCTGCTGTTCGGTATTCCGGGCTCTGGCTCCATGGCTATCTTCATCGGGGCAGTTGCATTGCTTGGCTCTGGTGATATCGAAGTTGGGCCAGCAATGCTCGATCATAACCTTGATATGACCTACTCAATCGTCTGGCTACTGGCGCTAGCGAATGTGTTTGGCACCATCATTTGTATTATGGCATCGGGCGGCATTGCCAAGCTGACAACGATCCGCTTCACCTATCTTGCGCCATTCTTGTTTATGCTGATCTGCTTTGCGGCCTTCCAATCAGGTCAGAGCTTTGAAGATCTGCTGGCTCTGTTTGCTATTGGTGTCATCGGTATCTTCCTTCGCCGCTTCGAATGGTCCCGTCCGGCTTTCCTTATCGGCTTTGTGCTTTCTAATCCGGTCGAGAAGTTTGCCAATCAGGCATTCCAGATCGCTAGCTTCCGTTTCCGCAAAGGGTTTGAGCAGGGTATCGACTACATCTTCAGCCCGATTGTGATCGTGCTGATTATCCTCACTGTGCTTTCGGTTTTCTTCGGTATTCGCCAAGCAAAAACCATCATGGCCGAGGGGGATGTCCGCTCCGGTTCAAAGCGTGCTCCGCTTGTATTCCTGATGATTATTGCAGGCTACCTTGTGTTTGCACTGCTCAATGCAAACGCTATTCCCGACTACAACATGACTGACAAGATCGTGCCTCTGGTCGTAGGCGGAGTTTCTCTAGCGTGCTGTTTGGTGCTGCTCGTACAGATGATGTTCCGCAAAGAAACCGATGCGCTCTTTGCTGACAAAGAAGTCTATGGAGAAGATGCAGATGCTCCGCACGGCCTATGGAGCACTTTGGGCTGGCTCGCAGGGTTGATCGCGGCAACATATTTTGTTGGATACATCCTTGCACTGCTTGGCTTCCTCGTTGTCTTCCTGCGGGTTCGTGCAGGCGCGGGGTGGCTCAAAACGTTCCTTCTAACTGCAACGGGTATTGCCTTCATGTGCTTCATGGCAGGCGTTCTTAACCGCGACTTCCCTCCGGGCCTGCTGCAGGGAATGGTTCAGCTTCCTTGGCCAATCGGGGGAGCATAAGCAATGCAGGACTTAAAGCTTCTTGTTCTTGAAGGGGATGGCATCGGGCCTGAAATCACCCGCTCCACGATAGATGTAATCAGTGCAGTCGCTCCTGTGATGGAGCGGCGGCCCACCTTTGAGGCGATGGATATCGGTTTCTCTGCGCTGGCAAAATGCGGATCGACCATTCCTCAAGATGCCGTCATTGCTGCTAAACGGGCAGATGGTGTCGTTCTTGGCCCCGTATCACACAATGACTATCCACCAGCAGAACAAGGCGGGCTTAATCCGTCTGGCACCTTGCGTAAAGAACTAGAGCTCTACGCCAATATTCGGCCTGCTTTTACGTGGGACGGGCTGGAGGCTCCCGCACAGTGTCCGTTTGATCTTGTCGTGGTGCGTGAGAACCTTGAAGGATTTTACGCGGACCGGAACATGTTCCAAGGGGGCGGGGAGTTTCTACCTGAACCCGGTGTAGCTCTCGCGCTTCGCAAAATTACCCGAAAAGGCTCGCTACGCATTGCTCGTAGCGGTTTTGAACTTGCCCAGAAACTAGGCAAAAAGAACGTCACTGTCATTCACAAGGCCAACGTCATGCGGCTTTCTGACGGGCTGTTTTTGGAGTGCGTTCGCGAAGTTGCTGCTGATTATCCGCAGATAGAGCTGGAAGAGCTAATTGTAGACGCCGCGGCAGCCCATCTGGTTCGCAACCCTGCCAGATTTGATATTCTCATCACAACGAATATGTTTGGCGACATCCTTTCGGACCTTGCTTCCGAATTGGCAGGCGGCTTGGGCCTTGCAGGATCGCTCAATGTTGGCGACCGGTTTGCTGTTGCTCAGGCCCAGCATGGTTCAGCCCCTGATATTGCCGGACTAGACACGGCGAACCCTGTTTCGCTCATTTTATCTGCCGAGATGCTTCTTCGCCATTTGAAAGAAGATCGGGCAGCGGACGCCATAGCTGACGGCGTTAAAGAGGTTCTTAAACACCCCGCAACGCGAACGCGTGACCTCGGCGGGCAGCTCGGAACCCAAGCATTTACACAGAATTTAATTGCGGTAATAGAACGAGGGCTAAAATGACCCAGACCCAGATTCCCTATGTGTTTATGAGGGGCGGCACGTCGCGTGGCCCTTACTTTAACCGCGCAGATTTGCCTGAAGACAGGGATACGCTTTCAAAGGTTTTGGTCGCAACTGTGGGCTCCGGTCATCCGCTTAATATTGATGGAATGGGCGGCGGCGCTGCTGTGACAACCAAGGTTGCCATGCTTTCACGCTCTGATGATGAGTGGGCCGATATCGACTACTTCTTCGCCCAATTAGAGGTCGAAGGCGACAACGTGGATTACAAACCAACCTGCGGCAATATTCTTGCAGGTGTTGGGCCCGCCGCTGTTGAGATGGGCCTCATTGAACCAGTCGATGGCATAACCGAAGTGAAGATTAGGGCTGTAAATACGGGTGCTCGTGTTGTTGCTCTGGTGAACACGCCGAAAGGGGCCTTGCAATACGGCGGGGAGACCGAGATAGCCGGTGTGCCAGGTTCTGCAGCTGCCGTTAATCTGCTCTTCCAAGATGTTGCTGGCTCTGTGACAGGATCGTTTTTGCCAACGGGAAACCTAATCGATGTGATTGAGGATATTCCGGTAACCTGCATGGATGTTGCCATGCCCGTCGTCATCGCATCGCCAGAAAGCTTTGGTTTGACAGGTTTGGAAAGCGCCGAAGAGCTGGATAACAACCGGGAGTTCTTCACCAAGATGGAGCGTATTCGCTGCAAGGCCGGTGAGATGATGGGCATGGGCGATGTTTCCCAGTCAGTGGTTCCCAAGTTTGGCCTGCTCGCCAAGGGTACCAAAGAAAACTCTGTTGCCGCGCGCTACTTCATGCCGAAGAAAACGCATCCATCCATGGCAGTAACCGGCGGCCAGTGCATGGCGTGCTGTGTTGTAACACCCGGTACTGTGGCGCAAGGGCTGGTGGCTGCACCAAACGAGGTACCGGCGACCATCGTGCTAGAGCATCCATCGGGCACTATGGACGTTATTCTCGACTATGAGCAGGGCGAAGCATTCAAGCTAAGAAGCGCAGGTATTGTAAGAACTGCACGAAAGCTTGCTGATGGCTATGTCTATGTGGAACCAGAAATCTGGCAGGGACCACAAAAAGGCTGAGGCTACTGCCTCAGGAAACATTAGCGGCACACTGTTTGTTCCGGCATCAAAGGGGAAACTAGGTTTCCCCTTTATCTTTTACCTTGCCCTTTTCGATAAGTAAGTCAGCAAGAGCATCGCTCTTGGGTGCGGGCACCCATGCGCGGGCCAAGTCCTCTTCGCGGCTTTCACTATCCAGCCTCATGACGGAGTAAAGCTGATCGCCCCGAGCTTTCAAATTCTCAATGTACGACTGATCGACGCCGCCATCCTTCCAGTTTTCATGGAGTTGGCGCATGGTTTCTTTGTCGTGACGTCTGAACGCTTTTGCCTTCAGCTCAGCTTGGAAAGGATGCTCGCCCAGTTCAATGAGAGCCTGTTTGCCAAGATTGAGCGCGGCCTCAAAGGTCTCTCGCTCAACAACATGCGCGCCAGCCTCATAAAGCTCATAGGCGTGGTGACGATCATAGGCACGGGCGATGATTTTGCAGTGCGGATAGGTCCGCGCAACATGGTCCACCACAATAACCTGCTGCTCTTTGTCATCCATCGCTGCCACAAACATTTTTGCGTCGTCAAGACCGGCAGCGTGCAGCAGATCAGGGCGAGAAGCGTCCCCGTAGTAGGTTTTTAGGCCAATTCTCCGCAGTGCCTCTGTCATTTCAGGGTCGTAATCCAGAATAACAACTTTATACCCATTGGAGAGCAATAGGCGTGTGGTTACCTGACCAAAACGGCCAACACCAGCCACCACGACGGTGCCCTTTTCGTCGATGTCATCCGCGTCCCGCGGTGATAAAACAGCTGCCCTTGGCGCTATGACCTTGTCGTAGAAGATGAACAGCAGTGGTGTAAGCAGCATGGTAATCGCGACGACCAAAGTCAGAACGCGAATTGTATCGGTTGGAACTGCGCCAGCGCTTTGGGCAAAGCCGAAAAGAACGAATGCGAATTCACCTGCTTGGGCGAGGCCCAATGCAAAAAGCCAGTTCTCACCTTTTGGAATTCGGAAGACCTTCGATAGAAAAAACAGGATCGCGAACTTTATAGCCATAACAGCCAGCGCCAGCCCGAAGATGGTGGCGGGCGAGCCGAAGATCAGCCCAAAATCAATTCCGGCTCCAACGGAAATGAAGAATAAGCCGAGCAAGAGACCTTTGAATGGATCGATATCGCTTTCAAGCTCATGGCGGTATTCGCTGTCAGAAAGAACGACACCGGCAACAAAAGTTCCAAGCGCTGGCGACAGCCCAACCGTATCCATCAAAAGCGCAATTCCCACCACGAGCAGAAGCGCAGCAGCTGTAAAGACCTCACGCAGCCGCGCGGCGGCAATAAACCGGAAGACAGGGCGGATCAGATAGCGTCCACCAATGATAATGGCTGAGATAACGCCCAAAATAGCAAGGGTTTGCAGCCAGCCGGGAAGGTTGGACAGTGCTCCACCGCTACCGTGTCCACCAGAAGCATCGCCATGATGAAACCCAACGACAGCAAGGAGCGGCATAACCGCAAGCATCGGGATGACGGCAATATCCTGAAACAGAAGCACCGAGAAGGACGACTGCCCGCCTGGAGATGCCATAAGCCCTTTTTCATTCAAGGTCTGGAGCACGATCGCAGTCGAGGAAAGAGCCAGTGTCATGCCAATCGCCAAAGCGCTCTGCCACACTTGGCCAAACATCAAAGCAACAGCGGTAAAGGCTCCCGTCGTTATTAAAACTTGAAGCCCGCCCAGTCCGATAAGCTTATTGCGCATGCGCCACAAAATGGCAGGCTGCAGCTCTAGACCTACGAGAAACAGCATCATCACGACGCCGAACTCAGCGAAGTGTTTGACCTCTTCTGCTTCCGATCCCACAAAGCCCAGCATTGGGCCAATTACGATCCCTGCAATGAGATAGCCAAGTACTGAACCTAGGCCCAAGCGTTTGGCAATTGGTACTGCAACGACAGCAGCCAGAAGATAGACAAAGGCGCTTTGAAAGAGATCCATTGTTTATCCTTTCGCTTGGGAGCTTGGGGTTGTACCTGAAAGGAGCAGGCTTTGAAGATCTTCAGAGAGCGTTAGCGCGTCCCGAGCTTTGGCATAATCGAACTGATCTTCTACGAGCGCAGAGAGAAGCGTGATGTAATTTTTAACGTGCGGCTCCAGCTCTCCTTCATCAATGGCATGGCCGGAACCAAACAGCGCAAATGGCGGTAAATACTCCATCTGACAGAGGCGAGCTGTTTCCTGAAAAGGCGCAAGTAGCTCAATGAGTTCCCGCGTATAGGCTCCTGTTGGCGAATAGGTTTCGCGCCGGGCACCGCAGGTTACAGCGTTAAATAGAACCTTGCCCTTTAGTTTGTCGCCTTCAGCGCCGTAGGCGAACTTGTATTCGAGAACCAGATCCTGCCACTCCTTCAAGATCGCGGGCGTTGAATACCAATAAAGGGGATGCTGGAAGACGACGATATCGTGATCCAAAAGGCGTTGTTGTTCCACCGCTACATCAATCTCGAAGGTGGGGTATTCCCTATAGAGATCAATAACTTTGACACCTTGGACGGAAGCTGCAGCTTTTGCCAGAACGCTGTTGGTCTCCGAGCGGTCAATTCTAGGATGAGCAAACAGCACCAGTACTTTTTTCATTTCCGCTCCGCTGGACAAAATGGATTCAACGCCTTGTGAAAATACCTAGGGTACCATCTGTAAGGCAACAATCATTCCGCGATATTCGGCGGAAATACCTCTGAATAAGCGTCATTCGCCCGATTAATGATGGGCGATCAAATTCCCTTGAGGTGCCTACCCAAATCATTTCATCGTGCTAGGGTGCGCTCTTGTATTTCGGGCAGCCCAAGAGGTGGGGCAACGGTTCTTAAGGAGACCGCGATGAAATACGACCACTTCACAACGTTTACCGTTGAGATCAAAGCCGGAGTTGCGTGGGTTACTTTTGATTATCCGCCGGTAAACATACAAGGTCTCCCGATGTTGGCGGACTTGGATATGCTTGCACAAAAGCTGGAAGTGGATCCGGCCGTGAAGGTTGTTGTTTTCCAATCTGCAAATCCTGAAATTTTCGTAGCTCATGCCGATACAGAGTTTTTGAAGGATATGTCCGCAAAAGCTGTTTCGAGAGAAGAGGTAAAACTTCTGGATCTTCAGGTCGTGTTAGAGCGCATCAGCAAGTTACCGCAGGCCACCATTGCCAAAATTGAAGGCTATGCGCGTGGCGGTGGTCACGAGTTTGCCTTGGCGTGCGATATGCGCTTTGCGGCGCGCGGGAAAGCCAAGTTCATGCAGATGGAAGTCGGTATGGGCATTTTGCCATGCGGCGGTGGAGCTTCTCGAATGGCTCGTCAAATTGGTTTGGGCAGGGCGCTGGAGATCATTTTGGGCGCGCAGGACTTTGATGCGGACCAAGCAGAGGCCTATGGCACCATAAACAGGGCAATGGATCCTGATAAGATCGGGCCGTTTGTAGAAGCGCTCGCCAATCGCATTGCTCTGTGGCCTAGCGAGTCCATTAATGCCTGCAAGCAAACCGTTTATGCTTCGATCGATCTGCCAATCAAGGAAGCGTTGAAAGAAGAGGCATACTGGCTCTATCAGGCAACAAGTCAAACCCCAGCGCTAACGCGGTTCAAGTGGGCAGATGATAACAACGCTCAGTTTGACATGCATAACCAGCACGCTTGGGAGCGGTTAGTCGTCTCAATTCAAGATATTAAATAGCGATTGCGCGGCCTCCAGCTTAGCCAAATCGGCAAAGCTGGAGGCTGTTAGATGGCTACTCGATTTAACCGCCCATCAAGGCCATTAGACGTTTTGGCAAGATGGTTTCAATTGCGCCGAGGCGTTCCAGATCGTAGCTGCGTGTCGCGCTGATGAGTTCAGGCGTTTCGATGCCGGGAATTATGGTTGTACTGCGGAAGAGCTCATTGAACTTGGCCCAGAAAAACGGGTTCTCAATAAGCGGGCTTGAAACGTAAACGCGCTTTGGAAACACCGCTCGGCACAAGTTTGCCGTTACCATGATGACAGCTTCAAGCGCATCTGACATTTCCGGCATAGAAAGCAGATCAAGCGTACGGAGTTCGTCAGCCAGCTTCTTCTCGTTATTGCTGATCTGCGGGAATTTCTTTTGAAGGGATGGCATAAGCGCCCATAGTGCTGCGACCGTTTCAAGACAGCCTTTTGCACCGCAAACGCACTCCAAACCTTCGGCCCGTTTCAGCTGCCAGTGCCCAATTTCGCCAAAACGGCCTTCGTGTTCGTTCACTGGCGCACCTTGGTGGGCATAGGCCGTGCCGATGCCATAACCCCAGTGGAGCAATAATGTACCACCTGATGAGCTTTGACTTTGGCGCAGGCGAGCCTTCAGCTCTTGGTCCATGTTGCGAACGAGGACCATCTCCAGATCTTCTTGGATGGCCTCTGCGATATTCAGATTGCGCATATTCGGCCAGCGGGAGCAAAACACCCAAGTTAGGTTTTCAGCTTCCATGATGCCTGCAAGAGAGAAAATCAGTCCTGCCAGTTCAGCGCGTGGCGGTAAGTGCTGCTTTGCCTCATTGTAGAGATGCTGAATGGTCTTCGCCATCGCTGCGTTGTCGGCGGCTTCATCCACCACCTGCTCGCAGGCGTAAACGACGGTGCCTTGTAGGTTTACAACACTGGCGATAAGGCAGCGGCTGTCCATTTGAAAGAGAATAGCGACGAGGCGGTTATGATTGGGAACAAGCGCGACCATCGGGCGGCCTCTACCGGTGCTCGACATTGTCTGTTCCCAAACAAGATCGGCTTCCACCATTTCGTTGACCAGATCAGAAACGGTGTTTGGCCTAAGGCTAAGTGCTTTTGCAAGGTCCTTGCGGGATGTGGCGCGTCCAGACACGATAGTATCAAAGATATCTTTTTTGGTAGATACCGAAGACTTGGCTGCAACTGCCTGAACCATTTGAATAACCTTTGCAAATGACCTCTCTTGAAGGCCCCTTTTGTTTGCGCCCTGAGTGCGCCGAAGGCACTTTGTAGGCAAGTCGGCGTTGTACCTATTAGGTCATAATTTCAAAATAACTAACACCACAGGATATTAATAGGAGTGCGATCTACTATTTCAAGAGGTCGAAATAGAAAAGGCCCCCATGTTTGGGAGCCCTTCCGGTAAATAGTGACCTGTTTTTACAGAAGCCGAATGCGGCCACGGAAGCGGTCGATGAATTGGTTATTCCATGCGTCGCCGCCGGTCGCGTTGCCGCTTTTCCAAATTGGTGGCTCAATGCCACGCGTTCCAAGAATATTGACGGTTTCCATAACAAGGCAGTTCAGGATGAAGGAGTTGGCGAAAGTGGACATCGCAGCAACTTTTTGCGTGATACCTTCTACTTCCATTACAGCGTCGCCAACCTGCACTTTGCAGTCTAGAGTAATATCGGCAACGTCCGCTAGGTTCTGCTTTGTTGGATGACGGGCAGGGTGGTCCTTAGGAGTTTCTTCCGCGTGCTGTATTGACGTCACCGCAATAACAGTGACGCCCTTTTTCTTCGCCTCAATAGCAAGGTCCAGAACTGCCGCGTTGATGCCATAGGCGTTGATGAGCACCATTACATCGCCGGCGTTCATCGGATTGTTTGCGGAGACGATTTTGCCGTAGTCGGGAAGGCGTTCAATCGCCATAGAGCGAAGGGCACCGTTAGTGAGTAAAGTGCCTTCATCCATGATTGGGTTGATGTGCATCAGGCCGCCCGCACGGAAGAAAATTTCCTGCGTAGCAAGGTTGGAGTGACCGCCGCTAGCTGCAACGTGAATGAGCTTATCTTCAGCAATCTGGTCTGCCAGCAGGTTGGCAGCCTTGAGGATATTTTCATTCACATCGTCATGAATGGCTTCAAGGTGACTGGTGATTTTATCGAGGTATTGTCGAGAAAGAGACATCGGGTTCGTCCGGTTTATTGTTCAGAAATACTGGCGGATGTTGTTGCAGTAAGAAGTCGGCGTATCGTGGCTTTCAATAGTGGTTCAGCCTCGGGGCTAAAGGTGTTCGGCAGGTAGAAGTAATAGGCGGAGAGTTCTGGCTCGTATCCGCCTTCGGCGATTTGTTGTGCTGTCGGCACGTATCCAGCCATGCCATTGCAATAGCCCGTACATAGTATAGGGGTTGATGACAGCTCTTTGGCATACTGGTTGAAATGGTTGACGATCTCGCCGCTTAGGCCAAGCAGGATCGCGGCTCCTTCGATATTAAGTGCTGAGGCATTAAGGCTGACGGTAGAGGGTATGGAGCCTTCCGGCTGAGCGAGCCAGTGCTGGGACCATTCTCGCTGAATGGATCCCGCGTCAAACCCATCTGACCATGCTTTCAACTGATCCGATGACATGGGCGCTTCGACTGGTAGATCGACAACTACCTCTTGATAGATAAGATGGCCGGTGGTCTGGCAGGGCGAAGCTTGTTCTATGGCGTCCCCGTAGGCTGTGGCGAGCGCCTTTCCGTTTCTAACAACATCCTTATAGGTACCACGATAGAACTCATCGCCTTTGACAAGTGCAGGGCGTATGTCACCGCAGAAGCCTTGCAGAAATAGTGCAGTACTACCGGTAAATCTGCCTTCTAACTCAGCGCAGACGACGCCCGGATATTCGCCAGAGAGGGTGTTGTCACCTGTTGTTGTCGGGTGGCAATGGTTATGGGCGATGATCGCAACAGTCTTGCCGCTTTCATCATCAAAGCGAAGTAACGTCGCCGTTTGGTCAACGTCTCCTTCTGGATTTGGAGCCATCTTAATGGAGCCATCATCCAATACCTTTCGCCGGTTGATTGCGATCGAGCAAGTCGAACTGGCAATGGATAGGGATGTGCGCTGGCTATTTGCCTTCGCTTCCAGCAGTGCGTCGATGCACTGGGAAACAACAAAGGTGTTGTAATCGTTATCAAAGCTACCCAAGCGTGGAGACTGATAGTCCGCCGTTTGGAAACTTGAGTGAGAATGGGTCGCGCATACTTGTAGGCTGATATGCTCTAAGCCCACAGTTTTTGATAGGGTGGCTTTCAACGTGTGAAAAAGGTTGTCGCCGACAAACAACAGATCGAGCGAGATAATTGCATGCTTGCCTGCAAGCAGTATTGCGCGTGCGTAGATCGGTTGCCCTATCGCTTCAAAGGGCTCTTTTCTAAAGTCAAAGCCACCTAGAACCAGCGGCTTGGCGGGAATTATCTCCCGCCTTGCACACCCAACTTCAAGCATTGCTACCAGCCTCGCTGGCTTTCACAGCGCTATCCAGCAATTCAAGCATGAGCTGTAGATTGCGCATGATATGGAACGGGTCTTTCACCGGCAGCGCGACAACCTTGTTCATTGGCTGCCCTTCACGGGTTTGGATCTGAACCCATTCGCCGATGTCCTTATTAGGGTTGGGGAACACCTTCATGGTGTAGTCGCGCACGGCTTTGTAGTCTTCAAAGAAGGCCGTGTCGTCTGTCCTCAGAGCAAGGAGCAAAGTGGTGTAGAGCGCCTCGGAGTGCACCCACCAAATTTTCGCTGACCATGTATCGCGGATGAGTTGCTCGTAAGGATCATCTCCGCGAATTGTGCCCTGCGGCTCGTCGTGTTCTGCGGTAAAATCGGTGTAGCGGAAAAGCCCGCCGTGGGTTTTATCCCAGCCACGATCATAGGCAAAACGGGATGCTCTATTGATCGCATCTTGCCATTTAGAGACAGTACCAAGTTCTTCTGCTGCATGCTGACAGAACCACATGCACTCCAGAGTGTGGCCGGGTGTTATGTGACGCTCAAGCAACGTGGTTCCATCGGCATCTCCGGTCGCTTTCATCTCCAATGGGCGCATATCTGCCTGATCGTGAAAACTGGTGAGGATGCTTTCAAGTTTTGCTGCTGTGTCCGCTGCCAGAATATCTGTTGCAGCGGCGTTTAGTTCCCGTCCTGCTCTTGTAAGCCCTGTTGCAACGCCCAGAACAATCATGTCATAGGCATAAGGCACAAAGCCTTGAGGGGCAGGGTATGGATCGCTTCTAACGCTTCCCTCTGCCAGACGGTTTAGAATGCGCTGGTAGAGCTTGTAGGCTAGGTCGAAGTAATGTGCTTCACCGCTTACACGGGCATATTCGCTAAAACCGATTACGACGAAGCAGTCGGCATAAAAGGAAGTGTCGTAGCCTTGGCCTGCAACCGGCTCTTTCTTTTCTCCTTCCTTGGAGAGTACGAAAGCGCAATTGCCATTTTCCAGAAAGACGTTGGCTTCTAAAAACTGAGCGGTTTTGCGGGCATGAATGAGGAAGTCTTCAGCGTCGCTGCTTATCAGCCCTTTGCGGGCAAGCTCTGCATTGCGTGACCAGTTCCATAGAAAGCGACCTTGAGACCATGTGTACTTGTCGGTCGCTAAAAGCGTGGTTCCATCGTTGGTAAAACAGGTGAAAACGCCGCCATTCTCTTGGTCAAGGGCACGCGTCCAAAATGGCAAGATATTGCTTTCAAGCTCATGCTGCCAACGGTCATATTCAGCTTTTAGGGTTTCATGGGTCGCAAGCATCTGTGCCTCCTCATTGAAAGAAAAGGACCACGCAGACATACCGCGTGGTCCATTGCTCGGTTTAGTCTTTGGAAAGCTTTTCCATCAGGTCTTCGATTTCCGCAGAGCAAGGGTTCTTTCTGTTCACCATCTCCGCACCGATGAAGAACAAGAAAGACACGACCACAGGACCGCCAACAGCAAGCGCCATAGATGGGTCAGTTATGAAGAGCTTCGTGAACAGGAACATTGAAAGGCCAGCAGCCATAGAGCCTAGAGCCGACCAAGGGCCGCAGTGTTTGAAGCAAGGCAGGAGGCCAAACACCATCGGAATAGATGCAGGGCCAATCAAGCCGCCGAACCACACGAGGATCAGGCCGATGATGCCGCCAAAGAAGTCTTTGTTGAGCGCGATCACCATGGTGGTAAGCGTGAACGAGAAGGTCACGATACGGGCCATGTAAAGTGGAGTATTACCGTCCTCGCCGCGGAACTTCTTGTTGAAGTGCGGAAGGATATCGCGGGAAAGCACAGAGCTGATAGCGTTGGCGTCAGATGCAACCATGGAAAGTGTTGCAGCGAACATGGAAGCCAGAACGATACCGACGAGGCCAGCAGGCAGATACTTAACAGTCATAGCGGAGTAAAGCTGCGTCTGTTCAGCTGCAGGAATATCCGGCATCAGCAGTGGAGCTGCCCACATCGGCGCGAAGATGATCAAAGGCCAGATGAGGTAGAGCAGCGAGGAAAGAACCATCGCTTTGCGGGCCTGCTTACCATCTGGAGAGGCGATAAAGCGGGTTGCCAGGTTCCATGTGCCGCCGCAGTAGCTAAGCAGCACTACAAGCATGAAGCTGAGGAAGAAGCCAACGGTGTATTTGTCGTTGAACAGATCTGCGTTGCCGACAGGCAGCTTGTCCCACATATCAACGTAGTTGGTGCCCATGTCGCCAAGGTGTGCAAGCACGACGAAGAACATTGCCAGACCAGCGATAACCTGAACGATGAACTGGAAGAAGTCGTTCATGGTATCAGCCCAGAGGCCGCCAACGGTCACGTACACCATTGCTACAGCGCCAGACAGCATGATGCCGTAGTAAATCGGCATGCCGGTGAAGCCGTAGAGCAAAACGCCGATAGCTGCATACTTACCTGCAGTATCAAGCAGCTTCAGAATAACACCCAGCCACGCAATAACCTGCTGCGTTTTGAAGTCGTATCGTTTTACCAGATATTCAGTCGGAGACTGAACGTTCCAAGCTGTGCGCAGTCGTGCCCACCGCGGGACAATTAGCCAAGCGCCGATAAGACAGGCGATTGTGATGTTAAGCGCCCACCAGACGTAGATGTTAAAGCCAGTGGAATAAGCGATAGCTGCATAACCGGTGAACACAACGCCCGAGTAACCAGAAACGTGGTGAGAAACACCTGCAAGCCACCAAGGCAAGCCACCCCCTGCAACATAAAAGTCTCCAGAGCCTTTAACACGCTTAAAGGCATTAAGGCCGATGCCCACCATGATCGCGAAGAAGGCGACCAGCGCTACCCAATCCAGAAATTCCATTTTTTCCCCCATATGAACTGGAGCGTTCTTTTTTGGTGGCGGCCTGCCCGTCTCCCAACGGCTCTCGAGAATCTAGTTTCTCCATATGGCGGCCCCCACCGCTGAGCCAACTATGCATCGCCTCGCGCATTATTAATATCCGATAATGTTATTATATGTGGTGATTTGTGGAGAGAAAGGCTTCTTCAGTCTTGAAGTTGGCTGTTTTGTGCGGTTTGCGGCTGGTGATTTTTGCCGGATGACCAGAAATTAAATTCAATTCTAGTTATTATATTTGTTTGCGTTGTGCTGG
>NZ_SMMA01000063.1:200020-206560 GCF_009711345.1 Pseudovibrio flavus
GGTGCCGCGCGTTCGTGGCGTTCTATAGTCTTCATCTGGAAATATGATGTTTTAATAGGTATGCGTCATGTTCCGTGAAATCATAGTTCAAGAAAATACGCGAAAATATTGTATTATTGCACTTTTCAAATTGTTCCTATGAAAATCTGGAATTGATGATCAATGCATATTCAATAGTAAAGGTATGTCGCCGTTATATTCGGTAATGTATGCTTACGTATTATTGTCTTGTGGCAGATTATTACGTCCATTTATGAAAGCTACGGCTTCTTTTATAGAGATATATTTGTGTTTTTGCTTCAATGTGTCGCAGTTTAGTATAAAAACTCCTATTTTATTTTCCTGATGGTGTTGACTGAGTAAAAATTAATATGCACCATACGCGTACAGACAAATCTTGTTGCTGTTTTTGTAGAGAATAGAATAGTCATAGTATAGAAATGAACTATAAGTCATCTATACATATAGTATTCAATCTACATTTATGGTTGCTTTAGTTTTTCGGTTTTATTCGGTTGAATGTGTCGATATCTAATTCCGAAAGGCGAGGGTGTATTGCATTATTGCTTGCTATTAGGTGGGCGCTAGCGGGGCAGCCCGCAAAGAGGTTCTAGCTCAAGACTGTGAACCCGAATAGGCAATGCATCTGCTGCAAATAAGTGAACCGGAGGTGCCAAATGAATAAGAACATCCTTGGAGGCCTAGCTCTTTTCGGAGGTATTTTCTTATCGCTCGCTGTTTTTATGGCATAGGCGAAAAGTAGTTTCTCAAAATGAACTAATAATATTCGGGAGAAATATTTATGGCTGCAAATCTAAAAGCTATCGGACTTCTATTTCATAAGCTCTTCGGAATAGTGCTTGGATCATATCTAGTAATTTTGTTTTCAACGCTATTTCTGCGGGCTGTGGGCATTCTAGGCTGATTTGAAAACTAAGGTGCCTGCTGTAGTCGGGACGGCGCAGGCGCTTTGTTCATCTCTATCGAGACGATGAATTTTCGAAATTTTAGGGAGTTGAAAAATGCGTAGTCTTTATTGGTCAGATATTCTGGTTTGGGTCGCTGTAGTGTCAGTCGCTCTCTATATCATTAGCGATCTATCCTACCTGCTTTTGAAGTAGCGCGCAGGTAGATGTGGGAGGATCGCTCGGGTGCTTCGTGTTGGGCGAAGCGCCCGAGTTGAGGTTCCTGCATTACAAGATGAACGCCGAAGCCGCAGGTCCTTTTTGAGGGCCTGCGTTATTTTTTGTCTGAGGTTGAGTGTGGGGTCCGGAAAGCTCTAACTAGAGCTTGAAGTCTTCCGCTGTAACGAAATACTGGAACGAGCGTTTCATAGCGGCTTCTGCTTCAGTAGGGTCACCTGCTTCAATTGCAGCTACAATGGCTCTATGCATCTCAACAACTTCACTCGGTTTAATGAAGTCGGCATTGGCGTTGTTGCCATGGGTGATACCGTCATGAATGAGATTTGAAGCGCTTTCCTGAAGCACATTGAAGATGGTGTTATTCGCCGCCTGCGCGATGATCAGGTGAAGCTTCAAGTCAGCATCAGCAAACTTTTCTAGATCGCGCTGATTTTCTGCCATCTCCTCAACGCACTGCTTCATTTCAACAATTTGCGAGTCGTTACGGCGTAGCGCTGCCAATCGGGCTAGGGCGCTTTCAACCAAAATTCGGTATTCTGAAACTTCTTGGGTTGTGATCTGAGCACTGGCCAGACCGTGAGACAAAAAACGGCCAATGACCTCACTGTTCATGTGAGAAACGATTGGTTTTTTGCCATTACGCAGCTCGATCATGCCCTCTGCGGCCAAAACGCGCAGTGCTTCCCTAACGACGCTTCTGCTTACCCCCAAGCTTTCTGCAATTTTGATCTCGCCAGGCAATTCACTGCCAACGGTGAGTTTCTGCCGTTGGATCTCCGCCCGCAACTGATCGGCTGTCTGCTCAGAAAGCGACTGCTTATTAATTTTTCCGCCAAAAGACTCGTTTAGCTCAAACAACTTTTCAACCTCTATACCTGTCAGACAGCTTAACATCTTGACAATATATCAGGATAGTGTCCTCATTAGGAAAGAAGGTCAAGACCTATCCCACCTAACAAAACGTCACTGCTGCACGAATAACAGGCCACTAATGAAACCGCACATAATTGTCACTTCCAAAATCATCGAAGCCGTCATTCCGGTTCTGGAAGAGCATTTCACTGTTCACCCATATTTTGATTTTTCACCTGACGCTCGCGAAGTGCCCGATGATCTCAAGCCACTGATTAAGGGCATCGCCACCACCGCGATTCCTTCTGGTACCACCGATGCTCATTTCGCAGCGCTACCAAACCTTGAGATCGTGTCTCACTACGGCGTTGGTACTGACACCGTTGATTTGGAAGCTGCTCGCAACCGCGGCATCATCGTTACAAATACGCCGAACGTTTTGAACGAAGACGTTGCAGATATGGGCGTTATTCTGGCGCTGTCTGCAATTCGTGAAGTGGTGAAGGGTGACCGGTTCGTTCGTGATGGTCGCTGGCCGAAAGAAATCATCAACCTGACACGCCGCGTGAGCGAGTTGAAAGTTGGTATTCTGGGTCTTGGCAACATCGGACGTATTATCGCAAAGCGTCTGGAAGCCTTTGGCATGACCATCGTTTACAACGACATCAAACCGGTAGAAGGCGTTTCCTACGAATATTACACCGACCTTCTGCAGATGGCGAAGGACGTGGATGTGTTCTTTGCAATGTGCCCAAGCCTGCCTTCCACTCGCGGTATCATCAGCAAGGAAGTAATTGAGGCGATTGGACCTAAGGGCCTTTTCGTGAATATCGCTCGCGGTGCGCTTGTTGATGAAGCCGAGATGGTCGCTGCCCTTAAAGATGGCCGCCTTGGTTACGCAGCGCTGGATGTTTTTGTGAGCGAGCCGAATGTTCCGGCAGAGCTGTTTGAACTCGACAACGTGATCCTGACCCCGCACACGGGCAGCGGCACTGTAGAGACCAGACGCGATATCGCGCAACTCACCTGTGACAACCTCATCAGACATTTCAAGGGCGAACCGGTCCTTACACCTTTGTGGTGATGCAAAATCTTTTGGCCTCTGCCCATTAGCGGGCAGGGGCTCCCTCATGAACAAATCGAGTGGTTATCGCGATGTCAAAGTTCTCGCGTTTGTCGGAGCTTGCTCAATACCTTTTCCGATTGGTTTTAACGGCAGCCATGGTGGTGATGATTGCATTGGTCTTTTTCAATGTGGTCTTGCGCTACGGCTTTCACAGCGGTCTCAAGTTCTCGGCTGAAGTTTCGCAGCTTATCTTCGTCTGGATGGTGATGATTGGCGCGGTTATGTGCTTCTACACCCGTGAGCATCTGGAACTTCGAATGATGGAAGCTCTCCTTCCTACAAAGGCAAGCTTCATCCTGCGCCGCTTCATCTATCTCTTCATGGCAATTGCCTGCGCGTTTCTGGTCTACGGCTCTATCAATCAGGTCAGCCTGAACTGGACCAACGCCATGGCGATCAGCCGCATTCCACTGGCTTACATGCATCTATCGGGTGTGGTTGCAGGCTTTGCTATGGGCGTAATCGCGCTTTGGAGAACCTTCATTCCACCTAAGGACGAGCTACAAGAGGAAACCGAGTCATGACCCTTGCCATTTTCCTTGGCTTCCTGCTCGGGGGCATATTGATCGGTATTCCGGTCGCCTTTTCTCTGCTTCTTTCGGCATTTGCGCTGCTCTTTCATCAGGGCATGTTCAACATGGGGCTACTGTTCCCAGCCGATATCATGGCAAGTTCCTTGATCAACGGCGTTAACAGCTTTGCCCTTCTTGCGGTTCCGTTCTTCCTGATTGCTGGTGAGACCATGTCTGCCGGTGGTTTGTCCCGCCGCATCGTGCGCTTGGCGATGGCTTATCTTGGCCACAAAAAGGGCGGCCTCGGCTACGTTGCTATTTTGACCTCTGTTGTGCTGGCTGGTCTTTCCGGTTCTGCTGCTGCTGATGCCGCTGCGCTGGTTGCCATCTTGCTACCGATGATGCGTCAGGCTGGTTATCCTGAAGGTCGAAGCGCCGGTTTGCTTGCTGCTGGCGGTATCATCGCACCAGTCATTCCTCCTTCCATTCCGCTGATCCTTATCGGCGTTGCAGGCAACATCTCTATCGTTCAGTTGTTCATGGGCGGTATCGTTCCGGGCTTGATGATGGGCTTGGCTCTGTACTTCACGTGGATGTACATGATGCGCCACGAAAAGCTGGAGGTTCCTGAACCTGCCAGCAAGGAAGAAAAACGGGAAGCTCTGCGTGATGGCATCTGGGCACTCATCATGCCGTTCATCATCATCGTTGGCATTCGCTTCGGTATCTTCACGCCGACCGAAGCTGCCGTTGTGGCTGCCGTTTACGCGCTGTTTGTTTCGACATTCATCTATAAAGAGCTGACTTGGGAAAAGTTCGTTGAGGTGATCGTCCAGTCAACCAAGGCAACCGGTATGATCCTGTTCCTCGTTGGCTGTGCAATGGTCGCGTCTTGGCTGATTACAATCGCGCAATTGCCTCAACAGTTCGCCGAATTCCTTAATCCGCTCGTCGATAGCCCGCGTCTGCTGATGCTTGTCATTATGCTGCTCATTCTGGCAATCGGCATGGTTATGGATCTTGCGCCAACCATTCTCATCATGGCGCCGCTTCTTATGCCAGTGGTGCAGGAAGCCGGTATCGATCCGGTCTACTTCGGCCTGATGTTCATCATGAATGGCTGTATCGGCATGATCACGCCGCCTGTTGGTGTTGTGCTCAACGTGGTTTGCGGGGTTGGGAGACTTCGCATCGAGAAAGCCGTTGTTGGCATTCTACCTTTCGTTGGCGTCTACACCTTCTTGCTTGGCATCTACACCCTGTTCCCGCAGCTCATCATTTACCCGATGAAACTGATGACAGGACAATAACTCAACGCATTCTGGATTACATCCGCGCCTGCAAAAAAGCGCGGATGGGAATTTCATCTCAATGGGAGAAAATGAAGATGAAAAAGCTACTCGCTGCTGCAACAATCCTACTTGCAACCACCACACTTGGCCATGCGCAAATGGTTATGAAATTCGCGCATCCAGTACCAACAACCGACCTTCAACATGAACTGGCTGTAGCCTTTGCCGAACAGGTAGCTGAACGCTCCAACGGTGAAATGAAGGTTGAAATCTATCCGAACAGCCAGCTGGGTATCGACCAGCAAATGATCAATGGTACCCGCATGGGTATGATCGACTTCAACATGGTTGGTTCTGCAAGCTTCAATGGCGTTATGGGGGAAATCGCCTTGTTTGACTTGCCGTTCCTGTTCAAGAACCGTGACCACGCCTATGCCGCTCTTGATGGTGAAATCGGCGATGCAATCCTTGCTAAGCTTGAGCCACTTGGTCTGAAGGGTCTTTCTTGGCCGGAAAACGGTTTCCGCAACATGACCAACAACCGTGGTCCAATTACCAAGGTTGAAGACCTCAGCGGACTGGTCATGCGCACCAACAACTCGGTTCCGCTCAATGCGATGTTCGAGAACCTTGGCGCGAACCCGCAGCCGATGCCGTACAGCGAACTTTACACCGCTCTTGAAACCGGTGTTGTGACCGCGCAGGAACACCCGATCAACGTTACTTACTCTTCCAAGTACTACGAAGTTCAGAAGTACCTGACCATCGTTGAACACTCCTATACGCCGCTTACGATCACCATGAACTTGGCTAAGTACAACGCCATGAGCGAAGAGCAGCGTAAAGTGATCGAGGAATCCATCGACTATGCGACGGACTTCCAGCGCAAGCGCTCTATCGAAATGGAAGAGCAGTACATTCAAGCCCTCGTTGACAACGGCATGGTCGTAAACCGCGATGTCGATAAAGACTCCTTCATCACATCTCCTGCTGTAACCGCGACTTGGGAAAGCTTCCGTGAGGAATACGGCGGAGAACTCGTCGACAAGATCGTTGCTCTGGGCAAAGATTTCTAACCTTAGCGGATAAATATTCGCCTCAACTCCCGAGGCCTTGTTGGCGGCAGATTGCGGCTGCCGCCAACTCCAAACTCCCAGTTTCCCTCAGCGAGAAGCATTGGTCTTACTCGCATTCCAAAAACAAAGAACACTCTTCACTCTCAGGAGACCACCATGCCTAAATACTGGAGCAACGACGACGAGCTTTTCGCTCTCGCTCGCAAGGAACTGTTTGTAGCCCTCGTTGGCGACATTCTCGATACCAAAGGCTACGTCCATCAGTTTCTCGATCCGAAACTGAAGCCGATTGACGATCACATGGTTATCATTGGCCGCGCGATGCCGGTTCTGGAAGCCGACTTTTTCGGCGACAAAAACAAAGGCAACAACCCGCTTTCTGAAAAGCCGTTTGGCTACATGTTTGAAGCGCTGGATGATCTCAAAAAGAACGAGGTCTATGTTTGCGCTGGTGCTTCCCACCGCTATGCGTGCTGGGGCGGCTTGATGACCACCCGCGCGAAAGTATGCGGCGCTGTTGGCGCTGTTGTTCACGGC
>NZ_SMMA01000063.1:206789-256442 GCF_009711345.1 Pseudovibrio flavus
AGTCATTCCGCAGGAAATCGAAGTGGAAGCTTTTGAAGGCGCAGTTGAGAAAGCCCGCGGTGAAAACGAAGTGCTTGAAGCGCTGCAAAACGGCATGAGCACCGCTGACGCCTTCAAGAAGTTCGGCATCATGTAATCAAAGATTGGATGGGTTCCTCCAAAACTCCACCATCCAAAAAGCCCCGGCCATGCAGCATGGTCGGGGCTTCTTTGGTTTGAAGTTCTTTTGGCAAATAGCGCGTTTATGCCGCCATCTTGGTCTCTGTTTTTACCGGTAGAGCTTTCCCGTTTTTCTCTTCGTATGCATGAGCGATGAGCGCTACCAAACGATAGAAGCCGTGGGTGAATTTGCCATAAGGCACTGTAAGGAAAAACGTAGCCACAAAGCCCAAGTGGACGGTGAGGGCGAGGCCGAGCAAGCTTGTTCCGCCCAAGAAAACCAGAGCAAAACCGGTTAGGCTGACCATGAACAACAGCACAAGGAACGCGATATCCATGCTTGTGGTGTTTTCATCTTTCACACGGTCATCAGCCTTGCCTTTAAGCCACAAAAGCCCAGCAGGACCTATAAGCAGGCCAATGCCGCCCAGACTACCGAGAATTTTGGGCAGGCTGGTAAAATCATAGGGCGCGTGAAGGCCGGCAAGGTAGTGCATGATGGTTCCAGCCGAAGTGGCGGCAAAGCACAACATGAAGCCATAGAACGTCATGTGATGGAAACGCCTACGCCACTTCGATGGTTTCTCATCCGGGTATGTGCAGCCATCAGAATTGCCGCCACCCATGTACTTAAGCGTGAGCGCGTCGTGAATAGCTTGTAGGATTTCAGCTCGCTTTAGGCCTAGCGGACTGGGAAGTCCGATTGCAGACCAAAAACGCGCAATGCCCATGAACAATGCGAAGAGCGCAAAAATCGCCACGAAGCCGAAGATGCCTGCCATAACGTTGTGAGGCATGATGCCGTAAAAGCCTTCGGGATTAGGTGAAAAGAAGGCTGCACCTCCAACGATCATTGAGGTCAAAACCGTAAAGCCGATTACTGCGGCGCTGCCAATTCCAGCGACCCAATAGCCGTTCTTTTTGTAGATGCCCTTCATCACCGGCGGCCAAGCATATTCACCATAGCTTTCCGTGCGTACCTTGGAGAACGTTTTCGGCACGTTGACGTCAAACTCGTGCGGGTCTGCGTATTGGCAATGGTGGTAGCAAGAGCCGCAGTTATGGCAAAGGTTTGCGAGGTAGTTCAGGTCAGCGGGGTTAAACTCTAGCCGCTTCTCCATTGCCGGAAATACTGCACAATGCCCCTCGCAATAACGACAGGCGTTGCAGATAGACATGATGCGGTCGGCATCTTTCAGGGCCTCAGTTAAGTGCATGGCGAGCGGCCTCCTTACCTGCAATGCGGCCAAAGACACCGCCAATAGTCATACCAATTCCAGCCAGATACCCTTCACCCAAAACGTTTCCGGCCATGATTTCACCTGCAGCAAAAACGTTAGCTGAAGGTTTCCCGTCATCCATGAGCATCTGGGCGCGTTCATTTACTCCCACTCCCAGATAGGTAAAGGTGATGCCCGGTCTTAGTGAGAACGCTCTGAACGGCGGTTTGTCGATTGTTCTTGCCCAGTGGGTTTTGTTCACCGCCAGGCCCTCGGTATGGCAATCATCCAGTTCTGTGTGATTGAAGGCGCCGTCCACGACAGCGGCGTTGAAGTCGCTCACTGTTTGTTCAAGCGTCTCAACAGGTACGCCAATTTTTGCAGCAAGCTCCGGAATGGTGTCGGCCACTTCTGGTTTGAATACCGGTGGCATAAACATGCCCTCGGACTTCTTATCGATTATGACGTGAGCCAATTGCTCTGGTTGACCTGCCACAAGGCGTCCCCAAATAGCATAGCGCTTAGGCCAGAAGTCTTCGCCTTCATCATAGAACCGCTCACCATTGACGTTCACAACGATTCCTAGAGAGACGCAGTCCACGCGGGTAACAATGCCGCCGTCGAACTTTGGTGCGCGGCCATCAATCGCAACCGCATGACATTGCTTCGGGTCGCCAATTTGTTGCGCACCGCAGGCAAGTAGTGTTTTGAGTAAGTCGCCGCGGTTATATGGCGTACCGCGAATGAGGAAGTTTTTTGCCGTCGGTCCCCAAGCTTCTTCTAACCATTCTAGATTGGCCTCAAACCCGCCAGCAGAGGCTACGAGCGTTTTTGCTTTGGCAACATAAGTGCCTTCTTTGCTCTCCACTGTGGCACTTTGGAAAAAGCCGTCCTGGAAATCCAGATCCTTAACTGGCGCATCGTATGCCACCACTACACCGAGGTCTCGTGCACTTCGGTAAAGCGCGTTCATCACTGCCTTTCCGCCGCCCATGAAGAAGGCGTTGGTTCTTCCAAGATGTAGCGTGCCACCGAGTGCAGGCTGAAAATGGACGCCATGATCTTGCAGCCACGCGACACTTTCAGATGAGCCGCGAATGGCCATGCGAGCCAGTTGCTCGTTGGTTTTGCCCTTGGTGACCCTCAGCAGGTCTTCCCAATACTCTTGTTCAGGATATGCGTCCGTTAGCACGTCCGTGGGCGCATCATGCATAGCACGCAAATTACGTGTGTGGCGGCTATTGCCCCCGCGGTGCGTGTGTGGCGCGCCTTCCAGCACACAGACCGTTGCCCCTTTTTCAGCAGCGCAAACGGCTGCGGTCAAACCGGCATGCCCGCCGCCGATGACCAGAACATCGAAGGTGCGGCCTTCGATTTCCTCCCTCATGGTCTCACTCCAAGTAAATATGAATACCTATGTATACAGATGTATTCAGAAATATTTCTGATTGCAATAGACAATTGGAAGTGGCAGAAAAATCGACGGATCTCAGAGGAGGAATGCGCGTGAGTACAGAGGAAGGCGGCGAGCAATCTCGCAGTCAAGCGGCTTATCAGAAACTGTTTGAAGCGATTCAAACAGGCGAAATCGGGCCGGGTGCGCGCATTCGGGAAGTCGAAATCGCGGAACGTTTTGGGATCAGCCGCACGCCCGTGAGGGATGCTATTCGCAGGCTAGAAGGCGAAGGGTTGATCGTTCATGAGCCGCGGCTTGGTGCTGTCGTAAAGCAGATGAGCAAGCGTGAGGTGATCGAGCTTTACGAGATGCGGGCAGTTTTGGAAGGTACAGCAGCGCGCATGGCGGCCCAGCATGCTTCTGAGCCGGAAATCAGTGAGCTGGAAGAGCTAAACGCTTTGATGCTTGAAGCTGATGGAGATGAGCGTAAAGCCGCTGCCGCAAACCGACAGTTCCATACATACCTCTACCATGCTGCGAAAAACCCGTTTCTATTGAAATCGGTTATGGCGCTTAGCAATGCGCTCGCGGTGTTAGGTGGTACAACGTTGGAGGGCTCGCCCCGTATCAAGGAAGCCTACGAGGAGCACAAGGCAATTCTTGAGGGCATTCGTCAGCGTGATCCTGATAAGGCTGATGCCGCTGCACGTAAACATATTGAATACGCGCAGCGGATGAGAATGCGCTTGATGCGTGAGGCCCAAGAAATTTAGCCGAAGGGTACGGGCGTTGTTGAACGCCTTCCTGCACGCATCACGCTTCGTGCTGTGGCTTAGTTGAATTTGCCAGAAAGGTAATTCAGGTAAGCGGTTGGATCATAGGCGTTGCAGCCAATGCCTTCGAGGATTTCAGCGCGGCTAACAGCGCGGCCGTGCTGCCACACCATTTCGCCAAGCTTGGACTGAATTTGCTCCGCATCACCGCTCATCATCTTGGCGTGAGCGTTTTGGTCAGTCGCTTTGATGTGCGCCATGATCTGGGCTGCTGTACTGTTGCCGATTGTATAGGTCGGGAACGAACCAATGTAGCCGTGAGACCAATGAACGTCTTGCAAGCAGCCAAGACCATCGTTTGGCACGCAAAGTCCGAGGTCGTTTTCCATTGCTTCATTCCATGCTGCTGGAACATCTGCAACACTGAGCGAACCATCCATCAATGACATTTCGAGGCGAACCCGTAGCATGATGTGCAAGTCGTAGGTCATCTCATCCGCTTCAACGCGAATGAGGCCCGGATCGACGCGGTTAACGGCTGCTACAAACTCCTCAACGCTCACATCACCCAGTTGGTCAGGGAAGGTGTCACGCAACGTGCCGTAGTGCTTCGCCCAAAAGGTTGGAGAGCGGCCAATGTGGTTTTCTAAAAGGCGCGACTGGCTTTCGTGCATACCAAAACTGTTACCGCCTACAGCATACAGCCCGATCATATCGGTTGTATGAGCGCTGCGGGTGTACTCATCCTTCACGCCCTGTTCGTACAGCGCATGTCCCGTTTCATGGATGGTGCCGAAGATGGCCATCGGCAAGTAGTTAGGGTCCCAGCGCGAGGTGATCCGCACATCGTTGCGGGTGAAGGAAATCTCGAACGGATGTACCGTGGTATCGAGGCGGCCACGAGCGGTGTCGTAACCTAGCTCTTCAGCAATCTTGGCGCAAAACTCTCTCTGCTTTTCGATGTTGAAATCACGGTACAAGAAGTCTTTGCGCGGTGCAGGGCGAGACAACGCCGTTTCAAGGATCGGCCGAATACCGCTTCGCAGTTCATCAAAGAATTGAGATAGACCGGTTGCGGTTGCTCCGCCTTCATAAACCTGGACAAGCGGGGTGTACGGGTGATCTTCATAGCCAAGGCACTGAGCGGTTTCTCGCGCCAAGGAAACGATGTCTTCAAGATGAGGCTGAAACAGTTTGAAGTCGGCAGTGGCGCGCGCATCTGCCCAAGCATTGCCAGCAATTACAGAAGCCTCTGCCTTACGGCGCAGCAATGAAGCAGGGATCTTGGAGTGATAGGAACTCGCTTCCAAAACAGCACTTGCTGCGCGGCGATCCGTTTCACTTTGCGCGGTTTCAAAGACGGCCTGTGCGGCCTCGACCATTGCAGGATCGAGGACCATATCACGCGCGATACCCATGAGAGTTGCGATCTGGTGGCCGCGGGTTTCAGCGCCCCCAGAAGGCATCATAACCCGCGCATCCCAGCTCAGGAGGTTGACTGTACTGAGCACGTCATTCAGGCGGCCAACAAGACCCTTGAAGTTCTCGTTCATGCAGCAGCTTCCGTAAATACGGGAACAGAGGCCTCAGCGCCTGTGCCACCATTATGGATATGGCAGGCAACGGATCGGCCTGTTCCCGCTTTAGCAATAGTTGGAATTTCAACTTTACAACGCGGGCCCGCAAATGGACAGCGCGGATGGAATGCGCAGCCAGACGGAGGATTGATCGGCGATGGAATTTCGCCCTGAATTGCTGCAAATGATCTCTTGCCTACGCCGAGCTTCGGAACGGAATCGAACAAAGCGCTGGTGTAAGGGTGCAAAGGCTTTTCATAGAGATCGCTAGCAGGAGCCAGCTCCACAAGACGGCCGAGATACATAATGGCTACGCGGTCGCAAACATGGCGGACCACGGAAAGATCGTGGCTGATGAACAGCGCAGTCAAGCCGAGGTCTTTTCGCAAATCAATGAACAGGTTGAGAACCTGCGCCTGAATGGAGACGTCGAGAGAAGCCACTGCTTCATCCAGAACCAGCAGTTCTGGAGACATGGCAAGCGCACGGGCAATAGCAACACGCTGGCGCTGACCACCGGAGAACTGGTGTGGCAGGCGGTTCGCATAGGCTCGCTCAAGGCCAACCTTCTCCAACAACGCTCCTACGCGGTCATTGACTTCCTTTGCAGGAATGAGGCCATGAATGCGCGGTCCTTCAGCAATGATCTCACCAACTTTCATTCGTGGGTTCAAACTTGCAAAAGGGTCCTGATGGATCATCTGCACACGGGTTGTCTGCTTTTGAACTGCACCGTGCACCTCTTTGGCAACAATGTCGCCGTTAAGCAGCACTTCGCCTTCAGTCGGCGCATAGATACCCGACACAATTCGGCCCAGTGTGGACTTGCCACATCCGGATTCACCCACAATGCCGAGAACCTCTCCGCGCTCTACTTCTAGAGACACGTTGGATACAGCGTGCACGGTGACCGTGGAGTCCTTACCAGTAACGCGGTCAATTGCAGCAGCAACAACGCCCGGCTTGCGAGTGAAACGCTTGGATACTGCGTCGATTTTCAGCAGGATATCGCTCATGCTGCAGCCTCCAGAGGGCGGTGGCACACTACCCGGCGACCACTAAGGTCGTGAGCAGGTGGCTCACCAAGACAAGCTTGGTTTGCAACGTTACAACGAGGACGGAACGGGCAACCCTGTGGCAGCTTGGAAAGCTGCGGAGTAGCACCCGGAATCTGCGGCAGCTTCTCACCTGCTTGGTGAAGAGACGGCACAGACTCAATCAAACCACGGGTATACGGGTGGCGCGGATTGGCGATAACTTCTTCCGCCGTTCCAGTCTCCACAATGCGGCCTGCGTACATTACAGCGATGTCGTCCGCGAAAGACGAGATCACAGCAAGATCGTGGGTTACCCAGACGATTGCCGTGTTTGTTTCATCTGCAAGACGGCGAACTTCTGCAAGAATCTGGCCCTGAATGGACACGTCGAGTGCAGTGGTCGGCTCATCGGCAAGGATCACTGCAGGCTGGTGCAGGAGCGCCGTAGCGATTGCAACACGCTGGCGCATACCACCGGAAAGCTGATGCGGATAGGCCCAAAGGCGTTCACCAGCAGACGGAATACCTACGATCTCCAGAGCAGCTCTTGCACGGTCCCAAGCAGCACGCTTGGTGGTTTTTTCGTGAACACGAACGGCCATTGCCATCTGGTCGCCGATACGCAGAACAGGGTTCAGCGTCATCATCGGGTCCTGAAACACCATAGCGATATCACGGCCACGCATCTGTCGCTGCTCGGTTGCGCTGAGTTTACGCATATCCACGCCGTGAACGAAGATTTCACCGGCGGTAACGCGGCCCGGGTTGTCAATCAAACCCATAATGGAAAAGCCGGTTACACTCTTGCCAGAGCCACTTTCGCCCACAAGGCCCAGCACCTTACCCGGCTCTACCTTGAAGCTTACATTATTGACTGCGGTGACAACGCCGCCACGGGTTTCAAACTGCGTGGTGAGACCACGAACTTCTAGGGCAGCGGTCATCGGCTGTTCCTCGGATCGAGCACCTTACGGACCTGATCACCTACCAGATTGATGGCGATAACTGCGATCATGAGGCCAATACCCGGATAGATGGACAACCAGTAACGGTCGGAGTGAATGTATTTAAAGCCGTTGGAAATGAGAGAACCCAAAGACGGCTCGGTAAGCGGCAAGCCGACACCTAGGAAGGAGAGGGTGGCTTCTAGCGCAATTGCGGAGGCGACCTGAACCGTTGCCACAACGATGAGCGGAGGCATAACGTTTGGCAGCAGATGGCGGAACAGAACACGGTGCGTTGGCAACGGAGTAGAGCGTGCAGCTTCAATGTAGTCTTTTGAGCGCTCAACTTTTGCAGCACCGTTCGTGGTGCGGGCAAAGTAAGCGTACTGGGCGACCACAAGAGCCATGATGATCTGCATAATGCCCTGACCCAGAATAGAGATCATCACCAGTGCCAGAAGGATAGCTGGCATAGAAAGCTGCAGATCAACAACACGCATCAGCACGGCTTCAATCTTGCCGCCAAAGTAAGCAGCAGTCAGGCCTACGCAGATGCCGACGAGAAGAGCCAGAGCGCCAGCGGATAGGCCAATCATGAAGCTGGTGCGCAATCCATAAAAGATTGCTGAGAGCATATCGCGGCCAACGTTGTCTGTACCGAGAATATGGATATAGCCGCCAGAGCCTTCGGAACCCGGTTCAAGGAACGCGTCCATCCAATCCAGCATCGCGAGATCGTAAGGATCTTGCGGCGAAAAGATTGGAGCGCCAAAGGAAACTGCAAACAGGGCAATGATGACAGCCAGTGCTGCCAGAGCAACTTTTGACTGGCTGAAGTCGGAGCAGAAATTGCGCAGGCGCTCAACGCGCCCTTCAAGTGGGTTTTCTACTTGTACAGGTGGCGTGGTTGAGATCTCGGCCATTATGCGCCTCCTTTTAGGCGGACACGCGGATCAAGCCACGCATAGATCAGATCAACAGCGAGGTTGATGAAAACAAACAGGATAACAACAAGCACCAGATAGGAAACCATAACAGGGCGGTCTAGCTGCATGATGGAGTCGATGATCAGCTTACCAACGCCCGGCCAAGTAAAGACGCTTTCGGTTACAACGGCGAAGGCCAAGGTGGAGCCAAGTTCAAGACCGAAGACGGTTACAATTGGAATGGAGATGTTGCGTAGAATGTGGCTGAAAACAATCTGGTTATCCGGCAAGCCCTGAGCGCGTGCAAAGCGCACGTAATCCATGGACATCGCTTCCACCATACCTGCGCGTGTCAGGCGGATGAGAAGGCCCATTTTGAACAGCGACAGGTTGATTGCTGGCAAAATGATATGGCTCCAGCCATCTGCAGTTGCCAGAGATGTTGAAATGCCAAGGAAAGAGCCAACGTCGCCGCGGCCGCCAGAAGGCAGTACACCCAGCTCAACGGCAAAGCCCATAATCAGCAGCATGCCAATCCAGAAGGTCGGTACGGAGAAGCCGAGTACGGAAAGAGCCATGATAAGTTTGGCGCTTTTGCTTTCCGGGCGGTAGCCAGCCCACAAACCTGCAGGAATGCCGATAACAGCAGCGATGCCAACGGCAACCAGAACGAGTTCCAAAGTAGCAGGAAAGCGCGAAAAAACGAGTTCGATTACCGGAATGTTATAGACCAGAGATGTTCCCATATCGCCTTGGAAGACGTTTTCAAGGAAAGTCCAATATTGAACGTATAGCGGCTGGTCAAAGCCATACTTTTCAATCATCTGCTGACGAATTTCCTGTGTTGCACCAGGATCAATCATCACGTCGATTGGGTTGCCGATGGCGAAAACGCCAACAAAGACGATCACCGACATAGCGAAGACCACAACCACGGCTTGGGCAAGCCGGGTGACGAGATAGCTGAGCATTTAACCTCTAGATAATTGGTCGGCAGCAATAGCTGCGCCCATAAACGGGACGGGCGCAGCGCTTTTTCTTGATTACTTAGCCGGGGAGATTTCGTAGGCGCGGATTTCTTGGTCTACGCGTGGCTCATAAGACAGCAAGTTAGCTTTTGCTGCAGAAACGAACTGGAGAGTGATCGTTGGGATCTGAGCGCGGTCTTCCATAGCAATTTCACTTGCCCGCTCATAAAGAGGGCGGCGTGCTTCTGGGTCGAGGGTCTGAGTGCCCTGCTGGAATACCTTGTCAAACTCTTCGCTTGCATAACCGGTACGGTTGAAGTTGCCGAAGCCAAGCTCGTCGTTGCGAGAGTGGGTCAGCGCACCATAGGTGTATGCTGCTTCACCGGTAATTGTGCCCCATGCGGACATGGACATGGTGTACTCACCGCGTGCATCTGCAGGGAAGAATACGGTACCGTTGAGAGCCTGCGCGTTTACCTTCAAGCCAAGGCGGGACCACATCTGTGCCAGTGCTTCACACACTACGCTGTCGCCCGGTACACGGTTGTTGGTACAGGTGAAGTCGATCTCGAAACCTTCTGGGTAACCAGCTTCAGCCAGCAGAGCTTTTGCCTGTTTGATGTCGTAGGAAGCTGCCGGAATGTTTTCGGAGTAACCAAAGAAGCCCTTTGGCATCAGCTGGTTTGCTGGGGTGCCAAGACCTTCAAGAACAATCTTCACGAGGATTTCGCGGTTGATCGCAAGGTCCAGTGCTTTACGAACGCGAATGTCCTGCAATGGGTTGCCTTCAACTTCAACGCCGTTGACTTTGATAGGCTGTGGTTCAACGTCTTTCACGTTTGGCGCGATGTTCAGGATGTAAACGGAGTCGCCAACGAATGTTTCAACGTCGCTGTCGTTCTTCATCGCAAGGTAGTCAGCTGCCGGAACATAGTTGATCATATCAACCTGACCAGAGCGCAGAGCCGCTACGCGTGCAGCATCGTCAGCGATTTCGCGGCGAACAACGTTTTCCCAATGGGTTTCGCCTGCCCAGTAACCGTCGTTGCGCTTAAGCACGAGGTCGCCCTTAGGCTGCCAAGACACGAAAGTGTAGGGACCGGTACCAACCGCTTTTTCACCGGAGTTAAACTCGGCGTTGCGTGCATCCATTCCGGTTTCAGAAGGGATTACAAACAAACGGGTGAAGTCATTTGGTAGAGACGGAGCAATACCATTGGTGTGAACATGGAGGGTGTAATCGTCAATAACCTCTACGCGATCTACATACTTTGTGTAGAGGGTCATAGGGTTTGGACCGGTCACATGAGGAATACGATCGATGGAGAATTTCGCGTCTTCTGCGGTAAATGGTGTGCCGTCGTGGAACTTAACGCCTTCACGCAGCTTGAACTCCCAAGTCGTGTCAGCGACTGCGGCCCAGCTAAGAGCTAGGCCCGGCTTCAACTGAAGCTTGGCATCAACATCTACGAGAGTGTCGTAAACGTAGTGCAGAGCTTCTGCTTGTGTGCCGAGGGTAGACCAGTGCGGGTCGATGGAGTCTGGACCTGCGCGAACGCCGATAACCAGATCCGCAGCGAAAACGGTTGGTGCAGAGACCAAAAGTGCGACGGCAGCTACCGCGCATTTTAGAGTATTCTTCATGATAATTGCCCCAAGAGACCACGTACAAGTGATACAAGATTTATAATGTTATCATTGCCTGTCACATTAGGGGCTGCCATAGCGCTTAGTCAAGCTGAGGGAAACTCAACCATGTTACAAACAAAATGAAACTATTCAGAAATTATAACAAAGTTGCCCAATAATTAGGCTTGAAGGTGCTTTCAAGCTGATTGACGGACCCTATTGTTTTAGTGCAGTGTAACAATATTATGGATGCAAATCAGAACACCACAGACATGGCTATCGATAGAATAGTTGCTGCAATAGACCGCGGTTCTCCTGTGTCTTTGTCGGTGCAACTTAGGGGCGCGCTAGAGTTCGGTATAGCGTCAGGTGATTTACCTGCTGGAACTCGTATGCCGACCATTCGGCATCTTGCCCAAAAATTAGCCATGTCGCCTGTAACTGTGTCTAATGTTTATGCAGGATTGCAGAGCTCGGGTTTGATCGAAGGCCGTGTTGGCGCGGGAACCTTCGTAAAAGATGAGGGAAGACGCTTATCTGCTCAACTGTCTAAAGAGTTGGATGAGCGGATTGTTGATCTCGTCCGCCTTGCACAAGTCTGCGGCGTTTCGCGGGAGGAACTGGCCCTCAGAGTTAGTATGGCACCGGTCCCTAGCGAGCAACGGTCTCTCCGGGTTCTGGTGGTCGGCAATTTCGCGCCTGCTACCGGAGGCTACGCTGATGAGATCCGTCCTTATTTGCCGAAAGGTGATGAAGTGTTTTCCATCACCTATGCGCAGTTCGCACGCACACCTCCTAAGAACATTGATTTCATCGTCACCACAGCAACGCTTCAGAAAAAGGTGGAGCAGGTAACACCGGATGTTCCGGTTCTGAGCCTGACTATGTTGGTTAATCGGGTGACCCGCGTTGCGCTCGCCAGCATCCCGTCAGAATCCAAGGTTCTGGCGTATTCGTATTTTTCAAGTTTTGTTACCGCTATGAGAGCGGGCGTAGGCCGGTACGCTCCTCAAATTGCGGGTCTTAAGATGATTGTTCGCGGTGAGCGCGGTTTGGATGAAGCGCTCGCGGAAGCTGATGTTGTTGTTTACGCATCAGGTGCCGAGTTCTTGCGGGAAAAACTACGCCCTGACCAAAGCTGCTTTGAATACCGCCATACGCCAGACAGGCATTCAATCGAAACCAAACTTCTTCCAGCGCTGGATGCGCTGCGAACCACCACTGGTAAATTCAGGAAATAACAATGAAAATCGCCAATTCAAATTGGTTTGAGGTCGAAGAATACCTCAAGAACGACGATCGCGCCGTATTGCCTTTGGGCAGCACCGAACAGCATGCGTATCTCAGCCTGTCGGTGGATTCCATCCTTTCTGAAGAGGTGGCTGCAGCCGCAGCGGAGCCTCTCGGCGTGCCGGTATTTCCTGTAGTTTCATACGGTCTTGCGCCATATTTCCTTGGTTATCCGGGTTCTGTTTCACTGAAACTGTCAACCTACGCAGCAGTTGTGCGCGATATCTTGGATAGCCTTTACGCAACTGGTTTCCGCCGAATTCTCATCGTGAACGGACACGGAGGCAACAGCCCAGCACAAGTCGTCGCAATGGAATGGATGGAAGCGCATCCGGATGCAAAATGCCGTTTCCATGATTGGTGGCGTGCGCCGAAAACATGGGAATGCGTTCAGGAGATCGATCCTGTTGCAAGCCATGCTTCGTGGATGGAGAACTTCCCGATTACCCGTCTGCCTGGCCGAGAACTGCCAAACGAGCAAAAGCCAATGGCCGATTTCTCCAAACTTCGTGATCTAAACGCTGCTGGTGTGCGTGAGTTCATGGGTGATGGTAACTACGGCGGCTACTATCAAAAGCCTGACGAAGATATGAACCGTTTGTGGTCTATCGCAGTTGAAGAAACCCGCGATCTTCTTGAAGGCGATTGGAAATGAGCGACGCTCCAATCCTAATCTGGGGTGCCGGCGCTATTGGCGGCATCATCGGCGCGTATCTCGCGCGGGCTGGTCACAAAGTGCATATGGTAGATATCGTTGCCGAGCACGTTGAAGCCATGCGCACCACCGGCCTTGTTATCGAGGGGCCGGTTGAAGAGTTTACTCAGGTTTTACCTGCAAGTACGCCGGAAGAGCTTGAAGGCCAGTTCGAAACTGTGTTTCTTGCGGTTAAGGGGCATCATACAGCGGGTGCCCTTGAGATGCTTATCCCGCATCTTGCCCCGGGTGGTTATGTGGTCTCTGCCCAAAATGGCCTGAATGAAAAGGTCATTGCTGAACGGATTGGCGCGGAAAACACTGTTGGCTGCTTTGTAAACTTTGGCGCTGATTGGTTGGAACCGGGCCGCATCCTCTATGGTAACCGCGCGGCTGTTGCGATTGGTGAGCTAGACGGCACTATGAGTGATCGTATCGCTCACCTCCATTCACTGCTGCAAACTCTGGAACCGGACGCCGTTGCGACCGATAACATCTGGGGTTACCTGTGGGGCAAAATGGGCTATGGAGCTCTGCTTTATTGTACAGCGCTGACGCAAGATTCCATGGCCGCTTCTATGGCACGCATGGAACATCGCCCGGCATTTGCCCAGCTCGGCCATGAAGTGATGAGCCTTGCTAAAGCGGTTGGCGCGTCTCCAATCGGCTTCAACGGCTTTGATCCCGATGCCTTTGGAAGCAATGACGCTGAGGGCATCAATCGAGCGATGGACCTGATGGTTGCGCATAACAGCAAGACAGCCAAAACCCACTCTGGTATCTGGCGAGATCTGGCAGTGCGAAAGCGCAAGACCGAAGTCGATGCTCACATCGGCGCCATGGTTGAAGTGGCAGCCGAAGTTGGCCTTTCTGTGCCAGTTCTTGCCAAGATGGTTGAACTCATTCACGACATTGAAGAGGGACGTCGCGAGCAGGAGCCTGAGCTCGTTGATATTCTGGTGTCGCAATGCAATTAGATCTTGAAGGCAAAGTCTTTGCTGTGACCGGCGCTGCTCAAGGCATTGGCGCTGCAATCGCACGCCAACTTGTAGCGGAAGGTGCAACGGTTGCTGCGATTGATATCGACGCCAAAGGCATGGAAGCGCTTCAAGCCGACGGTATCACGTTGCATAGCGGTGATCTGGGTGATCGCGAAGGTGCGCTTGCTGTCTGCGAAGACGTTTTGGCGCTGCACGGCAAAGTCGATGGGCTGGTTACCTCTGCTGGCGGTGTGCGCGGGCAGGTGGGTCGGCCGCTGGAAGAAATCGACACGGCGGATTGGCAGGCCATCTTTCAGGCCAACGTCGATGCGGCCATGTGGTGCGCACAAGGCTTCGTTCCTTCCATGAAGGCCGCGGGTAGTGGTCGCATTGCGACCATTTCGTCTGGCGCTGGTCTTAAGCCGAGCCTTACGGGTATTCAGGCCTATGCATCTGCAAAGCATGCGCTTGTTGGTCTAACCCGCCAGCTTGCGTTGGAGTTGGGGCCTTGCGGCATAACGGTTAACTCCGTTGCACCGGGCTTCATCCTCTCCAATCCTTCAACGGAGAAGCAGTGGGAAGCCTTTGGGGCCGAAAAGCAGCAGGCTATTCTTGGCAGTATCCATATGCGCCGTTTGGGCGAGCCGCAGGATATCGCGGATACAGTTGCCTTCCTTTGCTCGGATAAAGCGGGCTGGATTACCGGTCAGATCATCAGCGTTGATGGTGGTCACGCTTAAGTTCAGTTCATCAGTTTGATGACAGCAAAAAAGCCAGCCTCTGTTATGAGGCTGGCTTTTTTGTATTTGTGTTGAGTTCGATGGCCTCTGGATTGGGGTTGTCCCCGATCAGAAGGCTAAACCTTAGAACTTGTAGTTACATTTCAGACTCAAGCTGGTTGTGTGATTGTCGTTCACATTCTCGCTCTCAAAGCTGATGTTTGTTTGTCCGCGCCCTTCTGCGAAGGAGGCGCCCAAACCCATCTCCATGCCGTAACCGCAATCCGTTTCGCTATCGGACCCGCTATAAGCCAAACGCTCGCAGATGAGGGATGGCTCAAGGTTCAGCATACCGTCGTTTAGCGCTGTCAAAGGAACAGCAAAGCGCGGAGTGAACGCAAAGCGGGTTTCGTGGATTTCATCACTGCCCATTGCAACCGCTTCGGTCCAGCCGTCAACAGTCGCATCAAGCGAGGCATCCTCCAGGAAGATACTTGTGTGGTGGAACTCCATGGCTGGCTCGATAGAGAAATGCTCAAAGGTATGCTTGCCCGAGATACCAAAGCTCGCCTGTAGAGCAGTGCTTTGATACTCACCGTCGATGCCGATAATTGCATCCTGCAGGCCCATATCATGCTGCAAGCGGGCAAGAGATGCCTGACCATCGATGACGACACTATCGCCAATCAACTTAGCACCATAGAGCCCCAGATTAACGCCTAGCGTTCCAACCCGTCCTGTCAGGCTGCCGTCTATATCGGTGCTTGAGCCTTCAGCGCCAAAGTAACCCGCGAGCAGCAGGCTTGGCGAAACGCGCCGTTCTGCGGCAATCGCTGTGTTGAACTCCACTGCAGTTCCAAGGTCGTCCGACCGCGTAATCGACATATCGCCATAATAAACGTAGTCGAAGGCATCCAGATGCTTTCGCCCTTCAAGGCCGCCTTGCAAGTTGCTCTGCTCATCATCAGCGTTGACGTTGAAGATATAATCTAGCGGTTTATCTGCAGCGCGGGCAACGGCCTCATCTCCGCCTCTTAGTCGCTCACGAGCGCCTTTCAGGAAGTAGTCAGACTGTTTGCGGCGAGCGTCAGCCGCGCGAAGCGCGTCCTCACGCATAATTCGGGCAACCTCTTCCCGCTTTTCATCAAATAGCCCCTGAATATCTGGAGAAACAGGAGTGGTATGCCCATGTTCTATTTCATTGGTTGCGTTTGTGCCGCGAACCACTACTGCAAATCGATGGGTACCTTCTTGTGCCAGCCAGCTTGTACGGGCGATGCCATGCTCATCAACATCGCTGCTACCAACGTGCTGGCCGTTGATTTTGAAATCGACTGTCAACGTTGGCACCGGAACCGGGGTGCGAGCTGCCCGCATTGGTGTTGCAGGAGGCGCCGGTTCGATAACGTCTACGTTGGCGACAAGGTCAACGGACTGGCCATGAATAGGGCGTTCGCTAAAGGTTAGAGATACATCCAGATCATATCGCTCCACGCCCAAAGACAAACTGTCACTGTCTTGAGCCGAGAAGGTGCTGTCGCCTTTGTAGCGGGCAATAAAGGATGCTGCGAGCGCGGTGTCTGAGCGCCAAACGTGCGATGCCTTACCATCTGCAAGAGTAAGCGTTGTTAGCACATTACCATCGAGCAGTAGGTCTACTTCGCCGGTGGGTATGAACTCGGATTCCGGTGTATCACCTGCTTCAATTGATAGGGTTATATCCTGCCCGATTTTGGGCTCTTCAAGATCGGAGATGAGTGTAACGGTCGGCGCTCTCCGGTTTACACTTACAACTAAGCCCAACGCATTGATTTTATCAAATGTGGCGTCGCCCAGATACGTAGCGTTAAAGTTCACCGCACCTTCGGTGTCTGCAGTCCACTCATAGGTCGCAGAACCATCGACCAGTTCAATCGTAGTTTCTACAGCACCATTGATAAGCAGTTCGACCATGCCGGAAGGCACAAAAGAATGACCGGTTGCTTCTCGTAAATCCATGGAGAAGATGATGGTTTCTTTGACCTGCGGCTCTACGTTATTGACGGAAAAAATAAATTCCGGGGCTCTTAGTGAAACGTCTATCGTCTTCTTTGGGCTTTCAGCTCCTGCGAATATCCTGTTTTGCGCATAGCTTGCGACAAAATCAGAGCTGCCTTTGGCATCTGGTGTCCAGCTGAATGTCGCCGCACCATTGTCGTCCAGAGCATAGGTGCCGAAGTCGGCTCCATTTTTCGTGATGATGACCGACCCTTCAGGAACGATTTTTTCTGCTGCCGCGCTCTCGTCAGAGGCTTTAATTGTGAAGGTGACCGGAGCGCCCACATTGGGGTTCGAGATGTCTGACTGCAATGATACGGCCAGCGGGCGTTTTGTGACGGTGATATTTTGCGTCCGCTCTGCGGCAGGGAAGGCAGCGTCACCACTGTAATTGGCAGTGAACGCATAACTTGCATCCGACTCTGGCGTCCAAATGTGCGTACCCATTCCATCAGCGAGCGTTTTGGTAACAGGCTGCTGATCAGTTGCCGTAATCGTGACATTGCCCGTGGCGATACGCTCGCTACCATCTCCCGCTGAGAACTGGAACGTAACCGGCTCATCGACGACTGCAGATGCTCCGCTACTGTTGAAGCTAAAGCCGTCCGGCCGCTTGACGACGGTCAGGTTGATTTGCTCTGTTGCACCCGCGAAATGCCCATCCTTATTGGTATATGCAGCCGTGACGGTGTAGTCACCCTCTCCCGTTGGTGTGTAAGATGTCTCTGCAGTACCTGCTGCATCAAGATCGACCGTCGCAACGATTTGGCGGGTCAGGCTGGATGTGAACACAACGGTGCCGGTCGGTACAACCGCACTATCATTATTGTCAGTTACCGTCGCAGTTAGCTGGACGGGCTTTTCAACTTCATTGCCTGATGCTGGCTCGGCACTGAGGTTTAACGTAACAGGCCGCGCGTTAACCGTTAGCGGTTTGGAGACACTCAGACTTTCAAAGTTGCTGTTACCGGGGAATGATGCTGTTACTTCAAAGTCACCTAGCTTGTTCGCAGTCCATGTGTGACTGTATTGTATGATTGGTGAGGAATTGGAGCCGACCACTTCCTGCTGTGTTCCATCGGGCCATTGGAAAGTTATTTTCTCTTCAGGGCGATCCAGTGGGTAGTAGTAAGTGAAGGACGCTGTACCAGTTATTTCATCGCCGAAATGCGCTGCACTTTTGCTAAGTGACAGAGTTAGCTTGGGCGTAACTTTCAATATCTCGAAAGTCTCGGTTACAGGGGTTGCAGCTTCATAGACGTCTGAGGCGCGGCTCGTCAGCTTTATGGTTGCAGTGCCTGCTGTTGTAGGCGTCCATGTTACGGTTGCAGTTCCATGGGTTGGATGCCCATACAGCTGTTCATGCTTCCCGGAGCCCCCTTCAAGACCAAGCTCTGAGGCCCCGTGCCATGCTCTGACCCGAGATTCATTTTGATCATCCAAATCAATCAGAGAAACGGTAATTTCTTTTTCGCTACCAGCTCTCCAATCGGTTGGTATGTTGGGCCTAAGCTCAGCTCTGCGTTTGCGTACGCTGAACGTGGTATCAGATGAGACCGTTTCCTCGTAATAGGAAAATGTGGGCTTGTAGCTGGCAGTTAGCGTTACATCACCTGCCACAGCGGGGGTAAAGTACTTGCTGTATGACTCCCAGTAGTTGACCCCCTGTGTGGAGTTGTTTCTACGTAATTCCACGGGACTATCGCCAATTCCTACAACAGTAACTTCATCCCCCTTGGGTACTTCGTCCTCATTCAAATTCGTGACCCGAGCTTTGTAAGTGATGGTTCCCTTAGCAACGAGGTCTTCTGTTACTGGAATGAGTTCTACTTCTATTTCCCGATATTTTGCCACCCAAGTCTGAGCAGCAGAACTGGTGTCAAAATAAACGTCATCGCCCAAGTAACGAACTGCTATAGATTGGTCGCCTTTGTTGGTGGTATTCAAAGTCAACACGGCGCTGCCTGAGCTATCCAGAGCAACAGGAGAACGTTGGTAGCCATTGACCAAGAGTGCCACCTGACCGGTGGGTGTCGGGCCACCACTAGAGCTTACAGTAACGGGAACCTGATAGTCTTTATCTGAAAGGAAGCTGCCACTTGGAAGCGTCGGCTGCTGTGGCGGAGAAAACGAGATCTCTACGCCCGCGCCAACTTCGACCGCAGTAGCAGTCTCACCAAAATGGGTAAAGGTATGTAGCGTGGCTTCAAAAGTATGCGTGGCATTCCTATCAGGCGTAAAGATATAGGTATGCCGACCACCGGAAAATGAAGAGAGTGGGATGTTTCGTCCAACACCGTTTTCGGTGAGCTTTACATATCCTTCTGAGAGATCGGCAGGTATGGCGATCGTGACAGGGCTACCTTCTCCAACAATAGCAGTGGGACTGGTTTCGATTGAAACCGTCGCGGGCGCTTTCTCATAGTGTATTGAAAAAGTGGAGTCTTTTTTTGCGAACCAATCGCTTTTGTATTGGAGGAGCGTAAGAGATTTCGCAAAGAACCCATCCGAATCGATCACCTCCTGACGTGGATGAACGTCGATACTAGGCACGACAAACTCATTGCCCGTGTACACTCTCGTGTTCTGTCCGCCTGCGCAGAAGAGCGCCTTACCATTGCTATCTTTCACGTAACATGATGCTAATTGGTAGTAGATCCCATCCGAGTTTTGTGAATCCAAAACCTTCTGATGGCCTGCATCAGACATTCCAGAACGCTCGATCACTGCAATGACTTCTGAATTAAGCGGTACTTTTATGGGTTTGTATGAAGGTGTATGTGAGCTTCCATTGTGGTCGATTATTTTGTGAACGGAAGCGCCCTTAAACGCAACTTTTACTTCGGCATCTATTACGAACCGACATGCCTTACCATAAGTGGCCTGGGCAGCGCTGTCTGGATGATATTCCCAATGAATGGAATGGGCTCCACCAATTTGGCCGGGAATGTCAATATCGACATATCCGCCGGTGTAGCTGGAGGTGATCGTTGTTTCTGCCGCCAGCCGCCCACCGACGAAAGCCTTTACGGTCCCCGTTGGCGGCGGTCCTTTCCTGCCCTCCAAGGTCGGGCTCAAGGGAAGGATTTCTCCTTCCTGATAATTAACCCGCCCGCTAAAACCATTTGTCGCCAAGTTTGCGACGTTGCACTCTTTCAACGCAAGGCTTGGAGTTGTCATCGAAGCGATCAGAAGAATTTTAAGGACTATGATCGCTAAGATGCGAAGAAGTGTGCGTAGCATTTTTATCGCTCTATGGTTTTATTCGAAGCTATATGGGTAGTTGAAGGAGATTGGAAGAAGTTTAGTTATTTAAAGTATTTAGACGTATCTCAAAGGCTAAATGTGGCCCAAATAAAAAAGCCCGCCGGTCTGCCGAAAAGGTCGGCAAATCGCAGCGGGCTTTATTGTCTTGACTTGGATATTACGCTTTTTTCTGCTTACGTAAACGAGGCAGCAGAAGAGCTAGCGTGACACCAACCAGCATGGTCAATGCGATAGGGCTCTGAACGAAAGTCAGGTAGCTACCTTGAGCCAGCTTAACTGCAAGGCGTAGGTTTTCCTCTAGCATCTGGCCAAGGATCAACCCGAGCACCAAAGGACTGACCGGATAGTCCGCCTTCTTCATTAAGTACCCGAAGACGCCTAGAGCAAACGCTACACCCATGTTGTAGGTCGCGGTCAGTGGAGCCTGACCATCAACTGCGTAGGTGCCGACGAAGGAAAGCATCGCAACAATCGGGATAAGAAGGGAAGGCGGGATACCGAGTACTTTCGGGAATAGGCGAATACCTGCCATCTGGAACACAAACATTGCGATCAGAGACAGACCCATGCCGAAGAAGATGCTGTAAACCAGCGGCATGTTGGACACGAACAGTTCGTGACCTGGAACAATGCCCTTAACAAGCAGAGCACCCAGCAGAACTGCTGTTACAGCGTCGCCTGGAATACCGAGTGTCAGAACTGGAATGAGTGCGCCGCCGGTAACCGCATTGTTCGCGATTTCTGGAGCAAACACACCTTCTACAGAACCGGTGCCGACTTTATCAAGTTTGGAACCCGGCTTGTTGGTGATGTGTTTTGCGCGCTCATGGCTAAGGAATACGGCAATACTTGCGCCGGTACCCGGAATTGCACCGATCACCGTACCAATACCGGTCGATTCCAGAATAACGCGCCACATCTGGCACAGCTTCTTCATGGTCGGGAACGGGTAAACCATCTTCACCTGCGGCATTGCGAGGTTGCCGGTTTTCAGGCGTTCCAGATCGTAAAGCACCTGCGAGATACCGAAGAGACCGATAAGGGCAGGGATCAGTTTGATGCCGCTCTGAAGAGGTGTCGAAGACAGTACGTCAGCAAATGGCATGCGAGGTGCGTTTGTGAACGGGTCGGTACCGATCAAGGAAAGGCAAACGCCGAGCGCTGCCATCATCACGCCCTTGCTCAAGTCCTTACTGGTTACTGCTGCAATTACAGCCATACCAAGGAAAGCGAGCATGAACTTTTCAGCCGGACCAAAGGCAAGGGTTGCCTGTGCTAGGAACGGTGCAAAGAAGGACAGGATGAGAAGAGAAAGGAAACCACCAATAAGGGATGCAAGCGCCGCACTGCCAAGTGCAAGGCTGCCCAAACCTTTTTGAGCCAGTTTGTAACCGTCTTCTACCGTCGCCAGAGCGTTCGGGTTACCCGGAATACCAAGCAGAATTGCCGGGATAGAAGCACCGGAAACGGCACCAGTGTAAACCGAGATAAGCAGGGCCATACCGGTTGCAGTTGGAAGGTAGAATGTGATGGGCAGCATCAATGCCACGCCCATCGTTGCGGTCAAGCCAGGCAGAGCACCCAGAATGATGCCGAGAATAGAACCAACGACCACCCAGAAAATTGTCTGGGCGTTCATAATCAGATCAAGGCCGCTAAGAATATCAGTCATGAATGTAATCCCGGCTGCTTACCAGAAGAGCAGGCCTTGAGGCAGCTGCACAAGAAAGATGAGGCGGAAGAGCACGTAGACAGACAAGGTTGTGCCAACGCTGGTCTGAATGAGCGTAACTTCCTGACGGGTCGCGCCCAGTTTAGGAAGCAGATAGCCAACCGCGATGAAGAGCAGCGGGAATACGCCCACAACTGCAAGGGCCTGATAGAACGGGTCGCGTAGCTCATAATATCCGTGGGTTCTCGCGAGCTTGAACATCGTTTTGATGATCAAACGAGAAACGGAATACATGGCGACGAGGTAACCTGTTGTCACCAAGCCCCAAACAACCGCACGGATTGGGGACGACGCTTCAGAGATCGCGCGCAGGTTCAGCCAGATCAGAACGTAGAGAATTACGCCGGTAGACAGAAGGAAACCGACATGGCGGAACGCAGCGATGAATACGATAGAAAGCACCACATTTAGGAAAATGAGGGTGCGAGCATTCGCCGGCAGTCCGCCTTCGCCTTTTTCTTTCAAGCTCTTGAAGAAGGACCAAAGGGCGCAGGCGGCAAACACAAGGGCAGCACCTACAGGTACCACCGCTGAGCCCGGATCGTATCCAAAGCTATCACCGATCATGGATGTTGAAGGCATGCCAAGTGCAAATGCCAAATATCCGATCGCTGAGATGAACAGACCGAGCGGAAAGAGCTGGTGCAGCGATAAGCGCATATTTTTGTGTTTCACTGGGGTTATGAAACGCAAATAGGTCGGGGCGTTAACCCCGGCCTATCTGCTGTCTCGAAAGGGGGGGCGTTTCTTATTTCTTGTTATAGAGACCAGCTTCGCGAACCAGTGGTTCGAAGCCTTCTACAAGGCTCTGGAAGTATGCTTCAGCTGCGTCGCCTTCGCTGAAGTCAGCAATAACGCCGTTGTTTGCCATGAACTCTGCATAAGCTTCAGATTTGAATGCCTGAGCAAAGGTATCAGCAAGAATTTTCTTCACGTCAGCAGGTACGTCTTTATGTACTGCGAGGGACTTGTAAGAACCGCCTGGTACAGCAAGGTCGCCGTGGCCGGTTTCAGCAAGAGTTGGAACGTGGGAAAGCGCATCAAGGGTAGAGCGGTTTTCGTAAAGAACAACAAGTGGCTGCAGTTCTTCAGCGTTCGCAAGAATTTCGGACTGGGAGAAGATACCAGCTTCACAACGACCGCCGAGAACGTCAGCACGCAGGTTCTGACCACCGTTGAACGGGGTTACGTTGAATGCGCGGTCAAACTTGAGGTTGATGCCAACGGATGCAAGGCCGGTTGCGCCGCCCATGCCTGCGTTACCAAGGCAGATGCTGCCTGGCTTTTCTTTTGCCGCTGCGACAAGACCGTCAAAGTCTTTGTATGGACGGGATTTCAAAACAGCAACGATGAATGGATCCCAGTTCAGGCCAAGGATCTGGTCCAGCTGGTCGTAACCAGGGGTCAGACCCTGCATGGTTGCGCCAATGGTGTGCGTGCCGGAAGCCAGAACAGCATAACCGTCAGCAGGCATCTGAAGCATTTCGTTGGTGCCCTTCGCGCTACCAGCACCAGAAATGTTTACGATCTGAACGCGTGCAGGGAGGTATTTTTTTACTTCCTCAGTGAGCTGACGAAACGCAGTGTCGGTGCCGCCGCCGGCAGCAAAAGGCACGACAACAGAAACAACCTTTTCTTCATCTGGCCAGTCTTGAGCCATAGCGCCAGAGCTAAATGCTGCGGAGGTTAGAAGAAGGGAGGTAGCTGCCAAGAGGCCTGCAAACTTTTTCATCCTTGGTTTTCCTAATTGGACGATCGATTAGTTTTATGGTCAGTGCATGAGCAGTGATTAATTTGATTAAAGCAATTTAATATGACGTTCCTATAACATGAAAATATGTGTAAACGCCTAAATAGGGCGAAAATGTGTGGTTTTGACATAATTAAGTTGAATTGGTGAACTTAATAAACCTATATCAGGCCATGTGATTACCATCCTGTCGCAGGGGTAATGCTGGTAGATGGGTGCTCCCTAACCTAAGAGGAATCGATGAAGCTGACCTTGGGGCATAGTCATAAGCGCGTTCTGGAGTGTCTCCGGCGGTATGATCCTATGCCTAGAAACCAGTTGGCCGCACTTCTTGGTTTAACGGCAGGTTCGCTCACGCGCATATCACGCGACCTTATCGAAGCAGGCTTGGTCTGTGAGGGTGAGAAGATCGCATCTGGCAGAGGTCAACCTGCGTTGCCTTTGGCACTAAACGGTAGTGGTGCCTATTCTCTCGGCATTACGTTTCATCTCAAAGAGATGGAAGTTGTCCTGCTTGATTTTGCTGGAAACGTAGAGCACAAAAAACGTGTTCCGTTCGACGCACAAAACCCCGAGAACATTCCTGCAAACACCGCTGAAGTCCTGCCTCAAATGTTGGCGCAGGCAGGCGTCGCTAGAGAGCAGGTTCTTGGTGTTGGTATGGCGTTTTCCGGCTACTTCCACCGCTATACGGGGGACTTCCAGCCGCCTGAGCCTTTAAGACGTTGGCGGAGCGGTGAACTACAAGAGCGTTTTACCGCTGAGCTTGGTTTGCCGGTGTTTGCAGATAACGTGGCAAATGCTGCTGCGCTCGCGGAGTTCTATTCTGGCCAGTGGCGCGGTGTAGAAAACGTGGTGTGTTTGCACTTGGGCTATGGTGTTGGTGGTGCACTAATCCTCAATGGTCAGCCGTTTCGCGGTACCAGCGGTAATGCTGGTGAAATCGGCGGTATGTTCCCATACTCCATGCCACGCCCTTCCGGCCGCGACCTCGTTCAAACGCTCAATCTCGCTGGCGAAACCTGTAACTCTTTTAAGGACATTTCTCGCTTTGTCGGAGCGGGCAATGCCGTATTTGATGGCTGGATCCAGCGCGCTGCAAATCAGCTACTTCAGGCTATCGGATCTGCCCATTGGTGGCTTGCGCCTCAGGTGATTATTATCGGCGGCCTTTTGCCAAAAGAGGTGGTTGGTGTGCTGACGGACGCTCTCCATATTGAAAAGCTATTCGAGGACAAACCGGAATTTCCGCGTCCTCTTCTCCGCGCCACCGACATTGGCTCCTCCGCCTCGGCAATTGGTGCGGCCTACCTGCCGATCTACAGTTTGTGCGGCACGGACCCTAACCGAATTCAGCTAGATATCCCTTCTTAATCAGATCAAATGAAATGACCAGCCAATCCCTTATTGTGGATCAACTTAGTCCAATCGACGGCCCGGAACGGGCTCGCCTTCTTGCTCTTCCAGGAACTGCTGAAGCAGCATTGCAAGCAAATGCGGAGACGCCAAGCCTGCTGCAGATTGAAGTAGGTGGAACAGCTTCTTCTCCAGAGCTAAGAGAGAATACTCTGCGCGTTGCAGCATGGAATATTCAGCAGGGGCATGAGCTGGATACCGCTGCAAACATTCTGCTCAAACATCAAATTGATGTAGCCCTTCTGAGCGAGTGTGACATCGGCGTATGGCGCACCGGTTTCAAGCATGCACCTAAGGAGATCGCAGAGCCTCTCGGCGCAGCCTACGCATTTGCAGTAGAATTTGGTGAGCTGTATCAGGGTGAAGATGCTGATGCCTCTCAGGCGGCTGGCTTCCATGGCAATGCTGTTATTTCCCGCTACCCGATCCTTGATGCAAAGCTGGTAAGGCTCGACAACGCTGCTGACTGGTTCATCAGTCCGCGCACTAAACGCCGCCGCGTTGGTGAGCGCGTCGCAGTGTTCGCTACCCTGTTGGTGGACGGCAAGGAAATTATCGCTGCCGCTGCGCACTTGGAAAGTGACAGTCAGGTAGAGGGCCGCGCTGCCCAATCCCGCACTCTCTTCAAAGAGCTGGAGGCCTACGCGAATGGACGTCCAGTCGTTCTTGGCGGTGACTTCAACGCTGGCGCTGCGCTGGAAGGCTTCGACTTCCGCAAGGAACGACTTTTCGATATCGCGCAAGAGCACGGCTTTAGCTGGCAGGAGTGCAACTGCGAGGGAGGAACGACCCGCGATTGCCGCAAATACGGCGGCATCTATCGAGAAGGTGCTCACTTGGATTGGTTGTTTGTGAAAGGTCTTCACGCGCAAAATTCGGCGATCCATCCGTCTGTAGATGAAGCTGGCGAAGCAATCTCCGATCACGAAATGATCCAAACGGAAATTATCCTGAAATGACCGTATTCAATAGATTGACAGGTGAGGGGCTTGGCACAACGCCGCCGGAACTGAACCGCAAATTTGCAGCTGATGGCTCTGCTCTTCGCTTTGCTGGCACCACGTTTGTGTGCCATACGGAGCAGCCAAGCCCGTTGCATAATCTACTGGTTGAGCTGCAGGAAACTTTGCAGCAGTTGCCGGGCAATGAGTGCTTTTCGTATCTGCCTGCCTCCAGCTTTCATGTGACCCTTTTCAGAGGTGTGCACATGGACAACCCGAAGCAGGGATATTGGCCGGAAGATTTTCCAAGGGACTTGAGCCAGAGCGAGGCTAGCTCTCGTATGCTTGAGCGTCTTCAAGATCTAGTGCCGCCGGTTCCGATTAGCTTTAAACCTCAGGAACTAACCGCAACCCTTTCTGGCCATGTGCTTTATCTTGAGCCAGCCAGCGACGAAGATGCCGAACGCCTGTGTCAGTTCAGAAGCTATCTGGAAAACGCTTTGAAACTCTTTGCTCCAGAAGCCATAGCGAGCAAAATGCATATTAGTTTCGATTACATGTTGAAGTGGCTCAACGCCGACGCTGCGCGTGCGCAAGAAGCGGCGATGGCCGAGCTCTATGCTAAATTCATCGCAGAACAGCCAATTCTGACATTTAACCGTGTCGAGTTTTGTGAGTATCAGGATATGACGCATTTTGAGCCCGTGCGCGGCTGGGAATAAGCGTTACTCCTTTCGCCGACTGCGCCGCTAAATTAGAAGTTTGATAGCGCAGTCGGTAAACATTTGGTCTTTCTGAAATGTTATCGAGGATTGATCACCTCACTTCTTGCAAGTGCTCATCACGGAAAGAAAAACCCCAGCCTGGACGGTCACGTGGATAGGCAAATCCGTTCTTGATAACCATTTGATTATCGATAATCGGATCAATCCAATCAAAGGATTCAGCACCAAACCCGTTTGGAATAGTGCAAAGAAGCGGCACGTCATAATCCTTGTAATAATGCGGCAGCACAGGGATATGGTGAACGTTTGCATAGGACGCGCTTTCTCTCCACGCTTCGACGCCTCCCATGCGAATTAGGTCTGGTTGCCAAAGATCAATTGCATTTTTTTGGATAAGCGCTTGCAGTGGGCGAACACTGTATTCTCTCTCGCCAGTAGCAATTGATATGCCTGTTTTCTGGCGCAAAAAGGCTAAGCCTTCGAAATCAGTATGAACGACCGGCTCCTCAAACCATAGGATGTTGAGCTCCTTTGCTTGGTTGGAAAGCGCAATGGCATCAGGAATGTTCATTCCTTGATTGGCATCCATCATAATTTTTAGATCGGAGCCTACCGTCTCGCGAACCAAACGAAGTCGCTCAAGATCTGCTTCGACGCCGCCGTGCTCTTCAGGCGTGCCGACCTTTATTTTTACAGCCTTAAACCCACGTGCCTTGTAGCCGAGAACCTCTTCGATCAACTCCTCAGTGCTATAGGAAAGCCAGCCACCTGAGCCGTAAATGGGGACCCTTGTAGCGGTGGTGCCGAAGAGTTTCCATATTGGCTGGCCGAGCGATTTACCCAGTGCATCCCACAATGCAACATTGACCACTCCAAGTGCATTTTTGTGTATGCCATCATGCCCAAAGTATTCTTGTTCATGCTGGGCTTCCTTCATGAAGATGCCAATTTGGTTGCAATCTTTGCCTCTTACAAGCGGTTCGAGGTCGCGAAGTGCTCCCTCAATCGCGTGTCGGGAATAATGAAAAGACAGAAGGTATGCCTCGCCAACCACACCGCTACGCAACCTCAACCGAACCACATAAAAGCTGATTTCTGAAATCGTATGTGTCGCGTCGGCGATCGGTCTAGTGAGCGGTGACGTCGTTCGAAAGAACTCCATAGTCTCAATTTTCATCAGGATACTCCAATATATTTTGATATATTAAATATTGGATGATGAGGTCGTGGAATACGTAAATATATACATACCCAGAAAACGTTTCTTTTTGCATTAGTTAACCTATTGAAATAATGAGATTTATATAATCTCAAATTGTTGATCATAAATTCGATCTAAGTAGTGATCGTGATTGATGCGAGATTTGAATCCATTTACCAATATATCGGTAGGGCGGCGAGCGCGAGTGATTTCTGGATGCGGCTAGTTTCATCTCAGCGCTGCCCCCTTACGGCCGCTCCGGACAAAAAAGGTATCCGAAGCGGAGATTTGTTTGGTCGCAATTGACCAACGATTGGGAGAAGAAAATGAAATTTGGTTTCCAGAACCTAGGCAAAGCTTTGGCCACCACAGTGCTTGTGGGCTGTACTTTTGCGTCGGGCATTGCTTATTCGGCTGAATACACCTTGCGTGTAGCGCACGGAAACAATGAGCAGTTCCACATGCATAAAGCATGGGAGAAATTCAAAGAAGTTGTTGAAGCAGAATCTAAAGGCGAAATCGCGGTTGAAATCTACGCGAATGGCCAGATGGGCGAAGACCGTGAGCTGCTAGAATTCGTACAGGACGGTACAATCGATCTGAACGCTTCCACCGTTGCTGTTCTTGCGGGTTGGGATACCGCATTCGCAGCTTCCGAACTGCCTTACATGTTCCCAGACAGAGCAACTGCATTGGCAGCTCTTAACGGTTCTTATGGTGAGTGGCTGTTCAAACGCGCAGAAGAAATCGGTTTCAAAGGCCTCGGCTGGTTTGAAACTGGCTTCAGAAATATCAACAACTCTGTACGCCCGATCTACAAGCCAGAAGACCTTGATGGCATCAAGATCCGCACCATGCAGGTTGACGCTCACATGGCAGCGTTCCGTCACCTCGGTGCGAACCCAACACCAATGGCATTCGGTGAAGTGTACTCCGCTCTGCAGCAGGGCGTTGTAGATGCGCAGGAAAACCCACTCAGCGCTATCGTAACCAGCCGCCTTTACGAAGTTGCCCCGTTTGTTTCCCTTACCAACCACGTGTACTCCACTCACATCGTGGTTATGAACCCTGACCGCTTTGAATCTCTTCCTGAAAACTATCAGGACCTGATTTTGCGCGCTGTGAAGGAAGGTGAAGCACACCAGCAGGCAATTATTGCCAAGGAAGAGCAGGAAATGATCGCTATTCTTGAAAAAGAAGGCGGCAAGGTGAACGCTCTATCCCCTGAAGAGATCAAGGTATTCCAAGACAGAATCTCCGAAATCTCCGCAGACCTCAAGGGTATGGTTGACCCAGAAGCTTATGAAGTTCTCCGCAAGGCAGTCGAGAACAAAGGTTAATCCAGCATAGATCTCTTTCGGGGGCTTCTACGGCCCCCGAAATCCCTCGTGAGAACCTAATAATGAAACTCCTGAAGCTTCTGGATGAAAATCTAGAAAAATACTTCCTCGTTACTGCCGTTGCTGCCATTGCTGTGCTCATCATGGCGCAGGTATTCATGCGCTATGTAATGGGGAATTCCCTTTCCTGGTCTGAAGAACTGGTTCGCTGGACCTTTGTATGGTTCATCTGGATCGGTGTGAGCTACGGCTTTAAAACTCGCAAACACATCTGCATCACTGTTCTTCCTGAAATGGCCGGACCAAAGGTACAGCGCTTGATGTACATTGCGGTTGGCATTGCAATGGTGATCTTCTTCGTCTGGCTTGCATGGATCGGTTACAAACAGTGCACCAGCCCGCTGATGCTGCGTCAGCGTTCGCCTGTGCTGGAATTCCCTTTCACGGGTGAGCGCATTACAGTGTTCTGGCTCTACGCCTCCCTTCCAATCGGTTCTGCTCTTTCGGTTTATCGACTGGTTCAGAACCTGATTATTGACATTCGGGCTTTGAAAGAGCCTGAAGCTGCGAGCGTTTTGTAAGGCATCCCCATGATTAGTATGGTTCTTTTTGGATCCTTCGCGATCCTCGTGGCCTTTGGCGCCCCGGTGGGTGTGTGCCTTGGTATGGCCTCCCTTATCGTTCTTGAGTTGCTGCCAAATACGCCACCTGTCACGTTGCTGGTAAAAAGTGCTGTAACCGGCGCTAACAACTTCGTTCTCGTTGCCGTGCCTATGTTCATTCTGGCTGGTGACATCATGCAGGGCGGTGGTCTTTCCCGCCGTATCGTGGCTTCTGCTGCGCGCCTCGTTGGTAACGTAAAAGCAGGTCTTGCTTACGTTAACATTCTTGCTTCCATGTTCTTTGCTGCGATTTCCGGCTCCTCTCCGGCAACCGTTGCGGCGATTGGTTCGAACATGGTGCCGGAAATGGAAAAGCGCGGCTATGACCGCGGGTTCTCTTCTGCGCTGACAGCTGCCTCCGGCATGATCGGCGTTATGATCCCGCCGTCCATCCCGTTCATCATCTATGGTGTAACCGCGAACCAGTCTATTGGTGATCTATTCCTCGGCGGTGTCATTCCGGGTATTCTCTTCGGTGCTGGTTACGCTGTTATTGCGCGCTATCTTTTTGCGACAGGCGCAACAGCTTGTAAGTCTCCGTTAAATGAGGCGATTGAAAAGCTGGAAGAGCACAATCGTGCCCGTGCTCAAGAAAAGGCCGAAACTGCACAGAGCGATGATGGAAACACCATCTGGGCCCTTCTGGTTCCTGTCATCATTCTTGGCGGTATCTACGGCGGTATCTTCACTCCAACTGAAGCTGCCGCTGTTGCTGTGGGCTATGCCTTCTTCATCTCTATGTTCGTATACAAGGAACTGAAGTGGGAAGACCTTCCAGAGCTGCTCTCCCGTACTGCAATCACCTCTGCGACCTGTTTGATCATGGTTGTTATGGCGTTCGCGTTCGGTCGCTTGCTCACAATGGAACAGGTTCCTAATCAGGTTGCAGACCTCATCACGACTGTGTCCGACAACCCGATTATCGTTCTGGCGCTCATCAACATCCTTCTGCTTCTGGTTGGTATGTTCATGGAAACCGTTGCGGCGATCATCATCCTGACCCCGATCCTGCTTCCTGTGGCACAGAGCGTGGGTGTAGATCAGATCCACTTCGGTGTGATCATGACCTGTAACCTTGCAATCGGCTTCTGTACGCCTCCACTTGGCGCGAACCTCTTCGTTGCAAGTTCTATCGGTGAAGTGTCTCTGGAACGTGTAGTTAAAGCATTGATCCCGTTCATTTATGCGATGATCGTGTGTCTATTGCTGATTACCTACGTACCGGCATTCTCTACCTTCCTGCCAAGCCTCATGAACTAGTTTGAACTCCCGGCGCACCACAGCGCCGCAAATAAAAAATCTGCAAATACTTGAATAAAATCGGAGAATAAAAATGGCGAAAATTGAACGCGTAGAAGTGATGATGGTTGATCTGAAGCCGAAGACAGTTCGCTCAGACGCTATCCAGAGCTTTGTATCTCAGGAAACGCCAATTGTCCGCATTACGGACAGCGATGGTTGTGTTGGTACTGGCTACGCTTACACCATCGGCACAGGCGGTCATTCCATTATCGCGCTTTTGAAGAACACTCTTGCTCCTCGCCTCATCGGCAAAGAAGCAGAGGCTATCGAAGCGATCTGGCGCGAGCTTTTCTTCGTTACCCACGCAACTACTGTTGGTGCGATTTCGTCTCTCGCGCTAGCAACCATTGATACTGCTCTTTGGGATCTGCGTTGCCGCCGCGCTAAGCAGCCACTGCACATTATGGCTGGTGGCGCTAAGACCAAAATTCCTCTCTACAACACCGAATGCGGCTGGCTGCACATTGAAAAGAGCCAGCTGGTAGAAGAGGCTCTGGAAGCAAAAGAAAACGGCTTTAGAGCTTCCAAAGTCAAGCTCGGCTCTGCCCACATTTCTGAAGATCGTGCTCGCTTGATCGCTGTTCGCGACGCAGTTGGTGATGACTTCGAAATCATGACCGATGCCAATCAGGGCTTTAATGCATCTGAAGCAATTCGCCGTGCGCGCGTTCTTGAAGAAGTGGGTTGCGCATGGTTTGAAGAGCCAATCCATGGCGATGATGTTGGTCAGCACGTTCAGCTTGCTCGTTCTACCAGCGTTCCGATTGCAGTTGGTGAAAGCCTATATTCCATCAGCCAGTTCAAAGAATACTTCGCTATGGGCGGCGCTTCCATCGCGCAGATCGACGTTGCGCGTATTGGCGGTATCACACCGTTCTTGAAGGTCGCTCATATGGCTGAAGCCTTCAATATTCCGGTGTGCCCTCACTTCTTGATGGAACTTCACCTCGGTCTCGTATGCGCTATTCCAAACAGTGTCTGGCTGGAATACATCCCGCAGCTCGACTTGATCACCAATGACACCATGCGCATGGAAGACGGTTATGCGTTCCCATCTGAAGAGGCTGGTCTTGGCATCAACTGGAACTGGGAAGTGATCAACAAAATGCGGGTGGAGGGTTGTACACTCGAGTTTTCTAAGTAAACACTGAAAGCTTGGACCTTGTCCTCCCAGTCAAGGTCCAAGCCCTTTTGCCATACCCCCTGCGCTGGGGCGTTTGGTTAGCTCTGTGACTTCCGTTGTTTTGTCAAAATACAAATGGGTTTCAGCAGTGCTACAGAAATAGGGTTCAGGATCAGGGCATAAGTACGTAAGCCGGTGTATTGCTGCTGGCAGTTGCTCCTGAGATAGTGCCAAAAGAGTTTCATTAGGTGGATTAACAAGAAGTGGCGGAAAGTTCCTCGATGTCTTCCAAGGAAATTATTCAGGAAACACTAGCAAAGCAGATTATTACCTGCGCTCTTCCACCGGGAACGATACTGGATAAAAACAAGATATCCGAAGACCTTGGCGTATCGATTACGCCAGTACGTGAAGCGTTGATCCTTCTTGCCCAGCAAGGGCTAGTGGAGATGGTGCCGAACAAGTATTCCCGCGTTTCTTTGATCGATATCGATTTTCTTCGCGAGAAGGCATTTATCCGTTCGGCTTTGGAATGCTCCGTCGCTGAGCACTTGGCGCAGCGCGGTCTGAGCGATGAAGAAATGGCGAAGCTGAACGCCTTTGTTGATGCGCAAGAAATCGCTGTTCACGACGAAGACTTCGAAGCAGCCCACAATATCGACTTCTGCTTTCACAAATTTCTCTGCGAGCTAACTGGCTTCCAGCGGCTTTGGGATACAATTGAGCAGTCTCGAATGCATATCCTTCGTGCAATCAACTGCGGGCCGCTGCCTTTGGTGAATGCGGATAAGAAGGGCGCGGTCAACGAACACAAGCTGATCTTGAGCGCCTTGGCTAAGGGCAAGAAATCCGTCGCACGCAATCAGATGGCGAAGCACATTGAGCATCTGGATAAACACATCCAGCGCTTGCCACCGGTTTACCTCAGCAAGAGCAGCCTTCAAAAATAGGCGCATGGTCTGTTGGTGTTGGGCAAACTTTTTATGCGTGCCCAACACAACTGGTAAGGCTCTAAAGCTCTATTTCCAAATGCAAAGGATAGTGGTCAGAGCCTTGCGCGTCCGTGTCGATCCAAGCTTGTTTGACCTTTGGAGCAAGCCAGCTTGAGATGAAACAATGGTCGATGCGGTACTCCTGACTAATGACAGAGTAACCATCATATTCATCGTTGCCTGCTAGAACATAAGCATCCGCAAGCCCGAGCGGGTTCACCAGTCGGCCGTGTTTGGGGGAACTAACTCCCACTATCAGATCATACTCTGGCGCCTCATTGGTGAAGTTCATGTCGCCCATGATGATAGCTTCTCGCGGCATTGGCGGCATTTCGCCTTCTGTCCAGCCGGAGGATGGGTTTGGATGGCCGCCACACCACGCGCCGCCTTCCAGCGGAGCGCGATTGACGATCTCCAGTATCGCCTTAACCTGCGGAATGCGGGTTTCGCTACACAGATGGGAAAGGTGAACGCTGTAAGCGCGCACCGGCCCGCTTGGTAGTGCGATGACCGCTTCCAGAATGCCTTGCTGGATGGAATGCTGGGTCATGGTCGCGTATTTTGGCAACGGAAAATTACGAGACGAGATAATCGGGTAGCGAGACAGGATCATCGTACCGAACTGGCGGCGTCGGTTGTGTACGCGGCCCTCGGCATCTTTGGTGGAGGCGTCCATATCAAGGTTTGCACCATAGACCCAGTAGTAGTCTGGGAGAAGCTCGCCGAGCACTGCCGCCTGATCGGTCTCGCCAGATCGCTGCCAGAAGCGCTCTACTTCCTGTAGGGCGATCACGTCGGCACCGCGTACCTCATTTGCAATTCGGGAAAGGTCGTTTACACCGTCCGCTCCAAAGCCGTACTGAATGTTATAGCTTATGAATTTCATCGTTATGCTGCCAGCTTAAGCTCTGTGCGTTGCCCGTGTGCTTGATCAAAGATCAGGCTCTTGTCTCTTTCGATGGCTATTTTCACCGTTTCACCTGCTGATAAGCGTGGTAATGCCCCCGCTTCCAGAACGCGTAGTAGGCCTAGCTCCGTCTGCACTGCGTAAAGAACTTCACGTCCCATCGGCTCGATGCTGGCAATATTCCCGCCAATGCCTTCTTCCGCAAAACGGAGGTATTCTGGTCGCAGACCCAGCATCACATCGCCGTTTAGCGTGCCGGTGATTGGCATCTGGAGAGCGCCACAAGCGACGGCATTTCCACTTGCCGTGGCAGGCAAAAGGTTCATCTGCGGTGAACCGATAAAGCCTGCGATGAACAAGCTCGAAGGGCGTAGGTAAAGATCATCGGCTGAACCGGATTGCTCAATGGTGCCGGCGTTCATGCAGACAACGCGATCTGCCATGGTTGTGGCTTCAAGCTGGTCATGGGTAACGAGAATGGTTGTTACGCCAAGCTCCCGTTGCAGCTTTTTGATCTCCGTGCGCATGGTCAGGCGCAGGGTTGCATCGAGGTTCGAAAGTGGCTCGTCCAGTAGAAGAAGGTTGGGGCGCTTGATGAGAGCGCGCGCCAAGGCAACACGTTGCTGTTGGCCGCCGGAGAGCTGCGAAGGGCGGCGATCCAGCAGAGCGCCGATCTCAACTAGATCAGCCATTTCCTCGGCCCTTTTGTTTTCGGCCGCTCCCACTTTGCCCTTGAACCGAAGCGGGAACAGAATGTTCTCGCGAACAGTCATGTTGGGATAAAGGGCATAGGACTGGAACACGATACCGACGTTCCGGTCTCGCGGCTCCACTTCGTTCACGCGGTGGCCGTCAAACAGGATGTCCCCTGATGTTGGGGCGTAGATGCCTGCAAGCATCATGAGGGTTGTAGACTTACCGCAGCCTGATGGTCCCAGCAGAGCTACAAGTTCGCCATCAGCAATAGACAGGTTCAAGCCTGTGACAGCAGCTTTTTCGCCCCAAGCTTTTGTAATGTTATTCAGGTCAATTTTAGACATGGAGCTAGCCTTTAATTCCGCCAACAGACATCTGTGTGAGGTACTTTTGGGTGAAGACATAGAGCAGCAGTGCGGGCATTAGGTAGAACATGCCAACAGCTGCAACGAGACCGTAGTCAACGCCCATCACGTCCTCGGATACGTAGTAGAGATAGAGGCTCATCACCCAGTAAGAGGAACCAGTGCGAAGGGATGAGACAAAGATGTACTCTTCCCACCCTTTGATGAACGCGAAGATAGCAATGGCCATCATACCCACTTTCACTTGCGGCAGAACGACCTTTGCAAACGCCTCTTTACGACTTGCGCCATCCACCAGCGCGCTCATTTCGATGTCCCAAGGAACAGCGTCAAAGAACCCTTTCATGATGAAAATGAAGAACGGAAGTTCCAGCGCCGTGATGACCAACATTGGCGCGACCAAGGTGTTGAGCAGGCCTGCATAGTGGGAGATGAGAAAGATCGGGATGATAAGCGTCATTGCAGGGAAAGCTTGCAAAACGAGCAAACTTTGCAGGAAGCCTGCGCGGCCCACAAAGGCGAAGCGCGAGAGATAATAACCGGCAAGCGTAGAGACGATCACCACGATAGCTGTTTGTGCACCTGCCAACAGAAGCGAGTTGCCGAACGCCTCCCATACCCAAGGGAACTGCCCTTCAACAGTACCTTTGCCGAGTGTTCCCTCAATGAGGTCCGGTGTTACAAAGAAGCGGTAGTTGAAGAAGTGGAATTCGCTGCCGATAAACGCATAGAGCAAGCCGATGGCAGCTGTTGCCATAAACACCCCTGCAAGCAATCGTGCCTTCGGGTTTGGCAGCAGAATATGTGCCGCGCCATAGCCCAGAATGATAGGGCCCAGAATTGCGCAGGCGATCCACATAGTTCCAGATTCCGGCTCACCCAGTTTTGCGGTGAACGAGATCATGAACATCCAGAAATACGGCAGGACGATTGGCAGGCTGCAAAGCGTCAGGAAGGCAAGCAGCAGGCCAAGGCGCATGCGCCTTGCAAAGGTTGCCTTCTTTGCAAGAGCAGTCCAGTCCGGTGAGTTGGACTGCTCCTTAGTTGCCTCAATAGGCGCAGGGGAATGAATAACCTCGGTCATTTATTGCACCTCGATTTTTGGCGCTTGCAGCAGCTTTTTCATGTTGGTTAGACGCCATAGGCCCAGAGCTGCGATAATGCCGATAATGATAAGAATGAGAGAGATGGCTGCGCCGTATGCGTACTGCCCACCGCCGATATCCGGCGCGAGAGACTTGGTGAAGGCCAGCATCGCCAGCGTCATGGTTGAACGCGACGGCCCCATGAGAAGCCAGATGTATTCAAACGAAACCAGCAGGGCGAGTGTTTGGTAAACGGTGATGTAGCTCAGCGGCCAACGCAACGCTGGCAGTATAACGAAACGGATGATGGAAAGCGGGCCGGCCCCATCAACATTGGCTGCGTAGAACAAGTGCTTCGGAATGCTGCGAATAGCGCTGGTGAAAATGATCATGCCCATAGAAGCGCCGATGAAACCGTTCGCAAGAATGATCAGTAGCATCGGGTGGTTGAGCTTCAGATTGATCGGCTCAAGACCGGCATAAATGAGGATCTGGTTGAACAAGCCTGCTTCTGTCGGCGTAATCGTCCAATGCCAAAGGAGGGCGTAGACAACAGACGGGCTCATACGCGGCAGCAGCCACACAGCGCGGTAGAACGTGCCGAGGCGCTCAGGGATAGACGTTGTCGTAATCGCGAGGATCAACCCAAAGCCCACGTTGAAGAAAAGCAGCGTGAAGAACACATAAATCGCGGAGAGCACCAGAGCTTTGTTGAAGGCATAGCGCAGAGAAAAGCCCAGCAGGGCGTCATCGTCAGCCTTGAACAGCTTACCAAACTGCTTCGTGGTGAATTCACGAAACTCGATTGTCTGGTGCATGTCGGAGAACGCGACAAAGATATTGAGAATGATCGGCGCTATGAAAAACAGCAGTAAGAGGAGGATTGCTGGCCCCATAAACAGGGCTGCATTCGACACCTGCCGGCGTTTACTAGCGCTTTGTAGAGAAGAGTGCATGGAGAGTTGCCCGCATAGAAAAGCCGGAGAGGCATGAGGCCCCTCCGACGCATGGCATGGTTGCCGTATTAGTCGAGGATGATCACGTCATCGCCGAGTTCTGCCTGTAGTTCGTCGAGTACGAACTCAGCAGCTTCTTCCGGGCCCATTTCGCCAGTTTCAACTGCCTGAACACCCTGGAAAGTGATGGCGTTGTACTGGCCGATCTTGGAGTGGTTTGGCATGAACTGCGCGTACTGAAGCAGCGGAGTACCTGCGATCTGCAGCCAGCCTTTTTCGACAAACTCAGGCATTGCTGTCTGGCCATAAGCGATTGGCGTATGGTTGGTGGTTACCGCGTGACGCGTGTTAGGAACATGCTGGGAAGCAAGCGCCACCAGCATTGCTGCAACATCCTTCACCTCGGACTGCTCGTTAACAACGTAAACGATCGGGTGGGACATATTGGAAGGCTCGCCGCCTTTGGATGCGGAAGGGGCGTTCGTCCAAGTGATTTTGTCGAAGTAGCCTTCTTTGTCACTCAGTTCCAAACCCCATGCTTTGAGCTGGTTGTTGCCGTGCCAAATACCATGGAACTTGATGAGAGCGGTCTTGTCACCACGGAATGCGTTGTGAACGGAAGACCAGTCCCAAGAGGTCATGTCAGCAGGGATTGCTTTCTTGCCAACGCAGTAGTTGAGCCAACCAAAATACTCTTCAAGCTTGCTGGCAGAAACCTGCAACTTCGCTTCGTCCTGATTGTACATTTCGATGCCGAAGGAGGCCATCAGCATCTGGAAGTCAGGGCCGACGTTCGGGCGGTGCAGAAGACCTTGTTCGGCAACACCCTTTTCAACGGCTTCACCTGCTAGATCACAGACGTCGTACAGGGTGAATTCACCAGAGTTGACTGCGGCTGGCAGGCCTGCAATGAACTCTTCGGACTTGCCAAGCTCGCGCAGCTTGTCGTTGTTGTAGAAGAACATACGGATTTCAGAATCCTGCGGCACGCCGTAGCGCTCGCCTTTGTAGGAAACGGAAGTCCAGAGGCTAGGGATGATGTCGGCGTACATGTCAGAAACAGACGCGATGTGGCCTTCAAGATTTGCGGCAAAGCCAGCTTCCACGAAAGAGCCGATCCACTCGTGCGCAGCAACGGCAATGTCTGGCCCTTGACCAACACTGTGAGCTTTCAGCAGGTCCAAAGCATCCGCATCGAAGCCTTTTGCATTGGTCTCAATCAACTCGACCTTTACAGTCTTGTCGTAGCCCGCGGCTTTCAGCATCTCGTTCAAAGTATCTGCTGCTGCAACAATATTGCCTGCACGCAGTGGTCCTGCACGGTCAGCGCGCGACCAAAGCTTAACCGTTACTTCTTCAGCAATAGCAGCAGGCGCTGCTGTAAGAGCGGTAGCAGCCACAAGCGCTGAACCAATAATCGCCTTCATTGACATATGAACCCATCCCCACCAATAAGAGTTTCTACGGTGCGTTTTGCCACCGCGAATACAAATATATTTATTTAGTTAGTTTGACTAATTAATGACACTTTGGCAAATTAATAATGAATTTTCCAGATGGACCGGAGCGTCCTCTGCGTTTTGAGGCTCACAGAATTGCCCCTTTCACTGTCCGAAACACAAAAACAAATCATCGATTTACTGCGCCGTAATGACAGCCTTTCCCGCGCTGATCTTTCTGATTTAATTGGCATAACTCCAGCTTCCATTAGCGTTCAAATTCGCACGTTGATTGAAGCTGGCTTGCTTCAAGAGGGTAAGAAGAAGCGCATTGGTACGCGTGGACAACCTGCTGTGTCTCTAAGCCTTAAGGGTGATGCTGCTTGTGCAGCGGGGCTTTCTTTATCACCCGATCACATCACTATGGTGCTGATGGATTTGGCTGGGGGGATTCGCGGCGAGTACCGGCAGGAGAACACTTTCAGCTCACCGGAAGAGGCAACGTCTTTTGCCAGCGAGAAACTCCAAGCGCTGATGGTTGCAGAGGGGTTGGAGCAAAGCAAATTAAACGGCATCGGGCTTGCTCTTTCAGCCAACTTTATGTCCGACCGACAAAGCGTTGTCCTATCCTCCAGCATGAAGGCATGGAACGCGGATGAGATCGTTGCTCAGCTAGGCGCGGCCTTCAATGTGCCGGTTAGACTGGAAAACGATGCGATTGCAGCGGCAACCTGCGAGAACATGCTCGGCAACCCTGAAGGATACGAAAGCTTCTTCTATGCCTATATAGGCAAGGGTATTGGCGGTGCTCCGGTTCTTTTGCGCGAGGTTTATCGCGGACATCACGGCAACGCCGGTAAGATGGGTGCGCTAACAAGATGGGGTAAGTCGCGTCCGTCTACTCAGGACTTGTTGGAATACCTTGGAAGGCACAGCCACCACGTAACCTCTTCTGCAGAGCTTGTGTCGCTATACGAGACAAAGCCGTCTCTGTTTGATGATTGGCTGGAAAAGGCCAGCTTACAGCTGACTGATATGCTTTTCTTGGCAACGGCCTTTTATGACCCGCAAGGCATTGTTGTAGGCGGAACTATGCCGCCAGCGATCCTCAAGGCGGTGGTTTCCCGAGTTGATTTTTCCAAGCTCGCGGAAACTGAAAGAGGGACGCTGTTGCAGCCGTCGATCTCTGTTTCGGAATTCTCTGGCAGCTATGCGGCCGCTAGAGGCGCCGCCGCTTTAGCGCTTCGTTGAAATGCGAATTTCAAATTGTTTAATGGTGCAATGTGTAAATATACGTAGTTTTAACCATAATGAAGGCAGAAATAGCATCGGGATATATAGTTATTATTGGAAATTTTGATGCTTAAGTATTTTGTAGCTGCATGCATGTTGGTAGCGCCGACCACCACTGTTGCCGATGAGTTCGGAAGTTGGGATGGCGTTCATCTGGGCCTGAAAGGCGGACTTGGCTCTATCTCCGGGAAAGATAGTCTCGGAAACACAAGGTCTCTAGAGTCTGGAATCGGTGGGGCTTTTGCTGGCTATACAGTATCCATCGATCAGTTTGTCTTTGGTGTTGAGGCCGATGTAACCGCTTCCAATTTTACAGCGGTTAGTTCGTCAGGCTTCACTCGGTCGCATGCAAAGTGGAGTGCAACAAGCACCGTACGCGTAGGATATGACGCAGGCAACTTTTTACCTTACCTATCCGCTGGCGTCGGGCTAGCAGGATATGAGGTAAGGCGGTTTGATGATGGGCAAAAGGCTTCCAATACGCATGTTGGGTTTGCTGTTGGAGGGGGCCTTGAGACCAAGCTGACCGACAACGTTACCGCACGTGTTGATTACAAACACCTGAAGATGAGTAAAGAGGAATATGATTTCAACGGTTATCCGCCGTTTAGCATCGAGGGTCACCAGAACCAAGTTTCTCTTGGCATCGCCTACAAATTCTAGAGGTCATGGGTGTATGGTGCGTTTAGTGTTTAAGCGCACCATACCACTTTGCGGTTTAGTTGATCATAAATAGCGTGATCTGAGGAATGGCCGCCACGATCGCAAGGCCAACAAGGCTGGCGATGAGGAATGGCATAGCGCCAATTGCGATACGCTCAATAGGCTGACGGGTAACGTTTGCAGCCACGTAAAGGTTGATGCCAACAGGCGGGGTGATCAAGCCGATCGCCAAGTTAATCATGACAACAACGCCGAACCATACTGGGTCCCAGCCGAGCTCTCTCATTACCGGTAGGAAGATCGGCAGGGAAATATACATCACCGTCACCGCATCCATGAACATACCTGCAATGAGCAGAATGACCATGATTGCTAGAAGGATGCACCATTCGTTATCGCTAAGCCCAAGTAGAGCTTCCGAGTAAGTGCCTACAAGGTCTTCTACCGTGACAACCCAACCGAACAAGCTGGCATAAGCAACGACAAGCATGACAACTGCAGAAGATGCTGCTGCATCGGTGAGTGCTTCATACAGTCCCTTCACGGTCAATGTACGATACGCAAAGGCTCCCACTGCAATGGCATAGACGGTTGCTACAAGGGCTGCTTCTGTCGGCGTAAATACACCGGAGTAGATGCCGCCAAGAATAACAACGGGCGTCATCAAACCCCAGAAAGATTCCTTGAACGAAACCCATAGGCGCTGGCTATAAGGCATGCCTTCAAAAGGGTTAGGGCTTAAAGCTTCCAGTGCAGTGTGAGGTTCACCTCTACGGTCTTTGTTCCGTGCAAACGGCAACACGACCAACATTGCCAAGCCCATAAATAGGCCCGGAACAACGGCTGCCATAAAGAGTTTGGAAATGGAAGCCTGCGCTATAACGCCAAAGATCACCAAGCCGATGGATGGCGGAATTACGATGGAAAGCGCCGCGCCGGTACATACGAGCCCTGCTGCAAACTCTTTCGCGTAGCCATCTTCTTCCATGCCCTTGATGATGACTGGTCCAATGGCTGCAACAGATGCAGGGCCGGAGCCAGATACCGCGCCCCAGAATAGGCAAACGACGGTGCCGACAACACCCATACCACCTGGCGTGGAGCCGATCAGCACACGAAAGAACCGGATCATTCGCTCTGCAATGCCCAGTCGTCCCATAAGAGTACCGGCCAGAATAAAGAACGGAATAGCCAGTAGAGAATACTTGGCGATACCGGTGGCGATGAGATCGCCCGCCATTTCCAAGCCAAAGCCGATCTGCCACATGGTGTAAATTGCAGAAGCGCCGAGCGAGAACGCCACAGGCACGCGCAAAAACATTAGGATGAAGAACAGCAGAACCATCTGCGTTCCGGCTGAAAGGTCCAAAAAGCTCTCAAACATGAGGAAGTGTCTCTACTTGACCTGTCGAGCTTGGACGGGTGGTCTCAAAAGCGTGCTGCAGATATCGGAAAAGGATAAGGGCGAAACCAAACGGAACAGCTGCCTGATAGTACCAAGCAGGAATGCCGAGCGCGTAAGACTGAATGCCGCTAGACCATTGGTTAAACAGTACTTCCCAAGAGAAATAGGCGGACAAGGCCAGCAGTGTCACCGACACGAATGCGGAGAAAATGAAAACGGCCCTGCGTAGAACCGGAGGCAAAATATCATGGATGAGGGTAACGGCGAGGTGTTCACCACGGCGGGCGGCGATTGCAGCACCAAAGACCGTGAGAAGAAGAAAGCCGTTAGTGAGCAGTTCTTCGGTAGCAGCGAGAGAAAAGTTAGTGCCGTAGCGCACAACAACATTGGCAAAACCCAGAAGGGTCATGCCCAAAAAAATGACGGCGCAAATGATTTTTTCCGCCTCACGAAACAAGAAAGCCATGAGTATAGTGCCTTGGTGGAAAGCTCAAAAAGCGCCCGCTTCCGATTAATGGGGAAGGGGCGCCCTTTGGTTTCTCTTTGTTTTATTGAACAGAGTTGATCGCGTTCTGGAATGCCGAAACGATCTCTGGGCCTACGCGAGTTGCCCACTCATCAAATGCAGGTTTGGTCGCTGCACGGAAAGCCTGAAGCTCTTCTGCAGTTGGCTCGTAAACTTCCATGCCTTTTTCGCGCAGGAAGTCGATGCCCTCAGCCGTTGCCTGACGAGAGATTTCACGCTGATACTGCATGGATTCTTCAGCAGCTTCACGGAAGAGTGCTTTGCCAGCATCGTCCAGCTTGTCCCACTTAGCTTTGGAGATGCCAAGGAAGATCGCGTCGTATGAGTAGTGCCATGCAGTCAGGTACTTCTGCATTTCGAAGACCTGCTGAGGAATGATAACCGCGCCGATCGGGTTTTCCTGACCATCAACCACGCCCTGCTGCAGAGCTGTCAGAGTTTCTGACCACTGCATCTGCTGAGGGTTCGCGCCAAGTGCGTTCATCACGTCGATATACATTGGGCCGGCGACGCGCAGGTTTAGGCCTTTAAGGTCATCAGGTGACTTCACCGGGCGGGTGTTGTTTGTCAGCTCGCGGAAGCCGTTTTCACCCCAAGCCAAAACCACGATGCCGCGCTCCAGCAAAATGTCGGAGAGCATATCAGCAGGGCCGTTCTGGGTGGTGGCGTCTACTTCATCGTAGTTGGAGTAGAGGTATGGCAGCGAGAAAACAGCCATCTCAGGAATCAGCGGGGTAACGTTGATCGCAGAAGTCAGAACAAAATCGATAGCGCCACGGCCAACCATTTCAGGCTGACGCAATTGGTCGCCTCCGGTTAGCTGGGAGTTCGGGAAGATGCGAATTTTATAGTCGCCATCGGTTTTTTCTTTGAGAAGCTCTGCGAAGCGCTCGGCACCTTTGTGCCACGTGGTTGTGTCGCCCACGTTATGGGTCAGACGCATAGTGTCTGCCGCGGCCGCACCAATCACGAATGTGCTTGCTACTACGGACGCCAGAACAGTGTTTCTAAATTTCTTGATATCCAACTTACTTACTCCCACCAATCGTTGGCTTGGTGACTACTTTTCGTAGTCCGGCGCTGTTTTGGCCGCCCTATTGGTGAAAATAATGAATTAGATTGTCGGAGTTTTATATTTGAGTATTCCCTTACTTCTCCAATAGTGTCCTGAAAAAAACTCAACAACAATTAGAGGTTGGCAGTGTGCCGGTAGGGGAGTTGCCAGCAGAACGCAAAAAAGCCGAGCAGGCTGAACCTGCTCGGCGTTGGCTGGACTTATGAGTGAATGTCAAACCTGTCAGCGTTCATCACTTTGTTCCATGCGGCAACGAAGTCTTTGATGAATTTTTCTTCGTTGTCGTTCTGGGCGTAGACTTCAGCATATGCTCTCAAGATGGAGTTGGAACCAAACACCAGATCTGCGCTAGTGGCAGTCCATCTCAGCTTGCCTGTATCACGCTCACGGATCTCATAGGTGTCATTTGCAGCTGGGTGCCAGCTGAAATCCATATCCGTCAGGTTTACAAAGAAGTCCGTGGTTAGTGCGCCCTCACGGTCTGTAAACACACCATGCTTGCTGCCGTCATAGTTGGCACCGATAACACGCAGACCGCCAACAAGGATGGTCATCTCACGAGCTGTCAGGCCAAGCAACTGAGCGCGGTCCAGCATCATCTCTTCTGGGCTTACCAAGTACTTGGTTTTCTGCCAGTTACGGAAACCGTCAGATAGTGGCTCCAGTACTTCGAAGGACGCTGCGTCGGTATGCTCGTCAGTTGCATCGCCGCGACCTGCGATAAATGGAACCTCTGCACTGTGGCCGCCAGCTTTGATAGTGTTTTCCAGACCAACGTTGCCGCCGAGAACGATCACGTCCGCAACAGAGGCACCTGTTTTAGCTGCGATAGGCTCCAGTATAGCAAGCACTTTTGCCAAACGCTTTGGTTCGTTGCCTTCCCAGTCTTTTTGCGGAGCGAGACGGATACGAGCACCGTTTGCGCCGCCGCGCTTGTCAGAGCCGCGATAGGTTCTTGCGCTATCCCAAGCAGTAGAAATCAGCTCGGCATCGCTCAGGCCGCTCTCTGCGATCAGCTTTTTGACAGCAGCTACATCATAGTCGGTTTTGCCTGCTGGAACCGGGTCCTGCCAGATCAGATCTTCTGCAGGAACATCCGGGCCTACGTAGCGTACTTTTGGTCCCATATCGCGGTGGGTCAGCTTGAACCATGCGCGGGCAAAAGCATCGCGGAAGTATTCTGGATCAGCCATAAACTTCTGGCAGATTTCGAAGTAAACCGGATCTACTTTCATTGCCATATCGGCGTCCGTCATAATCGGGTTATGGCGGATAGACGGGTCAGTTGCATCTACCGGCTTTTCTTCTTCCGGCATATTCACTGGCTCCCACTGCCAAGCACCGGCAGGAGATTTTTTGAGTACCCAGTCGTATTTGAAGAGGTAATCGAAGTAGCCCATATCGAACTTTGTTGGCTCTTTTGTCCATGCACCTTCAATGCCGGAGGTGAAGGCCTGAGATGCTTTGCCGTCCTGATCCGGGTTCGCCCAGCCAAAGCCCTGCGCTTCCAAACCTGCTGCTTCAGGCTCTACACCAATGTTCTTGTGGCTCACCGCACCATGCGCTTTACCAACGGTATGGCCACCACAAGTGAGGGCTGCGGTCTCTTCGTCATTCATCGCCATGCGGGCGAAGGTTTCACGAACCATTGCAGCGGTTTTTACAGGATCAGGGTTGCCGTCCACACCCTCTGGGTTCACGTAGATGAGGCCCATGTGGGTTGCAGCAAGAGGGTTTTCGAGAGAGTGCGCGTCATCAAGGTTTTCGTAGCGCTCTTCTGATGGCGCGAGCCATTCTTTCTCGGAACCCCAATAAACGTCTGTTTCTGGCCCCCAGATGTCTTCGCGGCCAAAGCCGAAGCCGAAGGTCTTAAGGCCCATGTCTTCATATGCAATCGTTCCTGCCAGAACGATCAAGTCCGCCCAAGAAAGGGCGTTACCGTACTTCTTCTTAACCGGCCACAGAAGGCGGCGTGCCTTGTCGAGGCTGGCGTTATCAGGCCAAGAGTTAAGGGGTGCGAAGCGGATGTTGCCGGAACCGCCGCCGCCACGACCGTCCTGCATACGGTAAGAACCTGCAGAGTGCCAAGACAGGCGGATCATCAAGCCGCCGTAGTGACCCCAGTCTGCTGGCCACCAAGATTGGCTATCGTGCAAAAGGGCGCGAACGTCAGCCTTAACCCCGTCAAAGTCCAGCTTCTTCACCGCGTCATGGTAATTGAAGCCTTCGTCCATCGGGTTGGTTCTAGCGCCGTGCTGGTGCAGAATGTCAAGGTTCAGGGCATTGGGCCACCACTTGGTAACCGGCTTTGCCATTGAAGTGTTCCCGCCGTGTGCAACGGGGCAGCCACCTACTTTCGCGTCCATCATTAAACTCCTAACCGTGGTTTTGTTGCTCTGGCTTCGGCTTGTTTTGTGAACTTGTTTGCCGGCGACCAAACTCGATTGCTTGCCAAAGAAACTGAGCGAAGCCTATCAATAATAAAAAATGAAGGCCAATTGCATTACCTGACTTTCGTGATAAGATTTTCTTATGGCTAAGTTTTCCATGAAGCATCTACGTTACTTTGAGGCGCTTGCCCGACATGGTCACTTCCGTAAAGCTGCCGAAGACTGTGCAATAACGCAACCAGCGCTTTCTATGCAGATTCGCGAGCTGGAAGGAATCGTCGGCGCGCCGCTGGTGGAGCGCAGCGCCAGACAAGTTCGCCTAACGGCACTTGGAGAGGACTTCGCCGAACGGGCAAGGGGCATTCTTCGCGCAGTTGACGAGCTTGACGACCTTGTGCGGTCTACTACCGTTTCGATGGTAGGGAAGCTTCGCCTTGGTATTATTCCGACCATCGCGCCTTATCTCCTGCCTCAGGTTATTCAAGCACTTTCGGCCAAATTCCCGGGTATCGATTTGCGGCCGCGGGAAACGGTTACAAAGACGCTCATTGAAGACCTCATCGAATGCCGCATTGATATGGCAATTCTGGCACTACCGATCTCCGAGCCGAGCTTGAGGGAGATTGAGCTTTTTAGAGAAGAGTTCGTACTGGTGCGACCGCTGCAGGATAGCGACAAGCCCATACCGAATTCAGAAAAGCTTCGGGAAATGAGGCTGCTTCTCTTGGAGGAGGGGCACTGTTTTCGTGATCAGGCCCTGTCGTTTTGCAGTATTGGCGATGAAGCACCCAGTGAGATGATGGAGGGCAGTTCCCTGACAACTCTAGTACAGATGGTGGGCACGGGCATCGGCGTAACACTCATTCCGGAAATGGCTGTACCTATCGAAACCCGTTCCTCATCCGTATCGGTCGCGCAGCTGGCAGAGCCCCGTCCATCGCGCACAGTGGGCTTGGTATGGCGAAAATCCTCACCCCTTGAAAAGCAGTTCATGCAAGTGGCAGAAGTGGTGAAAGAAGCAGGTCTTAGAAGACTGCAGGCTTCATAAGCGGAACTCATTTATATTCGCTTGATTAGACGGTGGTTTGCGCCGCTAGCATCGCTCAGGCAGTGTCCCGGTGCGAGTAGAACCAGGAGCGGGTGAAGCGGGCATAAAATGGCTATTCGAAGAACTCGACGTGCTAGGTTGCAGCGGCTTTATGTGTGCAGCGTAGGCATCACTCTGCCCAAATGCGGTGAAGGTTTTGAAGGAAAGCGTACCTTCCTCCGGCCTTACTCTTACTCAGATTTGAAGGGAGAGTTCACGGAAGCGGTGTTCACTGCCTTTTAGGTGCTCGCGCATAGCTTCGCGGGCTTTTTCTGGCTGCTGCAGTGTAATCGCATCAATTATCTGCTTGTGCTCTTCAATAAGCTGTTCTGTCCGATTGAGTTTGATTGCTACGCGGCCAGAGAAGCGAATTTGTTCAAATTTCTCCGATGACTTGTCTGTCATGAACTGAAGAAACTCCGCATAGAAGCGGTTATTTGTAGCTTCTGCTATGCGAAGATGCATTTCGAAGTCCAGAGCGCCGGTATTCTCGCCTGTCTCGAGGGAGCTTTTCCATGCTTGAAAGGCTTCACGGATCGCCGCATCTTGCGCAGGAGATCTGCGAACCGCAGCAAGGCCGGATGCTTCAATCTCAATACCCAAGCGCAGTTCAAACAGCTCCAGAATTTCAGCGACGGTCTCGAACTTGTGGTCGAATAGGCCTCTGGATTGCTCCCCATTTTGGGGAGACGTCACGAAGGCGCCAACCCCGTGCTTAATCTCCAAAAGACCTTCTGCGCTTAACTGGGCCAACGCTTCGCGAACAACGGTGCGGCTAACGCCGAGCATAGAAATAAGATCTTTCTCCTTGGGAAGCTTGGTGCCCACCTCATACTCATTGGCTTCAATTCGAGCACGAAGATCCAGCTTAACTTTCTCCGTAAGTGTCTGCTTCTTCTCTTGAGCCATTTGTATGATCTTCTCGCTACGACTGTTCGTTTTGTTGGGGTAATTTGATCAGATACACCCTTGGTCGCCAAAACGAAATCCAGTTTATCCTTTAGGGCTTGAATTGCACTGGTATTTAATTGCGCCTGCCCTCTAAAAGATACTATATCTAAGATAATCTCCTAATACAATAATATTCCTTTTAAGATAATATCACTAAAGAAGGTCGTCGCTGGCAGATAGCGTACAGCTTCGAATGCAGGTTCTATTTTGGTGGTCGCCGTGTTGTTGAATGGGCTTCCACTCTACTCAGTTGAAATGGTTAGTCTATGAAGAAACTTGTTGTATACGGTGGGTTAGAAAGCACCGCCACCGCATTGCTGCAGGAGCGCAGCGACATCCAGAGCGTCTATGTTCAGCAGTTTGATCTTGAAACGCTTGCCAAGGAAATTGCGGACGCTCAAGCGCTGGTTCTGCGCTATTTGCCGTTTCCCAATGAGGTACTATCTCAAGGCAAGAACTTGAAGATCATCGCTCGTACAGGTGTGGGCTGCGATAACATTGACGTAGCGGCGGCAACAGAAGCGGGCGTTCCGGTAATCGTTACCGGAAACGTTACATCGCGTGCTGTAGCTGAACATGCTCTTACCCTACTGCTCAGCGCTGCCAAGCAGATCAAAAGCTACGATGCAGCGGTGCGGGTGCATAATTTCAATCACCGTGAAGCGATTGATTCAATGGAGCTGGATGGGCGCGATATGCTCATCGTCGGTTTTGGCCGAATTGGCGGCAGAATGGCAGAGCTCTGCACTGCACTTGGCATGAAAGTTACAGTTTACGATCCATTTGTCGATGCTGCTCATGTCGAAAAAGCAGGTTACATCTTGGAGCGAGATTTGGATAACGCACTTTCAAATGCAGATGCCTTGAGTATTCATGCGCCGAAGGGGCCTGAGGATGGATACCTCCTCTCTGGCGAAAGGATTCAGAAACTAAAACCAGGCGCCATTATAATTAATACTGCTCGCGGTGCATTGATTGATGAGAAGGCGCTCGATGAAGCAATCCGTGAAGGTCATGTTTTTGCAGCTGGCGTTGATGTATATTCTTCCGAGCCACCGAAATCCGACAATCCTTTGCTTGAGAACGAGCGGATGATTTTGACGCCGCATTGCGCAGCGCAGACAAAGCAGGCGATGGCGAGAATGTGCTATGGCGCTACCATTAATGCATTGAACTACCTTGATGGCTGTCATGATGCGAGCTTGATCGTTAATCCTAAGGCGCTTGAAGCTTGAGTAAGAGATCAATCGTCGCTCTATCGATCAATATCCCTTCCTTGAGTTTTTTGAATAGATAGCGCTTTCCTTGCGATTGATGCCCGCCACATTTGTGGCGGGCTTTTTCTTGCGAAAAAACAAACCCAGCGCAAAGGCTGGGTTTGTTCAGTAGGTTTCCTGAGTGGTTAAGCTATCAGAATTGCTCTGAAGTCGTTGACGTTTGTGCGGGTAGGACCGGTAATCACGCTATCGCCAATGGCTTCAAAGAAGCCATGTCCGTCGTTGTTGGTCAGCGCTTCACGCGGGTTGATGCCCTTGTCCCAAGCGCGAGCAAGCGTGGTTGGATCGCAGTATGCGCCAGCAATCTCTTCAATGCCGTCGACACCGTCAGTATCGCTTGCAAGCGCGTAAACGCCTTTTTGTCCATCAAGGGCAACAGCGAGAGAAAGCAGGAATTCCACATTGCGGCCGCCGCGGCCATTGCCCTTCAGCGTTACAGTGGTCTCACCGCCGGAAAGCAGAACACATGGAGCCTTGAACGGCTGGCCGTATTTCTCAACCTGACGGGCCATACCTGCCATAACAACGCCAACGTCAGAGGCTTCGCCTTCAATACTGTCACCCAGAATGTAAGCTGGAATGCCCTCGGCTTCACAGAGCTTTGCGGCTGCTTCTAGAGCCAACTGAGGTGCTGCAACCATATGGGTTTCAATATTGACGCCTTTGAGTGAGAACGGCCGACTTGCCTGAGAAGCGCAATCTTCCAATACTTCGCGGGCACCACCCTCAAAGCCACTC
>NZ_SMMA01000063.1:256485-257510 GCF_009711345.1 Pseudovibrio flavus
AGCTACATCCAGCGCTACTGCGCACGCTTTAGCCGCCCCGTGTTGGCGATCCAGATGCTCACGAGCAGACTTTGGTAGTTCGATGTTGTAACGCTCGATAATAGCCAGAGCATCTTCTACGCTGGTGGTGTCTTGAACGGTAGGGCCGGAGGCGATGTTGATCGGGTCATCGCCCGGAACGTCGGAAATCAGGAGATTGATGACACGCGCCGGATGAATAGCTGCTGCCAATCGGCCGCCCTTGATACGGGACAAATGACGGCGCACGCAGTTCATTTCGTTTATGGTTGCGCCGCAGGCCAAAAGCTTGCGGTTCACCGCTTGCTTGTCAGCAAGGGAAATGCCTTCCGCAGGCAGTGGCAGCAGCGCAGAGCCGCCGCCGGAAATCAGGCAGAGAACAGTATCGTCTTCGGTAAGACCGGAGACGTATTCCATAAGGCGCTTGGAGGCATTGAGACCAGCTTCATCCGGCACAGGATGAGCAGCTTCCAGAATCTCGATTTTATTGCAATCAGCGCCGTAGCCGTAACGAGTTACGACCAAGCCTTCCAGCTCGCCCTCATAAGCATCTTCAACGGCCTTTGCCATGGCAGCGGAGGCTTTGCCCGCGCCAATAACAACCAGCTTACCTTTTACATCTTTGGGCAGAAAAGGGGGAACACAGACCGAAGGCTGAGCAGAAGCGACAGCCGCATCAAACAGTTTGCGCAGAAATGATTTCGCATTGTTCATTAGAAGTTGTTCCTATTAGCAAAAAATAGGGCCGGCCAATTTACCACTGGCCGGCCTACTTCTCTTATGGCTGGGAGTTCCAAATCAGGACCATAAGTCGTGCTTACGCGTCTTCTGCGACCTTGTGGTTGGCCATCATTTCAAGCGCCTTGACCATGCCGGAGTGATCCCATGCAGAACCACCGTGCGCTGCGCAGGAGTTGAAGAGTTCCTGAGCGGTTGCAGTGTTAGGCAGGGAAAGGCCCATTGCTTTTGCGTTGGAAAGAGCAAGGTTGAGGTCTTTCTGGTGCAGC
>NZ_SMMA01000063.1:257520-267457 GCF_009711345.1 Pseudovibrio flavus
ACCGTGGATCTCAAGGATCTTGGAGGAAGCAAAGCCACCCATAAGAGCCTGACGAACCTTTTCAGGATCTGCGCCAGCTTTGGAAGCAAACAGAAGTGCTTCACCAACAGCTTCGATGTTCAGCGCAACGATGATCTGGTTAGCAACCTTAGCCACCTGACCGTCACCTGCATCCCCAACGAGCGTGATGTTCTTGCCCATCAATTCGAAGAATGGCTTTACCTTTGCAAAGTCTTCTTCTGAGCCGCCAGCCATAATGGAAAGCGTTGCGTTCACTGCGCCAACTTCACCGCCGGAAACAGGACCATCAACATAACCGCAGCCCAGATCACGGATCTTGGCAGCAAACTCTTTGGTTGCCAGTGGGGAGATGGAGGACATGTCGACAACGATTTTGCCAGCAGACAGACCTTCAGCAACGCCGCCTTCAGCAAACAGAACAGCTTCTACATGCGGGGTGTCTGGCACCATGATGAAGATGATGTCAGCTTTGTCAGCAACTTCACGACCGCTTTCACAAGCGACGCCGCCCTTTTCAACCAGATCAGCTGGAATGGAAGGGATGGAGTGCATGAACACTTCGTTGCCAGCAGCAAGAAGGTGGCCAGCCATAGGCTTGCCCATAATACCAAGACCGATGAAACCCAGTTTCGCCATTTAAATACTCGCTAGTTTCACGCAGCTGACTCGGGCCGCGCATTGGATGGGAAATACCCGATAGAGATAATATCACCAGATTAGGTTGCAGAGAGATAGTCGGTACGTTCCCCTATGCATGGGGAATTCGATGGTTTTTGCGGCGGATAACTCAAATTCTGCCGTGCTGCGGATGAGATATTGTCGAGAAATAGGTTCGAATACGGATTGTGATATTAGATATTGAATTTGGAGATACTATCATAAATGATATCACATGTTCTCGACGATGATTGGAAGGAGTTGCTCAGTAGGAGCTTCTGCATCGTCTAATTCAGGGAAGGAAGAACATGACAATTCTCAAGCGGACACTCAGCCTTGCAGTGGGAGCTGCTATTATGGTTGCTAGTGGTGTGGCTCTGGCTTCTGATGCGCCGGTTAAAGGTAATATCCGTGTTGTTTTGGGCGTAAACTCGACCGGTGGCGACACCTATCAGAACGCGTCTATCATTGCGAACCGTCTGGCTGAAAAGATCGATGCCAACATTCGCGTCGACGCTATTGGCGCGGTTAATGCGTTCCGTACCTTGCAGCGTCAGGGTAAGAGCGGCAACACCATCATGTTCATTCATGATCAGGCATATCTTGGCCGCCTCTACGAAGTTCCTGGTTATATCGATATCTTTGAAGAAACCATCGTTGGTCCAACGATTTCTATTAACCCGGGCAATGCTTATCTGGTTCCAAAGTCGTCCCCTTATGCGACAGTCGATGACATCATCGAAGCTGTAGGTAAGGGTGAGCGCGTTCGTTTGGCGACAGAGCGCGGCGGCGCTTCCCACCTTGGTTATTCTGCTTTGAAGAACGCAATCAAGCTGAAGTATCCTGGTAAGGAAGAAGGTCTTGTGCTTCTGAATACCGGTTCGCAGGCAGATAAAAACCAGGCGTTGTTTGATGGTCAGGCCGATGTGATCCACGGCTCTATTCAGGGCAACGAGCAGTTTACTCGCCTTCCTGCAGATGACCAAAAAGCCATGCGCTTTGTTTGGATTACTGCTTCTGGTGAAACCATCCAGCAGATGCCGCCAGAAGGTATGGGTGAAACTACACGCGATCACATGATGGCTTGGGTGGATCCAGAAACTGAGGTTTATGCGAACGAGAAAGATTTGTTCACATACGACAAGATGTTCTACTTCCTCTATCACAAAGATATGGATCCAAAGATCGTTAAGTACTTTGATGACGCGATTGCCGAGGTCTTTGCAGAAGGCGAAATTCAGAAAGAGTTCCAGCGTTCCTTCTTCATTCCTTCTTTCAGAAAGAGCGATGAAGCACGTACTTTCCTAGAAGATAAGAAAGACGCTTACGCAAATATTCTTGCTGGTCTTGAAAAGTAATAGGGTAGCCGCGGTTTAGCCGCGGCAATCTCCTTACCCCCAAATCCCCCAAAAAGTTCTGAAATCACTTTAAACGACGCCGGTACTCTGGCGGCGAACGGGGTTCCTTTCTTCAAAACATCTCGGATTAACAAATGAATACGACCGGTTCAGGATCGATATTTTCCGTGGTGGTTGACTTTGATACCTCCCACCTTTTTTTCCCGACGATCATTCTCTGGCTGCTTGGTTTGCTAGGTTTGGCGATCCTTATTCAAAGAGGGCCAGCCTTTTATCGCGCCGTAGCTAGTGGGGAGAGGAAGCTGCGCTTCTTCGAGCCAGAAGCAGACAAGGTTCGCCTTTTTGGCACCTTGGGCCTGATGGTCATCTACTTCATCGGAATGGATTATGTCGGCCGCTTGTTTCCAAACATGGGCTACGGCTTCTGGTTTGTATCCATCCCGTTCTTGTTTGCGCTCTCGTGCTTGTACGCTCATGGAATAGACAAACGCAAACTCACCTACATCTCCTTGAATGCTCTTATCGCGCCGACCTTTGCATGGTTCGTGTTGTCCGAGCTGTTCAACGTGACACTTCCATAACGGACAAAGGATCTCAGCTATGGAATTTCTCGCTCTCGTTGATATTTCCTATCTATTGCTCATCTTCTTAGGCGTTGCTCTTGGTATTGTGTTTGGCGCCATCCCGGGCCTTACCGCGACAATGGCATTGGCAGTTTGCCTGCCGCTCACATATTCCTTCGATCTCAACCACTCTCTTGCATTCTTGCTTGCACTGTACGTTGGCGGTATCTCCGGCGGGTTGGTTCCGGCTATTCTCCTAAATTTGCCAGGTACACCATCTTCCATCTGCACTACTTTTGACGGTTATCCGATGACCCGAAACGGGGAGGGTGAGCGCGCACTGAAAGTGGGCATCCTATCTTCTCTTTTTGGTGGCCTTTTCTCTCTTATCGTTCTTTATCTATTTGCTCCGGTCCTTTCTGACATTGCGATCAAATTCTCGTACATCGAGAAGTTCTTGATCATCTTCTTCGCTCTGACGGTTATCGCGTCATTGTGCCAGAACATGCTGGTCGGCATCTTTTCGGGTGTACTCGGCATTCTGCTTTCATTGGTTGGCGTTTACGACACTATCAAAGGTGGCAACGGTGCTGTTCGCCTGATCACGCCGGGCATGGAAGAGATGCTTTATTCCGGCTTTGCCTTGCTTCCCGTTTTGATTGGTATGTTCGGTGTGGGTGCTATCTTTGCAGAAGCAGAGCTTGGCATCAAAGAGGAAACAGAGGGTGCCAAGTTTGATTTGCTCTCAGGCAAGAAGTTTGATCTCAGTGCCTTTAAGGGGTCTTCGGTCAACCTAGTGCGGTCCTCGGCAATCGGCACATTTGTCGGCATGCTGCCAGGTGTTGGTGGCTCTGCGGCATCTGTTCTTGCTTACACTCAAGAAAAGAACTTCTCACGCGATAGCTCCAAGATGGGCAAGGGGGCTGCTCAAGGTGTGATTGCTTCAGAGGCATCTAACAATGGCCTTACCGGTGGCGCGCTGATCCCGCTTTTGTCACTAGGTATTCCGGGTGATGCCACCACTGCGATCTTGATCGGCGCGTTCACGCTGCAGGGTGTTCAAGTTGGTCCGCTCTTCATTGCAGAGAATATCGATACCTGGAACATGATGGTCCTTTCGATGTTCCTCGCCAACGTCGTTATGTTCGTGACCATGTTCTTTGCGATCAAACACATCGCAAAAGTCGTGACCGTTCCAAAGTACCTTCTCTATCCAATCATTATCATGATGTGCGTGTCCGGTGCTTACGCAATCAACTACGGCATTATGTTTGATGTCTGGACACTGCTCATCTTTGGTCTGCTTGGCTATGTCGGAACGAAGCTTGGCCTAGAAGTCACCCCGCTGATCATTGGATTTATTCTTGGAAGTTCCGCGGAAATTTACTTCGTCAAGAGCATCGAATCCTTCGGAAATCTCACCGTCTTCTTTACGAAAAGCCCGATCGCAATGTTCCTCTGGCTCCTGATCGGTGTCTCCGTCGTCTTCTCAATTTACTCCACCAAACGCGCAAAATGCAGAGAGCAAGTCGCGGTCTAATCGAATTCAAGCACAAGGAAAAATACCATGCTCATTAAGCCAAATGTTCTTAAAGCAGAGCTTCTGGAAAAGAAGGAAGTGCAGTTGGGTCTGTGGAACTCTCTAGATTCCCGCATTACTGCAGAAGTCGTTGCCGGCTCCGGTTATGACTGGATGTTGATTGATACAGAGCATACACACAACGAGTTAGATAACGTGCTGTCACTCCTTCAGGCAGTAAGTAGATATGATGTTGAACCAATCGTACGCATTCCAGTTCTCGATCAGATCATCTTGAAAAAGTATATGGATATTGGTGCGCGCTCGTTCCTTATCCCATTCGTAAACTCCGTTGAAGAATGTGTGTCTGCTGTTTCCTTCACCCGTTACCCTCCTTACGGTGTGCGCGGTGTTGCTCTGACCCATCGCGGCAATCAGTACGGCCGTGTTCCTAACTATCTCAGCAATGCCCATGAAAGCATCTGCGTTATCGTTCAGGCAGAAACCAGTGAAGCGATCCAGAACGTACCGCTTATGGCTCAAGTAGAAGGCATTGATGCGATCTTTATTGGCCCAGGTGATCTGGCAGCGTCCTACGGTCATCCTGGAAACCCAAGCCACCCTGAAGTTCAAGAGGCAATTGCGAGTGCTTTGAAAGCTTGCAAAGAAGCTGGCAAGGCAATCGGTATTCTAGCTCCTGCTGAAGCTGATGCCCGTCGCTATCACGAAATGGGTTTCGACTTTATTGGTCTTGGTGCAGATATTGGCGTTCTGGCGCGCGGTGTTGAAGCTATCCGTGCGAAGTATGCAGATATTAAGCCAGTGAAATAATAGGGTTTGGGTGAGTTATGATTAAACTTTCTGCAAACCTTGGTTTGCTCTGGAACGACCAGCCTCTCGTAGATGCTGTGGCCCACGCAAAAGCAGCTGGTTTTGATGCCGTTGAAGGACACTGTCCTTACGCAACTGACGCATCTGATATGAAGGCTGCTTTGAATGAAGCTCAGCTCCCATTTCTGAGTTTGAATACTCGTGTGGGTGATGCGTCAAAAGGCGAGTTTGGTGTCTGTGCTCTGCCGGGAAGGGAATCTGAAGCACGTGGTTATATCGATGAAGCTATCGATTATGCTGCGACTTCCGGTTGCCGAAACATCCACCTTGTTGCCGGTAAAACGGCAGGAGATGCGTCTCACAAGACATTTCTTTACAATCTAAAATACGCTTCTGAGAAAGCAGAGGTTAGGGGGCTTGGGGTTTTCATCGAGCCCAAGAGCAACAAGGACGTTCCAGGATACTTCCTTCAATCTGTCGAGCAGGCGAGTGAGCTACTGAAGGAGCTGGCGCGAGATAACGTTTCTATGATGTTTGATACGTATCACGTCCAGCTGCTTCAAGGTGACTTGTGGCGAACCTATTTGGCGAACAAGGAGTTTGTTGGTCACGTCCAGTTCGCTTCCAATCCGGATCGCAATGAACCGGATCTTGGTGAGGTGGCACTTGCTTGGTTGCTCAAGTGTATAGATGCTGACGGGTACAATGGTTTCATGGGCGCGGAATACAAACCCCTCGCGGGACCAAGTGAAGTTCGTATGGATTGGGAGCCGTTGCTTCGATCTTGATTTGGCAATAACAAACAAAAGCGCTCCAAACGGAGCGCTTTTTTGTGTTGGCGGTAGGTAGTCTCATATCCGCTGGACGCTTCTTCTGATCACTAGCTTAGGCGTTACAGTTACTTTTTTGATCGCGGTTTCACCTGAAATGCGGGCGCGAAGCAGAGCTACAGATTGTTCGGCTATGCCTTGAGTGGACAGCTGTACCGAGGACAACGGCGGGCAGGAATAGGATGCGATGTCGGTATCGTAATAGCCTATTATGGATACTTGTTCGGGGGCCTTTAAGCCCACGGAAAACGCTGCTGATTGTGCTCCCAGAGCCATCAAGTCATTGTGGGCAGCGATAGCTGTTGGGATTTTGGCCCGTGAGAATAGCTCCATAAAGGCATCATGGCCGCCTCTAAATGTAAAGTCAGCTTCGATTACTGCGGTTTCGTCGAACGGTAGACCAGCTTCTTCCAGTGCTTTCTTATGCCCATCCAGTTTTTGGCTGTGTGAGTGAGCTTGGCGCAGGCCAGAGATGATCGCAATATCCGAGTGCCCCATGTTCAGAAGGTGCTTGGTTACAAGATATCCGCCTAGAAAGTTGTTTTCCTCTAGATCACAGTGCTCTGAATAACCGTAGTCAAAGTCGATGATTACGAAGGGTATGTTATTGCCTTCAGTGCCAAGAACCTTCGTATCTTCGATGCCGAACGCTGCAACAATAACGCCATCAACTTGGCGAGACTTCAGCATGCGCATGGCGTGGGCCAAGCCCTCTTGCTTGTTTTTTAAATGTACGACGATGAGCAGAAAATCGTTTTCAAGGCAGATGCTGTCGATCTGTCGAACTAACTCGGAGAAGTAAGGGTTCTCAGAGTAAGGTATTAAAATGGCGATCGTTTTTGTTGCGCTATTTTTCGACCTAAGCGCCGAAGCAATTTTGTTGGGATTGTAATTTAGCTCTTCAATTGCTTGCACAACCTTAAGGCGAGTGTCTTCATTCACCCTTTTTGTACCATTGAGTACATGGGAGACGGTGGTAATTGAAACGCCTGCTCTTTCTGCAACGTCTTTAATATTTGCCATTTGTTCGCACTTACATCGCCTCGGAAAAGGTGTGGCCTTACATGTGCGTTGTGCGCATGTCTTTGAAACTGCTCAAATACAGACTAATTCGCTCACGTAGAAAAACGTTATACCAAATACTTATCGGCAATAAAAGGCTAATAACCTGACTTATATCAAATGAAATTGCTGAGAATCACATCTTAATGGAAAACGTTTTCCATTGTGGTTATCGGGAGAAAAAAATGACCGTGATTGAACAGGACGTACCAGCCTCTGAACGCGATATGACATTCATGCGCAAGACCTTTGAAATGGCGGAGGAGTGCGTTGACAAGGGTGTAATGCCATTCTGCTGTATTCTGGTTGATGCAGACGGCACCATTTTGATGGAACAAGTGAACGCGTTTCTGCCTCTACAGGATGAAACGGGACACGCTGAGCGTGTTCTCGCTACTCGTGCAAGCCAGAAATTCGGCGCCGAGTTTCTAAGCAAATGCACCATGTATACCAACGTGGGTCCATGCGCCATGTGCGCCGGCGCTGTCTACTGGGCTGGCATTGGCCGGATTGTCTATGGAATGAGCGAGCGCAAACTGGGTGATTTTGTAGAAGATAACCCAATGAACCCAATGATGGACATGCCAGCTGAAGAAGTATTTGCAAAGGGTACACGCAAAGTGGAGTGCGTAGGTCCAATCGCTACAGAAGAAGCTTCTCGTGCTCATATCCGTTTTTGGGGCGAACAAAACGCAAAGCGGCGCGCAGAAGCTTCCGCTGCCTAATCCTTCAGTCCTTTGTTGTTCTTGCGCGGCGTTTTAGCGGCGCAAGACTAACCAGTTTAACGACGCCAACGAGCTGCACAGTCTAGTCACGGAATAGCTGATGCGCTTTGCGTTTGGGGGGAACAATGAATAATTATGATAAATTAGGTGGCGGCACAGCATGGTTGGTTTGGTCAATTGCGACCATGTTTTCTATCGCGAGTTTTGCCTTTTCAGCAGCGTACGGTGTGACCAGCACCCTTATTGCCGAGGACTTGGGGTTGACCTTGGCACAAATTGGTATTTTGGGCGCAATTTATACTTGGGCAGTTGCGGTTATGCAGCTGCTTTCCGGCCCGATAATGGATCATATGGGCCTCAGGTCTTTGCCCTATGCAGCAGTTTTCTCCGCGCTAGGTGGCTTTTTATATGCAAACTCTGTTTCTTTCGAAATGCTTGTTCTGGCTAACCTCTGTATGTCTATCGGCGGTTGCTTTGCCTTCGTCGGTGCCGGGCTTGTAGGTGGTCGTTGGTTTGGCTTCCATAAATTTGGCATGATGCTCGGTATCGTTGCAGGCCTTGGCTCGCTGTTTAACTATGTGAATCAGAATATCTTGCGCAGTGTCGTGTTGGATTATGGCTGGTCTGCTAGCCTTAACTTCATCGCAACAGTTATTGCTGTCATCGTCGTCTTGATGCTGATCTTTGTGAGGGAGCCACGCCAACCAGATTCTCCAACGTTTAAGTGGCCAGGCTTCAAAGTGCTCTGCATTGAAGTGGTTAAGTCACTAACTTCAGTTGCGGGCAAAATGCGCTTGTGGTGGAACACGCTGCATGCTGGCACGACCTTTGGCGCGCACCTGTCCATCTCCCTCGTTTGGGGTCCGATCCTGCTTATGCAAATGGATATGACGCTGCTTCAGGCTGTGTCGATTTCATCCTTCGCGTTCCTCGGATATCTAATCGGCTGTCCTCTTTGGGTGTGGTTTTGTGACCGTGTAAAGAGCTTTATGCTTCCAGCAAGTATCCTTTGCTTCATGCAAGGTGGTGTACTGGCGCTGATTATCCTTTACCCAGATCTTGCTAACCGCCCTATGTTCTTCCTGCTTGGTTTGCTCGCTGCCAATACTGTGTTGAACTATCCAATCGCAGGGGCGATGATCCCGCAGTCGTTGTTAGGCGCTGCCTGCGCTCAAGTAAACGCGATGCAGTTCCTATGGACTGGTATTCTGATGGCGGTTCCGGGCTTGGCACTTTCTGGCGTAGGTATCTGGGCGATGATTGCAGGTACGAGTGGTATTGATGCCGACGCGCCAACGCTCGCAAACTTCCAATCCGCGTTTATGTTGATCCCATACTCCCTAGTCCTCGGTGGTTTTGGTGGGTTGTTTACGTTGGAATCTTATCCGTCTGAAAAGAACGCTCATTTGCGTGAGGAGCAAGTACCTGTCCCTTCCGCTCAGCTAGCACCCGCTGAGTGATATAGGGCTAAACTTCAAAATCTATCAGACGTCGAAAAAGGGCTCCTGCAATTTGCGGAGCCCTTGCTGTTTATTTCCCTGCGGTTTTCAGATGCGCTTTGTGAGAATTTTTGATGTGGTCTTGCGCTGCTAGCTCGGCCGCTTCCGGGTCTCTAGCGCGGATAGCATCTACAATACGCTTATGCTCCTGATAGAGCTGCTCAGGCCTATCATCGGGAATATGATGAGCCCCTCTTAGCAGCGCCATGGAGTCTGATATAGCCTCTATGGACTTCAGCAAGAAGCGATTGTGTCCAGCGTGATAGATCGCGTAATGCAGCTCCCAGTTTATCTGGTTTAGGAGTCTCTTGTCGCCAAGTGCTTCTTTGCTGCGCTCCAATATTTCCTCCATCATTTCGATTTCGGTATCGGAGGCGTGCTGGGCTGCAAAGCCTGCTGCAATCCCTTCAAGGCGGCGGCGGAGCGCATAAAGCTCTGAGACTTCCTGTCGGTTCAATTCCGCGACAATAGCACCTCGCTGAGGTTCGATGATTACTCGTCCCTCCGATTGCAGGCGTCGGATTGCTTCCCTAACCGGGGTTCGGCTCACATTCAGCGCTTTGGCTATTGAGGCCTCTTTAATGCGCTCGCCCGGGTGATATTTCCCATCACGAATTGAGATCAACAGCTCCTGATAGACCGCTTCGGCCAGTGACGCGGCAGGGGTGTTCGATTCGTTTTCAGTCACGCTGAGCATCTCTTTATCTAAGTTGTTCCAGTAGTTTGTCCACCAGAGGGAGCAGAAAAACACATTACCAAGCCATTGGCAAATATACAATATTTCGGCCTAATTCGTATTTTAATGTACCCTCTTTTCAAAAAATGTTCTTAAATGTATACATATTAGTACGAATTAAATCCAATCACTAAGA
>NZ_SMMA01000063.1:267657-306068 GCF_009711345.1 Pseudovibrio flavus
GCAGGAACAAGGCTAGCAGAAGGGGCAAGGCACATATGTTCGGAACCGCAAAACGAACCATGGCAGCAATCGGTCTGACGCTTGGAGTTGCTTTAGCAAGCAGCGCGCAGGCCGCGGACTTTCCAAAAAAGCCGGTTGCAATGATTGTGGCCTATAGCCCGGGAGGTGGAACCGATACCGCCGCACGTGTTCTGGCGAAATACATCAAACCTCACTTGGGTCAGCGTCTCATCATCCAAAATAAGCCGGGTGCGGGTGGTCAAATTGGTTTTACGGCTTTGGCAAACGCAAAAAACGATGGCTACAAGATCGGTTTCATCAACGTTCCTTCCATCTTCCTCGTAAAAATGCTCCGTGAAGGCGTTCCTTACGAGATGGGTGATTACGAGATGATCGGTAACATTCAGCTTGATCCTGTCGTTCTTACCGTCCCTGCAGATAGTCCATACAAAACCTTTGCTGATCTGATTGCGGCTGCAAAAGCGGCTCCAGATGAAGTTACTGTTGGTGGAGACGGTCCGCAGTCTAACAACCAACTGCAGTTGGTAGTTGCTGAAGATCTGCTCGGCATTGATCTGAATTTCGTACCATTCAACGGCTCCGGTCCGGCAATTACCGCAACACTGGGTAACCAGATTGAGGCTTCCGTCCCTTCCGCTAGCTCTGCAACCAGCCATATCCAAAGCGGAAATCTTAGGGCGCTCGCTGTATTCGCTGACAAGCGCTACCCGTTCCTTCCTGATGTGCCATCCGTTGCTGAAGCGACAGGTGTTGAGGTTCCCGGCATTGGTGCATCCATGCGAGGTGTCGCTGTTCCTAAAGGCGTAGATGAAGACAAGCGCCGCAAGTTGGAGGCAGCATTTAAGGCTGTGGTTCTGGATCCTGCATTCAAGGAACATGTTGAACGCATGGGGCTTCCTCTCGCCTACATGAGCGCGGACGAGTTCACCTCTTACCTCTCTGAGGCTGAAGCCGGCGTTGCGAACTATGTAGAGCTGCTCAAATAATTGAACAAGTAAAGGAGGCCAGATCCATGACAACTGAAAAGAAAAGAGACAGTATCTTCTGCGGTCTGGCCTTTTTCTCTGCTGTTGCAATTGGTAGCGTCAGCTTTGGCTATGAACTTCAAAGTTCATATTTTCCTCGGCTGCTATCAATTTTCTTAGGTGCTTTGGCAATCGGACTTTGGGTTCGGGTGCTGAAGTTGGAGTCAGCAGGCCCCAACCTAAAATTGTCAGAGGATGTACGCGCCCAGCTTTGGGGTTTCGCCAAAATCCTTGGCGCCGTACTCATCTATATCCTCGCTATTCAGCTCACTAACTACGCGGTGGCAACGCTGCTGTTCCTTATCGTGATGATGGGCCTACTGGGTGAGCGAAACTTTGCACGTATGGCACTAGTGGCTGCTGCAGTTACAGGTGCGCTCTATTACCTCTTCTTCATCTTCCTCGGTGTGACACCACCCGAGGGTCTGGTGATCTTCAGCTAAAAAGACCAAAAATGTTAGAGAATTTACTTCTTGGCCTTTCGGTGATGATGACACCGATGTCCCTTCTTGCTGTCCTCGCAGGCGTAACAGGTGGGGTGATTATTGGCTCTCTGCCGGGCTTAACCAGCACCATGGGCGTGGCGCTGCTTATTCCGCTCACCTTCTCAATGCCTGCCGAAGCCGGTTTGGCAATGCTGGGCGGCATCTACCTAGCTTCAACATACAGCGGATCTATTTCCGCTATCCTTTTGAATATTCCGGGAACGCCAGCAGCTGTGGCCACGTTGTTGGACGGGCACCCAATGTCCAAACGAGGTGAGAGTACAAGAGCGCTGGCACTTGCAACTTTTGGCTCTAGCATCGGCGGTATTCTGTCGATCATCGCTCTGTTCCTCATAGCTCCCCCTCTGGCTGCCTTTAGTTTGAAGTTCGGAGCGCCAGAGTATTTCCTCCTTGCTGTATTTGGCATCACGGTCATTGCATCTTTGTCCGCAGGTGCCATGGAAAAGGGGTTGATGGCAGGGGCGTTCGGTTTGCTGTTGTCCACCATTGGCGCGCATCCGGTGACTGGTGATCTGCGCTTCTCGTTTAACTCACCGGTTCTTTATGACGGTATTCCGATGGTGGTCTCTCTGATTGGCCTCTATTCGATACCGGAAGTTATTTCGATGGTTTCTCGCAAGCGGGCCGATATCGGAAAAGCTGCTGAGGCAGAGCCTCGTGGCGCGCTAAGCTACCTGCCAGAGGTCCTAAAGCAAAAGCTGAACATTCTCCGCTCTTCTCTAATCGGCATTATTGTTGGCATCATCCCGGGCGTAGGGTGTTCTGTCGGCGGGTTCTTGTCCTACGACGCAGCAAAGCGCGGTAGCAAGCACGCAGAAGAATTCGGCAAAGGCAGCGCTGAAGGTGTTTTGGCATCGGAGACTGCGAATAACGCAGTAACTGGCGGAACGCTAATCCCACTACTCACCTTGGGTGTTCCCGGTAATCCTGTAACTGCGGTATTGCTCGGCGGATTGATGATCCACGGTCTGCGTCCGGGAGCTGAACTGTTCACGCTAAATGCTGACATCACTTACGGCTTTATTGTCAGCTTGCTGGTGGCCAACATCTTATTCGTACCTATCGGCCTTATCTTCGCGCGCTACTGCGCCAAGGTTATTCAAATACCTACCAGTGTATTGGCGCCGTGTATTTTAGCACTCGCAGTTATCGGGTCTTACTCCATCCGCGGCTCGGTAGAAGACATCTTGATCATGCTCTTTATGGGTTTGGTTGGGTTTGTGATGAACCTCTTTGCTGTACCTCGCGCACCGCTGGTTCTGGGTCTTGTCCTTGGAACGTTGGCCGAGAGTGAACTTGCTCGCTCACTGGCGCTGGTTAGAGGTGATGTCCCTGCCTTCATGATGCAGCTGGTTACGCGCCCGATTTGCATCGTGCTCCTCATCTTTTGCGCTTATGCGCTCTATCAAGGGGTAGTTCAGCACCGCCGAAATCCGCAGCTACTGGACGACTGATTTAACATGGAGAGAAACGTGACCAAGATTATTTGCAGTATTTCAACGATGCTTGTTGCTACGTTCATGGGAACTTCCGCCTTTGCAGGCGAGTTAATGGTGAACGGATCTGCCAAGATGGACAAGAAGGGCGAGATCACCATTTCCGGCAAAGACTTCCCGAAAGGGGCTGAAGTCACTTTGATTTTTACCACAGCTGACGGCGTGGACAGCGATATCAGCTATGCGCTTAAGCCTGCACCGGTTGCAGATGCCGATGGTAACTTCAGCACCACTTGGTCCTATGGCCGCTTTGTGAAGAAAAAGCTTGTAGCTCCGGGCGAGTTTTCCCTGCTGGCATCGGATACGGACTTTAACCCGCTCGCAGAAACCAAAATTACCTTCGCCGAATAATAATTGCAGGAGGCGCTATGTCGCCTCCTAATTCCCCTCCTTCAGGAAACTCCTCCATGACCCGCCAAACCATGCTCTGTCCCTCGCGAAAAGTCGGGACGGGAAACGCTCACCATTTCTTTGGCTACTATAATAAGTCAAATTTTGACGGTACCGGCCAGAGGCTTCTGGCGCAGCAAGTGCCAATGCGAACAGCAGACCTGACTGGCCGTGAAATCGCTGAGGTGGGGTTCTTTGACCTTGCGAATGAGGATCAGTTCCACGTGATTGGAACCACATCCACTTGGAACTGGCAGATGGGTTCACAGGTTCAATGGTTGGGCGGCAAGAACTATCGTCAAATCATCTACAATACGCGTCGGGAAACACCTGACACGACGCGGCCGTATCCCGAGTACCGTGCAACGATCCATGATCTTGATACGGGTGAAGACCGGCACCTACCGCTGCCTGTTTATATTGTTGCGCCTAATGGCAAGGCCGCGTTTTGTGTCAACTACTCACGTTTTCAGGTTACTCATCCTACGATCTGCTATCGGGCATGGTACGGTGAACCTACTCTCGAACTTGCTCCGGAAGATGATGGTATCTTTCGAATGGACATTGAGACAGGCCGGTATGAGCTGATCCTTAGTCTTGCCGATCTCAAGCGGTTCCAGAATGTGCCATCCATGGAGAAAGCCATCCATTGGGTTACGCATATGGAGATGAACCCGTCCTCGACGCGGCTTCTGTTTATTCACCGCTGGACCGAACGCGTTGAAGATGAAACGTGTTTCTTGCACCGGCTCTTCACCTGCGATCCAGACGGCTCAAACCTCAGACTGCTGGAATGCTCCGACCATCCGCTGCCGCAGTTGGAGGATAACTTTGATCCGAATTCGGTCGGCACATTCGACTATGAAAAGTCCGAATACCAAATTTCTCACCCGCTTTGGAAAGGCGACGACCATGTCATCGTTTGGGGGCCTCATGATGGAGAGATCCACTATCATCTCTACAATGATGTGACCGGAGAAGCGGAGGTGATTGGCCGAGGTGAGCTCAATGAAAACGGCCATATGACGTACTACAACGGCGGAAATTGGATGCTTTCCGATACCTATCCGGATGATGTGACCGACGAGCGCTTTTTGTTTCTATGGGATTCAGCCAAGGAACAGCGAATAGACATCGGCGTTTTCAAGACTGACCCGAACCTTGGCAAAGAAAACCGATGCGATTTGCACCCGCGCTGGAGCGCTGATGGCAAATCAGTTTGCATAGACTCCATCCACGAAACGGAGCGTCAGCTCTATATCGTAGATGTGAGCGGGATCATGGAATAAGAAAAAAGGGGAGGGCAGCTTTTGCCGCTCTCCCCATTTGCATATAGGCTGAGTGGTTCTGGCATTCTAACCAGTCGATTAAAGATAATCGTCTCTGCAAGGCGTAAAGGTGTCGAGCAATACGCCCTTTTCAACGCATGTGCAGCCATGCGGGACGTTAGATGCCTTGAACATCGCATCGCCCGCTTTCACGCGTTTGGTTACGCCGTCAATTGTGAAGTCGAAAATGCCTGAGAGCACGAAACTTGTTTGTTCGTGTTCATGTGAATGTATTGGCCCGACTGCACCTTCTTCGAAGTAGATCTTCACCGTCATAGACTTGTCAGAGTGCGCAACGATTTCTCGTTTCATGCCGCCGCCAATGTCTTTCGCGGTTCGGTCACTTTCATAAATAAACATGGAGGTTGCTCTGGCTTTGTTGGCGAGGTGTTGCCTGCAACGTTAAGAGCCGCAGGCAACTGTGTTTGAAACCAAGTTATTGAAGTGGGTGGCTTAGTGGCCTCACATCAACAGATTTGGAAGGAACATGACGATTGAAGGGATCAGCACGAGCACGAGCAGGAAGCCAAGCAATGTTCCGATAAACGGTACAGCATGTTTACAGGTATCAATAAATCGAGCTCCGGCGATACTTGTCGTGACGAACATCAAGACCGCAACGGGCGGCGTGGTCGCACCGATCTGCGTTGCAATAACCATAAGAACGCCAACGTGGATCTGATCAAAGCCGAAGTTCTGAGCAACGTAAGCGGCGATTGGCACGAACACGATCAGAACAGCCAAACTTTCCAAGAACATCGTCAGCACAATCACAGTGGCAAGCAAAGCGATAAGGATGACAGTCGCGTTGTCAGAAAGCGTTGATAGTGTTGCAAGTACGAGCTGGTTAAAGTTGAGGTAAGCAAGCAGCCAACCCAATGCGCCAGCCATAGAGATGATGCCCACAACAGTTGCGGTTGTTACTGCTGCCTCAAGAATAACGCGAGGCATATCCTTTAGTTTGAGCTCTTTGTAGACAAGCACGCTCACGAGGAAGGAATACAAACTTGCGACAACGCCAGCTTCGGTTGCTGTAAACACGCCAGAGAAGATGCCGCCCAGAATGATTACTGGAGCAAGCAGCGCGACCCATGCTTCACGAGCAGCCTTTAGCAATTGGCTGAATGATGCTTTCGGTTCGCGGTGATTCAGCTCTGGATAGTTCGGCAAAAACGCCAGCAAACGAACCATTACCATCATCATGACGGCCAGTAGAAGGCCTGGTAGGATGCCGCCTATGAAAAGCCCGCCAATGGAAACGCCGGTCATTGCGCCATAGACGATCATTGTCATACTTGGTGGAATGATCGGGCCGATAGTTGCTGCAGAGCCTACGATTGCAGCAGCGAGACCGGGCTGATAGCCCTTGTCTTTCATAGCCGGAATGATGATGCCGCCGATAGCTGCTGCCTCTGCGGTTGAGGAACCTGAGACGTTGGCCATAGCGGTACAAGACACAATTGCAGTGTGAGCAAGCGAGCCGCGATAATGACCCACGCAGGCCATACCGAAGTTGACGAGCGCTTGGGCCAAGCCGCCTTTTGCCATGAGTGCGCCAGCCAGAACGAAGTACGGTAGCGCCAACAGCGAAAATGAATCCAGCATCGCGAAAATTCGCTGCGGGAACAGAGCGAAGTTGATGCCATCAATGAAGTACATGCCGCCGGCACCAACGAGGCCAATGGCAAGAAGAATCGGTACACCGATACCAACAAAGCCCAGAAGAATAGCAAAGAGAACGAGAAGAACCATCTTACTGTGCCTCTACTGGTTTGAGGATTGTTTCCCTGATAATTCTTTCAGCCGCGCAAATAACTAGGTAAGTGCTGCCAATAACCAGGCCGAAGTAGACGTAGTTCATTGAAATATCGAGACCGGAGCTGATCTGGTTGCGGCCAAGGCGCAGGAGCGGCTGAATACCCCAGATAATCAATCCCCCAAGAAGCATCCACATTGCGTCGATGAGAAGAACAAGCCAGCGACCGTACCTGTCAGGAAGCATGTTCATCAGAATATCGACGCCGATATGCGCGCCGCGTCTGTAACCGATAGGGATTGCTAAAAAGACTAACCAGATATGCCCATAACGCTGGAACTCTTCTGACCAGCTGAGAGAGATATTGAAGAAGAAGCGATTACCTACTTGTCCAAGGCCCACAAGAACAATGGCAACGAACAGCAATATTACCGCTGTTTCGAAACATTTATGAACGATGTGCATGAAAAACTCCCTTCATAAGGGTGCAGCTTTCCAAGCCCGAAAGCGCCTGCGCTTTCAGGTTGGAAACTGGGAGTTGTTGTGATTTAGAAAACCCCGCTAACGGTGTCTTTCAGAGCTATTTGAATGCTGCGCGCATGTCTTTAATGCCGGGGATTCGTTCAGCAATGTACTCGTGAGTAGTCTCGAAGCGCTGGACCAACCCCCTAGCAGTCCTTCCTGCCAGAATGGTGAAGACATATTTTTGGTGCTGTGGAGAGGTCGCTGTAGGATGGTAGCCTTTATCAATAACCGCCGTGTCGCCATTGCGTGTTGCAAAAGCCTTCATGTCATCACCGTCCTCATAGAGGAACTGCACACCAAAACCTGTCTCGGGGTTCAAGCGATAATGATATACCTCTTGGTGGTCTGTTTCGCCGTCACCATCGGTGTCGTGCTTGTGTGGAGGATAGCCAGACCAGCAGCCTTCATCAGCATACAGCTCACTAATGAGAAGGTTACCTGCTCGGCCATTGCCATTTTGTCCAAGAAGATGAGAGATACGGCGACGGGATTTGGTTTCGTTTGAACCAACATCGACGGTCTGGATCTCTTCAATCGGAATGAAGAATGGCGCAAAAGTGCGATCACACACCATGCCTGCAATGGCGACTTCAGTATCGGTGTGAGCGACTAGCTCAACCTTTTCGGCAGTGCCTGCATAGACGCTTTCACCCGGGCCATCCCAAACGCTATCTCGCTTACCGATGTTCTCGAATGTTTCTTCGTCAACAATAATATCAACGCGGCCAGACATTGGGGTGAAATGGGTTTCTAGGCCCTTCAAGTCCAACACTAGTCGTTCGCCAGCGGTAAGGCGCACTACGTTGAAGTAGACTAGGTCAAGTTCGCCTTTGCCAGGCTCTACGATTGGTTCATTTTTATTGTCATAGGCTTTTATGATGGAAGCCATGGATTGTTTATCCTTGCAGCTCTGCTACCGAAGAAGGTCTTTTGGGGAGGAAAAAAGCAGGGCTAGTAAAAGCCCTGCTTCAAACTGAAAGTCAGCCTTGCTCTCGGATCTTCGCGAGTATTTCTGTCGCGCCGAGTTCTTCTGCTAGACGGTCCTGCACTTCCAAAGCCGTATCACGGAAAGGAGTTACGTCGATTTCATGAATCTTCATACCTGCTTTTTCCAGCAACTCCATTGTCTCTGCCTCGCGCTGTAGCGCCAAGCCCCGCTGCGCATCACGAGCCAAATTAGCCGCCTCTTGAACTTTTGCACGTTGGTCGTCATCCAAGCGGTTCATGAAATCGGAGGAGCAAGCCAAAACCAAAGTTCCAAAAAGGTGATTGGTTTTTGTTAGATACTCGGTCACTTCGTAGAACTTGTTGCCATATGCTACGGACGCGTTCTGTTCGAGGCCATCGATAACTCCAGTTTCCATTGCTGTATAAACTTCACCAAACGCCATTGGGGTTGCGTTCGCACCCATCGCCTTGATGGTTTCTACGTATGTTTTTGTCGGAATAGTACGGATTTTCAAACCGGCAAGTTCTTCTGGGGAGGTAACCGGCTTTCCATGAGTTAGAATATGACGAGCACCCCAGCTATCAAGGAATGCAAGAATGTCTATGCCACTTGAGCGAAGGTCTGCGCGCAGCTCATCACCAATTTCTCCGTCAAGAACAGTGTGAATATGATCGTAGCTTGACCAAATGTAAGGAAGGTCTACAACGCCCATCTTCTTGCTGAAATTGTTTAGAATTGCAGTACCGGAAATTGAGCAACTAGCGCCTGTTCCCAGCTGCATTGCTTCGTACACTTCGCGTTCCTGACCCAATTCGTTAAAAGGGTGGATCGTTACATTCACATTTGGAAGTTTTTCTTCAAGGTAGTTCTTAAAAAACCACATTGATTGGTGAATGTCATTATAGAGGTCAGCCTGCTGAGAATGCGATAGGCGAACGTCTAGTGCATTTGCAGATCCTGCTGCGAGCATGAATACACTCGCAACACTAGCAGCTAGATACTTCTTCATAGTTTTCTCCCATGGTTTGGCGCCGTCGCCAAAGTGTGCTTTGCACAGTTGTCACGCGCCAGAAAAATGGGCGCATGAAGCCGTTGCCTGTCGAATCCCTCCCCGACAGGCCATTCCGGTCATTCCAATGTCACGAACTGTCGGTTAGTCGCTTAAGCGCGCCGACGAAAGGTGTCCTTTTCGACCCTCTTCACAGTGTGTCCGCATGGCCCGAGCTGCTCGCTCCCCATCACCAGATACAACTGCTTCAAAAATTTCCGTATGCTCGCGCAAGGCTCCCTCCTTACGCGTTTTGCTACAGGTATTGTTCTGCCTTGCTAGCTCCACGACCTCTGGAGCCATTAAGCCCACAAGCACGCGCATAACAGGGTTTTTCGCCATATCTGCGAGGTAAAGATGAAAGCGCAAATCCTCCTCATGCGCATCCATGCCGGAACCGACCGCATCAACAAACTCTTGATGGCGAGTTTCTAGTTCCTTGAGTTCCTCTGGCGTCCCGTTCAAAGCAGCGAGTTCAGCAATACGAACTTCGATAACCTCACGAGTTTCCATCAGGCAAGCAATGTCCTTCTTGGACATTGCCAAAGCATCAGAAAAAATACTCTCGGTTGCACGAACGCCTGTGTTTTTGACGATTGCGCCGTGCTGTTTTCTTACCTCTACAAGACCATAGAACTCGAGTTTCATGAGCGCTTCTCGCACATGAACTCTATTGAGCCCGAATTGCTCTGAAAGCTTGCGTTCAGAAGGAAGCAGGTCTCCAGTCTTTACATCTTCTTTCAAGATGGCGTCTTTTAGTTGCTTGAAAACAACTTCCGAAGGCTTCTCTACAACAACTGGCTGTAGCTTTGACAAGAGAGACATGTTTACTCCTAACCTTGAGTTGAAGGCTAGCTAGCTATTGCTCATTGGTCAACCAATAGGCAATGCGTATGGTGTTTGCCCTAATATATCATCGCCTTGCGTCATGTTGATGAAGTGGGTGAGAGCTAGCCGCGAAGCCTGGGGGGTGGAATTAAATGCAAATAAACGTAGCTGACTGAGTGACGGTTATGTCAGTTCAGCAGTGATTACAGTGGGCCACACTGTGTGATTGGCGTTTTTGTGCACAGCGACTCAGCAAGCCAATGAACGATTGAGTCGTGCTGACGGCCGTCCTGCTTTCACTAATCAGCTTGCAGCAGGACCACTTCCTTTTTGTGTGCAAGATCAATGAGATCGTCAGAAGGCGGGCCGTTCACCACTGCAATGTCGATTTCAGAGAAGTCTGCCAAGTCGACGAGCCCAGTAATGCCGAATTTGTCCGAGGTGAGAGCGAGAATCGTCTGGCCCGCCTTGTCCATTGCAGCGCGCACGCGGCTCACTTCAAATGCGTCATCATCTCCAAGGTGCCCGCGATGGTTTAGGCCGGAAACAGCAACCACAGCAAAATCGAAGCTAAACTGCTCGATGAACCCGTCATCCAGTGGACCGACGATTGCGCCGTCCAGATGACGAACGATTCCACCCGGAATAGCGACGGTGATGTCATCTCTATCTGTGAGACGAGCAGCACATCGGAAGCTGTAGGTAACGACCCGTAATCCACGGCGGACAAGCAGCGCTTCGGCGATAGCTTCGCAGGTTGTGCCACTGTCGAGGAACACAGAAGCACCGTCAGGTATGAGATCAGCTACACGTTTGGCAATAACCAGCTTTTCAATCGGTTGTGCCATCTGGCGTTTCATGTAGGTGCCTTGATCAAGCACACCCGCGAACGTAACGCCGCCATGGGTCTTGCGCACCTTTCCCTCAGTTTGCAGGGCCAGAACATCCCGCCGTATGGTTTGTTCTGATACGGCAAGTTCTTGAGAAGCTTCTGTAAGGCTCAGGTAACCACGGGCTTCAATTAGATCCAGCAGTGCCTGGTGCCGTGACACCTTTGCGGCATCGTCTCTTGCCATTATGTCATCTTCCTTACGCATTGCCGGAGCCGCGAGGCGAAACGCTGAGCTTTGAGCATTTATAAGCAAACTGAGTTTTTCTTGAATAGGTATTCAGCAAATTTCACTCCGCCGCACAAGATGGTACGTGTGTATACTTAGGTATTAGTTGTAATGAAAATGACATTATGACAGAAACTCGACACCGCATTTTTATGCTCAACTCAGAGGAGACCCTATGACCCGCGCCCTAGTGACCAGTTCCTTGATCGCAATGATGTCAACTTCCGCTCTTGCCGGAGACATCACCGTCTACACGTCCTACGAAGAGGACGAGGCGGCGGCCTTCCTCGATCTGGCACGCGAGGCATTGCCGGACGTAAACATCAACATGCTGCGCCTTTCCACTGGTGACCTTGCTGCTCGCATCATCGCGGAAAAGGGTAATCCTCAGCATGATGTTGTTTGGGGCTTTGCTGCTTCCACAATCGTGAACCCACAGATCAAAGATACTCTGGAGCCATATAAGCCAGCAGGTGTTGAGGCTATTCCTGCCGCGTTCCGCGCTAAAGATGGCACTTGGTTTGCTGTGACCGGTTACATGGCAGCGTTTTGTGTAAACAACGAGCGCTTGGAAAAGCTGGGCCTTGAAATGCCAACCTCATGGGCGGACCTCACTGACCCTGCCTTCAAAGGTGAGGTTGTGATGCCTAACCCTGCTTCCTCCGGTACCGGATATATTCAGGTGAGCTCCTTGCTGCAGATGAAGGGCGCAGAACAGGGCTGGGCGTTTCTTGATGATCTGGACAAGAACATTGCTCAGTACATCAAGTCTGGTTCCAAGCCATGTCACGCAGCGTCTGCCGGTGAGTACACCGTGGGTGCATCCTACGACATGCGCGCTATCAAGAACATCAAGGAAGGCTTCCCTATCAGCATGGTCATTCCTGCTGAAGGTTCCGGCAATGAGCTAGAAGCAAATGCTCTTGTTGCTTCCTCCAAGAACAAAGAGGATGCCCGTCGTTTCCTTGATTGGACTGTGACTGATGAAGCTGCAACTGCGTACCTTAAGTGGAAGGCGATTGTAACTATTCCTGGTGGAACGATGCCACAGCACTTCCTTGATGCTGGTCTTCCTGCTGACACCAACTCGGTTCTCCACCCAACCGACTTTGAAGCTGCTGCAAATGACCGTGATGCGATTTTGGCAGAGTGGCAAGGCCGCTACGAATAACAGCCTGCTGATCAATTAAGTTGTTTTGATTTTCGGTATCGGCCCCTCAAGGGGCCGCTGCCAATTTAAGTGTTTGGAGAAAGTATGTCGCTTGAAGTGCGTGGGGTTTCAAAACTATACGGGTCTGTGAAGGCTTTGGACAATCTGTCGTTGACTGTTCCTGATGGCAACTTCACTTGTTTTCTGGGCCCATCTGGTTGCGGTAAAACCACGTTGCTGCGCATCATCGCCGGGTTGGAGAGCGCTGACAGCGGTCAGATTACTCTTGGCATGAATGACCTTTCCCAAACGCAGCCCTCAGAACGAAATTTTGGCGTTGTTTTCCAATCGTATTCCCTGTTTCCAAATCTGAGTGCACTCAAAAATGTGATGTATGGTTTGGAATGCCGCGCATGGCCAAAGGCAAAAGCCAAAGCCCGCGCAATGGAAATGCTGGACCTCGTTCATCTTGCTGATCAGGCAGATAAGTTGCCTTCACAGATGTCTGGAGGACAGCAGCAGCGTGTTGCGATAGCGCGTGCCATCGCACCACAGCCGTCTCTTCTGCTTTTGGATGAACCACTATCAGCGCTAGATGCGAAAGTGCGCGCGGAGCTGCGTTCTGAGGTGAGAAAAATTCAGCAAGATATTGGCATCACAACAATTATGGTGACCCATGACCAGAGTGAAGCACTGGAAATGGCGGACCAAATTGTCGTGCTTCGGGGCGGGCAGGTAGAGCAGGTGGGTACCGCTCGCGAACTCTATCATCACCCGAGAACAGAGTTTGTGGCCAACTTCATTGGCACGATCAACTCGCTGGCGGTGGAACCCAATGACAAAGGCAGTCTGATGTTTGGTTCGGCTCCACTGGTTGTTCCTGATAGCCAAGGCAGCATTAGAAAGCTGGGCGTCAGACCGGAAGCGGTAACGATTTCATCGTCTCCGGCTAAGACCGACAATTCGCTTGCTGGCATTGCCAAAACAGTCCGCTTCCTTGGCAACTACAACGTTGTCGAGGTGGCTCCTGATTGCGCACCAGATCAGATTATCAGCGCCGAGCTCAGAGGTGATCTAGCGCTGCCGTCCGAGGGTGATGCGGTTTATGTCAACTTCAACAGCGAACAGCTACGGGAGCTGCAAGCATGAGTGAAGTTGCACTCCTACTGCAGAAGCAGGTTTCCAAAGGCTCATGGGTAAACGACAAGAAGGTTGCACTCATCGTATCCGGCGTCGTGTTAGCGATGATGGTTGCCTTCCTGATTGTGCCTATCCTTTCAATCCTCTCCCGAAGTTTTGCGGTTAGCGACGGCTTTGGCCTTGAAAACTACATCAATACTCTTGGCACGTCCCGTATATGGGAACTTGGCCTGAACAGTGTTGTTATGGCCTCCCTAGCTGCAAGTATCGCGGTGAGCCTCGCGTACGCCTATGCCTATGCCCTTCAACGCACTGACCTACCTTTTAAAGGTATTCTTCGCATCGTAATTATGGTGCCGTTATTCGCGCCTTCTTTGGTGCAGGCGCAGGGCTTGATCTTTCTGCTAGGCCGAAATGGTGTCTTCAACCGCTTTCTAGGGTTTGATATCGACATCTACGGTTTTTGGGGCGTAACGCTGGCCAACAGCCTTTACACTTTCCCATACGCGTTTCTCATACTATCTGCAGCACTCGCCGTTTCAGATGCACGACTATACGAAAGCGCTGTGGTGATGGGTGCCAAGCCTTTCCGCATCTTTAGAACCGTAACTCTGCCTTCGACACGATATGGCATCTTTGCAGCCATTTTCGTTGCCTTCTCCCTCTCTATTACAGACTTTGGTAACGCTGTCGTTATTGGCGGTAATTTCAACGTTCTAGCAACCGAGATTTACAACAAGGTGATTGGGCAGGGACAGTTTGGGCTAGGTGCAGTGGTTGGCGTAATGTTGCTAATGCCAGCTGTGATTTCAAAATTGCTGGAAAAGCAAATTTCCAAGCGCCAGCATGCACAAGTGACAGACCAATCAACGCCGCTTCAGATCCGCCCGAACCGTTTGCGCAACTTGGTTTTTGGTAGTTATGCATGGACGATTGCTGCCATCTTCCTATCCGTACCGCTTATCGTCTTTGTCGCGAGTATCGTGAAGCTATGGCCATACAATATGGCTTTCTCGCTCAAGCACTATGCCTTCGATGTACAAAACGGTACCGCGCCTTTGTGGAATTCGGTAGGCGTGGCCTTTGCAACAGCATTTTTGGGCGTGGTGGTTGTAGCATCGGCGGCAATCGTGTCTGCCAAGTTTAAGACCGTGTTGAGCGGGCCGATCTCATTCCTCTCGATACTTCCAGCCTCTATTCCGGGTATGGTTTTGGGCCTTGGGTATGTGCTTGCATTCAACAACCCATCCAACCCGTTTAATATGCTCTACGGAACGTTCCCGCTGATTGTGCTGCTGTACATTTACTACAATCATGCTCAAGGGTTCTTGATTAGCAGCACCAGCTTGAAGCAGATCAGCTCCACGTTTGATGAAGCCTCGACCATGCTAGGCGGCTCGACATTGCGCACCCTTTTCAAGGTAACGCTTCCGTTGATCTGGCCTACGCTGTTGGGTGTCGGTGTGTTCTTCTTCATGCGCGCAATGGTTTCACTTTCCGCAGTTATCTTTCTCATCACCCCACAAACGCAGGTGGCGGCCGTTTCGGTCCTGCAGTTGTCTGACCGGGGCGCTGCCAATCAGGCGGCAGCATTTTCGGTCTGCATCATGCTCATCGTCATCGCGATGCTGCTTGTCGTCCGCCTCGTACTTTGGCTCGCTGGCGCGAAAAACGTTACACTTATTAGGTAAGTTCAGATGGCTCATTCTGATATTAAGGGCATTCTTTTTGACAAGGATGGAACTCTTCTCAATTTTGATGAAAGCTGGCGTCCGGCATTGCTAAGAGCTTCCAATGAGGCTGCCAAAGGTGACGAGAAACTGGCTGCTGCATTGTTACACGCAACCGGATACGACAGCGAAACAGGCAGCGTACTGAGCGGTAGCATTATCGGTGCTGGTAATACGCAAGATATCGCGCGAGCATGGGATGAGTACGGCTCACACCTTAAAGGTGATGAACTCATCATGGTTCTGGACCGGATCTTTGGTGCTGCAATGGAAGACGCTGTACCAGTTGATGGTTTGGAGCAGACAGTGAAAAGTCTGTTTGATGCTGGTTACGTTCTTGGTGTGGCAAGTAGCGATAGTGAAGCGGCGATTAGGATCTTTTTGAAAACTGTCGGCCTCTCTGAATTCTTTAGCTTTGTTGTTGGCTATGACAGCGGCTATGGCCACAAACCAGAGCCGGGTATGCTTCAGGCGTTTTGCAGTGACCGGTCACTAGCTCCGCATGAAGTCGTAATGGTTGGCGATAATCCGCAGGACATGAAAATGGGTAAGTCGGCAGGCGCTGGCCTGCGTGTTGGCGTTCTAACCGGTAACAGCAGTGAAGTAGATTTGGCCCCTCTTGCGGATGCCGTGCTCAATGACGTCACTCACCTTTCGACGGTCCTGAATAGGCAATCGACGCGAACATTCTGACAACTTTAATCTCTGAAATGTTGGAAACCCAATGAAGCCGCTTTGAATGCGGCATGAGTAACTACGCGTACTTTCAAGTTGACTCTATTCGAAGCGGATGACAAAAAAATCCAACATTTTTCGTTTCAGGGATAATTATGATCTTTCGTCGACAAAGCGAAGAAGATGACACGATTGTCAGCATGCTTGCTTCTGCTTTGCGGCGGGACATCTCGTTCGGGGCGCTTCTTCCAGATCAAAAGCTGAAAATTGCAGAGCTGCGCGCACGGTATGGTGGCTCGAACCATTCTATGCGTGAGACGCTACGCTTGCTGTCAGCGGAGGGGCTGGTAGAATCAACGTCGCAGCGGGGCTTTCGGGTTATGTCGGCCAGCGCTGAAGATGTGCGTGACATCGCTTTGGTGCGTATCGAGATCGAGAAGCTCGCGCTGGCGCTGGCGTTCAAGAACGGCGATGTGGCGTGGGAAGGGCGAGTAATTGCAGCCCATCATGCGCTACAAAAAGCCGAGGAAGCAGTTCGCCAGTCAGCCGATGACCTGAGTGCGCTTGAGTGGGACGAAGCTTGCAGGGCTTTTTCGGCTGCGTTGATTGAGCGCTGCGATAGCCCTCGGCTGATAGACCTCCAACTTAAGCTTTTCAATCAAAGTAGTCGGTTTCGCTTAGCCCAGCTTCGGGAAGGGCAGCTGGACTTTGCATCCAGAAAGGTGCGCCAGCAGGCGCTACTGGATGCTGTGCTAGAGCGCGATGAAGTAGCTGCGCGCGCACTTCTCCAAGAAGAAATTCAGACAGAACTCAGGGCTGAAACGTAATTAGAGATCATCGGGAGGGATACATGATCAAAGTTAATCGTCGTGGTGCACTGGCACTGATGGGTGGAACTATTGCCGGTGCTTTGGCGACGCCTGCATTGGCGCTTAATAGAACCGTAAAAGTGGGCGCGCTTCGGTTCACGTCGCACTCTGGCAACTTCGTTGCGTTTGAGCGTGGTTATTTCGCCGAGGCAGGCCTTAACGTCGAGTTCAAGTTCTTTCAGGCAGCGCAGCCCATGGCTGTCGCAATTGCCAGTGGCGATATCGACTATGCCGTTACAGCAATTTCCGGCGGTCTTATCAACCTTGCAGACAAGGGCGCGATCAAGGTGATCGGCGGCGCACTTTCAGAAGAGCAGGGCATTGACGGGCAGAAATTCCTTGCTTCTGACGCTGCATTTAAGGCGGGTGTAAAAACGCCAAAAGACTTGGCAGGCAAGAAGTATGCTGTGACCCAAGCTGGCTCCTCCTTCCACTACATGGGTGCGAAGATGGCCGCTGCAGAGGGCATTGACCTCTCGTTTACTCCGCTCCAGAAGGTTGGCACAATCATTGGTGCGATGAAGTCCGGTCAGGTGGATGGTTGGTCCATCGTGCCTCACATTGCCAAACCGCTAGCTGGTTCGGGCGCGGTCCACATCATCGGAAATGTGGCCGACTACATCCCGAACTATCAGGTAACCACTGTGTTTACTTCTGCGAAGAACGCAGCCAATGAGCGCAGCATGACAGAGAGCTTCCTCTCCGGCTTTTCTAAGGGCGTTGACGATTATACCGCTGCCATGATCGACGGTTCGGCCAGCAAGGACGAGATGGTAGATCTGATCCATAAATACGTTTATGCGGATCGTCCGCGTGAGAAGGCTGCACCTTCCATCATCAATGGAACAATGCGCTTGAATGCTGGAGCAGCGCTGAACGTGGCCTCTGTGCAGGATCAGCTTAGCTGGTTCCAGTCCGAAGGCCTGGTTAAAGCAGATATTCCATTGGATGCGCTGGTTGATACCTCCTACGTGGAAACCATCGACAAGTAATAGTGTTGCTTTGCAAGGCGATTTTGACGTCGCCTTGCTACGCTTTTCATTGGAAACCTAATGGATATTCGACTGGACGGCATTGGCCATTCCTACGGCGATGTCGAAGTACTAAAAGACATTTCTCTCGATATTTCCTCTGGCCAGATTGTATGCATCGTTGGCCCGTCTGGGTGTGGTAAATCAACGTTACTTCGCTTTTTGGGCGGGTTAGAGCGCCCGAAAACCGGCGAAGTTTTGCAGATAGGCTCTCCGCCGGAAGGCAGCCTCAACCCGCTGACCTATGTCTTTCAGGATTTCGCACTGTTGCCGTGGCGTACTGTTAAGGGTAACGTTTCTCTTGTTCTTGAGGGCCATGGTCTGCGCACGGATCAATCCTCCGCGATTATCGACGATGTTCTGGCTCGCACCAAGCTAACGGAGTTTGCAGATGCATTGCCGAAGCAGCTTTCCGGCGGCATGAAGCAGCGCGTCGCGATTGCAAGAGCGCTTGCCGTTAATCCCGCCGTGATGTTGATGGACGAACCGCTCAGCGCATTAGATAGCCAAACGCGCGAACTGCTGATGGATGATCTGGTAGATCTGTGGTCGCGCCAACCATTCACGGCGGTATACGTCACCCATAATTTGGCTGAGGCTGTAAGGCTGGGTCACCGCGTGGTGGTTCTATCCAGACGTCCGGGCAAAATTCGCGAAATCGTCGAGATCGACAAACATTTGAATGCGCGAGAGTTTGGCGATGCTGATTTGGACGCACACCAAAAGCACTTATGGCGATTGATGCGGGATGAAGCGCGTGCCGCAGATGCGGAGCTTCTTCATGCTTAATAAGAATTCCAATGGCAGCGGTGTACAGAAAGAGACACAGGGGCGCAGCGTAACCTTTCGCGGTGGTGGGTTTTCGCCTAAACCTCGTCGTTGGATTGGCCCCGTCGTCTTCCTATTCCTCATTGTTATAGCTGAATGGGGCACTCGGGCTGGTTGGATATCTGCTCTGACAATGCCGAGGCCATCAGATGTATTCGTCACCTTTCAGCAATTGTATGAGAGCGGTTTGCTTGCCAAGCATTTAGGCCCTTCACTGAGCAGACTGGTTGTGGGCGCAGCTATTGGAGTCAGCATCGGCATTGGCGTGGGCGTGTTGATTGGGCTGTTCTCTTATATCCGGTCCGGAATGGTCCCGTTGATTGCTGCCATCTTTCCTATTCCCAAAATTGCGCTCCTGCCGCTTTTTGTCATCTGGTTCGGCATTGGTGAGGGCTCAAAGTATGCGCTGATCGCTTTTGGTACATTTACGCCAACTGTAGTGGCCACCTATGGGGCGGTAGATAATGTGGACCGCTCGCTTATCCGCATGGGCCAAAGTTTTGGCCTCTCGTGGTGGTCAATCGTCAGGAAGATTGTGCTTCCGGGAGCTATGCCCGGCATTCTCTCCGGTCTTCGCATCAGCCTTGCCATTGCAATCATTCTGTTGGTCGCGGCTGAAATGCTTGGGGCCGAGTACGGTATTGGCGCTTATATTCTGGAGGCAGGTTCGCTCTACGATCTTGAGCGGCTGTTTGCGGGTGTGGTGATCCTGTCTCTTCTTGGAGTAATCGTCAGTACGCTGATTGGCTTGATTGAACGCTACATGCTTGATTGGCGTTCTTAGATACTTCGAAAATTGGAAAACGTTTCGTATTGATGTTCCATAATTCACATTCTGCGTAATATGGTGTTGGCTACACTTGGTCCGCCTGATTTGCCTGTTATGTAAAAATGGGAGCGGTCTAAGATCGCTCCCATTCTTGTTTTTTGCTCCGGCCGCGCGTGTTTCTTTGTATTAAGCGTCTAGAACAGCATGTTCGGTAGGAAGAGCGCCACCTGCGGGAAGAATGCGATGAAGACGATCAACGCAAAAATCGCGAGAATGAACGGGATGGATTCCCGAATGTATTCTTCGGTTGGGCACTTGAGGATACCGCAAACCGTATACATCGCTACGCCAACCGGTGGTGTCATGGAACCCATGGTGACCGTGGTCATCATCAAGATACCGAAGTGAACCGGATCTACGCCCATCTTGGTAATTACTGGAACGAAGATCGGTGTCAGCAGCAGAACCAGTACCGTCGATTCCACAAACATTCCGCAGATAGCCAAGAAAACCAGAATGAGGAATGTGATCAGCATCGGGCTTTCAGAAACACCCAACACTAGTGCTGACAAGCTCTGTGGTACTTGCTCAAATACGATCGCATATCCAAGCATGGAAGAAAGCATGATGATAAGCATAATCATGCCAATGTCAGAAACTGACTGTTCGGTTACCTTCCACACATCGGCCCATGTCAACTCGTTATAAACGAGGAAACCAACAACCAACGCGTAAAGTACTGCGAATGCACCTGCTTCAGATGGTGTGAAGATACCAAAGCGGATACCGCCGATCAGGAAGATCGGGAACAAAAGCGCCCACTTTGCTTCGTTCATTTTCACCATAACTTCTTTGAAGCTAGGCGGGCTTTGAAGCTCTGCTTTGTAGCCTCGACGGCGAGCAACAATGTAGGTGGTACCCATGAGGAATACCGCCATCAAAAGGCCTGGAATAATACCTGCCAGGAAAAGGCGGCCAATAGAAACGCTGCCCACAAAGCCATAGAGGATCAAGCCGATAGACGGTGGAATGGTCGCGCAGATCAGGGACGAGAAGGCAATCGCGCAGCCGGTAAAGCCTTTAGAGAAGCCGCGCTCCAACATGGACGGGCCGAGGATACGTGCCTGCATCGCAGAGTCAGCAACTGCCGAGCCGGAAATGCCGCCCATAAGAGCAGATAGTGCGATGGTAACCTGTGCAAGGCCACCTGCCATCCAGCCGGTGCATACAATAGCAAAGCCGATTAGGCGCTTGGTGATGCCCGTGGCATTCATCAAGTTACCGGCAAGAACGAAGAACGGAACGGCCAGAAGTGGAAACGACTGGGAAGCTGCTGCAATTCGCTGAATAGCGATGTTGGTTGGTACAAACTCAGAGGTGAGGAAGAACGTGAAGCTTGCGATACCAATTGCAAATGCGACCGGCATACCAAGCAGCAGAAACACCGCAAACGCGGCGAGGATTAGCATCATAGCACTTCCTCCGGCGGGAGTTCTTGCGCGATTGGCTCATCGCGAAGTGTTTTTATGAGATTAACGACGGAGGTAACGGCAAGCATGGCGCAGCCCACTGGTACAGCAGCGGTCACCCAAGCATAGCTCATATCGGTATCAGAGAAGCGGCGTTCCACGTTCATAGCAGTGAGGTCGTAGCCAAGCTTCACCAAATAAAGAAGGAACGCGATGATTGTCAGAGAAAAGACTACGCTAATGGCTTTTTGAAGCCCCTTTGGCAGGCGAAGGATAAAGAAGTCTACCCCTATGTGCTCTCCTCGGCGGAGTGCTTGGTTAGCCCCAAAAAAGCAAACCCAGATGAAAAGAAGCTGGGCCATATCTACCGACCAGATAATCGGGTGGCCAAACCAGCGCGCAAGTGATGCTACAACCACCAGCACAACACAGCCGCTTAGCAGGACTTTTGAAAAAGCCTGCTCGGCCTTGATTAATTTTTCTAGCATTCTGCAAGACCTGCAAACGTAAAAAAGGGGCACAGGAAACTACCTGTGCCCCGAAGTTGTTACTTACTTTGCGAGAACGTCGTTTACCTGCTTACGTAGGTCTTCGAGGCCAAGCTGAGCAAATACAGGTTCAGTTGCTTCTTTGAAGATTGCAGTATCAACTTCGTCGATGATCAGACCTTTTTCTGCAAGCTGCTTCATAGCTTTTTCCTGCAGTTCAAGGGTAACCTGAGTTGCAACGTCACCAGCGCGCAGAGCTTCTTCACGAACGACAGTCTTGTATTCTGCTGGCAGGGTGTTGAACCATGCGTCGCCAGTTACCAGGCCGGTAATCAGGAAGAAGTGACCGGTTTTAGTGTAGTGGGTTGCAACTTCGAAGAGGCTGGAGTCGTGAATGGATGGGGACTGTGCTTCAGCGCCATCAATAACGCCCTGCTGCAGTGCCGGGTAAACTTCAGGCCAGCCCATTGGGGTTGGGGTTGCACCCATCAGGCGAACGGATTCCATAAAGATTGGAGCGCCGATGGTGCGGGTACGTACGCCAGCAAGGTCTGCCGGAGTTTTGATTGGCTTTTTGGTCAGGAAGTGACGTTCACCCTGATACCAGTTGAAGCCCAGAATGCGGTGACCAGAAGCGCCTGCAAGCTTATCAGACCAGCCGTTGAACAGATCGGAAGTCACGACCTTGTTCATGTCTTCAACGGAAGTAATGAGGAAAGGTGCGCTGAGAATTGCAAGTTCAGGTGCAAATTCTGCCAGACGACCACCGTCTACAACCACTGCTGTGTTTGCGCCAGCGCGTGCCTGCTCAAGAATATCTTCGTCGTTACCCAGCTGGGAGTTTGCGAAAATGCGGACTTTGATGTCGCCTTTGGTGCGCTCTTCAACGTTCTTTTTGAACGCTTCAAGACCAAAGTACACTGGGTTGTCGGTGCTCTGAGAAGTACTGACGTTCAGCATATAAGAGCCAGCCAACGCCGCACTGCTAGAAACTGCAAGTGCCACAAGAGAAGCTGCGATGCTCTTGGTGATCAATTTCATATTACTTTCTCCCAAAGTAAATATTTCGCGAAATACCATGATTAATTTCTTACAGAGCCATATTATTTCCCGTAGGCGCTGATTATATTTTGGTATTCGCTACACATCGTCATAATTATTTGATTCATTTGGGATAGATAGTTAGGTGAAATATCTAGTATACTAGATTTGCATTTTTGTCTAAGTATGCGCCATGTCGAAATGATGTGTATTCTTCTGCATCCCTAACCGGGCAACAACAAGTTTTGGAATGAGCATGAAAGCTACCAAGTGGACAAAGAAGCCTCTTGAGCCGAACTGGTTTCGCGCTGAAGAGGAAAAAAGCGTGGCAGACAAGGTCTATGACCAGTTGCGCAGGCAGATTGTTACTCTGCAGCGCCGCCCGCGTGATCCATTGCGGGAAAAGCTTCTCGTTGACGAATTTGGTACTAGCAGAACACCGGTGCGTGAGGCCTGCTTGAGGTTGCAGCGCGATGACCTTGTATGCATCACACCCAAAAGCGGAACGTTCGTCGCTCCGATCTGGATACCTTTGGTACTGGATGCTCATTTTCTTCGAATGGCGGCGGAAACGGCTGTCATCAAAGAATTATCCGTCAAGATTTCAGATGAACAGGTTGCCGAACTGGCCGATATCGTTGAGCGGCAAATCGAAGCGCGCAAGGCGAACGAACTTGCTGTTTTTGGCCGACTTGATGAACTGTTTCACAGCAACCTTTATGAGTTTGCTGGCCATCCCCATGCAAGACGTGCGGTAGAACGGCAGAAGGTCCATTGGGACAGAATTCGTTATGTGGCCATTCCCGACATGCAGCACACGAGCGAAGTCATTCATGACCACAACGCTATTGTGGAGGCGTTGCAAAAGCGCGATCCAGTTTTGGCAGAGCGTGCGGTAGTGGAGCACTTGCGCACCCTGCCCGACTATCTGGAAGGGCTTTCACGTTCTAGACCAGAGCTCTTCGAGACAAAAATGTAAGCCTTTGCCAGTACGAGCAAAATTCAATTTTCAAGAACAACAATAAGCCGGTTATCGATATGGGAAAAATCTTCAAAACTGTAGAGTTGGAACAAGCAGTTATTTCTGAAGCTGCTGAATTTAATGCTGAGCTATACGCGCAGGCCAAGTTGCTGGAAGATCAATGGGGTAAAGCCCCCTCCGCTATCCGAGAGCAAGTCGCGGCCGGTAAGGGGCCGCACAAATTCGCTCCGCGTTCGGAAAGTGCAATCGAGTTCGATATTTCCGGCCCTCATGGTGATATTCCCCTTCGGCTCTTCAAGGCTCCTTCCGGTAAGCCGAATGGCGTTTTTGTTTATTTCCACGGTGGCGGCTTTGTTTTCGGAAATCGCTCGTTCCAAGATCCGCGAATGATGGAAATTGCCGAGCTTGCGAATGTGGATGTGATTGCTGTTGGCTACCGTTTGGCACCAGAATATGCGTATCCAAAAGGTGCCGACGACAGCGAAGCAGCCTGTCGCTGGGTTGTTGAAGAAGGTGCCCGCTCGCATGGCTGGACCCACTTCGTAGTAGGCGGTGATAGCGCAGGTGCAGCCTTTGCTTTGCTAAGCATGATCCGCCTGCGCAGTTGCGGGCTTCAAAGCAAGTTCGATGCAATGGTGCTAAATGCGGGTTGGTATGATGTAAGCCAGTGCGCAAGCATTCGTAACTCGACAAATCGTGAGAGCGTTCCAACACTTCGCGATATGGAAATGTTTGCCGAGCACTATCTTTGCGAAGGTGGTGATGCGACAGATCCGGATGTCTCTCCGATTTACGCTGAACTCTCGGATCTGCCTAGAGCGCTTCTGGTTACCGGAACGCGGGATATCATCATCGATGACACGCTGCTTCTTGCTGGTCGCCTAGAAATGGCTGGTAACGATCTGGAGATCGACGTTTACGAGGGCGGTGAGCACGTCTTCCAGAAGTTCCCAATCGAGATGGCGAGAATCTGTAACAAACGCATCGCTGAATACATTCGTTTGGCAACAGTCTCCGCATAAGTTTTTGGTTAGTGCAGGAGCCCAGCCTCCTGCACTGGCCATTTTTACGAGAAGACGCGCGTGGATTTCAGTCGTCTGGCTCCGAATTTTCCGCGTGCTATCAAAGCAAGTCTGCATAGCTGTTTCCCGCTCTATCAAGCTGCTCTGTTTTCTGCGAGGATTTACCAAGATCAGAGGCCATTTCGTGGTGTGGGGCATAAATGAAAACGGACGTTAAAGAGCTTAGCGCAGACCTTCGAGATCTGCTTCAGCAAGAGCTTGATCGCGTTATTAGCGAAGTTGCGCCTAACGCCAGTAGGCGGGCGATGTATGGCGGCTTTGTTTTCGAGTTGATCCCTCAAACTAGCAAAACAATGGTGTGCGGACATTTTGCCTACAAAGCGCATGTAAGCCTTGAACTCTCCAAGGGCGCCGAACTTGAAGACGCTTTTGGATTTCTGGAAGGCAGTGGAAAGCTCCGCCGTCATATCAAACTCAATAGCCTTGCCGATATTGAAGACAAAAAGGTTGCTGACTATTTGCGTCTAGCCTTTGCTAAAGCGGAAAAAGAGCTTTCGGATATCGTTTCGTCGTAAATGTTATTCGGATCATCTTGTTGATCAGCTCTGTCATTATTAGTTTGTTGATTTATATTTTGGCTACACATGTATACATCACCTTACGTACAATAAAATTGTAATTAATACTCCAGTGTAAAAGTAAATAAGACAGTTCTTATTTGTGAAAAAGAGTAGCACGATGGTCTTGCATGACCATCGTGGCGAGTGCGCTTCGGGACCTTATTTTGCCCTGCCAGATGGTTGCCAATAACTGTGGCCACAAAATACAGGTAGGTGGGAGATGAAGGGTTTTGCAATGCTCGGCCTGGGTAAAACAGGCTGGATTGAGAAAGATGCTCCGCAGTGCGGTCCGCTCGACGCAATCGTTAGGCCATTGGCCGTATCGCCTTGTACGTCGGATGTTCATACAGTCTGGCAAGGCGCAATTGGTGAACGCCACGACATGATCCTAGGCCATGAGGCTGTTGGCGAAGTTGTCGAAGTCGGCAAACTGGTCAAAGACTTCAAGCCGGGTGATAAAGTCGTCGTTCCTGCCATTACGCCGGACTGGGGTTCGCTTGCAGCTCAAGACGGATTTGCAATGCACTCTGGTGGTGCACTAGCTGGTTGGAAGTTCTCCAACTTCAAAGATGGCGTTTTTGCAGACTTTTTCCATGTAAACGAAGCAGATGCCAATATGGCGCTTCTGGTGGACGATATCGATCCGGTCTATGCGACTTTGCTTTGTGACATGATGCCTACAGGCTTCCATGCTGCTGAGCTTGCGCAGGTCAAGTTCGGCGACAACGTCTGCGTTATTGGTATCGGGCCGGTAGGTCTTTGTGCGGTTCGTGCATCTGTTCTCAGCGGCGCTGCCAATATCTATGCTGTGGGCACTCGTCCAAACTGTGTCGAAGTGGCCAAGCAGTACGGCGCTACTCACATCATTAGCTATAAAGAGGGTTCGATAGCGCAACAGATCCTCGACCTAACCAAGGGCGAAGGCGTTGATAAGGTAATTGTTGCCGGTGGTGATAATGACACCTTTATTGATGCTGTAACCATGCTCAAGCCGGGCGGTATCATCGGCAACGTCAACTATCTTGATGGCGGCGAGTTCGTGCGTATCCCACGTATCGAGTGGGGCGTTGGTATGGGGCATAAGTTCATCCATAGTGGATTGATGCCGGGCGGTCGTCGGCGTGTTGAGCGCCTAATGAGCTTGATCTCCACCGAACGATTTGATCCTAAGCCGCTCATAACGCACAAGTTCGATAAGTTTGAGCAGATCGAAGACGCATTGATGCTTATGAAAGATAAGGTACACGATCTCATCAAGCCGGTTGTCTCGTTCTAACTGATCTGAAACGGAAGGGGCAGTGCAAATGGCACTTGCCCCTTTTTCGCGTCCTTAAACTCGAAGTTTTTTAGGCAAATTTGCGGCAATTTCACGTCATTATACTTATGGGTTTATTTCGCATAGCATGCACCCAAATGTTGAGTGATTATCTCGCGGCCCAAATTTGATCGCCAGTTATTTTATTGGGGGCTCGAATGAGTGAGTTTGATACTTTCAGCCATTAGTGTTTTGAAAGTATTATAGTATTCATCTTTTTAGCTTTTTAAAAATGAAATGGCTTTGGCAAGTATGAGCGTAGATAATGGTTCAATATCGCCGAGCACTTACAGCACTAGCACTAGCTGTTGCTATTCCTTCAAGCATCCTTCATAGCCCTGCTAGCGCTCAGTCTCCAACAAATGCTGCTGCCCCGGGAGTTCTAACTGAGGAAGTTAAGCTCCAAACCTTGGATGCGAACCATGTGTTTTCGGGACGCACGGAAGCTCTGGCACAAGTTAGCCTGATCGCCCGTGTTGGAGGCTTTCTCGAGCCTTTGCAGTTTGTCGAAGGTTCCTTCGTAAAAAGAGGTGCACCTCTTTTCAAAATCGAGCAGGCTCCCTACGAGTTTGCGGTTGCCCAAGCCAAAGCAAACGTCGAGAGCGCTCAAGCTCAGGTAAACCTTGCTCAACTCAACTATGACCGTAAGAAGCAGCTGGTAGAAAAAGACACTATCTCTGTTTCCGAGCTGGACGTCGTTAGAGCAAACCTGAAAGAGGCGAATGCCGCTCTTGCTCTGCGTGAGGCAGAGCTCGCATTGCGTGAGCTGGACCTGAGCTACACTCAAGTAACAGCGCCTATGGATGGCAAGGTAAGCACCTCGCCATATAGAGAAGGTGCATACGTGAACTCTGCCAGTGGTGAGCTGGCAACGATCACATCGCTTGATCCGATCCGTGTTAGTTTCCCGATTTCTCAGGGCCTGATGCCTAATTTCTATGGTGCCGACAGCGCAGCGCTTTCGCCTTACCGTCTACAGCTGCGCCTGACTGATGGCTCCATCTATGAGCATGATGGGTCTTTGGACCACTTCTCCGCAGATGCGAATCCTGCAACAGATAGCGTCACCGCCCGGGCCGTGTTCCCTAACCCTGACCTGCATCTCTTCAATAAGCAGCTGGTAGATATCATCATTTCCCGCAGGGACGCTCCAACCGAAATGATTGTCTCCCAAGCGGCATTGTTGATGGATCAAAGCGGAACCTATGTTTTGAAGGTCAATACTGATGGTGTTGTAGAGAAAGCACCTGTTGCGATTGGTCGTCAGAGCCGTGGTCTCGTTGTGATCAAGTCCGGCCTCACAGAAGGTGATCAGGTCGTTGTGGCAGGCAGCCAAAAGGCTCGTCCGGGTACCAAAGTTAATCCTACACTGGTGGGTCATAACCAATGATTTATGACGTCTTTATCAGGCGTCCGCGTTTGGCGATGGTTGTATCCATCGTCATCGTGGTTCTTGGTCTGATCGCTATCTCCGTCATTCCCGTCTCGCAGTATCCAGAGATTGCTCCTCCAACTGTAAACGTGTCTGCCGTTTATATCGGCGCTGATGCGGAAACGGTGGAAGAGAGTGTCGCTCAGCCTATTGAAGGCGCGGTGAACGGCGTTGACGGTATGCGCTATATGCAGTCCGCGTCATCCAGCGATGGCTCGTATTCCCTCACTCTCTATTTCGACTTGAACACAGATCCGGATATTGCCGCCGTTAATGTGCAAAACCGTATCTCCAAGGTTGAAAGCAAGTTGCCACTGGAAGTGCGAACCCAAGGCGTTAGCGTTACCAAAAAGTCCGGTGACATGCTGAACGGCTTTGTCTTCTATTCGCCGGGCGCGAAGATGGATATCCTTGATGTTTCCAGCTATGTGAACATCAACGTTATCGACGAGTTGAAGCGTATTGATGGTGTTGGCGATGCCATGGTGTATGGCGCTAATAACTATTCCATGCGCATCTGGCTCAAGCCGGACCGCTTGCGGGCCTTAAACCTTACCGCCACAGATGTTGCGAATGCTGTAAGTTCCCAAAATACTCAGGCCGCTGTTGGCCGTGTGGGCGCCGCGCCGCTTCTTGACGACCAGATGTTGCAGCTTACTGTGACTGCGCAAGGCCGTTTGGCGAGCGCTGAAGAGTTCGGCAATATCGTTCTGCGCGCGGGCCTCGATGGCTCTGTTGTTCGTTTAAGAGACGTTGCCAAGGTAGAACTTGCCTCTGAATCCTACGATTGGAGATCGCTCTATAACGGTGAAGATTCGGTTATGGTGGCAATCAACCTGTCACCGGGGGCAAATTCTGTTGCGGTTTCTGAAGCTGTTGTTGAGCGTCTTGAAGTGCTTTCCGAGCGCTTTCCAGAGGAACTCACATATAAGGCGAGTTTTGATACATCTTTGTTTGTAAACGAGATGATCAAGAAGGTTGTAATGACCTTGCTTGAAGCCTTCGCCCTCGTGACGGTTGTGGTCTATGTGTTCCTCGGCCGCCTTAGAGCAACCATCATCCCGCTCATTGCGGTTCCGGTTTCTATTATCGGTGCGATGGCCATTGCCTATGCCTTCGGCTTCTCGGCCAATACGATTTCGTTGCTCGCCTTGGTGCTTGCGATCGGTATCGTAGTGGATGATGCGATCATCGTTGTAGAGAACGTTGAACGCGTAATGCACGAGAACCCTTCGCTTACTCCAATGGAGGCAACGTCCAAAGCAGTTGGCGAGATTGCAGGTCCGGTTATTGCAATTACGCTCGTATTGCTTTCGGTATTCGTACCTGTTGCATTCCTACCGGGTTCTGCTGGTGTTCTCTTCCGCGAGTTCGCGGTTTCCATCTCTGCTGCGATGGTCCTTTCTGCCATCAACGCGCTAACGCTCTCCCCTGCCCTTTGTGCTTTGTTTATGACCAAAGGCAAAAGCAGTGGGGTGATGTTTAGAATTTCGCGTGCAATCGATGCGCTTGGCAACAAGTATGCCGCGATTGTACGTGCAACAATCAAGTACTCTGCCTTCTCCATTCCGGTGGTTGTAGGCTTTGCGGTTCTTTCTGCCTTTATCATTCAGAAGACGCCAGACGGCTTCGTTCCGGATGACGACAAGGGCTTTGCAATGGTTCTGGTAAACTTGCCAGCCGGTGCTTCCCTTAACAGAACCGAAGAGGCTCTTGCAAAAGCTGCGGCTATCATCAGTGACGATATGGCCGTTGCTTCTACCACCGAAATTGCAGGTTTCGACATGCTTACCGGTGGTGGTGCTTCATCTAACGCCGGTGCTATTTTCGTAGAGCTTCTGCCGTACGAGCAGCGTACAGACCCAGAGTATTCTTCGTTCGCGTTCGTTGGGCGTATGTACCATGCGCTTTCGCAAATTCCGGATGCGAACTACTTCCCTGTTAACCCGCCTGCGATTATGGGTTTGGGTGCAGTTGGTGGTTTTGAATACATTCTGGAAGCTCTCGAAGGTCAGGACCCTGAAGAACTTGAACGCGTATCTCGCGGCATGATGGTAGCGGCAAGCCAAACCCCTGCTCTTTCAAGCTTCTTTACTGCATTTAACGCAAGTACGCCTCAGGTTGAGGTTAAGCTTGATCGTGACCGTGCGCAGGTTCTTGGTCTTAATATTTCGGAGATCTACAACACCCTTCAGGCCACTCTTGGCGGTGCTTACATCAACGACTTCAACCTCTATGGACGTACATGGACAGTACGCATGCAGGCGGAAGAAGAGTACCGCGCGGAGATGGAAGATGTTGCCAACGTCAAGGTTCGTTCCAAAACCAATGACATGGTGGATCTGAACAGCGTTGTCACCACCGAGATGACGCAGGGCGCAGCAACGATCACACGCTTCAACAACTATAGAACCGTGAAGTTCAACGGTACAGCAGCTCCAGGTGTTGGCTTGGGTTCTGCGATGACCGCAGTGGAAGAGGTTTCGGAAAAAACTCTTCCAGATGGTTATGCCTATGAGTGGACCGGTGTTGCATTGGAACAGAAACAGTCAGCAGGTCAGACTACAACAATGCTCGGTTTGGCATTCTTGTTTGCCTACCTGTTCCTTGTTGCCCTTTATGAAAGCTGGAACACTCCAATTCCGGTTCTTCTTTCCGTGCTGCCGTCCATCGCGGGCGCGGTAGGTAGCTTGTGGCTGTTTGGGCTATCGTTCGACCTTTACGCGCAGATTGGTCTTATCATTCTGATCGCGCTTGCCGGTAAGAACGCGATTTTGATGAACGACTTCTCCCTTGCTCAGCGAATTCAAGGCAAATCCTTGCTGGAATCTGCTGTTGAAGGTGCCCGTCTTCGTTTCCGTCCGGTGATGATGACCTCTCTGGCATTTGCTGCAGGTCTGGTACCGCTGGCGCGTTCTACCGGTGCTGGTGCGGAGTCTATGGTCGCTGTAGGTATTCCGGTTCTCTCCGGTATGGTGGTGTCGTTCACCGTCGGTATCTTCCTTATTCCGACGCTCTACACTGTGTTCCAGTGGCTGCGCGAAAAGGGCGGCTGGACGGTGGAAAAGGGCCGCCGACAAAAGGGTTATGACCCGATTGGATAAGATGATCTGAGGTAACGCGACAAGACAAAGAAAGGGCCGGAAGAGTTTCTTCCGGCCCTTTTTACTAGAATGCCCGCTCAAAGCATAATTGCGAGCGGTAACGATCGATCAGAAAGACAAATCCTGAGCAGGTTTTGAAGAGATCTCAAAGGCGCCTTTTCTGTTTTTCTAGTGCCGTAATGAAATTTCTATGGATTTAGAAAAGAGTTTGTCTCCCAAAAAGCAAGAAAGAGGAACTGCCTTGCACAAACTCACTAAACCATCCTAAAAAATGGAATAAAATGTCACAATTGCCCTAGGGAAGGCGCAATTTTGTAGCTTAATGCGTTCAATAATAAAAACAAGAAACGCATTTTATGGTTCCCGTCTCAGCCTTCATCATTTGCAAGAATGAAGAGGATCGTATCCTCGCAGCTATTCACAGTGTCATCGACTGGGTTGATGAAGTGATCGTCGTCGACTCTGGTTCTACAGACCGGACAGTGGAGCTTGCCAAACAAGCCGGGGCAAAAGTCTTCTTCAATCAGTGGGATGGATACGGCAAGCAGAAACGATTTGCTGAAGATTGCTGCAAAAATCAGTGGTTATTCAATCTGGATTCGGATGAAGAAGTTTCGCAGGATCTAGCAAAAGAGATGGCGGCTTTATTTGATCCGCTGCCCTCAAAGGACATCTACTCGGTTCATATTCAAGATGTCTTTCAGCATGAAAAGGTCGCGAAACCTTGGGCCTACGGGTACTGGCAGTACCGGTTGTACAATCGCGAAAAAGGCCGGTTCTCGGCGTCTCCAGTTCATGACACTGTCAGGCCGGAGCCTAACGCAACAATCGGCAAGTTGCATGGCAAGGTTTATCACCGCTCGCAGCGTTCGATCACTTTCTTCGTAGAGAAGTTCAATCGGTATTCGGACATGCAGGTCAAGGATATGGAAGCGCACGGCCGCAAGATGTCGCGTCTTCGGTTGCTGACTGAATTTCCCGTTGCGTTCTTCAAAAGCTACTTTATTCGGCGTGGTTTTTTGTATGGCTGGTGGGGATTGGTGAACGCTCAAAACTACGCCTATTCCCGCTTCGTTCGCGCCGCCAAGTACTACGAGAAAGAGCTGGGAAAACACTCGTAAATACACATCAACGTTTGGGCGGAAAGGAAACAAAAGCAGAGGACTATGTCTGATTTGGATTTATCTTCAAAAGTAACGGTGGTCGTGAAAACCTTTGAACGTCCGGATATGATTAGCCGATGCGTTGCGAGTGTTCGTAGGTTACATCCGACCCTGCCGATTATTATTGCAGACGATAGTGAGCAGCCGACACTCTTTGACGGTGACCAGCATACCTGTGTGTTAGAGTTGCCGTTTGACACGGGGATTTCTGCAGGACGAAACCGTGCAATTGAACTCGTAACAACGCCCTACTACATTCTAATTGATGATGATCATGTCTTCGAAAAGGACGCAAACATCGAGAGTATCATCCGGTTGATGGATGAAAATCCGTTTGATGTAGTCGCGTTTAGAATGCTCGATTACCGTCACTCCAAGGGGTACTGCCGCGGCGAGCTTTTGTTTGCTGGAAACCTTGATACCGACGGAGGTGTATTACGTCATACCTGCGGTAACAGTAAAGGTTGGTATTGCGATCATCCGCTCTACGATATTGTGCTCAACTGCTACGTCGGGCGCACTAGCAACACCGAGCGCCTGAAGTTTGATGAAGCAATCAAGATTGGTAAGGAGCATGGCGACTACTTCTTGTCAGCCAAAGAACTTGGCTACAAGGTAACGGTTGCCAATAACGCCTATATCCACCACAGGCCAGTCTATACCCAGCACTACAGGCAGTTCCGCAGGCGCTCCGACATTTACAAGCAGTACTTCTATAAAAAATGGAACCTGCATGGTGAAGAATGCATTGGTGGTGGATACCCCCGTTTCAGTTCGCTTCGTTATCTGCCTCAAAAGCTGGGCTACTTTGGCCGCCAAGCTGCGAAACTTCTCGGTTAGTGCGTCTTAACGCAAAAACCAGAATGGTCTGATGCTGCCCTATCGCGGCCATGTTTGTACGCCCCAAATAAACAACCGCAATCCCAGCGATTAGCTACAATAAGAAGAATAAGTATGAAAGTAGCCGTCGTTCTTCCGCGCGGGATGAATTTCTCCGCTGTGGGAGCAACCTCTATTGATTTGGTAACGCGTGACCTTATCGAAAACAGTAGCTACAAGGCCAACTGTTTGGTCATCGGCGAAGCCGTTCCTGATCCGTTTAAGGCGCTGAATTTCAAAGGCATTGAAGCAAAGTCGCAGAAACAGTTTGATCGCCAGTGCATTAAGGCGCTCAAAGAATTTGAGCCTAAAGTTATCGTCGTTCATCAGTATCCGGAAACAGCGAATACAATTGCCAAGTCCTTTGAAGGAACCAAGGTCGTTCTTTATCGCCACGGCCTTTTGAAAAAGAGATCAGGAAAAATTGATCGCTTCTTCAAAGGGTTGGTTTTCAAGCACCTGTCACACATCGTCTTTGTTAGTGAGTTTATTCGTCAGCAGTTCTTGGAGGACTACCCATCCCTCACTGGCCGTACTTTGGTGATCAACAACGCTGTCGATGTTGAGTTCTGGCGACCGGCGGAGATTAAGAGCAATACTGCCGTTTATGTTGGTCGTTGCAGGCGGGACAAAGGCATTTTCGAGCTAGTGGAAGGCTTTAAAAAAGTCGAGATCTCCGGCTGGAAATTGCAGCTTGTAGTGGCGGTGCAGACGGACGAAGAAAAAGCGCTCTTCAAGATATTGTCACAGGCAGTGGAGGGAGAACCCTCTATTTCCATCAGCAAAAACCTTAGTTCAGATGCGGTTCGGGACGTGTTGGCTGAGGCGAAAATTGCGGTGCTTCCCTCCATTGTTCGCGAGGGTTTCCCCCGCGCTGTTGTGGAGGCGATGGCTTGCGGCTGCGCAGTGATCGCGACTAATCGGGGCGGAACGCCGGAGGCAGCCGGAGATTGTGCAATCCTGCTTGATGAGCCAACACCTTCCGTCATAGCTAAAGCCCTACAAGAGCTATCGGCCAATGAAGCCCACTTGGCGGAACTTGCTGAAGCCGGACGAGAGCGCATCGCTACCAAACTTCGCATTCAAACCATAGCCAAAGACTACGATCAGTTTCTGGCGGAGTTGGCGGGGGTGTGAATGGCAGACCTTCGTATCTCCGTTGTTATTCCAGTCAAGAATGGTGAGGCAACCATCGCATCTGCGCTGGATAGCGTGCTAATCCAAACTCACGTGCCTGCTGAGGTCATCGTCGTTGATGATGGGTCAACCGATAGTACGCCGCAGATACTTGAAGCTTATAGTGACAAGTACCCGCAAGTGCGCAGAGTTGTAGCGACTGGCTCTGGTATTAGCGATGCCCTCAATCAAGGTATTGCAGAGGCGAGTGGAGATCTAATCGCCAGAATGGATGGTGATGACCTTTGCTTCCCTGAGCGCTTCGAAAAGCAGTTAAAGGAATTTGAAAAGCGCCCTGACCTCGTGCTTCTTGGTAGCTTTGTTGAGACCTTCACCCACGATGAAGATGCAGGAAACAAAGAACAAAATACAACCGGCTCCAGTGCTATCAAAGCACGGCTCCCTTACACGCCAGTGTTTGCTCATCCCTCAATCATGATGCGGCGAGAAGCCGTAGATCAAATCGGGGGGTACAGAAAACTATTCGACGGTGCCGAGGATCACGATTTGTACCTGCGCCTTTCTAAGGTTGGCGAAGTCGACATCCTTCCTCAGTGTCTTCTCCGCTACCGTGTACATGCCGGACAAATCAGTCAGGTGAAGAAGGCCAAGGGCTTATGTGCATCAGTTGGTGCTGCCTACTCGGCAATGTGTGTCGATCGTGGACTAACGGACCGCGCAGTGAATGCTGCCTCGACACAGGAATTGGTGATTGCCTTTTTGAATGAGATTGCCAACGGCGAAATCCCAATTAACAAGCAGTTGTTAAAAGTCGTCACCAGAGCTTTTGCTGGCCTAAGAGAAACAAGCAAAGGCCAGCAAATCGTTAAGCAACTATCGCGAAAAATTGCTGGCTCCCTTATGAAATCCGGGCATCCGCTGCAAGCTTTCAGAATCTATCGGCATGGGCGCAAATAGATCCAATGCCGTAAACGGCTTAGAGTTCCCCATCAAGCTCTCTAAAGCGGTCAATGATCAGCGCCATTTCCCCTTCTCGCAGGGTCATTGGATTTACGAAGACCTGATTAGGATGCTCGGAATTGCACATGATTCGCGGCTCGCCGTTTAGCAGCAGGTCCAGCATCTTTTTCTCGTCGTGAGGGAATGAGACACTTGCCCGTGCCATAGGCTGTCCCGCTTCGTTTGGATAGCAACGTGAAACGCTAAAACAGGTGCCTTCTAGACCAGCTGCAAGAAGGCGGATTTGTTCTTCAGCCCATTCATTGCGCGCATCCCAGTTTAGTTCGACAGCTTCTTTAACCGCGTGGTAGAGGCCAATAATCTCTTCCCTGCCGGTCTTTAGCATGCGGCCAAAGCCGTAGTTGGGAAATCCGACCTCCTGAATTGCGCCAACAAACTCTTGGATTCCGACGATAAGGCCACTGGACTGCGGGCCTTTCAAATCCTTACCGCCAGAAAAGATAGCTGCATCCGCGCCTGCTTGGGTGTATCGCCACAGATTTTCGATAGGTGGTATCTGCGCGGCACAGTCGACGATAAGCGGAACCGCCCGCTCAGAACATATATTCTGCGTATCTTCAAAACTAAGGCCACCTGGAGCCATCCAGCCTCCCTCACCCGCGAAGAAGAAGACAGCGGCGGTCCTATCATTAATCGCCTGCTGTAGGTCGAGTGGTGTCAGCGGTAGAATAATATTCGGGTAACCGATTTGGCGGATTTTTGCGCCAAACTGTTTAACCGCGAAGTCGTAAGGGTTGCGGTGAGCGCCGAAGATAATGACTTCGCTCTGCGCGATTTCTTCAGCCTCTAGGTAGTAGGCGGGCTTACCGAGTTTGCGGGCGACAGCTGTCGCGGTTGCCAGATAAAGGCCGCTTGCAGCACCATTGCAAACGAAGGCCGCTTCGTTGCGCGTAAGCTCTGCGAGCTTTGCGTGCACAACCTTTTGAAGCTGGCGGATCTCGATATGCTGGCTCGCAGCTTGGCGGATCGCCTCCAGAGTGGCGGGGCTCATTCGTGAGCCGCCTATGGCGGTGTAGGTGCCTGCCGCATTGATGAGGGGGCGAAGGCCCAGTTCGTCATAGATATTTGCGGTCATCAGAATAAGCTTCTCACTCTGGAGGGATCTCGCGGTGGCGGGCTGCTTATGGCAGCATAGCCCACATTTCAATTTCTACTTTAAAGGTGGAAAGCAGGCCGGTCTGTACTGCTGTTCTTGCAGGTCTAGGTTCCGGCATAAGCTCGCTGTAAACACTATTAAAGCGTGGCCATTCAGCAAGATCGGTTAGATACACATTCACCTTGAACACATCATCAAAGCTCGCGCCTGCGGTCTTAAGCTGTTCTTCGCAGTTTTGCAGAGTAACGCGCGTTTGCTCTTCAATAGTATCGCCAATCACCTCACCCGCTTTGTTTAGCGGTGCCTGCCCGCTGATAAGCACAAGGCGGGAACCTTCTACGATAATGACAGGAGAATATGGGCCAGCAGTAACGTGCTGGCTGGCTCCTTCTGGCACTGATTTTGTCTTGTTAACGTTCTGCATTGGCCTGCCCTTAAAGATCGCCAGTAATGCGAATGGTTGCATCGTCACGAGTGAAGACCTCTGGCACGAGATCAATGCCCAGACCCGGTGCAGTTGGAACATTGAAGTAACCGTTCTCCAATACAGGCAGACCGGTCATAAGCTGCTGATACCAACCGTAATAGAAGGCGCGAACCATTTCCTGAACCAGCGCGTTAGGAAGGTTGAAGGAAAGATGGACAGCGGCAGTCAAAAGACCCGGACCAGTGCAGTCATGTGGCGCTACTGGCAACTCGTAAGTCTCAGCCATTGTGGCGATTTTCTTCGCCTCGGTAAGACCGCCACACCAGCCGATATCCAGCATACATACGTCTGTTGCTTTCTTCTCGAAGAGTTCGCGGAACGACCAGCGTGTCGCGAGGTTCTCGGAGGCGGTTACCCATGTTTCAGCGCGGCGGGCATATTCAGCCAAAGCGTCGGCATTGGTCATCTTGATTGGGTCTTCCAGCCAGAAGACGTTGTATGGCTTCAAGGCGCGGGCAATCTTTTCTGCCATCGGTAGGTTCCATACGGAGTGAAGCTCCACATGGATATCCATCTTTTCGCCAACGGCCTCACGGATCTGCTTGAACGGACGAAGACCGGCTTCAAGATCCTCAGGCGAAATATAGGTGCCGTTGTGCTTTACTGCGAATTGGTCGAACGGCCAGATTTTCATACCTGTGATGCCCATGTCGAGCAGGCTCTGCGCGAGCGGCCCAGCATCTGTCAGGAAGGCTTCAAGGTCTTCATAGGGCCCTTCAGGCTCGGAAATGGTGGACCAGTCTTCGGTGGTGTTTACCTGTTTGTCACGCACATATTGATAACCGGCGCAGGTGTTATAAACGCGCAGTTTTTCGCGGCTTTTGCCGCCAAGAAGCTGGTGAACCGGAACGCCAAGCGTTTTACCCGCAAGGTCCCAAAGGGCGATATCAACCGCGGAGGCGGCACGCATTTCAGCGCCGGTGGAGTTAAAGCCGCAAACTGGGTTGAGCATCATACGGGAGATGTTGTCGATCTCGCGCGGGTCTTTGCCGATTAGCGATGGCGCGAGCGTTTCGTGCAGGTAACCGCAAACCGCTTCGGTGCCATAAAAGGTTTCGCCTAGACCGTAAACGCCTGTGTCGGCATGAACGCGAATCCACGTAACATTTCGGAATTCGCGCAGATTGATGGATTCGATTGCTTTGATTTTCATGGGTAACTCTGGGAGTGGATGGACCTAAGCGAAGGCCTAAAAGCTATGGTGACTGAGAGGTCGGGCGTGGTGGGCAGGGAGGCAAATGCACCCCTGCCCTGTAGCTCAATTAGTGAGATTCACGCGGGATATCTGCGCCGCGGCAACCAATGAGGAAGTCAAGGTCACAGCCGGTATCTGCCTGCATGACAGTGCGGCGGTAGAGGCCCTGATAACCACCTTCCTTGGAGAAGTCCGGTGCTACCCATTTCTCGCGGCGACGTGCCAGTTCTTCATCAGAAACTTCGAGAATGAGAGAGCGTGCATCAACGTCGAGGCTGATCATGTCACCGGTCTCAACCAGTGCAATGTTACCGCCAGCAGCTGCTTCTGGAGCAGAGTGCAGCACAACGGTGCCGTAGGCTGTACCGCTCATGCGGCCGTCAGAAATACGCACCATGTCCTTGATGCCTTTCTGCAGAACCTTTGGCGGCAGACCCATGTTGCCCACTTCCGCAAAGCCCGGATAGCCCTTAGGGCCAGCGCCTTTGAGAACCATGATACAGGTTTCATCGATATCCAGTTCAGGATCTTCGATGCGAGCCTTGTAATCTTCGATGTCTTCAAAGACGACCGCACGGCCACGATGCTTCATAAGTTCAGGAGAAGCTGCAGATGGCTTGATGATGGAGCCGTTTTCAGCAAGGTTACCGCGCAGAACAGCGATACCGCCGCTTTCAACCAGTGGCTTGTCCCAATCAAGAATAACATCGTCGCCCCAACGCTCAGCGTCCTTGACGTTGTCTTTGACGGAGTTGCCGTTCACGGTGATGATGTCTTCG
>NZ_SMMA01000063.1:306219-306754 GCF_009711345.1 Pseudovibrio flavus
AGCAAGCAGGTGAACCACGGCGTTGGTGGAGCCGCCGATAGCACCGTTGGTACGGATCGCGTTTTCGAATGCTTCTTTAGTGAGAACCTTTGATAGTTTCAGGTCCTGTTCAACCATTTTGACGATCTGGCGGCCAGACAGGCGAGCATTCAATTTGTGGCGTGCATCAACTGCTGGAATTGCAGCAGCTCCCGGCAAGGTCAGACCCAAGGATTCAACCATAGACGCCATAGTGGATGCAGTACCCATGGTCATGCAGTGGCCAGCAGAGCGGGACATAGCTGCTTCAGCGCCCATGTACTCTTCAATGGTCATCTCGCCAGCTTTTACCATCTGGTCGTATTTCCACACGTGGGTGCCAGAGCCAACCAGCTCACCACGGTAACGGCCGTTCAGCATTGGACCGCCCGGAACTGCGATCGCAGGAACGTCACAACTCGCAGCACCCATAACCAAGGATGGTGTGGTCTTGTCACAACCGGTCAGCAGCACAACGCCGTCGATTGGAAGGCCGCGGATTGCTTCTTCAACGTCC
>NZ_SMMA01000063.1:306764-354670 GCF_009711345.1 Pseudovibrio flavus
TACGGGAAATTCGAAGGCGACGCCGCCTGCTTCCAGTACGCCGCGCTTTACATGCTCAGCAACTTCACGGAAGTGCGCGTTGCACGGGGTAAATTCTGAATATGTCTGGGCGATGCCGATTACCGGACGACCGTCGAAGGTGTCATCAGGCAGGCCCTGATTGCGCATCCAGCTACGGTGGATGAAGGCGTCTTTATCTACGCCGCCAAACCATGCTTGAGATCGACGGGATGGCTTATGACTAGTCATTGGGAGTACCTATTTCACAGTGATGCAAGGAACTTGTGAGGCGTACAGCTTGAGAATGATGGATGTACGTCGATTTTGTTTTGGGAGGTTGGCTGGCGGCAGCCGCAATCCGCCGCCAGCATTTTTTTCGTTACTCCTAGAGCATCCACATAGAGATCTGTGGGAAGAATAGGAGGAGTGCCAGTACGCAAAGCTGAATGCAGATGAACGGGATCAGCGCCATGTAGATATCCTTCAAGGATATGTCTGGCGGGGCCACGCCCTTGAGGTAGAAGGCCGCCGGTCCAAATGGTGGAGACAGGAAGGAAACCTGCATGTTCACGCAGAACAGGATACCGAACCAGATTGGAGAGTAGCCGAGCTGAACAACGATTGGCACGAAGATCGGCAGACAGAGCATCGCGATACCGATCCAGTCGAGGAAGAGACCGAGGATCAGCAGGATACCCATCATCGCTAGGATGATAACTTCTGGCGAGGTGCCCATGCCAAGGATTGCAGCAGATACGAAGCGCGTACCGCCCATGAGGTTGTAAACGCCTACAAGGGTTGCTGCACCAATACCGATCCAGACGATCATACCGCAGGTGTTCATGGTCTGAACGACTGCTTTGTTGATTAGATCGAAGGTGAACTCGCGGCGGATGATGATGGAGATCAATACGCCGAATACACCCATTGCAGCCGCTTCGGTAACCGATGCGATACCGCCGTAGATGGAGCCAAGAACCATCATTGCCACCATGACCGGTAGAATGACAGATTTCATAGCTTTGAGCTTAACGCTCCAAGGCTGGTTTGCTTCTTCTGGCGGTAGGCCCGGACCAAGATCAGGGTTCAGATGACAGCGAATGAGAACATACGCCACATAGCTGAGCATCAAGATGGTTGCCGGGGTAACAGCTGCCACAAAGAGGTCTGCGATGGAAACGGATGCCATCAAACCATAGATGATGAGAACGATCGATGGCGGAACCATCGTACCAAGCGCACCACCGGCGCAGCACACACCGATTGCAATGTTGCGGTTATAGCCAAGGCGAAGCATCTGCGGCAGTGCGAGAATGCCGAGCAGAACGATTTCACCGCCGATAATACCGGACATTGCAGCAAGGAAGAACGCTACGAAGAGCGTTTGAACGGCGACACCACCTGGAATGCGACCTGCGAACAGGCGCATGGTGTTGAACAAGTCCTTGGCAATACCCGATCGGTCAAGGAGCGAGGCCATGAACACGAACATTGGCACCGCAACGAGCGAGTATTCGACAACGAAGCCGTAGATACGCGCCGTTACCAGCGGCAAGGCCATTGGGCCGAACCAACCGAAAGTGAAAATTAGCGCAACAAGACCAGTAACGAAGGCAAGCGGCAGACCGGTAAGGAGCAGAAGAAAGATACTGCCAATAAGTACATAAGTACCGGTTTCGATACCAAGCGCTTTGAGGTTTAGAAACTCATGCAGAAATTCAGCGATCATTTCTTGCCCTCCTCTGCATTAAGGAAGCGCTCGTCGCCGCCGCGCAGGAAGTAGATGAGGTGAAGAACGGTCTGCACAGTCATGGTGGCCAAGCTGATGAAGATGACAATCTTGATGTAGGCCGGGAATGGTGGGTTCCACGATGTGCCGGAACGTTCTAACTGTACTTCGCCGAATGGGTTGTGGGTCGCGGTGTCAACCATGACAGCAGCAGCATAGGCAAAGCCGAAGCAGAAGAGCAGCGTGATGAGACAGTTTAGAATGTCGAGATATCTGCGTTTGGAGATCGGCAGAGCATCATAAATCATGCGCACGCGGATGTGCTTGTCGCGGGCAAGTGCTACAGGACCACCAATAGCGAAGGAAATGGCAACAAGAAACACAACGGTTTCATGTACCCATGAGGTTGGGGAGTTGAAGAAATAGCGAGAGAACACTTCGACGACCGAAATCGCCATCGCGATGAAGATAATCCAGGCAATTACAGAGCCTACCTTGCAGATTTGGCGATCAAGCCACGTCCGCTGGATACCGTCCATGGCGTGTTCATCTTCAGGGAGACCACCCTGCATGTCTGGGGTGCCGTTTTCGGCTTTATCCGCCGTCATGTCGATGACCCTTATCCAAGGCACAGCCATAAAAATCCCGTTCACAGGGTTTTGCGCCCTGTGCTTGAGTAGCTATGCAGATGTCGGAATTAGAGAAGGAAGAGGTTGCGGACTTGCCGCAACCTCGAAGATGAAGACTTGGGCTTACATCAGGCCGCGAGCGGTGAGGAACTCGGTTGCGCTGTTGTAAACTTTGCCGCAAAGATCAGACTTTTCAGCCCAAACTTTCCATTCTTCTTTCGCGATGTTACGGAACTTCGCGCGTTCTTCTGGAGCCATGTCGATCATTTCTACAGATGGATCCTGACGGATCTGTTCAGCAGCTTTAATGTCGCGCTGTTTCAGGGTCAGAGCCATATCGTAAGCAAGAAGATCAACGGAGGTTTCAAGAATAACCTTCAGGTCTGCTGGAAGATTGTCCCAGATTTCCTTATTGATAGAGAAGTCCAGCATAGGCAGGGAGTGGAAGCCTGGATATGCAGGATATTTTGCAAACTTGTGCAGACCCATGTCGTGGTTGGTTGCCAGTACGGTGTAGTCAGCAGCGTCGATAACGCGTTTTTCAAGGCCGGTGTAAACTTCAGAACCTGGCAGGTTCACAGGAGCTGCACCTGCTTTCGCGAAGATTTCATAGACCATGCCTTCAGGAGCACGAACTTTAAGACCCTTAAGGTCGTCCATGGTGCGGATAGGCTTGGAGGATGGGAAGGACTCTACGCCGGTAACCAGAGTACCGATGAGGTGCACGCCGTATGGATGAACGAGTTCGTTATAGAGCTCTTCACCGCCGCCGTATTTCATCCATTCAAGGAATTCCAGTGGGTCGCCCCAAGCACCCACAAGGTTACCCATCATAGCAAATGCCGGATCTTTACCTGCAAAGTAGGATGGGTCATCCGACTTACCTTGCAAAATGCCAGCGCCAACAGCGTCAAGGGTTTGGTTGTGCGGAACAACAGCGCCGGTTGGCAGGAAGTCTACCTTGATGCGGCCGTTGGTCATGGTTTCGACCTTCTTGGCCCATTCCTGCTTCAGGATGAACTGTGGTTCACCTGCAGACTCAGATGCCTGGAAAGTCCACTCGTACTCAGCAGCACTCGCAGCGCCCCCGATTACAAGACCAGCTACAGCTCCCAGTGCCAGTGTCTTGAGTTTGCTAAGCATTATTTCCTCCACGAGGTTTGGTTTAATTGCTGCATCTCTCCCTAGTAGATGCAGTGCCTATCGCCACCGCGGCCCAAAGGGTCCCTTTGTTAAAGCGATGGAATCTCGAATGTATTTCGGTCGTAGTCTGTCAGGTTCAGGTCAAAAGCGGTTCTGTCGATAATGCGCAGAGCCGCTTCGCGTGCAGCTGATACCTGCCGTAGGCGAATAGCCTCCATAAGCGCTTTGTGGCGGCCCAAGCTGTCAGTCAGTTCATCTGCCTGCTCGGTTGTCTGGCGGATGATGTAGATCACCGCTGGCCGTACGCTGCGGGCAATCTGCACCCAAACAAGATTATGGCTTGCCTGATAGATCGCCTCATGGAAGTCACAGTCGTATTCTTGGAAATGACGGCCCCGCCATCTGCTGTCAGAGGACTTGGAAGCACGGTACATACCCTGCCACGCGTTCTCGATGAGCAGCAGATCATGCGCGGTTGCCTTGCGTGCTGCTTCCATAGCCAGAAACGGCTCGGTGGCAGCACGGAAATCAAAAATCTCTTTCGAAAATGGAAGCTCCGGCGTGCTGTATCGCGCAATCCACTCTGCAACCTGTGGTGCAAGAATGTTCCAGCTATCATAGGCTTGTACGCGAGTGCCTAAACCGGAAATTCGCTTGATAATGCCAAAGGAGTTAAAGGTCTCTAAGGCCCCGCGGACGGTAGCTCGGCTAATGCTGAACTGTTCTGCCAGATCAACCTCTTTGGGCAGAAAATCACCCGGCTTGATCTGTCCGCTGAAGAGCTGCTTGGCCAAAGCTTCAGTGGTTCTGTGTCTAAGATCTTGAACAGATGGTGCTCGCATAGACCTAGTAGCCTCCCGATGCTCAATGGCCTTATGTGTGGGAGAAAGCTAACTAAAACAGACATAGTCGTATATATGTCCCAATACCTATAGCGAAAGTAAAAGTAAGTTAAAAACGATTACGCTAGGGCATCTATAATGCGAACTATGCAATACATACATGTAATAATTATTTGATGAATCGTTTAATCACAAAGAGAACGTCAATAATATTTAACGTATATCACCGATAGTATGATTTGGTGCGACTATGTTGCGATTAGAGTGAAAGCATCTTTGATGAAATAGTATTTAATCGCTTATGCTGTTAAATATATTCGGTAAAATGAAAGTCCGGATATACCTTCCAAATGTCGGTTTGGAAATTTTCATGTCAGACATACTGTGAAATATTTCAGCAGATGATTGGCAAGGATAAGCCCGGAGCTGGTTAGCTGCGGGCCCATTTCTCTTAGTTCATGTTTGCATAGGGGCCGAGTCGCAGTGCCCATAGGCGACCCGCGTCAAGATAGAATCGGTCGTTACTGAGTGAATATGCACGGCATGGGCCTGCTGCCTCCAAGCCAATTCTTTCTGCAAAAAGCTGCTTGCCGTAGAACACGGCAGTCGCGATGGACTGCATTGAGTAGACGGCATATGGTAGAAACCTATGGTAGTATTCTTGTGCTGCTATTTCGTCGCCAGCCTTCAGCGCATCATAGAGTTTTATCTGCAGATCAGCGCAATCCGGGGCGGGTACAAGACCGGCGCACCCTGCTTTCAAATTGTCGTAAAGCTCTAGGCCGCCGCGGCCGTTGAAGACCTTAACCTTGCCTTCAAGAGCATCAACGTATGGCTTGACGTTTACGACCGGCCCCTCGCCTTTCATAACTTTAAAATTCGGCCGGAGGCGAGAAAGCTCTGTCAACTCCGGAACTTCCAAGCCGCAACCCATAAACTCCGGCGCGTTTTGAATGCCAGCGGGTATGCCGATGCTTTCCATTAGTCCTGCAAAGAACTCAAGAAGCTCGTTAGCTGGCGGCTTTTGCCCTAGTGGTGGCTGGAAGATAACCCAGCTCGCTCCCGCTTCTTCCGCGAAGCCCGCTAGTGCGCGTTGTTCCTCCGCTGTCCGTCCTGCGATAGTAGTCGCTACAGGCACATGCCCTGCCACTGCTTCTACAGTCCAGCGGATGATTTGTTTGCGCTCATCGGGTGTGAGTGATCCAACTTCGGTAACGAGGCCCAAAATGGCTATGCCGTGAGCGCCAGCGGCAAGGCAATGTTCGATCTGCTTTTGAAAGTTCGCTCGGTTGAGCGAGCCGTCCTCGTTAAAAAACGCATAGAGAATGGGGTAGATTCCACCTGGCTCGAACGACATTTCATCCTCCCGAAATCGTCACTGATGGTGTGAGAGGCAAGCGACTTGCTGCCCTGATGCTCAAGCCTAGGCAGAGGTTATATCGGTTCGCCAGTAGGGATTACTTCGTGCATTAGTTGTCGGATTTTATCGATGCTACGGGGCTTTGAAGCTTGCGTCAGAAGGTGCCTTTAGAGGTGAAATACCTGCGAGTTTTGTCAGCGGTAAACTGCACCTAAAGAATAGCCATGGGGAATTATATCGTGAATTGCGCCCATACTACTTTTCATGGTGGGATGAAGTCTTGGCGTGCGTGATTCTGCCTCTAGGTTTCGAATGTTATAAAAACGTCTGTATTCTGGTTTCGATTATTTTCATATTGACGAATAAGGAAACATACTGCAACGTTAACGCAGAGGGAGAAAAGCGGCGCGACGGGGCGCTGTTCATGTAATCAGGATACGTGCTTAGGGGCTTGAAGTACGTGTGCTGTGATTTTTTAGGGGTTTGATCAGTTTACCTTTGGCTTTTGTTCGCCATCGGGTCTGGATGCTGGACGATTTTGAAAAAGAATAGTGCTTTCAAAGCATATGCCTTGGGAGGGGCGGCATGCTGGAACTAACTGATGTAAGTAAGCAGGTGGGGGCTGAAACGCATATCGACAGCGTTTCACTGCGCCTTGAGGGAGGAACGCTCAACGTCTTGTTGGGGCCAACTCTTTCCGGAAAAACAACCTTGATGCGCATTATGGCGGGTTTGGATAAGCCGACGTCAGGCTCGGTTTATATGGACGGCGAAGACGTTACAGGTATAACTGTACGTAAGCGCGACGTCGCCATGGTTTACCAGCAATTCATCAATTATCCCTCCCTTACCGTTTATGAAAACATCGCCTCCCCGTTACGGGTTGCAGGCACAAAACCTGCGGAAATCGATCAGAAGGTTCGTTCTGCTGCCGAACTATTGAAGCTGACGCCTTACATGGATCGTCATCCTCTAGAGCTTTCCGGCGGTCAGCAGCAGAGGACTGCACTCGCCCGTGCCCTTGTAAAAGGTGCCCGTTTGGTGCTCATGGACGAACCGCTTGCAAACCTAGACTACAAACTGCGCGAGGAACTGCGCGCAGAATTGCCGAAGGTATTTGCCGAAAGCGGAGCTATTTTTGTTTACGCAACAACAGAGCCTGCCGAAGCTTTGCTGCTTGGCGGCAACACAGCAACATTGCATCACGGCAAGGTCAGCCAGTTTGGGCCGACGCTAGATGTCTACCGCAATCCGGTAAACCTTCAGACGGCGCGAACCTTCTCTGATCCACCTCTGAATACGCTCAGCATAGCAAAACGCGGCTCATCCTTTGATCTGGGAGAGAGCACGAGCGTTCCTGTTGCGTCGAACCAGCAGGCATTGGCTGATGGCACATACACTGCCGGTATTCGTCCGCATCACCTTTGGTTGGATCGGCCAAACGGCGAGTTTGTTGAGGTTACCGGAACCGTTGTGGTTTGCGAGATTACAGGCTCAGAGAGTTTCGTTCATGTCGATGTTCTCGGCCAGCGCTGGGTAGCCCTGACCCACGGCGTTCGTAATCTTGATGCTGGTTCTAGCGTTCCCGTTTATCTGCGCTCTAGCGATTTTCTTTTGTTTGATGAGCATGGCCAGCGGGCTTCTGCGCTCATGGAAGCGGCCTGAGGAGCGCACAATGGCACGTATCGAGCTAAGTCATATCCGCCACTCCTATAAGCCAAATCCCAAAAGTGATGAGGACTATGCGCTCAAGGAGGTCCACCAGACCTTTGAGGATGGCGGAGCCTACGCCCTTTTAGGTCCGTCGGGCTGCGGAAAAACGACGCTGCTGAATATCATTTCAGGGCTTTTAAAGCCATCAGAAGGCGACCTGCTCTTTGATGGAACGTCGGTTAAGGACTATTCCACGCAGGACCGGAATATCGCGCAGGTTTTCCAGTTCCCCGTCGTCTACGACACCATGACGGTTTACGACAACCTTGCTTTTCCTCTTCGAAACCGCGGCGTTCCGGAAGATGAAGTTGGCCGAAAAACGCGCGATATCCTTGAGCTTATCGCGCTGGAACATAAAGCGGGAAGCAAGGCGAAAGGTCTTGGCGCGGACGAAAAGCAGAAGATCTCGCTGGGGCGCGGTCTTGTTCGTTCTGATGTGAATGCCATTTTGTTTGACGAGCCGCTCACCGTCATTGATCCGCATATGAAGTGGGTTCTTCGCTCCCAGCTAAAAGAGCTGCACCGTCAGTTTGCTTACACCATGGTTTACGTCACCCATGATCAGACCGAAGCACTCACTTTTGCCGATAAAGTGGTGGTGATGCACGAGGGGCAAGTGGTGCAGGTGGGCACGCCGGATGAGTTGTTCCAGAACCCAGAACATACCTTTGTTGGGTACTTCATCGGCTCTCCGGGCATGAACATTTTGAAGTGCGCAATGAACGGCAACCAAGCCCGCATCGGTGAGCACACTATCGAGCTTAGCGGCCTAGGAAATCCTCCAGCCTCCCAAAACACAGAGCTTGGCATTCGGCCTGAATTTGTACGCCTGACTGAGGCAGGCAGCGGCATGCCTATCCAGATCCAAGCGGTAGAAGATGTCGGGCGTTACAAGATCGTCCGTGGTTTGCTTGATGGTTTGCCGCTTAACGCGGTGGTGCCGGAAGACCAAAGCATACCGGAAAGCGCGGCGGTGGAGTTCGATACTCAGCGTCTAAATCTTTACGCCGATAGCTGGCGCGTGGCGCGGGAGGCTTAAGCAATGGACAAGACCTTAAACAACAAAGCTTGGTTCATGGTGCTGCCCGTTCTTCTGCTGGTGGCGTTTTCTGCGGTAATCCCGCTCATGACGGTGGTGAACTACTCGTTTCAGGATTCTTTCGGCAACAACCAGTTCTTCTGGGCGGGGCTAGACTGGTTTCAGGAGCTTCTTCACTCCGAGCGCTTTCATAATGCGTTAGCCCGCAACCTCGTGTTCTCCGGCCTCATCCTTGCTATCGAGATTCCTCTTGGCATTTGCGTTGCGCTTTGTATGCCGCGCAAAGGTATTGGCGTGCCTATCTGTCTTGTTCTTATGGCACTGCCGCTACTTGTGCCATGGAACGTGGTGGGAACAATCTGGCAGGTGTTTGGCCGCGTGGATATTGGCTTGCTCGGCTATACGCTCAACGCTCTTGGCATCAACTACAACTACACGCAGGACTGGCTGGCCGCATGGATCACCGTTGTGGTGATGGATGTATGGCACTGGACAAGCCTTGTCGTGCTGCTGTGCTATGCGGGCCTTGTCTCTATTCCAGAGGCTTATTATCAAGCCGCGCGTATTGATGGCGCTTCCCGTTGGGCCGTGTTCCGTTACATTCAGCTACCAAAAATGCACCGCGTGCTTTTGATCGCTGTTTTGCTGCGTTTCATGGATAGCTTTATGATCTACACGGAGCCGTTTGTAGTAACGGGCGGCGGACCGGGCAACTCCACCACATTCCTCAGCATCGACTTGGTAAAGATGGCAATCGGTCAGTTTGATCTTGGGCCAGCAGCTGCCATGTCCCTCGTCTACTTCCTTATTATCCTGCTGTTTTCCTGGATTTTCTACACATTGATGACCCGCGATAGCGACAGCACTGCTAACGCGAGTAAAGGAGGGTCCGAGGCATGACAACAACTCTGGACGCTAATACTCAAACGCCGCCGGTAAATGCGAGTTCCAACAGAGAGGGTTTTCAGCGAAAGACCCGCTCCAAGGCCGATATCAGCCGCTTTTCCTTCTTGGTGCCAACGCTCTACATCGTGTTTTTGATGCTGCCGATCTACTGGCTCATCAATATGAGCTTCAAAACCAATCAGGAAATTCTGTCGGTGTTCAGCCTATGGCCGCAGAACCCTACTTTGGCGAACTACATCGTCATCTTTACAGATTCCAGTTGGTACAGCGGCTACATCAATTCCATCATTTACGTGGTGCTCAACACTGTCATCTCGGTAAGTGTTGCTTTGCCTGCTGCCTATGCGTTTTCTCGCTATCGGTTCCTCGGTGACAAACACCTGTTTTTCTGGTTGCTAACTAACCGGATGGCGCCGCCTGCTGTGTTTGCGCTGCCATTCTTCCAGCTCTACTCCGCCTTCGGTCTTATCGATACCCATATTGCAGTTGCGCTTGCGCACACGCTGTTCAATGTGCCGCTCGCCGTATGGATTTTGGAAGGCTTTATGTCGGGCGTACCGAAGGAAATTGATGAGACGGCTTATGTTGATGGCTACTCGTTCCCACGCTTCTTCGTGAAGATATTCATGCCGTTGATCGCAAGCGGCATTGGCGTCGCTGCCTTCTTCTGTTTCATGTTCTCTTGGGTCGAGCTTCTCATTGCGAGAACACTAACGACGACGGATGCAAAGCCTATTGCGGCGACGATGACACGAACGGTTTCCGCCTCAGGGCTAGACTGGGGCGTGCTAGCGGCAGCGGGTGTGCTTACCATTATCCCCGGTGCGCTCGTTATCTGGTTTGTTCGCAATTACATAGCCAAGGGCTTTGCCCTCGGGCGGGTTTAGGAGGGCGTACACATGGATCTTTCATGGATGGCATGGACCCAGCCTACCGCAATTTTCTTCATAACAATTGCCAGCCTTATTGCAGGCATGGCGGTGTGGGAATGGTTTGTTCCCGGTGGCAGCCCGCGCTTTGGCATATTGCGCCTACATACTACGCGCGGTGACCGCCTTTTTATCTCGCTGCTAGGCAGCGCGTTCATTTGTTTATTCTGGTTGGGATTTGTCGGGCCAAATCTCTGGTTTGCGCTCGGCGTTTGCCTTCTCTACGCCTTAGCGGTGTTTCGCTGGGTTTAGGGCAAAGGCACAGGTGCGTGGGGGGACATTGAGCCACGCGCCGCACTCTTGGGAAACTTGGGAGGTAAGAATGAGAGGTTCTTTATTGACCTCGGTTGCACTGGCAGGTCTGCTTGCTGCAACTGGTTCTGCATTTGCGGATATGGAAGCTGCGAAGAAATGGGTTGCGGACGAGTTCCAGCCATCGACGCTTTCTATGGACGATCAGATGAGCGAGATGGAGTGGTTTGTTAAAGCCGCTGAGCCGTTCAAAGGCATGGAAATCAAAGTGGTTTCCGAAACCATCACGACGCATGAATACGAAGCGAAGGTTTTGGCAAAAGCCTTTTCAGAGATCACCGGCATTAAGGTCACTCACGATCTGATCGGTGAAGGTGATGTTGTAGAGAAGCTTCAGACCCAGATGCAGTCTGGCGAGAACATCTACGATGCATACATCAACGACTCCGATCTGATCGGTACCCACGCCCGCTACCAGCAGGTTCGCAACTTGACTGACTGGATGGCGAACGAGGGTAAAGACGTTACTCTGCCTACGCTGGATGTAGAGGACTTCATTGGCCGTTCGTTCACAACCGGCCCGGATGGCAAGCTCTACCAGCTTCCTTCCCAGCAGTTCGCGAACCTCTACTGGTTCCGCTATGACTGGTTCTCAAACCCAGAAATCAAAGCTCAGTTCAAAGCCAAGTATGGCTATGAGCTTGGTGTGCCGGTCAACTGGTCTGCTTATGAAGACATCGCTGAGTTCTTCACCAACGATGTGAAAGAGATCGACGGCGAGAAAGTCTATGGCCACATGGACTACGGTAAAAAAGACCCGTCTTTGGGTTGGCGCTTTACTGATGCCTGGCTTTCTATGGCTGGCGCTGGCGACAAGGGCATTCCAAACGGCCTACCAGTTGACGAATGGGGCATTCGTGTTGACGGCTGTTCGCCGGTTGGCTCTTCCGTTGAGCGCGGCGGTGCAACCGATGGACCGGCCGCTGTTTACTCCATCAACAAGTACATTGACTGGCTGAAAAAGTACGCTCCGCCTGAAGCTCCGGGTATGGTGTTCTCCGAGGCTGGCCCAGTTCCTGCTCAGGGTTCTGTTGCTCAGCAGATCTTCTGGTACACCGCGTTTACCGCAGACATGGTGGCTGACGGCCTACCAGTTGTGAACGAAGATGGCACTCCAAAGTGGCGCATGGCTCCTTCTCCGAAAGGTTCTTACTGGGAAGAAGGCATGAAGCTGGGTTATCAGGATGCTGGTTCTTGGACGCTGATGAAGTCCACTCCGGAAGACCGTGCAAAGGCAGCGTGGCTTTATGCCCAGTTCACCGTTGCAAAGTCTACTTCTCTGAAGAAGTCCCACGTTGGCCTCACCTTCGTTCGTGACAGCGATGTGCGTCACGAGTCCTTCACAGAGCGTGCGCCAAAGCTGGGCGGTCTGGTGGAATTCTACCGCTCCCCTGCCCGCGTACAGTGGACACCAACTGGCACCAACGTTCCTGACTATCCAAAGCTGGCTCAGCTGTGGTGGCAGAACATTGGTGATGCTTCTTCCGGTGCAAAAACTGCTCAGGAAGCAATGACTGCTCTGGCAACTGCACAGGATAAGGTTCTGGCCCGTCTTGAGCGCGCAGGCGTTCAGGGGGAATGTGGTCCAAAGCTGAACGAGCCACAGTCTCGCGATTACTGGCTGTCTCAGCCGGGCGCGCCAAAGGCAAAGCTCGACAACGAGAAGCCACAGCCGATCACCGTTGATTACGACGAGTTGATCAAAAGTTGGGCTGACGCAAACAAGTAAGCTTTAAGTGCTTATGGCAAAAGAAGAACGGGCCGATCTCTCGGCCCGTTTTTTGTTGGCTGCTCTGTAAAAATGGCAGTGTCACGAGGCCAACAGGGTCCTGCGGGCTTTCTCCCCCTCGATGATTTCAGGAGCCAAAGCTTCATAGGCTTGGTACTGGGAAAGGAATACCCCACCTGTTAAATGCTCAACAAAGTCAGTGCGTTGAAGGCGATCCATCACAGGCCCCTTCACCTCTGAAAGGTGTAGAAGAACGCCCATATCCTTCAGCCGCAAATTAATCGCTTCAAGGGATTCCAAAGCGCTGAGGTCTAGAGCGTTGACCGCAGAGCACATCAGCACAACGTGTTTGATCGGTTGATCTTTGGCAACACGGTTATAGATGGTGTCTTCCAAAACGCGGGCGTTAGCAAAGTAGAGGCTCTCATCAATGCGGATGCTAACAAGGCTTTCCACCGTCAGCACTTTGTGACGGTTGATATTGCGGAAATGTTCCGTACCGCTCACCAAGCCAACCTCGGCAACATGGGGACGAGAGGTCTTGAAGAAAAACAGCACAATGGAGGTGATCACGCCAACACTGATGCCAAGTTCCACTCCGAAGAAAAGGGTAACAAGAATAGTCGCAGCTACCGCGCTGAAGTCCTTTTTGGAGTAGTTCCACGTCTTCTTCAAAATTGAGAAGTCTACCAACGAAAGGACAGCCACGATGATTGTCGCTGCAAGAGTTGCCTTTGGAAGGTAGAAAATCAGAGGTGTTAGGAACAAAGCAGCAAACGCAAGGCCCATTGCCGTGTACGCGCCTGCTGCCGGAGTTCTGGCTCCAGCATCAAAGTTGACAACAGAACGGGCAAAACCGCCCGTAACCGGATAACCGCCTGTGAAAGCCGCGCCGATGTTTGCAGCGCCAAGGCCGATGAGCTCCTGATCAGGATCGATCCGCTGGCGCCGCTTTGCTGCCAAGGTCTGCGCGACAGAAACGGACTCCACAAAGCCAACGACAGAGATCAGCAGCGCTGGCATGAAGAGCGCTTCAATCAGGCCGAAGTTCAAATTCGGCATTACCAGCGGCGGCAAACTTTGAGGAACGTGGCCGACGATCTGAACGCCCTTGTCATCAAGCTTGAAAAGGTAAGCGAGAAGCGTCGTCATGAAGACTGCAAAGACAGGACCGGCCTTTGTGATGTTGCCTGCTAAGGTAGCGCCAAAACCGAGCCGGAAAAGCGCCGGTTTGAGGCCAGTTCGCATCCAAAACAAAGCCAAAAGCGCGCCACTGCCCACCGCTACCGTATAGAAATTGACTGCTCCCATGTTAGAAGCGAGCGAGAGCAAAACCTCCCATAATGTATGGCCGTGCGCATCTACACCAAGGACGTGCTTAAGCTGGCTTGCGGCGATCAATATTCCCGATGCTGTAATGAAACCTGCAATCACCGGATGGGAGAGGAAGTTGGCAAGAAAGCCCAGTTTAAACAAACCCATAACCAGCAATATACCGCCGGAAATAAGGGCAAGTGTAAGGGCCGCCGAAATGTAATCAGCGGTGCCGCTTTGCACGACTTGCCCCAACGCTGCGGCAGTCATAAGCGATACCACCGCAACTGGACCTACCGCCAAAACACGGCTGGTGCCGAAAATGGCATAAAGCACGATCGGCGCGATTGAAGCATAAAGCCCAGCTTCTGGCGGCAGACCTGCGAGGAGAGCATAGGCAAGGCTTTGAGGAATAAGCATTATAGTGACGATAACGGCTGCAATGCCATCATCCATCAGCATGGTTTTATTGTAGGTCCGTCCCCACTCCAGAACAGGAACAAGGCGGCGAAGCTTTGAGGGTATCATGTGAGCACACGGGTAGCGTTCCTTGAACGGGGCGAACAAGGTAAGTCTATGATATGGATACTGTAATTTGCCTCAAGTAGTGCCTTGAGCGCTACCTAAAACAACAGGTGCGGCAATCTTAGCTGGCTTGTGAACTCGCTGACCAAAGGAGAGTACAGCGAGCGCCAGAGCGGCAATACGCAAATATCGGCTTCGGCAGTTCCTCCAGCTGTCTGTTAAACTCTTCAATAACAGCGAGCGAAAGATTGTGCGAAGAGATCGGTAGGAATCCAAAGCCCATACCCAGAGCTTTGGCCGCTGCGGCTACTTCCTCATAATCCGGCTGGCCGAACTCTTCTGCGTTCGGTCGGTTGCACATAATGCTACCGAAGCCCATTTCTTTAATATCTGCAACGTCTTGCGCGGTGATTTGACCTGCTACAGAGAAGTCGCTTGAAAGCTCTCTAATTTGCATCTGTCTTCTCCTTACAGCTTGTTCAGCGGCACTTTGAGTACCGGATTTCCATCTTCATCTGTCGGAACTTCGCCTGCCCGCATGTTCACCTGCAAAGATGGAATAATCAAACGAGGCATCTGTAATTGCTTGTCCCGCTCTGTCCTGAAGGCGATAAAGTCTTCGCGGCTGGTGCCAGCCTTGACGTGGATGTTTCTGTCTTTTTCCGCAGAAACCGTTGTTTCCCATTGGATTTCCCTGCCGTTCGGGCCGTAATCATGGCACATGAACAGGCGCGTCTCATCTGGAAGAGAAAGGACTTTCTGGATGGAGTCGTAAAGCACACCGGCATCACCACCGGGAAAATCAGCCCGAGCAGAACCTCCATCCGGCATAAACAGAGTATCGCCAACAAAAGCGGCATCACCCATCACATGCACCATGCAGGCGGGGGTGTGACCGGGAGTGTGGAGCGCGAGAACCTCCATATTTCCAACGCTGTAGGTATCGCCATCTTTGAAGAGACGATCAAACTGGCTACCGTCGCGCTGGAACTCTGTTCCCTCGTTAAACACCTTGCCGAAGGTTTCCTGCACCGTAATGATATGTTCGCCGATGCCGATTTTTCCGCCAAGCTTTTCCTGAATGTACGGCGCTGCGGAAAGGTGGTCTGCATGGACGTGCGTCTCAATCAGCCACTCAAGCTTGAGGTCATTTTGCTTAATGTATTCAATGATCTCGTCCGCATGAGCATAAGAGATACGTCCGGCGGCGTAGTCAATGTCCAGAACCGAGTCTATCACCGCAGCAGCATTGCTATCTGGGTCTTTGACCACATAGCTGATTGTGTTGGTATCTGGATCAAAGAACGCCTTAACCTGCGGGCGCTTAGCCAAATCGATCGCAAAAGTAGACATGATCTCCCTCACTCAAATGACAGCGTACCTTGGAAGCAACCTTAGCCCGAAGCGTTAGTGTGAACTCTAACGCTATTTTCGCCTGCCAGCTGCGATTCCTTTAGTAAATCTGCATAAAAGATAGAGGGTGCTTTGGTGCCCTTCAGTGACGATGTCACCAAAGGGACCAAATTGCAGATATCAATTGAAGATTTGCAGTTAAACGATTGTGTCTGATAGCTTCTTAAGGGCCGAGGTATCCTGCAATGCAATCTGGCCTCTGGACTGATTAATCCAGTTTCTACGCTGGAACTCCCTTAGTTGACGGGAAATTACCTCTCTTGCTGTTCCAAGCTCTGCTGCCAGTTGCTGGTGCGTACTGACTACGAGATCGTCGTCTCCAGCAAGTTGAAGCAGTTTATCAGCAAGGCGAATGTCCATGCGCTGAAACGCAATTTCTTCAATTACAAGAAAGAGATCGGTGATGCGCTTTGAGTAGGCGGAGAAAACAAACTGCCTGAATGTATCTGAGGTTGCTACCAGTTCGTCAAAGACGCTGCGCGGTATAGCTGCAGCAACAATGTCTGTCTCTGCTATTCCCTCGGCTGAGTAGTCTTCATAGGCCAGCAGGCAAGCTGTTGTTAAAACGCAACTTTCGCCAGCATAAACGCGGTAGAGAACAATCTCGCGTCCGCTTTCCGAGATTTGCTGAACGCGCACAGTTCCGGATAGCAGGAGCAGCAAATATTCCGGCTTTTTATCTGGTCCGAAAATCACAGTGTCTTTGGAAAGACTTACAACAGAACTGCCACTAACCAGTCTATCTCTAATGCCCGCCTCAAGCTTCATAAGGCCGGTAAAACGGTCGATCCAGTTTTCGGTTGCTGTGTTCATCATTCCCTGCCTGATCCGAGCCTGCCCTGCCAAAAAGATAGGGCAGGCCCGATCAAACGACAATGATCTGAAGGTGCTTCTTCAGCAACTCTTCGTCATCAATCCATGACGATGCGTCCGCCCTTATTGATCTTCATGCGGCGCACGATTTCCTTATCGCGTTCAGCCTTGAAGACATCCTGATCGCGTTCTTTCCAGTTATAAAAGCCTTGACCAGATCGCATTCCGGTATGGCCTTCTTTAAGGAAGAGATCACCAACTGGGGTCTGCGATGGGCTGCTTGCAGTGCAAAGGTCTGCCCACACGGCGTTAGCTCCGGCGCTGTTTTGCAAATCAAGACCAGAAAGATCGGCGTGCTCGAATGGTCCCATAGCAGGAAGACGCGCGGCGTAGCCCTGACGCATGATTGTATCGCAAGCCTCTGCTGTTACAAGACCTTTGCCAACAAGGTCTGCAAACTCGCGTAGAATGACGTGCTGAATGCGGGCGAACAGGAAGCCCGGAATATCCGGGCAGCGCACTGGCGCTTTTCCGGTTTCTTCCAGTAGCTTGGTCAGCGCTGCGGTTGTTTCTTCGCTGCTCTGATCACCTGGAACAACTTCCACCAGCGCCATAAGATGAGCTGGCTGGATGTAGTGCGCCACGCAGAACTTTTCTGGACGCGCCAAACCGTTTTGCAAGTCGCGTGCACAAAGCGCCGATGTTGTACTTGCAATGATAGTTTCAGGTGAAGAGAGAGCCTCTACCTCTTTGAAAATGCTCTGTTTCTGGTTGAAGTCTTCAACGATTGCTTCAATTACGAAACTGGCATTCTTTACAGCACTTGCCAAGTCGCTGGTGCATGTCAGACGAGCCAGTACGCCTTCTTTTTCAGAGGCAGCGGCGAGACCTTCACCTACCAGAAAGTCAAAAATATCGACGAAGGTTTCCTTCGCTTTTTCAAGGGCTTCTGCGCGGCGTCCCCAAAGCGCAACAGGCTTGCCGCCAAACGCCAAAGAAAACGCAATCTGCACACCCATTGTACCGGTGCCAAGAACAGCACAGGCACCATTTTCAGCTGATGTAGTTGTATCGTTAAGGGTGCTCATGTCTTCTCCCAAAGTGATAAGCCCTGATAGTGCCTCTAGGGCTATTACCGGAACCTTCTAGCGTCCACTTAGGGTAAACGCGCAGGGGCAATTCCTGTTTTCAATTCCGGCTTTGGGCGGTCTCGTCAAATTGTCGTCAACCTTAGGGCTATCTATTTCATTGGGCATAAGATTTTTTTGCTAGTCTAGGTGCGGCTATCAAATTTAGGAGAACGGCAATGATTGAAGAAATAACCGGCCGCCCTGAAGGTACCTATGAATTCCGCTTTACCGGCACCATTAGTCGCGATGATTATGAGAAAGTCCTCGTACCGCGCCTGCAAGCCGCGTTCGACAATGGAGAGCACGTAAAGGTTCTGGCCCATTTGGACGAAGGCTTTGAAGGCTATGACCTCAAAGCAGCGTGGGATGACACCTATCTTGGTTTGCACCACTGGCATGGTTTTGAGCGCATAGCAGTCGTTACAGACACTGGTTGGGTTCGCAATGCTATCCATGCGATGGCGCTGATGATGCCGTGTCCCGTTCAGGTTTTCTCCAACAGCCGTTTGGATGAAGCACGGCTGTGGCTGAGCGAGTCTATGGGTAGCATTCATGCCAAGGTGGAAGATGGCATCTTGAAATTGACCATGCTTGGTAAGCTAGAACCTTCTTCCTACGATAATATCGAAGAAGACCTAAACCGCTACTTCTCCAGTGAAGACAACAACAAGCTACTGATTGATCTAAGGGAATTTGAAGGTTGGGAAGGCTTGAGTGCATTCTCTGAGCACCTTGCACTGGTACGCAAGAACCGGAAATTTCCTGACCGCGTTGCAGTTGTAGGAAACAAACGCTGGCAGCACGTGGCCGAAAGCGTGTTTGCGGTAATTCTTCATGCCAAGGTGGCATATTTCCGCGGAGATGCTGTTAAAGAAGCCGAAAGCTGGCTGAAAAGCTAAACATGAAAAGCTCGCGCTGCAGAGTTGGCGCGAGCTTTCCCTTGAATACTTTTATTCCGCTGAAACAGGGTGGTAATCCGCAGCGTTCACTGTCTGTGGCCGTCCGTCCAGAGCAAGTGTGCTTAGACGCGGTTCGGAACGGGCAATAACGCGCCCTTTTCTAACCACCGCCAGCCTATTTGGTTTCAGGCGTATTGCTTCAATCGGGTCTTTCGCTTGCAGCAAAACAAAATCTGCATTGCAGCCAACTTCAACACCATAGCCATCAAGATGCATGATCTTGGCCGGATTATGCGTAATTGCATCAAAGGCATAGCGCATGTCATCTCTTGATGTCATCTGAGAGACGTGCAGCCCCATGCTGGCAACTTCAAGCATGTCTGCATTGCCGAGCGAGTACCATGGGTCCATCACACAATCATGACCGTAGGCTACATTGATACCGTAGCCACGCATCTCTGGCACACGGGTTTGGCCTCTCCGTTTCGGATAGGTGTCATGGCGGCCCTGAATGACGATATTGATCAGCGGGTTCGCGGTCGCTGAAACCTCTGCCTCCGCCATCAAAGGCAGGAGTTTGGAGACGTAGTAATTGTCCATGGAGTGCATGGAGGTAAGGTGAGAGCCGTTTACGCGGCCTTGCAAACCGAGCCGCTGGGTCTCGTAGATCAACGCTTCGATATGGCGAGACATTGGATCGTCGGTCTCATCACAGTGAATGTCCACCAGCAAACCGCGATCGGCTGCGATCTCGCAAAGATCCTTCATTGAGCGAGCGCCATCTGCCATTGTCCGCTCGAAGTGGGGAATGCCGCCGACCACATCAACGCCCATATCCAATGCGCGTTCTAGATTCTTTTGCGCTGTCGGGTAGCGGTAGTAGCCATCTTGCGGGAAAGCTACCAGCTGAAGGTCGATATACGGCGCAACTTTCTTCTTCACCTCAAGAAGCGCTTCAACCCCGATAAGGCTGTCATGGCAAACGTCAACGTGCGTGCGAATTGCTAATAGCCCTTGAGAGACCGCCAGATCGCAGTAGCGAAGGGCGCGCTCAACCACCGCCTCTACGGTTAGTAGCGGCTTTAGTTCCCCCCAAAGCTGGATGCCTTCCAGCAGTGTTCCGCTTCGATTTAGCCGTGGCAGGCCAAGGGAGAGCGTTGCATCCATATGGAAGTGAACGTCTACGAACGGCGGGCAAACAAGATAGCCTCCGGCATCGATAACCGTTCCTGCTTCCTGAGTGATCCCGCGCTCGATGGCCGTAATGCGACCGCTGGATACTGCGATGTCTACACCGATCTCGCCAGAAGCGAGCGTTGCGTTTTTGACCAGTAGATCAAGAGACATAATGGTGTCCTCTTATTAGGCTGCCGAGCAGTACTCAGCGCTGGCCGGGGAAGTAAGGTTGTAGCAATGCGCGCGGGTAGTCTGCTTTGCGGGCAACGAGTACAAGCGCGATGATAGAAAGGACATACGGAACCATCAAGAAAACCTGAGAGGGAACCGCTGCGCCTACTTCGTTCTGCAAACGGATTTGGAAAGCGTCAAACGCGCCGAATAGCAGCGCACCGAGCAGAGCCTTTCCGGGTCTCCATGAGGCAAACACCACAAGCGCAATGCAAATCCAGCCGCGGCCGTTGATCATGCCAAAGAAGAACGCATCAAACGCCGACATGGTGAGAAATGCCCCGCCCAGTGCCATGAGCGCGGACCCTGCCATGATCGCGCCAATGCGCAGGCCGTAGACCGATAGCCCTTGTGCTTCGACAGCGGCGGGGTTGTCTCCAACGGCGCGGATCGCAAGACCAAGAGGCGTCCTGTAGAGAACAAAGGCTACCGCCAGCACCATAAACAGCGCAAGGAACGTCATTGCCGTTTGGCTAAAGAGTGCTTCGCCAATGAATGGTAGATCGCTGAGCATTGGAATATCCAATGGCTTGAATGCCTCGATACGCGGCGGGGACGTTACATCTGGCAGAGCAGTTCTGTAGGTGTAGTAGCTTGCAGCCGTTGCAAACATTGTAATGCCTAAACCGGAGACGTGCTGAGACAGGCCAAGAGGCACTGTCAAAATGCCATGCACGAGACCGAATAGCGCTCCGCAGCCTGCGGCAACAGCAACCCCGCCCCATAGGCTTGCGCCCAGCCAAACGGCCATCCAGCCAGACATAGCACCAACAACGAAGATGCCTTCAATACCGAGGTTTAGCACCCCGGCCCGCTCACAGATAAGCGCGCCCAAAACACCGAAGATCAATGGCGTTGCGATGCGGATGGCGGCTTGCCAGAAACTCGCGTTGAGGAGGATGTCTAGATACTCCATCTCAGATCTCCTTCTCTCGGGCCGCTTTGGGCAAACGCGGGGTGATGAAACGGATTTTGTAACGAACGAATACGCTGGAGATCAGAACGCAGAGCAGCGATAGGGCAACCACGAGGTCTGCGATGTAGTTGGAAACGCTCATGGCGCGGCTCATGCTATCAGCGCCAACAAAGACCGCCGCGATGAAAACAGCAGCGACGATTACGCCGATAGGCGATAAGCCCGCCAGCATAGCCACCACGATGCCAGAGTAGCCAAAGCCCGGCGAAATGTCGGAGGTAAGATATCCCTTAAGGCCTGCCACTTCGCTAACGCCTGCTAGGCCAGCCATAGCACCAGAAATCAAACCGACCTTTATGTAAGTTGCGGTAACAGGAATGCCAGCGTGGCGCGCAGCGGATACGTTTTCACCAAGTGCGCGCATTTCAAAACCCCAGACACTGCGGGTCATGATGATGTAGAGCAGGAGTGCAGCGCCGAGCGCAATGATAAGGCCCCAATGCACGCGCATTCGGGCAAACAACTTTGGAAGCGTAGCCTCTGGAGACATAGGCTCTGACTGCGGCCAACCCATGCCCATTGGGTCCTTCATTGGCCCTTCCAGCATCATTTGTACAAAAAGCAAAATAATGAAGTTGAGCAGAAGCGTGGTGACGACTTCGTCCGCTCCTAGCTTTGTCTTCATCAGCGTAGGAACCAGCATCAGCAGCCCGCCAGCGAGCATGCCGCTAAGCATGACAAGCGGGATCATTATGGCAGGCGGCGCGTTGATTGCACCCGACCCTATGGCAACCGCAGCTAAGGCTCCCACATAAAGCTGACCTTCCGCCCCGATATTCCAGAGTTTTGCTTTAAAGGCGACAGCAGCAGCCAGTCCTGTGAGGATGAGCGGCGTTGCTCTCGTCAAAAGCTCGGAGACCGCAAAGGCAGAACCGAATGCCCCTTTCCACATGCTGACATAGGCCGAGCTGATATCAGCGCCAGCAGCGTAAAGAGGTATGGCGGCGAGTCCAAGGGCCGCGACCGCAGCCAAGACCGGTACGAAGAAGGCGTAGAGATGGGAAACGTTTTGGCGTGGCTCAATGCGGATCATCCTGCCAACTCCTTGTTTGCCGGGTGACCGGCCATCATTAGGCCAAGCCTCTGTTTATCTAGTGTTTCTGTCGGAGCAGGTGCAGAGATCTGTCCTCTATGGATTACAGCAATGCTGTCACAAATGCGGAGCAGCTCATCGAGATCCTCAGAGATGACTAGAACAGCGGCGCCCCTGTCTCTTGCCGCTATCAAACGACGATGCACCTCTGCTGTCGCGCCAACATCAAGGCCGCGGCTAGGTTGAGCGGCCAGAACGACCTGCGGTTCCTGATCCAGAGTGCGGGCAAGAACGATTTTCTGGATGTTACCCCCGGATAGAAGGCGTGCTCGTGCGGATGGCCCCGGGCAGCGAATGTCGTAGGCTTGAATTGCTTCTACCGCGCGCTTCTTGATCTCACCAAAGCGCAGCATGCCGAAGCGCGAATATGCAGGCGAGCGTATTTCCTCGATAACCAGATTATCAGCAACGCTCATAGCACCGACGATACCGTCATGATGGCGATCCTCAGGAATGCGGGCAACGCCTTGTTTGATGACGCCTGCAGCATTGCGCGATAGGGGCGTTCCATGAAGTTCGACGGCTCCAGATGTCGGTTGTTCCAGGCCGGATAGCAGTTTGGAGAGTGTGCCCTGCCCGTTACCAGAAACACCGGCAAGACCGAGGATCTCTCCAGAGCGAAGGGAAAAGTCTACGTTGCTTAGCGCCTCGCGTCCCGTTCCTGCACTTACTCCGCGGAACATGAGAGTGGCAGGCCCCGGTGTTGCCGCATCACGGGTAGGTACGTCTACACTGTGGCCAACCATCAGGTCAGCAAGCAGATTGCGGTCGCAAATTGAGGTTTCAAGATCGGCTACGAGTTCCCCATGGCGCAGTACCAGAACACGGTCTGAAGCGCTTAGAACCTCAGCCATCTTGTGGGAGATGAAGATGATGCCGAGGCCGTTCGCCGCAAGTAGCTCAAGCGTTTTGAATAGTCCCTCAGATTCCTGCGGCGTGAGAACCGCCGTTGGTTCATCAAGAACGAGGATGCGGGCATCGCGATAGAGCGCCTTCAAAATTTCAACGCGCTGCCGTTCACCAACAGCCAGCTTGGAAACTTGCTGGTTGAGGTCCACCTCAAGCCCTGACTTGGCCATCAGCGCTTGCAGTTTAGTGCGAGCAGCTTTTCGGCTCCATCTTGGCTTCAAAAGGGGTTCGGTTCCCAAGAGAATATTATCAAGGGCGCTAAGGTTCTCAGCGAGGGTGAAATGCTGGTGAACCATGCCGATACCAGAGGCAAGAGCAGCGTGCGGAGTGCCAGGTTCCAGCGCTTCCAACGTACCCTCGGAACTTTGCACCCAAATGCCGCCTTCGTCTGCCACATAGTGACCGAACAAAATGTTCATCAGGGTCGTTTTACCTGCCCCGTTTTCACCCAGTAAGGCAATAATCTCGCCCGAATACAGGTCAAGGCTGATATCGGAGTTGGCGATCAGCGGCCCGAACCGTTTGGTAATGGCCTGCAATGAAAGCAGCGGGGTCCGCTCCCCTTCCTGCTGTGTCATGAGCCCTCTTTAAACAACAGCTGAATTCATAAGTTAGCGTCCCAATCTCGCAAAAGCGTAAGGACGCGGAAAAATGGCCGGGGACTGACCCGGCCATTGATGCTTTGATTACTTGGTGGATTTTGGTTCGCTGTCGTCAATTTCGACAGTAAACGAACCATCCATGATGGCAGCCTCTTTGGCCTTCACAGCCTCCAAAACATCTGCTGGAATGATGGTTTCATCGAATACAAGCGTGGAACCACCCGGCTGCATGTAGCTGTAGATGCCGTAGTTATCGGCTTTGAAATTACCAGCCTTTACAGCCTCAATCGCCTTCTGTGCGGTTGGCTCAAAGTGCCAGATTGCTGAAGCCAAAATGGTGCCCGGATAGTCAGGGGCCGTATCAATCACGTTGCCGATGGCGTAGATGCCCTTTTCCTTGGCTGCATCAGAAACACCAAAGCGTTCTGCGTAGAGGATGTCCGCGCCGTTATCGATCATCGCGTAGGCAGCTTCTTTGGCTTTTGGCGGATCGTACCAAGAGTTGATGAAGTTCACGATGAACTTCACATCCGGGTTAACCGACTGTGCGCCAGCCATAAAGCCGTGCATCAAGCGGTTCACCTCTGGAATAGCAAAACCGCCGACCATGCCGATGGTGTTGGACTTGGTCATTGCGCCTGCAATCATGCCAGAGAGGTAGCTAGGCTCGTGAATGTAGTTATCAAAAACTGCAAAGTTTGGCTCTTCAGGACCAAAAGATGAGCCCATGAGGAACGCAACTTCTGGATACTCTGCTGCTACCGCACGTGCTGCACGTTCAACGGCAAAGGACTCACCAACGATGAGCTGGTGGCCAGCTTCTGCGTACTCACGCATTACGCGTTCATAGTCGGTGTTCGCTGTATTTTCCGAAAAGACATACTCAATCTGGCCAGCTTCTTCAGCCGCCTTCAAGGCTTGGTGGATACGTCCCACCCACTGCTGCTCTACCGGAACCGTGTAGATCGCGGCTACCTTGAGCGGTTCATCCGCTTGTACTGGGGCGGAAGACAGCCCGAAAACAGCTGTTCCGAGTGCTGCAACAGCAACAACTGCTGTCTTAGCCCAACCAAAAAAGAATTTTTTTAACATAAGCCCTCCTGCTAACCGTTGGTTTAGGGTCGCGCGGAGCCACATTTAATAGATGCGGCAGTTACCTGCCCCTTCTTGCAATACTGAAAGGCTGCTAGAATCGAATAAGGCATTAAAAGTCTGTTATAAGAAGACTCCTTTTGCCTGACTAGTGTGAATTCTCGGCGGTTCATCTTATCATTTTGTCCGATACACTAGCGTAAGTTTTAGATGCGCCGCTTCGGCCTGCGGTGCGACCGCTAGATCGTCTATCATCCTGCTTAAATCTACGCCCGCCTTTCTATGGGAAAGCTAAAGCCGTTGGTTGCGCGGTCCAATGCAAATGAAGCCATGCACACAAGAGAGAAATCCCCATGGGTGTGGGTTAAGCTGAAAAATTTTTGCAGCTTTCGTTGTGGGTGAGCTGTAGAAAATTAGCCTTACGGAGCTAGCCGTATGTAGTAATATATTTAGAAAATTGGCGGCCCAATTCAATGAAATTAAAGAGAAATTGCCGTTTTAGTGTGGCTGAATGCACCCGTCATGGTGTTGGCTTAAATGTGCCCTAAAGTCGCCAATATATTACAGGAAGAAAGAGTGTAGGTGCAAACGCGTATTTGGCTTTATTTGGTTGACCAATTGGCCTTTTCCGGTTGTTATGACCTCAGCGGCACTGATCCCCGATGGAAGCTTTAGGGGATTGGTCGTGAGCAAAAACAAAAAAATAGGGCGACCAATTCGCTCAAAAATGTTCTGGGAGAACGATAATAATGTTCCACAAGGCAAAGATCGCTGGCGTAGCACTTACCTCCGCTCTACTTCTCAGCACCGCATTTGCAAACGCGAAAACCCTGCGCGTTAGCCACAACCTGCCAACCGACAACCCTGCACACGTTTCTCTGCAGCACATGGCAGACCGCGTTGAGGAATTGACCGACGGCGATCTGAAAATGCGCATCTTCGCGAACGCACAGCTGGGCACCCAGCGTGAGTCCGTGGAACTGGTACAGAACGGCCTGCTCGACATGGCTCGCTCTAACGCTGCTGAAATGGAAGCGTTTGAGCCTACCTACTCCATCATGAACCTGCCTTTCCTTTTCCAGGATGAAGACCACTACTACAAGGTTCTGACTTCTGACGTAGCAGACGAAATCTTCAAAGCGTCTGAAGGCAAAGGCTTCCGTGGTCTTGCGTTCATGGTAGATGGCACCCGCTCTTTCTACGCTAACAAGGAAATCAAAACCCCTGATGACCTTAAAGGCATGAAGATCCGCGTACAGCCTTCCCCATCTGCGATCCGCATGGTTGAGCTGCTCGGCGGTGCCCCTACCCCAATCGCATTCGGTGAACTGTACTCCGCTCTTCAGCAGGGCGTTGTAGATGGTGCAGAAAACAACCCACAGGCTCTGGTTGACGTTCGTCACGGTGAAGTAGCGAAAGTTTACTCCAAGTCCGAACACAACATGATCCCTGGCGTTCTGATCATCTCCGAACAGGTTTGGGACAGCCTTCCAGAAGACCAGCAGAAAGCTCTGCAGCAGGCTTCTCGTGAAATGATGGACTTCCACCGCGGCGTTTACAACAAGCAGACTGAAGAAGCGATTCAGAAAGCTAAGAACGACCTCGGCGTGAAATTCATCGAAGTTGAAAAAGGCCCGTTCGTAGAAAAAGTTCTGCCTATGCACGACGAACTTGCTAAGCAGTCCCCTCAGATGGGCGACCTGATCAAGCGCATCAAAGACATGGCGCCTGCTCAGCAGTAATTTGAAAGACAAATACTGATCCAATTTGGATCGTAGGTCTTGGGAAAGCCTCGCCGTGAAAACGGCGGGGCTTTTCTGTTTTCGAAGTGCGCAAATGTGGTGCCGATTGCTGCAGGAAACGTAACGTCCTCAAAGAAAAACCTTTAGATTTGTTATGCGGTAAACTACTAATTGGTCGGCCGGATTTAAATCAAATCAGGTTTATCTATACAAAAATATCACAGCAAGGAACGGCGGGATTCTGCCGAAAGGAAAGCGCTTAAGCTGCCGGTTCACTACCTATCGGTTAAAATCGTGGTTGACCAATTATGAATATTGGACAACACTTCCTCTCATGCGGTCGGAGGAAGCTGTCCTCAGGACGGACGGCCGCAAAGAAGTAATAAGTTGCCACTCGCAGCTTCAAGGGAGAATTCGGGAATGTTCCGCACCGCTAAAATTGCTGGTATCGCACTTACTTCCGCACTCATGCTCGGCACCACTGTAGCAGGCGCAAAGACCCTGCGCGTTAGCCACAACCTGCCAGAAGAAAACCCAGCGCACATCGCTCTCGTACACATGGCTGACCTGCTGAAGGAAAAGACCAACGGTGAGCTGAAAATGCGCGTTTTCGCAAACGCTCAGCTTGGCACTCAGCGTGAGTCCGTTGAACTGGTGCAGAACGGCCTGCTCGACATGGCTCGCTCTAACGCTGCTGAAATGGAAGCATTTGAGCCTGCATATGCAGCTATGAACCTTCCGTTCCTGTTTGAAAGTGAACCACACTTCTACGAAGTGCTGAAGTCTGACGTTGCATCCGACATTTTTGCAGCTTCCGAAGGCAAGGGCTTCCTTGGTGTTTCCTTCATGGTTGACGGTTCCCGTTCTTTCTATGCCAACAAAGAAATCAAGTCTCCTGCTGACCTGAAAGGCATGAAGATCCGCGTTCAGCCTTCTCCATCTGCAATTCAGATGGTTGAACTGCTCGGCGGTGCACCTACCCCAATCGCATTCGGTGAACTGTACTCCGCTCTTCAGCAGGGCGTTGTAGATGGTGCAGAAAACAACCCACAGGCTCTGGTTGACGTTCGTCACGGCGAAGTAGCAAAAGTTTACTCCCAGAACGAACACACCATGATCCCTGGTGTTCTGGTTGTTTCTGAAAAAACCTATAATGCTCTTCCAGAAGATCAGCAGAAAGCTCTGATGGAAGCTGGTAAAGAGATGCTCGCATTCCAGCGCGATCTTTACAACAAGCAGACTCTCGAAATGATCGAAATCGCGAAGAACGACCTTGGCGTGAAGTTCATCGAAGTTGAAAAAGGTCCATTCATCGAGGCAGTTCTGCCTATGCATGAAAGCGCTGCTAAAGCTAACCCGCTTGTTGCAGACATCATCGACCGCGTAAAAGCTATGGCTCCAAGCGCGAAGTAATCGCTGCTAGATCCATTCAAGAAGAAGGGGCTGGAATTTCCAGCCCCTTTTTTGTTTTTGTTATAATGTCTACGTCGATCAGTATTGGGAAATCACCTTGGTTTCCATGAACTCTTCAATACCGATTGCGCCGCCTTCTCTACCGATGCCGGACTGCTTGTAGCCGCCGAATGGGCTGCCGGACGCGATATAGCCGCCATTGACATTCACCATGCCCGCTTCCAGTTGCAGGGCTACGCGTTTGATCTTCTCCTTATCTCCAGACGAGATGTAGGAAGAGAGGCCATACAGTGTGTCATTGGCGATTTCGATGGCGTCGGCTTCATCCTTGAACGGAATGATCGTCAGCACTGGGCCAAACACTTCTTCCTGAGCGATGCGCATCTGATTGTTCACATTGGCGAAAATAGTCGGGCGCACATAGTAGCCCTTGTCAAAACCTTCTGGTTTGCCAAGGCCGCCGGTAATGAGTGTTGCACCTTCTTCAATCGCCATCTCAATCATGGACTGGACTTTGTCGAACTGCATCTGGCTTGCAAGAGGTCCGATGTGGCGTCCATCTTCTGACGGCACGCCAACCTGTACCTTGGCGCCTGCTTCCTTCGCCGCTTCCACGGCCAAGTCGTAGACGCTTTCCTCTACCAGCATGCGAGTGGGAGAGTCGCAGCTCTGACCCGTGTTGTTAAAGCAAGTGCGCACGCCCTTTGTGACAGCCTTTGCTACATCGGTATCTGCAAAGATGATGTTTGGTGACTTGCCGCCTAGCTCCAATGCAACACGCTTCACCGTTTCTGCAGCATCACGCGTCACTGCTGTGCCACCTCGCGTGGAGCCGGTGAAGGACATCATAGCAATGTCTTTGTGCTTGGAGAGAGCAGCGCCAACAACCGGTCCTTCGCCGTGAACGAGGTTGAATACGCCCGCTGGCACGCCTGCCTCATGTAGCACTTCGGCGTAAAGGATTGCCGAGATCGGGGTAAGTTCGCTTGGCTTCATAACCATGGTGCAGCCAGCAGCGAGTGCCGGAATGACTTTAAGAACGATCTGGTTGATCGGCCAGTTCCAAGGGGTGATTAGGCCGCATACGCCTATAGGCCCGTGAACCAGACAATCGCCATTCGGAAGTGTCGACTCAAAATCATAAGCAGCAAAGGCTTTGCGGAATGCCTTTACATGGGAAAGACCAACTGCTGCCTGCTGTTCTCTTGCCAGTTTGATTGGAGCGCCCATTTCACGGCTGATTGCTTGGGCAAACTCTTCATTGCGACGTTCATAAACTGCAAGGATAGAGTCAATAAGTTCTAGACGCTGCGCTTTCGTAGAATGCTTCCACGTTTTGTAAGCCTCTTTTGCAGCGGCAACAGCGTTGTTCGCATCTTCTTCGGTGCCCATAGTCAGGCGGGCAAACTCTTCCTCACTCGCCGGATCAATAACAGCAATAGTCTGGTTCGATTTTGGCGTAACCCATTGCCCGTTTATATAGAATTCATCGGTATTAGCGTAAGCCATTGTGCCTCCCAAAAGGTTTTCACTAAAACTTGTCGACGAGTTTGTACCAACTGAAAACTGGTGCAAGCAGATTTCTTCTCAAGGGGCCAAACTCAAATTTTCTCGGTGTTGTTTTCATAAAGTCTGGATGCGGCAGAGTGCTTTTGCCCAGCACCATATTGGCCAGTAGCTGCCCTGCATATGGCCCCATGGTTACGCCGGAGCCGTGATACCCAAATGCCCCCCACGCATCGTCAAGCCCATGGAGTGGACCACAGAACGGCACGAGGTTGCGTGTCATGCAGATGAGGCCCGACCAAAAGAACGGGGTTTCAACGTGTTGCCAAGCGGGGAACATGCGATCAAAGTCGCTTCTTGCTACTTTCCGCATCGCTGCCAGATTTTCCGGTGTGGCATTGATGGAGCCACGCAAGCCAAGGAGCATCCTGTTGTCCGGCAGAAGACGGAAATAGTGGAGCAAGTTGCGGGTGTCGCATACCATTTGTCTGCTCCACCAACCTTGCGCTTCTATTTCTTCCTCTGTCAGCTGACGAGATACAAGAATGTTAGACTGTACTGGTAGGTATCGCGAAGCGTTTGCCTTTGGCATATCATCGCTAGTGTAGCCATTCGTAGCGACGATTAGCTTTTTGCATCTGATGGTTCCGCGGCTATGGCGCAATTCGTAACCGGAGGAAGATGCAATCGAAGTAATCTCGGTTGAATAGGCAAGTGTTGCGCCTGCCTTTTCTGCGGTGGTTGCCAAACCCAGAACAAACTTCAGCGGATTAAGTGCTAAGCCCAAGGGTAGGTGAACCGCGCCAAAAAAGTCAGGGCTATTGAGCCCCTGCCCTACCATCTCACTTTGGTCAAGGTATTCAAATGGGAGGCCGTAGCGTTTGGAGTATTGCTCGCCGTAGTCTTTCAGTCCCGCTAGATGGCGCGGAGAGTGAGCAACGCAGGTGTAGCCATTGGAGTGTCGGTCCGCATCAATGCCGTGCTCCTCAAGTAAGTGCTCAACGAGTGCTACAGCTTGCTTTTCCGCGTCGAAGAATGTCTGCGCGTCTATGCTTCCAAAATGTTTGCTAATAGCAGCGTCGTCGAGTTTTGCGCTTCCTGCCGAGACCAATCCGCCATTTCGGCCGGAAGCGCCCCATCCTACCGGCTTTGCATCCAGTACTACAACGCGAACGCCTTCCTTCGCCAAAGCAATTGCCGCGCTTAGGCCCGTATAACCTCCGCCGATAATTGCTAGTTCGCAGGAGACATCACCTTCGAGGGGTGGAAAGTTCGGCTTTGCGTCTACTGTTGTGTCCCAATAACGCTCTGCTATCGGCCCATCGCCATAGGCGAAGCTCTCGTATATGCGCTTCATATAATTTTGAACTCCACACTGGCGGGTAACTCAAAGCCCACGGAATAGCTCTGATAGATTTCTACATGAAAATACGAGGTTATAGCAGGAAGTTATTTTGATCAAATTATTTGGCTAGGAACTTAAGGTTTAAGGCGGATATGTCTACGCGCACCGCCGCGATCTCTTTTATGGCTACCTTTCAGCAGGTTAGGGAGCGCGTGTGCTGTTCATAAATAAACTGGCAGTATCCTAAGACGCTCGCTTGACTGATTAATAATGTGATCACAAAATGAAGGCAGTGAAACTACAGTTTGATTGCCCGCGACATTACACCTGCTCGGTGTTATCTCTGGTAGCTCATGGCAATCAAATGCCAAGGCGTATTTGCGGAAAGGCTAGGACATGGCGGCAAAGTCACTTTCGGTCGGTATCATTGAAACTGGCAGACCGCCGGAAGAACTGGGTGGAGCCTTCGGCGATTATCCGCAAATGGTACAGTCTTGGCTTGGAGAGATCCCTGCTTCGTACAAGGTGTACGCGGTGCTTGATGGCGTGTTGCCAACAAACCCGGCAGATGCAGATCTTTGGGTTATCACGGGCTCCAAATTTGGTGTCTATGAAGACCACGAGTGGATCGCCCCTCTTGAAGTTTTCATCCGCGAGTGTGCAAGCGTTAAGCAGCCAATGGTTGGAATCTGCTTTGGTCACCAGCTTATTGCTCAGGCCATGGGCGGGCTGGTCAAAAAGTCAGATAAAGGCTGGGGCCTTGGCGTACATGACTATCCAAGTACAGAAGAATGGCCTGTGGAACTGGGTGCAAAGCCGGAGCAGATTTCCATTCAAGCCTATCATCAGGATCAGGTTCTAACGAAACCGGAAACGGCTGTTACAATCGCATCCAGTGATTTTTGCGAGTTCGCGGCCCTTTGGTATCCAGACTTTGCGATAACTGTTCAAGGGCACCCTGAGTTCAGCAAACCTTTCACTAGCGCGCTTATTGAAAGCCGTCGCGGTACGATCCTTAGTGATGCAATTGCAGACAGTGGTCAGGAATCTATGGCCAAAACCGTCAATCGTGAGCAGTTGGGCCTTGCGGTCAAAAGCTTCATGAAGGTGTGAAGCTGATCTCTACAATGCTGTGAGGTGATTATCCCAGCTCGCGCCTGAACGGACGCCCGTCACTTCCAGATAGTTTTCATCTACGTGGACATAGCGAAGAGTTCCTGATCCGTCGGTTATCAGGAACTCGCGTTTTCCTAAAGCGGCAACGCCGCACCCGTCATCTATGCCTTGGGTGCCTATCAGTTCTTTAGTGGCAGTTTCCCAAAAAAGAACCTTATTGCCTCGCGGACATGTGGTGCTGATGACGGTGCCGTCCTTTGAGGTGCTCACGCTGCCCACATAGTTGTTGAGGCTGCTCGTCAGTTGCTCTGGTAGCTCAAGTAGCTCAGGCTCGTGATCAACCGAGAAGCAGGAGACTAGTGGCGGCAAATCCTGCTCCGGCCCTTCATATTGCCCGCCTACCCAAACTTTTCCCAGTGCATCAAGCGCCATATGGCGCAGTGAAACTTGATGAAGATGAGCAGGTAGCTGGTGCTGCGCGATCAAGGACCCACTACTTGGATCAATGAACGATATGTTTGGTGCCATGGACGCGATGTTAAGCTTTTGCCTTCTCCTGTCAGGATGGGTGAGAATGCCGCCGTTTGCGACCACCAGACATTGGTGCATTTCAGACCAGAGAATTTCGTGCGGCCCGATGCCGTAGCTCGGAAACTCGCCAATACGGTGAACCGCCCGAGCATCGCTCATATCATAGACGCCTATTACCCCGCGTTTTGCAGACCAATCGTTTTCGGGAGCAAATAGGAGGCGGCCATCAGGCGAAAATACGCCGTGCCCATAAAAGTGTCGGTTGGTGGGAGACTTAAACGCAATTGGTTCCGTTCGCGAACGCCCGTTTATAAGTACAGCGAAGTTATCTGGCCTGCGTGCAAAGGCTACAAGCTTTCCAGTTTGTTGGTGCCAAGCGCAGCAGTGCCCTCGGTCAGGCAATGCATGTTCAAATACTGCTGTCCCATCTTCCATGAGAATGGAAAAGGCATAGGTTCCATCTGGTTTTCGTAGAGCGCTAGCAAAAAGAGGCTCACCCTCTCCAGCTTGCCATTGAGATGAGGCCATAGTTGGTAGAGTGGAACCGGCTAGTATTGCAATGGAGCCAAGCCCGCGCAGAAACTCTCTGCGGGAAAGGTGTGGCCCCTGATTAGTCCCCATCAAGTGCGTTGAAACCTCCCGTTATCCCAAGGTAGCCTGCTGTATCATCAGCCATTGTTGTCTTCAGGCTATCGATGAGAACGACGAAGAACTTTAGTTTCTCCCGACCCTCTTGTGACTTGGTTGAAGCGTTGAATGAAACTGGAAGGTCGTCCAATAGCTTTCGGGCGTTTCCAAATTCAAAGCTGAGACTTTCGCCAGCCCACTTGCCGTTCTCAGGCAGTTCCTTAAAGAAGTTGGAGGCTATAAGCGCATCTTCGATACCAGAAAGGTGGCTGGTAAGGTATGTAACCGCATTTCCGCTGCGCGAAAAAGGTGCCCTGTGAGGCTTGGCCTTTTTGGCAGTTGGGCCGATGACGGGCAGCATGATCTGATCTTTCACCAACACCAAACCAGTCACAAGCGAATTGTAAAGTAGCTCTGCTGCTTCTTGATCTGTCTTGATAGCGCTATGAGATGGATCGGGATTGATGAACGTCGCAGTGAAGCCGTTAGGATCTTGCCAGCCATCCTCAATGGTGGCCGCTGTTTTAACGAGATTGCCCGTTAGCGCGACTGCATAAGCGCACTTAAAGCCCCGCTCGGCGCTATTATCCCCAAGTGTCAGATTGGCTTCCTTGTCGTAGGCAAATCGTTCCAGCGCAGTAAGGCCCTGTAATGCTACACTTTTTCGCTTCAAGTCGGCTGCGGTTGTTACGCTTTTATCCTGCTTTGCAAGTATCTTGTTTAGCTGGCGAGGTATTACGTTGCGCCGGTCTGGCACAAAGGCGAGCCGCTGAAGGGCGTTGTCTTCTAGATAGGGTCCAAAGCGGACAAAATCGATGCGTGCATATTGCGCTACAGCTTCTGAAAACGCGCTGTTAAAAGCAGCAGTGGTTTCATCATTGGGCGTGGTGCAGAGGCCAGCGCTCGTTTCACGAAGGCGTTCTAGCGCTTTTACGAGTTTGGCAGTTTCCGGCAGAACGTAGTTCTGAACAAATGCCGGAGCATGAACTGAAAAGTCTGCCCTAACTGGAACTGTGAGAGCCGCAAGAGACGCTACTATTATTGCGAGTTTTTTGAGCATCTAAAGGGACTCCAGAAACTTAAGGAGTGCTTCTCGCTCTTGCTTACTTGCATTTACAATGCGCTGTTTGGCAGCCTCTGCCTCACCACCATGCCAGAGAACGGCCTCAAGTAAATTGCGCGCTCTGCCATCGTGCAGGAAGAATGTGTGTTTGTTGACTGTCTCGGTTAGGCCGATGCCCCAAAGAGGCGGCGTCTTCCATTCTTGCCCACTGGCAGATCCAACCGGACGGCCGTCGGCAAGCCCTTCACCCATGTCATGCAAAAGCAGATCAGTGTAAGGCCAAATCAACTGGAACTTATGTGCCTTGGTCTCTGCGCTTCTGCTAGTTACATATTTCGGCGTGTGGCACGAAGTGCAGCCAGCCTCATAAAATACCTTTTTACCGGCCAGAACTTGCGGATCGTCAGCATTTCGCCTTGCTGGAACGGCCAAGTTTTCTGAATAGAACGTAATGAGGTCTAGAACCGGATCAGGTGCTTCTGTTGGGCCTAGCCGCTCTTGCTCGCCATGCGGAAGCGCACGGCAATCGGTTTGAGCTTCTGTGCAATCGCCGTATGGATTTGGCTTATCTGGGTTGGAGATGCCAATGTCGCCAAGAAGAGCACCTGCACTTTGGGCCCGAACTGTTGGGTTTCCGCCCTTCCAGCCGTATCGGCCGATTGCTTTTTCACCAGTTGCTGGATTGTTTACCCAGCTAACACGGCCAGATATGCCATCTGCATTCTGGTCATCAGGGTCAGCCTTGGCCAGAATATCGCCTTGATGGATTGCTTCCAGCAGCCCGAGGCCGATCATCGGGGGCGCAACACGAGGAGAGACCAATGCTCTATCACCGAGAGGGCCGTAGGCAAGATTTTCTACCGAATAGAGAGGCTTGCGAAGCATGACGACTTCGCCATCTGCAAGCTCTACCGGAAACTCGGTGTAAGTGATTTTGGGCTCACCCTCACCAGCTAAACCGGGAACAGCGAATGACTGAAGCTGACCGCCGTAGACGGGGTGCGGGATGGAGGCAAGTTTACCACTTTCAATGGCGCTCTTTTCTGCATCTGTTTCAGGCAGAACAGACAATCGTAAGAAAAGAGATACTGCTCGTTCACCAGGTGCAGGTGGTCTGCCTCTACCATCCTTGAGGTGGCAGCCTTGGCAAGATCTGGCGTTATAAAGTGGGCCTAAGCCGTCTGAGGCTTGTGTGGAGGATGGCGACGAAACCCAGAGCTTTTTAAAGAGGCCGTTGCCGACCTTGAACTGCTTTTCTTCTTCAAACGTGATGTTTTGGGTAGGGTGCGAAAAGGCATCTCGATTGATACGTTTGCGTGATGTACCCGCGCCCCCCTGCATAACCTCAAAAGGTTCCGCATCATCAAAAGTGCCTGCTGGTTGACTGACCTTTGATACACGCGCTTTATCTTTTGCCGAAAGGTCATCGCGGTGTTGCATAGGCAATTGACCGTTTGCCGCAACAAAGGAGCCGGAAAGCAAAAATGCGCCCGCCAATGCGAACGCTGCAAAACGCTTAAGCCCGAAGAACCCGTATCCACCCATTGTTCTTGCCTTAATTTTGAGGGTAAGACGCGGCAGTGGTGCCGCGCCTAAATTGCTTCAACTTATTGGAAAACTGCTGTTGGATTATCGAGGGAGTCCGACCCCTCGAACGCGATTTCCTCAAGTTCGAGAACTTTAACCGCACGCTGGATGGAGGAAGTCTGCTCAACAAGCGCATCAATTGCAGCCTGCACCACAGCGTTACCTTCTTCGTTGTTCTCACCAATCATCTGATCGTAAGCTTCAACGGTCTCAGCGCGGGTCTTCATCACTTCAAACGCTGCCAGCGTTTTGTTGAGGCCTTCTTCCAACTCCGCTGCAACCGCAGGGTCTTTCGCTGCAATAAGGTCTTTCAAGGAAGCACCTTCAAGCTTGGAACCGTCGATGCGTGTGTAATCACCGAAGAAGACGTTACGAATTCCGACAACGTCGTTGTAATGCGACATGTGCGTGTTGTCAGAGAAGCAGTCATGTTCTTCTTCCGGATCATGAAGCATGAGACCAAGCTGCATGCGCTCACCTGCCAACTCTCCGTAGCTGAGGGAGCCCATGCCAGTGAGAATTGTAGCAATACCGCCCGCTTCACCTTTTGCTGTAAGCTCTTTGCGTGCTTCGCCGCCATCGCGCCAAGCTGCCAGCATTTCTTCAAGGTCAGAGATAAGGAGCTCAGTTGCTGCCTTGAGGTATTCTACACGGCGCTCACAGCTACCACCGGTGCAGTTCGCTGCATCAAAATCTGTCGCAGGGCGGGAACCTGCACCCGCGCCTGTTCCGTTAAGGTCTTGCCCCCAAAGCAGGAACTCAATGGCGTGGTAACCGGTAGCAACGTTTGCTTCTACCTCCCCTGCTTCCTGTAGCTGATCTGATAGAAAATCAGCTGTAATGTTGGTAGCGTCTACAGTTTCGCCCGCTACGTTGAGCTTGGCGTTTGCAATAACGTTCGCAGCATAGAACGGGTTTTCTTCGTTTTCGGTGCCGTATGACGCATCGGTGTAATCGATAAGACCTTCATCGAGGGGCCAAGCGTTCACTTTGCCTTCCCACTCATCAACGATAGCGTTGCCAAAGCGGTACACTTCACTCTGCTGATATGGGTTGCGTGCTTCTACCCAAGCGGCTCTAGCTGCTGCGAGGTTCTCTTCAGTTGGATTTGCAACCAGAGTATTGATAGCTTCTTGAAGATCTTTCGCGCTGGCAAGAGAGTCTTCGAAAATCGCTTCAGCGATATCGCCGTAGTTATCTAGAACTGCGGTTGGCGCTGCGAAGGAAGCGGATGCAAAGCCCGCAACGAGGCAGGAAGTACCTAGAAGCAGGGAAAGAGAGCGAGCCATAGAATTAGTCTCCGAAGGGTACATAAAGAGGGAGGCGCAGCTCTCTATTTCTCCCTCGCCGGCTATCAGGAAGAATGATGAACTGCGTCTATATACCTACGGTAAAAACTATATCGGCATGTGACTCGTCAACTAAACTTTAGAAAAAACAATATGTTAGAATATTTCTAAACTGTCCTTTTCTCATAAGTTCATGAAATATATGATTTTTAAGTTCACCTTTTAATGGGCAGGTTGTGGATTATCTGAATTGTGAATTCAGGTTTATATTTGCGGGAGAACACGCGGTACTAGCTTGCTTCCACTTCTTCCATTGCGACGTCATAACCCCATAGCTTTCGCAGATGCGAAAGTACCTTGTCTCTTTCAACATTGTTCAATGCTATTCCATCGCGCTTGAGGTGCTGCAGCTTGAGGCAACGATCTCCGAGAAGGTCCACATCGACGACCTGAATATCCGGATCCATTATCGCGATATCATATGTACGAGCGAGTTTTTCACGGATATTGATGTACCCCTGCTCGTTATGGATATCTGATACTTGAACGTGAGCCGCGCGCGCTTCATCGCTCAAGGTGAACATCCGGAATTTTCTGATCACATGAGGGCTTAGGAACTGAGTGATGAACGACTCGTCGCGGTAGTTTGCCCACGCGTCTTTGATGGTGTTCTTCCAATCGCGATTGCCCGCAAATTCAGGAAACCAAGCGTAGTCTTCTTCTGTTGGCTCCAGACAAATACGCTTGATGTCTTCCATCATAGCAAAGCCAAGGGCGTAAGGGTTAAAGCCGCCATAGTGAGCTTCGTCAAAGTCCGGCTGGGTAATTACGTTGGAGTGGTTATGCAAAATCTCCAGCATGGTCCCATCGGTTAGCTGTCCTTTTTCATGCATCCGATTGGTGATGTAGTAATGGACAAAACACGCGCAGCCTTCGTTCATCACCTTGGTTTGGCGCTGCGGATAAAAATACTGTGCGATATTGCGCACGATGCGTAGCACTTCCCTCTGCCACGTATGGAGAATGGGACTGTATTGCTCAAGGAAGTAAAGCAGGTTCTCTTCTGGTAAGTGTAGGGTATGCTTTCTCTTTTCAGCCTCGCGCTGCGCATCGTTCGGTTCTGCTTTCGCCAAACTCGTAAGGCCATCCCACAGATAATGTACCATCCGCTCCTCGTAGGCGATCCGCTCTTTACGACGTTCTTCTTCCGCCTTGAGTGAGAGCTTTTGAGGTCTGCGGTAGCGGAAGACGCCATGGGACATTAACGCGTGAGCGGCATCGAGTACGCTCTCTACCTCAGCTACCCCGTAGCGTTCCTCACACTGAGTGATGTAGCTTTTTGCAAAATTTAGGTAGTCGAGAATACCTTCGGCATCGGTCCACTGTAGGAACTGCTGATTGTTTTTGAAGAAGTGATTATGACCGAACGCAGCATGAGCCATGACCAGCGTTTGCTGTGCCATGGTGTTCTCTTCCATGTTGTAGCTAATGCACGGGCTGGAGTTGATGACGATCTCGTATGCGAGGCCCCTGAGACCTTTCCGATATTGAATTTCGTTGGCGACAAAGTGCTTGCCGTAAGACCAGTGGGCGTACATGAGAGGCATGCCAACAGAGGAATAGGCATCCAACATCTGCTCTGCCGAGATAATCTCAATCTGATTTGGGTAGACACTTAGCTCAAGCTCGTTCAGTGCAATGTCTTCAATGGCATCATAGGTGCGGCGCAGTGTATCGAAGTTCCAGTCAGCATCCTCAAAAAGCGGCTTACTGACCTTCTTGGAAGCTTTGGGTTTCGTCATTGCTGAGCCCCCGCCTGTTTTTTCGCAAACAACTGCCTAAAGACAGGATAGATGTCAGAGGGTGTTGAAATTCGCTTCATGGCAAAGTTCTGCCAGTCCGCTTTCACCGTTCTGTATCCTCTCCAAAGCTCCATGCCGTTTTCTTCGGCTTCCATAAGCTTGGCTTCGGCTTCCTCCAGAATTTCGATGTACGCATAGTACTGGCAGACCGGCATAATTTCGTTCTTCAGGAGCTCGACGCACACATCGGTGTCTCCGGCGAAGTTCTCACCATCAGATGCTTGAGCGGCATAGATGTTCCACTCATACGGCGGATAGCGTTCATCTATGATGTGCTTCATCTCCTTTAATGCTGTGCTAACTACGGTCCCGCCTGTTTCCCGCGAATAGAAAAATGCCTCTTCGTCAACTTCTTGCGCGTTGTGGGTATGTCGCACAAAGACCAAGTCGATTTTTTTGTATCGGCGTTTCAGGAATAGATGCAGCAGAATGAAAAACCGCTTTGCCAAATCCTTCTCGCGCTCACCCATGGAAGCAGATGTATCCATAAGGCAAAACATAACGGCGTTGGCATTAGGTTCCGGCGCGTGTTCGAAATAGTTGTAGCGCACATCAAGCGGATCAATAAACGCAATGACCCGCTGCCGACGCAGAAGCTCTTCCAGTTCAGCGTGGAGTCGCGCCAACTCTTGTTGCTGCTTTTTGGTCTTCCTGGAAACCTTCTCCAACTTGAAGACTTCTGCCTGAAGCTCCTTGATCTGCTTGTTGTCCGGCCGTTTCAGTGCCAATCGACGACCAAGCGAATTGCGCATGGTGCGGAGAACGTTGATGTTATTGGGCGAGCCAGAGACAGAATATCCCGCGCGGCGTGGCCTGTAGGTTTGTACCTCTTTGATAGAGTGTTTGATTAGGTCAGGCAGTTCCAAGTCTTCAAAGAACAGATCAATGAACTCATCACGCGATAGAGCGAAGACGAACTCATCCTCGCCCTCCCCGCTGTTTGAGCCCTCCTTGCCGCTACCAGCACCTGCTCCGCCGCCGGGTTTCAGGATTTTATCGCCAACAATGTACTGCTTGTTGCCGCTCAGAACGTGTTCCCGCTTTCCCGTTTTTGGGTCGCGACGAAACACTGGCTCTTCAATGCCCTTGGTTGGCACAGATACTTTTTCACCACGTTCGACATCAGTCAAACCGCGTTCACGAACGCTATCGTCCACCGCGCGTTTGATATGCGAGCGCACTCTTTTGAGGAACCGACGACGGTTCCCCAAACTCTTGTCTTTTGGGTTGAGGCGGCGATCAATGAAGTTGGCCATAGATTCCGGTCCTTTTTCGGCTTTCGGAATAAGAGTGTTAGCCAGCCTTATTCACACGCATGTACCATTCAACCAAACGCTGGACCTGCCGGTGCGTGTAGCCTCGATCGACCATACGCTCGACAAACTCGTGGTGCTTTGCGTCGGTATCGCGGTCCTTCTTTGACCCGAAGCTGATGACTGGAAGTAGATCTTCCACCTGACCGAACATGCGCTTCTCAATTACACGGCGCAGCTTCTTGTAGGTCTGCCAATCCGGATTTTTGCCAGCATTTTCTGCACGTGCTCGAAGTACAAACTTTACGACTTCATTGCGGAAGTCCTTCGGGTTCGCAATTCCTGCTGGCTTTTCAATCTTAGACATTTCTTGTTCAAGGATCTCACGATTGAACATCTGGCCTGTGTCAGGGTCTTTGTAATCCTGATCCTCAATCCAAGCATCTGCATAGGCGATGTATCGATCGAACAGGTTCTGGCCGTAGTCCTTGTAAGATTCCAGATAAGCTTTCTGAATTTCGTTGCCGATGAACTCAGCATAACGCGGTGCCAATTCCGACTTGATGAAGTCCAGATAGCTGTTCTCTTGATCCTCCGGGAACTGCTCACGCTTTACCGCTTGCTCAAGAACATACATGAGATGCACGGGATCAGCCGCAACCTCGTCTGTGTCATGGTTAAAGGTCTCGGAAAGAACCTTGAAGGCGAAGCGGGTACTGATGCCGTGCATGCCTTCGTCCACGCCAGCTGTATCCCTATACTCCTGCACGGATTTTGCCTTCGGGTCGATATCCTTCAGGTTCTCGCCGTCGTAAACACAGAGTTTGGAGTAAAGCGTAGAGTTCTCATGCTCTTGCAGGCGAGAAAGAACCGAGAAACGACCCATGAGCTTCAGTGTTTCCGGTGCACACTGAGCATCGCCCAAGGCACTATTGTCTAGAAGTTTTTTGTAGATCTCAGTTTCTTCAGTCACACGCAGGCAGTAAGGAACCTTCACCACACTAATACGGTCAAGGAACGCTTCATTGTTCTTATTGTTCTTGAACTGAAGCCATTCGCTCTCGTTTGAGTGGGCCACAATCAGGCCCTGGAACGGGAACGCTCCAATGTTCTCTGTGCCAACATAGTTGCCTTCCTGCGTCGCTGTCAGCAGTGGGTGAAGCACTTTGATTGGCGCTTTGAACATCTCTACGAACTCTAGAAGGCCCTGAGTTGTTCTATTCAAGCCGCCTGAGTAGCTGTAGGCGTCGGGATCATTTTGGCTGAGATGCTCAAGCTTACGAATATCGAGCTTACCCACCAGCGATGATACATCCTGATTGTTCTCGTCGCCTGGCTCTGTCTTGGTAACGCAAATCTGGCGTAGCTTTGAAGGGTAAAGCTTCACGATCTTGAACTTGGAGATATCGCCTTCAAACTCATCAAGCCGCTTGGTTGCCCATGGAGAGATGAGCCCTGTCAGGAGCCTGCGCGGAATATTGTATTTTTCCTCCAGAAGCTCTCCGGTTTGCTCGCGGTCGAACAGTCCTAGCGGAGACTCAAACACGGGACTGATTTCATCTCCGGCTTTGAGCACGTAGATCGGTTCTTTCTCGATAAGCGTCTTTAGAGTTTCAGCCAAGGTGGACTTACCACCGCCAACGGGACCCAGCAGGTAGAGGATCTGTTTGCGTTCTTCCAACCCTTGAGAGGCATGCCGGAAGAAGCCTACAATTCGCTCTATGGTCTCTTCCATACCGAAGAGATCACGAAAAGCGGGATATCGTTTGATAGTTCTGTTGAGGAAGATGCGTCCCAAACGCTGGTCAAGGCTCGTATCGATGACTTCTGGCTCTCCGATTGCAGAAATCATCCGTTCGGCCACAGTTGCCCTCATGCTGGCATCATCGCGGCAGCCTAGAATATAGTCCTGTAGGGACATTTCTTCGGTTTTAGTTCGGTCATAAATTTCTGAATACAGAGAAAATACATCCATAACGCGCCCTTTCTCAGATTGCCTCCACCAACCCGTTGCACCTCCTAATAAGATGGTATCGAAGTCTTTGGTTAGCAACTCAATAGATATTGACTGGAATATACTTTTAGGGATGTGAACTTAGTATTTTTATGCCAATTCAATTTTTAGTAGAGCGGCGATATTTTACAAATTTGACTGAAGTATTTTTTGAGGTGCTAGGGTTGTAATTTGTTTACGGACTTCGAAGGTTCTTGGATCTTGCTCATAACACCCTGATAAACTATCAATTACTTATCACTATAACGAAGTTGAGGGTGCTGCTTACCCAACACCCTCACCCGCAATTCAAGCACGATTGTGGCAATGCTGATATTTAAAGGTCTATTGTTGCCTTGAAGTAGGCTTGACCTGACTTGAAAAAGCGTTGCGGAGAGATTGTCATCCCAAGCCTTTCATAAAACGGAGCAGCTTCCTCTCTAGCATCACACCAGAAGGTTTCTACGCCTTCAGTTCTCAATGCCTCGAGAATGAATTGGATGATCTTTGTGCCGTATCCTTGCCTCTGGTAGTCAGCATGAATGGCGAACTTCCTCAGACGTGCGGTGTTGTTCGCTGTGAAAACGGAAGCGACAGCCACTATCTCGGTGTCTATGAACAAGCCCCAATGGGAAGCGGTCTCGTCTCCTTCCACTCTGGAAAAGTCCATCGGTTTATCCGGCCATAATACTTTGTGGCGCAGTGGAAGGGTTTGTTCTGCATTGATAGGTCGTATTTGCATTGGTGGCCCGCTGGTAGAAGAAACTTGCTTATAGCTGTCCGTTAAGCTGCATCAATCGCCCTTTTGCTGATTTAGATGCCTACCAACCATCTTTTGTATTCGGCTGTACTCAAGTAAAAATGGAAAGGTAAGCGTACCTGTCTCATGTGAATCAGTGTAAAAACCGGAGTGGAGTCAGTAAATAAAAATCTCGAAATTATGCATAAGGCATACTGACGTATTGATGTGAAGCAAACGTATTCTTTCGAAATGTGTCTCAAGTGTAAATTATGGATTAATATTATTGCTCTGCCATATTTAATTATCCAAGCTAAAGTAAAATGATAGGTGCTTGTCCGAATGGAGCGTTTTTGCGAGGTTCTTTATATTAGATATATCAAACAAGCGCTCAGGTGTTCCTGAGTAATAATAAGTGTATCAGCCGTCGCGGCCATGGAACGACAAGACACGGAATGAGGGACAGCCATGACCAATACTCTAAAGCAAACAATTAACTGGATGGTTGGGGTTATCGAATTCCTCCCAGTACGCTTTAATCTTCAAAAACCTACAGATACGCGCTGTCAGGAACGCGTAATGCGCAACCCTGCTCTGGAAGAGCTGGAGCTATTGCAGCATTCGCAAATTCGACTAGGCCCTCTTTGAGTTTTACTGTCTCGGTATCGAAAAGTGCTTTCGATAAAGACAAATAAAAAACCCCGCCTTCGTCAGCGGGGTTTTTGCGTTAACCGCGACCACGGTAGGTCGGTACACCTTGGTCTGGCAGCCAAACATTCTTTGGCAATTCGCCGTGTTGCCAGAACACGTCAATAGGAATACCGCCACGTGGGTACCAGTAGCCGCCAATGCGCAGAAAGCGCGGTTCCATAAGCTCTACCAGACGTCTACCAATGCCAACCGTGCAGTCTTCGTGAAATGCACCGTGGTTGCGGAAGGAAGTGAGGTAGAGTTTTAGGCTCTTCGATTCCACTAGCCACTTATCGGCAACAAAATCGATAACAAGGTGCGCGAAATCCGGCTGACCTGTAACTGGGCAGATGGAGGTGAACTCGGGGATCGTGAAGCGGGTCACGTAATCGGTGTCAGCGTGTGGGTTGGGAACGCGCTCCAAAACTGCCTGTTCTGGAGAGGCTGCAGCTTCTGTCGCTGTGCCAAGCTGGGTCAATTCGCTTGTATAGGATGCCATGTGTTTTTCCTTTGTTTTTATGCAGGCATAAGGCCGAGCTTTTCATCGCGATTGCGAATGAGGGCGATAAGCGGAACTGTAAGCAACACCATCCACCCCTTGCCGACGATCTGCTCCACAAGGAAGTCGAGCGAGCCGAACGCTAGGTAAAGGAACAGGAAAGAGTCTATTACAAGGGCCACGCCGCTGGAAAGGACAACCGCCTTAACCAAGCCCCGTTTCTGCAATGGAGTGAAGATCGCGAGATCAACGATTTCGGAAAAGAGGAAGGCTACGACTGAGGCCACGACCAATGCCGGAGGTGCGATCCACCAAGAGAGCAGCGCCCCTGCGGCGATAGCCAACAAAGCCCAGTTGATACCAAGACGTCTTTGGATCATATCGCGGAAAAGCAGAGCGAGGCCAACGACCAGAACGCCGCTCGGGGCCATCAATCCAAACCCTACAGGGATCAGACATGGGCCATTAGCTGGGCACACACTGCCAACATTGGCCAGCATCCAGTTGGAAAGCGGAATGCAAAGGGCAAATCCGCACAAGAAAACATAGCCTTCAAGGCGAGCCTTGAGGCGTAAATTATCGGACATTTAGAACTCCTCGCGCCTTCAGGCAAAATAGACCTGCGCGCAAATCCGGGGTTTTTACATGTGCATTCAGGGCGAAGCAGCCTGCGCACAGTCGCGCCCGTTTACACGGTTTTGGGGAGAAGGGCTACCCAATTATTGTCTGCAGCCACGTTATTTGTCGTATGGGAAAAGAACGAGGGTTATCAGGGTTTAAAGGACCGCTTGAGTGTTGCTGCGCCCTAACAGTTTTCCCAGTTTGCTCATCAGATAGCGGAAAAGACTAGCGCCGGTGGAGTATGTCGGCTAAACAGCCCCTCCCATTTCCGCTGGGATACCTTACAAGAACTTTTCTGAAACGGCCTGACCCCTATGACCATCCAATACGCTGGTATTGACTTCGGCACATCCAATTCAACGCTTGGCTTTATTCAAGAGGGCAAACCTGTCCTGCTTCCTTTGGAAGGCTCCCATACTGACATCCCTACAGCTCTGTTTTTCAATTTCGAAGAACAAACCGTCAGTTATGGCAGGCAGGCGAAAGCGGAATACATCCGTGGTGATGAAGGCCGTTTGATGCAGTCTCTGAAGAGCGTTCTTGGCAGTTCACTGGTGGAAGAGCGCACCGCTATTCTTGGGGGGCGTGTTGCATTCAAAAGCATCATTGGGATGTTTTTGAAACACTTGAAGCAGAAGCTTGATACTCAGTCAGAGGCTTGCGTTGAAAGTGTTGTTCTGGGCCGCCCTGTCCGGTTTGTAGATGAAGATGATGCTGCTGATAAAGCCGCGCAGACTACGCTTGAGGACATGGCCCGCGTACAGGGCTTCAAGCATATCAGTTTCCAGTTCGAGCCCATCGCAGCAGCCCTTTCCTATGAGCAGGACGTCACCAAAGAAGAGCTCGTTCTCGTAGTTGATATTGGCGGCGGTACATCGGACTTTTCTGTTGTGCGCGTATCGCCTGAGGGACGCTCCAAAGCAGACCGCAAAGATGACATTCTGGCAAACACCGGTGTGCACATCGGTGGTACGGATTTCGACCGTGTGCTGAGTATGGCGCAGGTGATGCCTGCCATGGGCTATGGCTCTATGACCAAAGATGGAAAACGCCCTCTCCCGTCAAAATACTATTTCGAGCTCGCAACGTGGCATAGGATCAACTATTTGTACGATCCGAAAATCCTGAGCGAACTCGTGCAAGTAAGGCGAGATGCGATGTTGCCGGACGCTGTAGAGATGCTTTCAAGTGTTATTCGAGAGCGTCAGGGTCATGCGTTGGCAACCTATGTGGAGCAGGCCAAAATGCACTTGTCAGCGAAAGAGACCGCTGGAATCCAGCTTCATCTTGAAGAAGAGACGTTGAAGGTTCAGGCAAGTGTCTTCGCATTTAATGAAGCAATCTTCCGCCAGCTGGAAAAGCTAAAGCAAACCATCAACGATGCTCTCACCCAAGCGGGCGTTAAGGCTGAAGAGATTGATACTATCTTCCTGACCGGTGGCTCCACGCGCGTTCCTGCATTGCAGTTAGCAGTGAGAGAGATTTTCCCAAACCAGCCGTTTGTTGCCGGTGATACTTTTGGTAGCGTGGGCCTTGGTCTCGCTCTGGATGCCTCCAGAAAATTCCAATAGCCTAAGATGTGGTCTCTAGGGCACTGCCCATTAATAGGGGTGCCCTATCGTATCCATTTCCCGGCTGGAGAAGCGTTACGCCTGACGGTAGACGATCCATGGAAAACATACTCCATGGATCAATGACCACGGCGTCATGTCGGAACAAGTATGTCGGAATGCTTCGATATTCCGGCGAGTCTTCCATAAATAAGATCAGTTTTAGGTCGGGGAGAATATCCAAAGCATTCTCTTCAACCCGAACTGAGGCAGATACAATTCCTGCAGTCCGCGACAAGGCGTTGGCGGCGCAAAAAGACACGATCCGGTCTGTGTTTTGTAGTGCTTCGATCAGATGCAGGCTGATGTTTGTGGATGCCTCTTTAGGGCTCCAGTCTGGTAAACCGACAATCCCAACGGTCTCCCCTTTCTTCGAGTAAACCTCAGTAAGGCTGATGAGCTTTTCGATCTGCCTTTGGCTCAGCCTTTGAGGAAGTCTTGCAAATAGTTCCTCAGGGTCTAAACGGCTCAGCGGAGCGTTTAGCGGTTCTTCTTGTTCTGTGGAGGAAAGCCCATATCCTAGAGGCTTAGATGGCGGGGGAACCATAGACTTGGCCACAAACGCAGCGGCGATGACTTCTTTCACAGAGGCACACCCAGCCTGTTCTAAGGCCCCTTGCGATGCCCACACATAGGCATCTAGCGTATTCTCAAGTGATTCAAGCGCACTATGAAGATAGTGGGCATCCTTAAAAGGTACGATGATTGGATTCTTCATGAATGGAAGAACCTCAGCCAGCGTATCGAAATACTCCGGTTTGTTTGCGTTATCTAGAACACCTGCAAGGGGCAGGTTTGTAGACGCTTCGGTCTTCGCTGAAGGATTGGCTGGCAAATACACAGCGCCCGCATGAGGGTAGTTTCGCTCTAAATCGAAGAACTGCTCAATATGGCTGATTGGAACCGTTTTTGATGCCAGAAGGACAAGCGAAACGGGAACGTCTTTAGAAAGAGCAAAAGCCAAATGTTCAACGGCCAACGCCATCTGATGATAGTCGAGCCGGTCTAGGCAAATTATGACAAGGTCGATTTCGGAGAGATTATCGGCAAAGTCAAAGCTTGCACGAACATTCAGGCCTACTTCAGCCGTAAATGAGTATTCCATGCCATCTCTGACATGCACGCTTCCCGTGTTAATGGCCTCAATCGCTGCTGGATCGCTTTCAACAACATTCACTTTCGCTCCGTAGGAAACGAGGCTTCTTATAAGCTGGTAACTATCCTGTGTTAGCCCGAGTACGCAGACCTTTTCCATGAAATCCCTCCGTAGAGTAAAAGTCTGCTGGCCATTGCTAAAGGACGCCACCCCTAAGAAACTAAGGTTTAGCTGCTCTAAACGGCAAAGCCCCCGTTTATGGCGGGGGCTTTGTTGTTTTTGTTTGTGGTGCTTTGGTTAGTCGACGAGCTGGAGCAGCTTGTCGATGGAACCTTTCGCATCACCATAGTACATGCGGCTGTTTTCTTTGTAGAACAGCGGGTTCTCGATACCGGAGTAACCGGTGCCCTGACCACGCTTGGAGATAAACACCTGCTTGGCCTTCCACACTTCCAGAACCGGCATACCGGCGATTGGCGAGTTCGGATCTTCCTGAGCCGCCGGGTTCACAATATCGTTTGCGCCGATAATGATGACCACGTCGGTGTTCGGGAAGTCGTCGTTGATCTCGTCCATTTCCAGAACGATGTCGTAAGGCACCTTGGCTTCAGCGAGCAACACGTTCATGTGGCCCGGCAAACGGCCCGCCACTGGGTGGATCGCAAAGCGGACTTCCTTGCCCTTGGCGCGCAGGCGCTTGGTGAGCTCGGAAACAGACTGCTGAGCCTGTGCCACCGCCATACCGTAGCCCGGTACGATCACGATGCTGTCAGCTTCTTTCAGCGCATCTGCCACATAGTCAGCCTCAGCTGGAACCATC
>NZ_SMMA01000028.1 GCF_009711345.1 Pseudovibrio flavus
AATTATCGGAAATTAATTATAATAATAGTTATTTTGTTATTAGTATCCAATAAGATGTAATCTGCAACATTTCAATAAATCAACTTTATATTCCATAATATTGATTTAGCGAAAATAATATTTCCCTAACGATGGCGCCTAATGAGCCCAAAGAGACTTAGCCGAGAGGTGCTAACTCTTTGAGAGTGCGAAATGGTGTTGGAGTAGGCGTTCTGGCGCCAAGGCTGTGACTGATCGATCAGTCTAAACCCCTATATTGACATGCAGTAAACTTACAGCATATTAGGCAAATGACAGACGATCAGCTCAACCTCATCTTCAAAGCTCTATCGGATAGTACGCGCCGCCGCATTATCGAATACCTGAGCAAGCAATCTGCTCAGTCGTTGTTCGAGCTGTGCGCGGCATCGGTTGCATCAGATGGTGTCGCTTTGTCGCGACAGACGGTCTCCCAGCACCTTGCTGTATTAGAAAAAGCCGGTCTAATCGAGACGACATGGAAAGGCAGAACGAAGGCTCATTCATTGAGTGTCACTGACGGTCATATAGAGGCTGCGTCGTGGCTGATGGAATTTAGAAAGGACGGACCAAAAACATGAAAGTCTATGTGACCAGCATCCATGTCGATGATCAGGACAAGGCCGAAAAATTTTATACTGATGTTCTTGGCTTTGAGGTTAAAAACAATATTCCTCTCGGAGAGCATCGTTGGTTGACGGTTGTATCAGGCGAGGATCTCAATGGTACGGAATTGCTTCTTGAGCCAAGTGATCACCCTGCTGTGGCGCCCTATAAGAAAGCACTCGTTCGTGACGGAATTCCCGCTCATTCATTTCAGGTCCAAGATCTTGCCGCAGAGAGGAACAGACTGGGCGAACTGGGCGTGACCTTCACTGTTGAACCAATGGATGCAGGGCCGGTTCGTATGGCGGTTTTTGATGATACCTGCGGCAACCTTATTCAGTTGATCGAGATAGTGGGCGTTGCTGGGTAATCAACGACTTTAGAGCACTGCGCCCTCGCCTTCACTGTTTCCTCTACACGGCCATCAAACATGTTCGATAAGCTTAAGAAAATAAACGAAAAACCAGCTGCGTTTGAGGTCTATACGGCCGATGCTTTATGGGCTGACGATTACCGCTCAAAACAGATGCTGGCCTTTCATCTGAATGAAGGCATTGATGTTTCTTCCCGAAATATGGAGTTCATCAATCGCTCTGCTACGTGGATTGGTGAGCACTTTGATCTTGGCGAAGGCAAGTCGCTTTGTGACTTCGGCTGCGGTCCGGGGCTTTATACCACTCGTCTTGCTAAAACGGGGGCGAAGGTAACGGGACTGGATTTTTCTGCCAACTCTTTGGCTTATGCTCGTGAACAGGCGCAGCTCGCGCAGTTGCCTATCAATTATGTTCAAACGAACTATCTTGAATTTCAAAGCCAAGAGCAGTTTGATTTGATTACCATGATCATGTGTGACTTCTGCGCGTTAAGTCCTGCGCAGCGCAAGGTGTTGCTGGCTAAGTTTCGTGAGTGCCTTAAGGATGACGGGGCTATTTTGCTGGATGTGTACTCCATGGCCGGATACGCAGCGCGTGAAGAGACAGCCTTCTATGAGAAAAACCAGCTGAACCGCTTCTGGTGCGAGGATGACTACTACTGCTTCGTGAATACATGGAAGTATGATGATGAGGCTGTGGTGCTGGATAAGTACAGCATCTTTCAAGCAAACGGTAAGGAAGAGACCGTCTACAACTGGCTACAGTATTTCAGCCCTGAGAAGTTGAAGGAGGAGCTCGCAGCTGCAGGGTTTGCGGTAAAGCTCATCTTGAAGGATGTGGCTGGAAGCCCCTACTGCGACCAGCATGCAGAATTTGCAGTAGTAGCCGTGAGAGCCTGAAGAGCTTGCAGGCCGTCCTAAGGCCCGAGCTCCGGCGCATCAGGGAGCCGTAGCCCCTCACTTACACCGCGTTTTTAAACCGTCGGCGGGTTACGGTTCTACTTATCGTGTTCGATCCGGGGGGGATGCCATTTAGCTCATTATGAAAT
>NZ_SMMA01000010.1 GCF_009711345.1 Pseudovibrio flavus
GTTCGCCGCCGGGTAGGCGGCTGAGAGACCTTGTTATGCGCGGGCTTAGCTGTCGGATGTGTTCGCCGCCGGGTAGGCGGCTGAGAGATCCATCAGGAACTCCAAGAGCCTCTTCTTCCAGTTCGCCGCCGGGTAGGCGGCTGAGAGACCATCCCACCCCAACAAACCACGAGCACTTTGCGTTCGCCGCCGGGTAGGCGGCTGAGAGAAAATAGCGCGAATGGTGCGCAGGTGCAGGATTGTTCGCCGCCGGGTAGGCGGCTGAGAGAT
>NZ_SMMA01000027.1 GCF_009711345.1 Pseudovibrio flavus
GTAGGTTCAAATCCTACCCCCGCAACCAAAATTAAAAACTCACTAGCAAAACGCTGGTGGTTTTTTTCGTTTCTAAGGCCAGGAACTGGCTTAGAAGTGATGGACGCATTATTTTTCTTAACGTTGGACATGACATTGCGAGCAGGGAGGTGAACTCCCTGCTCGCGTGCTTTTTAGGTATGTGTGCCGTTGTTCATTAGCGGGATATGCTCTGCATCAGGTCTTCAAGTGATTTCGAAGACCCATGCATGCGACTAGCACAATGACCAAGAATGAAATCCACTGAGGCATATCCATCAGGCTGTCGAGGCGAAGGGCTCCATACGCGATAAATAGCAGCGAAAAACCGGTGTATTGGGCAATTACAGTCCAAGCGACCCCTAGTGCGAGTGTTCTCTTAAAGGCTGCGGTGATCAGCAGGGCACCGTTTACCAGCAGGACAACAGTAATTCCGTGCCAAACGACGGAAAGGACAGCCTTCAAAACGGGATCGAAGTTGCTCGCCAAAACTGGATTATGGATTTCGGGGCCTCCTAAAAATACATGTACGAGATCCAAAAGGAGTGAAAGGACGCCAGCGGAGAATAGCCATTTGTTCATAATATGTTTTCCGTATTTGATTCCATACGCATGCGTATTGATGCATTTTAGCTAGCAAAAATCAATACGGCAGCGTATGGTTCGCGTATGGCAGGCAATTCTTCACTTTCTCCGGACGACTGGATCAAGGCAGCTTTTAGGGCGCTGACAGAAAAGGGGCCTTCTGCAATTCGGGCAGAGGCGCTTGCGCGAGATCTAAAGGTAACCAAAGGGTCCTTCTATTGGCACTACAAGGACGTTCCGGCGTTAAAGGTGGCGATGCTCAAGCACTGGGAGCATTTGGCTACACAGCAGATCATTGAACACGTTAAGGCTGTTTCCAAGAGGCCTGAAGGCCGTCTGTACGACTTGGTTGCTGTGATTTCAGAGGAAATTTCAGCGGATTACGGCGGAAATGGTGCGGAGGCTGCGGTACGAAACTGGGCCAGATTTGACCCTGTTGCACGCGAATGTATAGTGCGGGTGGATAAGAAGAGGCTTCAGTTTGTAGAAAAGCTTTTTTTGGAACTTCCAGAAACTAGGGATAAGGCTTCGCTATTAAGTGAACTTCTTTACGCTGCCTTGATAGGCGCGGAAGAAGTAGCGCCCCAAAATGTCCATCAGTGCCTAAAGCTCGTTTTGGACTTGGCACTAGGGAGTAGGCGAGACAACAACGGGCATCTGAGGGATTAAACGCGTTTTCGTATGCGCAATAAGAGAGGAGCTTGCATTTGAACTTAGTGGTGATGCCATTTCGGCGAGTAGGTTCTAGTTTGGATGTCCGGAAAATGCGGTAACCACTATTGTAGGTTGAAAAATAATGAGGTAAAAATACCTATATTTTGATTTTAGGTTCCTCATTTATGCTCAGAAATCTATTTCTTACAGGATCAGCGATGCTGGTGATGGGAAGTGTCTCGTTTGCTGGCACAACACCTTCGCCCTCTCCAATAGCACCAGATAATTCCTTCAATGAAACAAAAGCGTTTGCCGGTTTGAATTGGAAGATTGGTAAGTCTCTTGTTCCTCAGTTAACTTTAGGCGTGGCCCATGCGCAAGGTACCAACGAGGGGCATGTTCAAGGTGGAAAGTTCTTGGTCAATATTGGCTTGGAGAGCCTCGGTGATGATATCCAGTTCAAAGCGTCTTATTTAAACGGCAACACCGACATCCAAGGTGAAGTTGGCGTCGGTTACGATCTGGATACGCACAGTCTGCTTGGTTTTGGTGGAGTAAACGGCGCCCATGTTGCAGGTGGGATCGATGTCGGTATGGACAAAACGATCACCCCGTATCTTGGAG
>NZ_SMMA01000050.1:0-1503 GCF_009711345.1 Pseudovibrio flavus
AAACCTAAGACAACTTTTAGGCTTTACCGAATACTGGCCAAAACCCTCAAAATTTGGCCAATTCTCATGTGCTTCACCGCTAAAAAAATCGCTCTTTTATCATCCACCGCCCTGCTTGGCACATCTTTGCTGCTGGCTAGTTCCATCATGCTGCCAAGCCTTTCTGAAGCGCAAGCGGCAGACTGTACCTACGTAGACGGCGATGCTGCAAAGCCGGGCTGCTTTTATGATGGGACCGCAGACAGCACGATCAAGCCAGATGCAGGCGGGTATCTTATGCCGAGTGCCCTTAATAATAACAAGGTCACCGTTACCGGCGCTGGCACCACCGTCGCAAAAGACGCTTACGGCGGATTTTCAGGAAAAGGCATAACCGTAGCAGGCAACAAGCTGATAATTGAAGCCGAGGCCATAGTCACAGGAATTGCAAACGGTGGGAATAGCTCCGGCGGCACAGCCACTGACAACACAGTAACGGTAACCGGCGCAGGTACTGAAGTAAAAGGCCTCACCATCGGCGGCTGGGGCGAAAGTGCCAACAACAACACAGTTAACGTTGAGGCTGGCGCTACAGTAAGCGATGTTTTTGGTGGCTCCTCACATAATGGCGACGCGACGGGCAACACAGTAAACATCACCGGATCAAATACTGCCGTTAAGTCTGGCGTCGCTGGAGGCTCAGATTCTGGGGAGGGCAGGGCCTGGAACAATGCAGTAACAATTTCTGAAGGTGCACAGATTGGCGGCGCCGTTACTGGCGGCAACATAGTCAGCGGCGCAGGCGAGAGCTATGCCAACACGGTTACAATCTCCGGCCGCGGCACGGTTGTTTCGGGCAATGTCATTGGTGGCAAGACCAATTCCGGGAATACTTTCGCCACCTTTAATGGCAAAGTAGTCGGCAACTCCGTAATCATAAGCGGTGGCACCATAAACGGTGAGGTTATCGGCGGCGTATCCTCTGCAGGAAATGCAAAATACAACACTGTCACCATTTCTGGCGGCATACTTCACTCCGATATCTACGGTGGCAAGACAGACGCAGACGCGGCTACCTGTTCAAACTGCTCGGCGACAGGCAATACCGTTACCTACAATGGTGGAATGATTAGAGGCAACATCTATGGCGGCCAAGCCAAAGCATCTCTAGATCAGGTGAGGGGCAACACCTTAAATGTCCAATCCAAGCTGACAATGCAAAGCGGAAAAACAGTCGGCAATTTCGAGACCTATAACTTCCACATTGGTTCAGATGTGTTGGCTGGGAACACTATGCTCCAAGTCTACGGAACTGAAGTTGACCTGAATTCCGGCAACGTTAAATCTAAAGTGAACATCACCAGCATTGCCGCTGATACATCGCTGAGAGAAGGCGATATAATTACCCTGATCTCAGATACTAAAAATGCCGATAAAACGATTATCGAAGGCGTTGAAACCCCAACCGTGGGTAACCCGACGACGGCAAGTGTAGAGAGCGGTATCAGCACCATCTATGAGTTT
>NZ_SMMA01000050.1:1513-2085 GCF_009711345.1 Pseudovibrio flavus
ACCAGCAGCACCAACGAGAAGGCACACGCTGTCACCGCTGGTAACAATGCCGGTTTTGTAAGCTCTATGGATGCAACATTGTTTGCCGCCACCGATGGTCTTGCAAGCTTCCTTGCTGCCGCTCCAGCCGCCGATGGGCTGGTAACATTTGGCGCGACAGGTGGTCGATCAACATCCTACGATAATGGCCAGAACATTGACCTTGAAGGCTTCAACTTCATGGTCGGCGCTGGTGCAACCCGCGAGATCGGCGGCGGTGAATTCCACCTTGCCGGCTTTGCTGAAACCGGTAAGCAAACCTACGACGCATCTTCCCACCTCGTTTCTGGTAAGGGCAACGTAGACTTCATGGGCGGCGGTGTGATGGCCCATGTGGTGCTTTCAAACGGCCTATATGCAGAGGGTTTGGTGCGCGCCGGTATGGCCGATATGGCTTACGACACCAAAGACTTCGCAACACCTGTCAGCTATGACTTCTCTTCCGCCTATGTGGGCGGCTATGCGGGCCTTGGTTACAACACAGAAGTGTGTGACGGCGTAAGCTGGGGTCTACACGGCAAGTACATCTATTC
>NZ_SMMA01000050.1:2210-3460 GCF_009711345.1 Pseudovibrio flavus
CGAGGGCCTTGCCGCCAACGCCGCTGTGAAGCTGATGTTCTAACGCATCTGTGCGAGGGGTGTAGCTCTCTGTAATCCCTCGCACAGCTCGCTATGTCTTTGGGCGTTCTTCAGGTTTGCGACCACCGTGTAGAACGCCAATAGAACAAGGCGCTATGAAACGCCTGCGCCTTGTACCCCTCTGCCGACTCCTATGCCAGTAGTTCAGCAGAGGGGTTATTTTTTGAGCGGCGGCCTATTGCCTGCTGGCGCGAATACCTGAGCCTTTCAGGACGCGTTGTCGCCGCTTCCTCAGCCGTCAAGGCACGCTATCCTACATCGCCATTTTTCCTGCTGTGGCTCAACCAGAGTTCACAGGCGCGCACTCATAAGTAGCCGCGGCCGCTGCGCTCGTGGTTATAACCACTCCGAATCCGCATTGTGTAACGCCCACAGCCCCTATTCCTCCCAATGGTAGTGTCACCATCAGCGCCCAAAATACTAGGGCGTTCTACGCAGCTTCGCCCTCTGCAACTTCTGGTCCGCCCTGTCGATAATCACAGTGCAACCAGCGCAGCTTTTGCGGCTTTGTGGGCACCGGCAATTTGCCCCATTAGTTGAAAACGTCGCGTCAAGCGCAGTTTATTCCCGTTTTGATAGCTTTTATACAACCTAGATCTACGGGTATATGCGTGTTACATGCAAATCACAGTTGTGATGTATGTTACACTTTTAGGGCGAGTATACGCATTTCTACCGTATTCAAATCCAGCGATTTCATGATTTTTGACTGTGCTGATTGACGAAGCTCAACCGAGGCTTGTCACGAATGGAAGGGGTTTCCTTCGAGACGAGGTCATGAAGCACGGGGGGAGCGGCTCGGCTTTCAAAAAAGCAGGGCTGTTCCAATAAATACCTTTGGAAGGTCAAGAAAAATGAAATTCAAAATGTTTGCTGCTGCAGTTGCAGCAACTGCAGTTGCAGCACCAGCACTTGCTGCTGATCTGCCATCCGTAGAACCAGTAGACTACGTACAGACCTGCGACGCTTTCGGCGCTGGCTTCTTCGTACTGCCTGGTAAAGACACCTGCCTGCGCGTTTCCGGCCGCGTTCGTACAGAACTGCGTATGAACAACTTTGCTGACAACGGCCACTGGGGCGGCACCAACAAAAGCAAAGACGACATGAGCTTCTTCGCTCGTGGTTACGTACGCCTTGACGCACGCACCCAGACCGAAATGGGTCTCGTACGTTCTTACACCAGCCTGTCC
>NZ_SMMA01000050.1:3560-78610 GCF_009711345.1 Pseudovibrio flavus
TGATACCGTCACTTGGTCTGCAACCTACACCAAGAACCTCGGCAACGGCGTAACCGGCTTCATCGGTATCGAATCTTCCGACGAACGCGACATGGGCGTTAAAGACGGCGGTCTTCCTGCAGTAATCGGTGGCTTCGGCTACAATCAGGGTTGGGGCTCTTTGAACCTGCACGCAGCAGTTAAAGAAGTTGCAGAAGTTGGCTACGATAACGAATTCGGTTATGCTATTCAGGGTACTGCAAAGTTCAACCTTGACATGCTGACACCAGGTTCTTCCATCGTATTCCAGGCAGCTTACACTGATGGTGCTCTGTCCTACGTTGGCGCTCGCAACAAAGACCGCGACTTCGACATGGTCAATGGCGAAACCACCACTGCGTACTCTCTCGGCGCTGGCGCAATCTTCCAGGTTATGGAAGACGTATCCCTACGTGCTGAAGGTACCTACCTCGACGTAGACGCAGACGGCGCGACTGACAAAGACTACACCCGTTACGCTGTAGCTGGCTCCGTAGACTGGACCCCTGCTCCAGGCCTGCGCATTGCTGGTGTTCTTTCCCACGCACAGGACGACTTCGAAGTTAAAGGTAAAGTCGAAGACACCCGCTTCACCCTGCGTGTACAGCACGACTTCTAAGATCACATGATCTTATAGTCATCCTCTCCTTAGAGAAGGGGATTCAGGGCCCCGGCAGTACTTACTGCTGGGGCCTTTTTTCTTATGTAATACATAATAAATATTTATTTTAGGCATTTTACCGGATAATTTTTCCCATAGATTCACCTTAGAATTGTGCCGTGTAGGATCTTCCCCTGTTCATTCTTCTGGACCGACTGTGAACCTACCACTTTGCTGACCTTCACAAAGTGCCTTGCTTTATCGGGGAAAAAAGGCAAGCGGAGTTTAAGAGCAAGTCGGCTTTTAAGGTCCGGCGCAAAAGAGAATGGGAACCCGCCATCCCCTTTATCTGGTCTGGGTTCCCATTTCCCTCTCTTTCCCAGAACCTTCCTAATCAGCTTTTCACTTACTTGCTGCTCTGTCTGGCTTACTCCACACGTAGCCTGTTGATATACAGTGGCTTTCTTCCAATGGCGGGAACTTCTGAATTGCTGCCGCACACTCGGCAACCTCAAAGCTTTGCAGTGAGATTCGAGCGACCTGCCCAAGTAACTGCCATACTAGAAGCAGTTTAGTATAATTGTCGTTATTTGAGCATTTCGCGCAGCAACTAAACAAATCCCCTAAAGGAAAACGCGTCACTTATGCTCAAACATGGCATTTTCTTGGTACTATCTTTCGAATTTGGCAAAAAATACCACGCAATTTGCTCCAGATAGGCGCATATGGGGTGCTTCAAAAAAACTAAACGGACAGTCCGCCGTGCATGGGTTGTCCTATAAGAGAAGCAGCCAAAGCTATCATGAGACCGAACAGCACATTGATTAGGGGGCGCGCGCTGGAAATTGTCGCGACGATCCTGATAACCCTCGGATTTCTGGGTCTTTGCGTTCCGCAAGCCTCTTCTTCTATCCCTCTGCCGCTCCCTATCGCCATGATCGCCTTTGGCGTTGTTGTCTTCGTGCTTTCCGCGGGCACCCGTTACTCGCGTCTACATGCTCTGGAAACAGCGATTCTGGCTCTTTCTCGCGGCGATTTTGAGCTTAAAACTTGCGGCAACGCGGTTGCTCAGCTTGGCCCATCGCAGCAGGCCGTAAGCCGCTTACAGCTTGCCATTGCCGAGTGTTGCAAGGCTAAGGAAACGCTTCAGGATCTGCAGTTCAAGGAAGCTGAACACCAGACACTGAAGGGCCCTTCAACCGACGACAATCCATATTCCCTCACTGCCCTTGAGCGTCTGTCCAACCAGCTCTTTGATATTCGTGATGAAGCGGAAAACTTCGAGCGCTTCATTCGTCGTTCTGATGAAAAAATTCACGAGAGCCTCAATAACATGCGTGACACGAATACCAGCGTGGGCACAGTTATCGAGGCAGTTTCCGCGCTTACCGGCGCTATCAACGAGATTGAAGAGGAAGTGGTTGCAGGGATGAATGCGGTAGAAAAAACCCGCCAAGGCCTTGTTGCAACCCGTGAACAGGCTTTCGAGATCGAGCGCCTTACCGATCAGATCGGTGACTTTACCAAACTCGTTTCCGACATCGCCAACAAAACAAAGCTGCTTGCGCTGAACGCTTCTATTGAAGCTGCACGGGCTGGCAATGCAGGCTCCGGCTTTGCTGTTGTAGCACAGGAAGTAAAGCAGTTGGCGGAACAAACGGAAAGTGCAGTAAGCGCATTGAACAAGCACCTGCTGACTGCGCGCGATGTTACGCAAGCCAACTCACAAATCCTTTCAAAAGTCTTTAAGGCGCTGGATGAACTAAGAAACACCGCTCAGGCCATTGGTGGATCAGTTGCCAAGCAACATGAAGCTACCGAAGAGATCATTCGTGAAACAAATCGCCTCTCTGCCCTTTCTGATACCACCATGCATGCGGTGGAAGTAGATGTAGAAGAAAGTAGGCAGGCGCTGGAACGTATTGAGCATATGCGCGTAGAAACTGTACGATCAGCGCAAGAGACGCAGCATATATTGCACAGTAAACGCCATTCTAATGCAAAGTAACAGGGTTTAATTACACAACACTGCCATACTAGGCGCAGTTTTTGCGCCTATTGTGTTTAAGCTATGAGCAGATTGACGCACCACTTACTTTGTCACCGATTAGTTACAAAATAAACTTTCTACCTATATTATTTCATCCGTATTTGTTGCAATGGTGATCGACCAAAGTATAAACACCTTTTGAATAACTCATGTTTTCCAAGCGTCCGTATACTCAGGCAAAGCTCTGCCTTGTTCTGGGTATCGCAACCTTTGTTCTCGTTCTTATTTTCGCTGGCGCTCTGTTCAAGCGACACAACACCCTGCAGCTTGATGGTTACCAACAAATGCTGCAGACGCTTGAAACAACATTCATACAGCAGCGCATTTTACAAAGTGAGCGTCAGCAAGACGTAATTCTGGAAGGAATTGACAAGGAAGCGATTAAACGGGGCGAGCCAGCCATCAATGAACGATGGGCAATTGCCTATCAAATTCGCCTCGAGAAAGACTCTTTCGTTTTCTTTTACAACCACATTACAAAGGCGGTAGAAACCTATCCCAAGTGGGTCCAGCCTGCGACCTATCAGCCAACAAACAGGCCATGGTATAAGATTCTCGAACACGATGATGTCGAGCAAATGTGGTTCGGCCCGTATGAGGAGTTCATCTCGGGCCAGTCTGTCGTAACGCTTGCCCGCAAGGTGTGCGATGATAACGGCAACCTCCTCGGCCTCATTCTGGTAGATATGTCGCTGACCTCCACGCAGGCGGCGCTTGAAAGAACACTAGGCTCGCTTGAAGGCAGCCTCTTCATTCGCAATAGCGAAACCGGTCAGATCATCAATATCGTAAATCCTGAGCTTTTCGAAGAAGGCTCGGCGCAGCTAAAGCCAGAGCCGTCCATGCTCAAAAAGCTGACGCACGGAACGACATTGATCCAGCCTGTTGGCTCTGTTGACTGGGAAGTCGGCCTTTACGTTCCGCCATCCGTTTTCCAATACACGCTGGTGCATGAACTGTTCAGCCTGCTTGGCCCTTTGTTTGTCATCTCCATTATTTCGATTTTGGGCGTCTACTCGCTATTGAAGGTCTTCAAGCAGGAGCAGCTCATATTACAAGAGCGCCTGACGAACATCGGTAACTCGCCGCGTCTGGATGACACCGGATCGCAGTGGTTCATCAAAAAGAGCCTGAAGCAACTGCAAAGCGTTGAAGAGAGCTACCTCACCCATCGCGAGGCAGTTCGCCTTGACCCATTGACGGGATTGCAGAACAGACGCGCTTTTGATGAAGACCTGCCGAAGGTGGCAGAGACTGAAAAGTCCTATGCTCTTGTTCTTGTCGATATCGACCACTTCAAGCAGATCAACGATGGCTTTGGCCATCAGCATGGTGACCGCGTTATCGTTCGCGTTGCGCAGGCTTTGAAAGACATCTTCGGGTCAGACCGAGCCTACCGCTTGGGCGGCGATGAGTTTGCCGGTCTGGTTGTTCTGGAGGGCGCAAACCTTGAGAACCTGCTCGACCATCTCTTGAAACGCGTAAAACCAATGCGCTGGGGTAATGACAACAGCTTGGTGACCTTAAGCATCGGCGCGGCCATGGCAACGGGCCACTGCGAGAACCTGTTTGCTACCGCTGACAGCGCTCTCTACCAAAGTAAGCTGGCAGGTCGTAACCGTTGGAGCTTTGCCAAATGCATTCCAACAAAACCCGTCAGCGCCAATCCGTTTGAACGCATCAAGGGTAGCGATCCCGTTTCGATCATCGAGTTGGCGCCAAGCTCGGACAATCTCGATAAAGCCTCTTAAGGCCATAAAAAAACGCCGCGTGTTTCTCAACCGCAGCGCTTTTTCTTCATTCGATCTTTTTATTGCTGAAAAAGCGTTGACGGGTCAACAATCAGCGCTCTGTAGTGTGTTCCGTTTGGCTTGTCGGAAAGCACGTCGATCTCCACTTCAACATCGTGGTTTTCGTAGTCAATCTCGTTGATCCTGCCGATGGTGCGCTTGCCGCGCTCAAACAGATCAATAGAACCGCCAAAGCCGAACATGGTGTTACGGTCTGCACGGTATTCAACGTTGGAGGTGATCGGGCTGTACCACTCCATACCGCGCTCCTGCCCGTACTGCCAAACCTGCTCAACTGTCATATTGTCTTCGTTGATGCGGTACTCGACAAAACGGCTAAAGTCTCCAGTCGGCTGAGATGGGTGATTGAGGTAACGGCCATCACCATTGTCAAAAACAGTCAAGGTGCCTTTGTCGCTCAGCCATGCAGTGTGCTGGGTGTAAGAGAACTCAAAACCGCCTTCACAAGCACCGAACTCGGTGCACTTCAGCTTGTCGCCTTTGCTATCAACTGGTGTCAGAACTTTGCTGGCAAGTTCGCCGGTCCAACCCTGCGACGGGCTCAGGATCCACTTAACCTTCTTGTCGCGGCCAATCTTCACAATGCCCTGATGGCGAAGGGAAAGGATGATGCTGTCGTCGACATCATCATAGTCAATGGCGTTAACATGCGCCCAGTTGCGCCCTGCGCCAACACCGGGAATATCTCCGTAAGGAGCATCAATCGCATGCTTCTTTTTTGTGAGAGATGCGGACTTCAAATCTTCTGCAAGCGTGGAGCCAATCGCCTCAAACGAGGTGCTCACACACACCGCGCCAAGGTTCAGCGCTTTCAGCAAATCATCGCGGTATGGATCAAGAATATCCGGTAGCGACCAAACATCAACAAGGTTGCCGCGCTGGTCCAACTCCAGAATAAAGTCGCGCACGGTGTGAACGGTATCGCCCTCCGGGTTCACATAGTATTGTTTGGAGGCTCGCACCAGTACATGACCGTTTGGCATTGGCCGCGCTTCGTGAGAAGCATCTGCATAGCCGCGAGGCAGATCATATTCCTTCACGCGGCCAAGTAGGTCGAAATAACCCCAGTTCTGGCCGTTTACGAAGGTGTACTCACCGCCTTGCACCTCATGGAAGCCCATGAAATAGCCGCGCTTGTCCAGATCGATAGAACGACCGTCAAAAACCGCATTTGGGTCCAGCCACCAGCGATATTCGCCTTGGGTATCGACTACGAAGGTCAGCGGTGCACTTTCAAACGGAGCAGAGCCCTGTTCCGGCGATGAACCCCAGCTTCCCTCTTTCTTATCGCGGGCACTTTTGCGCCCTGCCCAATGCAAGTCGGTTCCTTGCGGGGTATAGGTGTGGGTGTTCACCAGATAGAGGCGGTCTTCAAAGCGCTCATCCACCTTGGTTACATGCACCTCTGGCACAGCGGTAATGCTGCGATTGTCGAGGTAAGGGTTCACCAAACCGCTTGTGAGAATGGAATAGTCTTCGGTAATGACTTCATCACCAAGCGCATACTCAAGCGTCACTGTGTTGCGGAAGTTCGGGTAAAGCCCCACGATCGGCACACCATCATGGCGGCGCAGCGCTTCTTCAGAAACGGTGTAGGCGATTTCCACGCCCTCTTCGCCTTTGCCATGCACCCTCACCCGCATTTGGCTTGGATGTTTGCCACCAAGGTCCACCAATGCACTCAGCGGAGCATTTCCGTAAGGATCAACGACCACGTGGCCTAGATGACCAACAGCAGGGGCTGGCGGAAAACTGGCGGCAAAGGAAGGCGTTGCCAGCACCAAGCCAGCAGCGACAATAGATGTACTTAAGGTAAGCGGCGCAATTGCCGAACGGGCACAAGCAAACATAGGCAGACGGCTTCTTGAAAACCAGAAGAGGGAGGATGTGTGATGCAGGCGCACCTGCGCAACAACTTCTATTTGCTTCTAGGTGAGCATCCTAGTCCGCAGCAATACCGTCTTTAAGCGCGTGCGGTAGCACCACATATGAAACGCAAAGTGCCCGCACCACGTTTGTGATGCGGGCACTTTTTCATGTCCATGACGGGCTTGCGAACGGAAGCACGCAAGCCGCTTTCAAAGACAAATTACTTTGCGGAGCAATCCCACCACAGGCGGGAGAAGTCGTGGTCCCAGCTCTGCATTGGAATGTATTCAAAGCCCTGCAAGCAAACGCTGCGTGCGTGCTGGCGCTTCTGGGTACCAACGTAGATGTCGGACTGCTGGTCTACGAGGTAAGCCTGAAGCTCCTTGTAGGTTGCGTTCTGCTCATCAGGGTTGGTCTGGCCACGAGCCTTCTCAATGAGGCCGTCAACTTTAGGATCGTTCACCCAAGAGGTAGACGCCCAAGTGCCAGCAGCCTTGGAGTGGTAGGACACGAAGAACACCGCATCAGGAGATGGGTAGCTTGGGCCCTGATAGATCTGGGTTGCGTTTGGCGTGGTTTCCGGGTTTGCAGCCAGCTCGGTCATACGGGTCCATGGTTCTGGACGCAGATCAACTTCAAAGCCGATGCTGTCCAGAATTGCCTTGGACAGGAGACCGATTTCTTCAGAAACAGGCGTGTCGTCAGCGTATACGTGGTCAAGCTTGATTGGGCCATTGCCGTAGTACTTGGACTTCTTCAGCTCTTCCTCTGCCTTTTCAAGGTTGAACTCAACAGCAGGCAGGTCAAAGTTGTAAGCGTCAGCAAAAGATGCAGCCAGAGGACCGTTGAGGTCGGAGCTTGGGAAGATCAGCTCACGAACGGTGGAGTAGTCCAGCGCATAAGCCAGAGCACGGCGAACGTGTACGTCGTCGGTCGGTGCTTTCTGGTGGTTCAGCTTGATGTAGAGGTTGGACGCGGTGTCCAGCTCAAGAACATCATAGCCTTTCATCTTGCCGATAGCATCGTAGGTTTCGTTAGCCTGATACTGGGAAGAGAAAGCCAGCTCGCCGCGGGTTGCAAGCGCACGAACGGTTGCTTCGTCGCGGGTGATAACAAAGCGAACTTCGTCAATCGGCTTTTTGTCTGCAGACCAGCCCTCGTGATAGTTCACGTTACGAGCCATGATCATTTCAGAACCACGGTTCCAGCTGCTCAGGCTGTAAGGGCCTGCGCCAATCGGGTTCTGGCCAACGTAAAGCTCTGCCCATTCGTCTTCAGCGGTCGCGTTGGCTTTTGCCTGCGCTTCGTTAACAACGAGGATCAGCGGAGTGTTGGAAAGGAACGGTGCGTACACCTTGTTCAAGGTGATGGAAACGGTGTGATCGTCCAGAGCCTTCACGCCGTCTTCAGCAATAAGGCCGGAGAACAGGTAGGAAGGGCCTTTGTTGATAGCAACAAGGCGGTTGAGGGAGTACACAACGTCGGAAGCCTTAACCGGATCACCGTTCTGGAAGGTAGCGCCCTTCTTCAGGTTGAAGGTGTAGGTCAGGTTGTCTTCGCTGACAGACCAGCTTTCAGCCAGCTGCGGGATGATTTCACCGCTTGGCGCAACAGTGGTCAAACCATCGTAGAAGTTTACCGCCGCCATGTATTCGGTGTAGCTGCCGATCACAGCAGGGTCGATCTTACCTACCAACTGTACGATGTTTACAGTGATAGAAACCTTGTCTTCAGCAAGTGCTGCAGCCGGGCTCGCAAGCGAAAGGGCAACAGCGGCCAAGAGTGCCTTTTTCATGGGCATTGTCCTATTTTCCGAAAGAATTACGGGAAGACAGTGCCCAGCTCCACCAAGAAATTTCGGCTCTGTCTGCTTGGAAAAACCGGCGGGTGACAAGGTTTTGTGGCAAACCACCCGCCGCGAATTGGATTAGCGTTCGACGCTCATCGGGATGTATTCAACATCGTCAAAGCCGAAGGCGCGTGGGCCAACAACTTCAAGAGCTTCAGGCGTTTTAAGAAGCTCTGGCGCAGGCAGTGCCAAAATGGCAACGCGCTGGCCGTATTGCAGCATTTCGGTTGTGATGGCTTCACCCGTTTCAACATCAAGAACGATGATGAGATCCGGAACAACCACTTCCACTTTGCCGTTGCGACGGAAGATGAGGTTCTCGTTCTGAATAACGATAGAGCCTTCATCACCCTCGTATGCGTCGATGCCGTTGAGATGGGCCTCACCAAATACGAAACCTTTAGAAAGGTGACGCTTGAGGTCCTGAATCTTACCGGTAAAGACGACCTTGCCTTTTTCCTGCTCTGCAACTGCTGCAACAGGATCACGGAACTCGGCGCGAGCCTTCAGCACTGCACGGCCAAGCGCAATTGCCTGCGTGTAGGTGTGCTTGATGGCGTATTGTTTTACGAAGCTGCCCTTCATCGGAGCAGACGCAAGAACAGAAGCACCGCCCTGCGAAACAGTCGCCGCACGGGCCATACGCTCGTGCCACAGCTCGGATACCGCATGGTCGATGATTACGGTGTTGCCGTGCAGATCGCACAGCGCACTTGGCGTGGTGCGGTGACCGTAAATGGAGAAGGTCACCATCTGCATTTCAGGGAACGCGCGGCCCATGCCGTCACAGTCCAGAACCGGCAGACCGGCAAGCGCTGCGGTAATCAGCGGTTCCATGGAGTTCTGACCGCCGATTTCCTCACACACAACAGCAACAGCGTTGAAGTTGAGGCGGTCTTCCAGCGTACGCAGGCAGCGCAGACCTTCACGGCCTTCTTTGAGGCGTTCGTAGCCCACAACAGGGGCGCCGATACCGCCAACAGAAACCACCAGCGCATCATCATCAACGTCATCAACGTCCATGATCTGCAGCTTGAGGCCTTCACGCATCGCCTGCTTGGCGCGCAGCTTACCAATGTAAGGGTTGCCGCCGCCGCCGGTGCCAAGAATAGCGGAACCGATTTCCAGCGCGTCGATGTCTTCCTCTGTCAGAACCCAGAGTTTTGGTTGGGATTTGTTAGCCACCGATCTGCCCCATTTCGCCAACGACCTTCACACGAATGCGGGTTGCATGACCCGGCAGATACGCAAGCGGTACGTCTTCTTTTTCAATTAGTTCGATTGTGTCTGCCTGTGCGCCAGCAGCAATTGCCTTGGCACGGGCTTCTTCTTCTGCAATGCGCAGGCAATCTTCACGGGTCAGGCCATTTTCAAGCGCGAAGATGCGGTCCACATCGCCGGAAATCTGCGCAATTGCAGCGCCTACAGCGTTTGCAACGGCGTAGTTTTCAGGACGGACAACTTCCAGATCACCTAGCTTTTCAGGCATCAGGATGGAACCACCACCAACGGCGATAACAGGAAGCGGCGCAGCGCTGAGGCGGGAGCGCTCAACAGCGCGTTCCAGCATTTCAGCCATGCGTGCCCGTGCAGCTTCAACAAGCGCTGGGTCAAGGTCTGCTACCTTGGAGGCATCGCCCATTTCCGCCATGCCAGTTGCAACCGCGATGTCAGAAGCTGTCAGGGTGTTGCCACCGAAAACCAGACCTTCTTCCAAAATGCGATAACCAACGGACTTAGGACCAACGGTAACCTTGCCATCAGCGCCCTGCTCTACCAGAGAGCCGCCGCCAAGACCGATTGCAAACACGTCTGGCATACGGAAGTTGGTGCGAACACCGCCTACATCCACCACGGTGGAAGCCTGACGTGGGAAGCCATGCTGAAGCGCGCCAACGTCGGAGGTGGTACCGCCGATATCAACCACGATTGCATCCTTAACGCCGGTCAGGAATGCAGCGCCGCGCATGGAGTTGGTTGGGCCGGACGCAAAGGTCTGTACCGGGAAGCGCTTGACGGATTCAGCCGCCATCAGTGTACCGTCGTTCTGCGTGATGAAGAACGGGCAGTGCAGCTCACAAGAAACCAGCGCTTCAGAGAACGCATCAATGGTGCGCTCGGAAAGTTCCAGCAAGGACGCGTTCATGATGGATGCGCTTTCACGCTCCAAAAGACCCATGCGGCCAATGTCGGAAGACAGCACAACAGGCAGGTCCGGGCAGTATTCTTGAAGAATCTGCTTGGCGCGTTCCTCCATGTTCTGCTGGATCGGACTGAAGATACAGGTCACGGCAGCAGCGCGAATGTCCTTGTCCGCGATCTCTTTTGCGATCTGGATCAGCGCAGGCTCGTCAAGCGGGTGCAGTTCGCGGCCGTCAAACTCGTAACCGCCGTGGATCATGTAGCCATAATCGCCCACTGCTTCGCGCAGGTCCGCAGGCCAGTCTACCATTGGCGGCAAACAGGCTGCTGCAGGCAAACCAATGCGGATAGCGGCCACTTTGTTCAGGTGGCGGCGCTCTACAACCGCGTTGGTAAAGTGGGTGGTGCCAATCATCACAGCGCTGATCAGCTTGCGGTCAATACCCGCCTGCGTGATGGCTGCTTCCAGCGCGTTTACAACACCGCTGGTGACGTCGGCTGTGGTTGGGCGCTTAAGGCCAACAACCACCTCACGGTCTTTCAAAATAACTGCGTCTGTGTTGGTCCCGCCAACATCAACACCTATACGGTACACAGCTTGCTCCTGACTATCTATCGTTGTTTTTCCGCCGGTTAAACCAAGAACTGCGCGCGCACTTCGGCGCTCACTTCCGGTTTTTGCTGTTCTTCTTCCTCGGTCATCACCGGAATGGCGGAGATCAGCGTGCGGGTGTAATCGTGTTTCGGGTTTTCAAAGACATCGCGTACCGTGCCCTGCTCTACGAGCTGGCCCTTGCGCATGATGGCAATGCGCGAACAGAAATTGCGCATGAGGGACAGGTCGTGGGAGATGAACAGATAGGTCAGTCCCAATTCGTCACGCAGGCGCTGCAGCAGCTTGATAACCGATGCCTGCACCGATACGTCGAGCGCGGATGTCGGCTCGTCCAGAATGATAATTTCCGGCTCTGCCGCAATCGCACGGGCAATCGCAACGCGCTGCTTCTGGCCGCCTGAAAGCTCGTGAGCGTAGGCAGACATGTAATGCTCTGGCAGCTCAACGTAGTTCAGCAACTCGCGAATACGCGCGTCGATCTTCTGCGCATCGTAACCAAGCGCCTTCAGCGGTACGCTCAGCGTTTGGCGCACGGTACGCTTCGGGTTCAGAGAGGTGCCCGGGTTCTGGTAGATGATCTGGATCTTCTTGCGTAGATCCTTGTCCTTGTTCCACAAACCGCGCGTGTGCCCATCAATGGTAATGGAGCCGGTAGAGGCTTCCATAATACCCATGATCATGCGGGCCATGGTGGTTTTACCGGAACCGGATTCCCCAGCCAGACCAAAGACCTCGCCGCGGAACACATCAAACGATACGTTCTGCACGGCCTTGAACTCGCTCTTGCCACGCAGGAAGCGGCGGCTTTCAAAGATCTTGCTTACGTCTTCAACTTCGATAACCGGCTTTTCGCCTTCCAGCACTTCCACCTGCGGCTGCTCTTTAACGCGCTCACCGTAAAGGGCAGGAATCGCTTCCACCAACTGCTGGGTATAGGCCTGTTTCGGCGCACGGAAGATGGAGCCAATCGGGCCATGCTCGACGATCTCGCCAAAGCGCATAACGTAAACATCGTCAGCGGTCTGGCGAACAACGCCAAGGTTATGGGTGATCATCAGCAAGGACAGGCCGTTCTCATCCACCAAGCGATTGATGAGGTTGAGGATCTCGTCCTGAATGGTCACGTCCAGCGCGGTGCCTGGTTCATCTGCAATGAGCAGGCGTGGTTGATGCAGCAGAGCAAGCGCAATGAGAACACGCTGGCGCATACCGCCGGAAAGCTGCGCAGGATAAGCCTTGCGCACGCGTTCAGGATCGCCCAACTGAACCATCTGCAGCACTTCATCAATGCGGCGGATACGGTCTTCGTGGTTGGTCACCTCACCCAAGCGGATATCGGCATAGCGCAGAACATCCTCAAGGTGCTGGCCAATGCGGAACACCGGGTTAAAGGAAGACAGCGGGTCCTGCATGATGATGGAAAAGGCAGTGCCTTTCATCTTTTCACGCGCTTCTGCCTTCTTTTGCAAAATGTCTTCGCTGTCAAACAGGATCTGACCGCTGGTAATGCGAGCCGTATCCGGCAAGGTGCCAAGGATCGCCTTGGAGGTGACAGACTTGCCCGAGCCGGTTTCACCGATCAGCGCAACACGGCCACCCTCAGGGATTTGCAGGTTCACGCCCTTAAGGATGTGACGGGTCTGGCCATAGGTGCGGAAAGACAGGTTAAGGTCTTTAACGTCTAGCAGCATGGGGTTACGCCTCCACATCGAACATGTCGCGCAGGCCATCGCCCAGCAAGTTGAAGCCAAGGGTGGCGTAGAAGATCGCAAAGCCCGGTGTCAGCACGCCCCACCACATATCCGGCAGGTACTGACGGCCATCAGCAACCATGGAACCAAGGTCAGGGGTCGGAGGCTTTACGCCAAGGCCGAGGAACGACAGGGACGCGCCGAACAGGATCACGTAAGCCGCATCAAGGGTGGTTTTGACGGAGATAACCGCTACGCAGTTCGGCAGAATTTCCCTAAACAGGATGTGCATATGGGAAGCACCGGAAAGGCGAGCTGCTTCGATGTAATCCTCAGAAGCAACAGTGCGGGTAACGCGGTAAACCAGACGCGCATGCCATGTCCACCACAGTAGGGTAACGGAGATCATCGCGTTGGTGAGGTTCGGTTCCAGCACGTTACCGATTGCCAGCGCCATCACCAGTGGCGGCAAAGCCAGCATGATGTTGGTAAGGCCGGTGATAACACGCTCGGTCATGCCGCCCGCATAGCCGGAAACCAGGCCGAGAATGGTACCGATTGGAACAGACACACCCAGTACGCCGATAACCAGCAGCAGCGAGATACGGAAGCCGAAAATGGTACGGCTCAGGATATCGCGGCCCACTTTGTCAGTACCAGCAAGGTACTCAAGGTCTGGCGGCAGGTGACGCGCGCGGAAGTTCACCACAGAGCCAACATGCTCGGCATATGGCGCGATCAGCGGCGCGAACACGGCGATCAAAATAACCGAGGTGACGATAAACGCGCCGATCACAGCGGCAGGGTTACGGGAGAACCGGTACCAAGCCATATAGCGAGCGCTCAGCACCTTTGGTGCAGCTGGCTGCAGGGCAGCGGAAGAGGAAGAAACAGCAGACATTACTTTGCCTCCTTGAACCGAAGACGCGGATCAAGCAGCGCCAGAATGATGTCGATGACAAGGTTCGCCACGATGAAGAAGATACCGGCAACCATCACCACGGCCATCACAGCGTTCAGGTCTTTTTGCAAAATCGCTTCAAGGCCGTAGGACGCAAAACCACCCCAGCTGAACACCATTTCAACCACGAACGCGTTACCGATCAGCGCTGCAAACTCCAGACCCAGAATGGTGATAGGTGCAATGGAGGAGAGCTTGAGCAGATAGCGGAAGGTGATGACACGTTGCGGCACACCGAAGGAGCGCAGGGTCAAGGTGTGGTCGCGGCGCTGATGCTCGATCATCGCGCTACGGGTGATGCGGGTGATCTGACCAATACCGGACATGGACAGCGCAATTGCCGGAAACACCAGATGCTGAACAGCGCTGAAGAACACGTCAAAGCGCAGGCAAAGCAGAGCATCAAGGGTCATAAAGCCGGTTATGGACGCCTGAAAACCAAGGGTATGGTCAACACGGCCAAGAATTGGCCACTGCGGAAAATAGGTGGCGGCCAGCATCTGCAAAAGAATTGCGAACAGGAACGATGGCATGGTTACACCGGTGAGTGAGAACACACGGCCAAGGCTGTCGATCCAGGAGTTGCGGTAGCGGGCGGTGATAACGCCAAGCGGAATAGCAACACAGATGATGATGCAGATGGTGACGATTACCAGCTCCAAAGTGGCTGGTAGAAAGCTCATGATTTCTTCGGTAACCGGACGGCCAGTCACAAGGGACTTACCAAAGTCACCCTTAACGGCGTTGCCCAGATAAAGCAGGTACTGTTCTGGCAGCGGCTTGTCGAAGCCCATTTCAACTTGCAGGGCTGCGACCTGCTCCGGCGTTGCACTTGGACCCAGCGCCATACGCGCAGGATCACCCGGCACGACACGTGCGAGCACGAATGTCATGAGCGATAGGACTAATAAGACGAGGGCGAACCCGACCAAACGGCGGGCACACAGCTCTACATATCCCAGTGTCATTGCGGGATTGCCTTTCTCGCATAAGCCGTAGAATTTTTAAAAGAAAGCGCTTGCATCCTGCGCAAGACAGGGCAGCATTGTTGACGCTATTCAACAAGCAAAGGGCACCTGTCGCAACGGTGCGGAAGGGTAGCTTTTTTCAATAGAAGGATAGGTTTTCAAAGCCAGCACCTACCCTTGGTAGGTATTTGTAGGTGCCTTTTACGCGTTACTGCGACACTTCTTCCAGCTTGCCAGTTTTTACGTTAATTCAACGGGTTAGATCGGCAATTTGCCCATTTGCGTTGCTTTAGGTACTTGCCCCAAATAGCTGAAACACGCCCCCTCCTCCATCTGTCAGGCTTAAGCGGCCTGATCCGGTTATGGGCATTTCGACGGGATCAGGGAGGCGAAGGGGCGAACGACATGCACGGCGGCAAACAAGAAAAAGCGCGCGAAACACAGCAGAAATTGCTCGCAAGCCTGCGTAGCAAAACCCATGCTCTTGCGCGCTCGATTGTTGAAGGTGACCAGCAGCTCATCATCGTCAACGCTCCGGCTGGTTCTGGCAAAACAGAGCTCATCAAAACCATCGCCCATCTAAGCGACGGCACGGATGAGCCGTGGGCTGATGATGTTTCCACACATTCAGCCGGTAGCCACCACCATTGGTCCGAGCGTAAAGACCTGCCATTTGTGTTTATGGATCTGGACCGCGCAGAAGATGGAGCGCTAGCCGAGAGCCTGATTACCTCCACCCGCAAACGCATTATCATAACCCGCAGACCCGCTTGGGATTTGCCATGGTGTGACCGCCTGGTGCTCTACGGCAAGGCGCAGGCCGTCAACTATGAAGACCTAAGCCTGAGCGAAGAGGAAATGCGCAAAGCACTCGGCGCTATCGAAGGGCGCAGAGCTTTTGCCGATAATGCTGGCTGGCCGTGGCTTGTAGCAAGGCAGGGAGAGCGTGCGCCGGACGATATTGTTCTGGTCCGTTTCCTCAAGGCCTTCTTTTTTGCAGAAGCCGGTATTGAGGAGCTTTCGCTCCTAAAGCTTATTCTTGAACGGCCGGAAGGACTGGAAAGCCAATCTGTCAGCCTGTTTCACCTGCATGAGTTTGAACTGAAGTTCCGCCCGCTTGTGCAGCTGCACAAGCACAAACTGGATTGGGGTGTTCCGAGCCTGCGATCAGCCGCAGCCGTTGCCATTGACCAGTGCATCAAAACGCAGGACAGCGAGAGCGTTCACACCATATCCTCTCGGATCTTGCGGCAGATTGATCTGGTCCCCGAAGCCATTCGCGAGTTGCAAGCGGCGGACCACATGCACGAGGCGGCAGAACTATTTTCGCAATACGGCGGACCATTCTTTCTGCACCGCTATGGCCGTGAGAAAATGGAGCCGGTGCTGCGCGGCTTTCCCCACTCCGTCACCCATGAAGAGGTTGTTTCTGCCCGCGCTTTGCTGGCAACAAAAACCGGTGATGTTGTGCGCGGCCTTAAGCTGCTGTGCGACGTTTGGGGCGAACGCTACAACGATCTGACCCATGTGATCTCATCACCGGAGCGGTATTCGGTCATTCAGCGCTCTGTGCGTCTGCTGCTGGCAACCTACGAGGACCACCTTGTAGAAGATGAAGCACTGGCGAAGATGAACAGCCTTGTGGCGGACATCCCGACCACCAAGCATCTGCTGCGCGGCAGTTTCTACAACAGTATGCTAGAGCTACAGATGCGAACGGGCGACCTTGCAGAAGCCAGCCGTCTGAGCAAATGGGCGTTTCACCACTACGAGCAGGCAGGCATTCCGGCCATGCTGTTTTATGTGCGTGTGCACCAATGCGTTATTGCCCTGAAGCAGGGTGATACAATCCGCGCGGAAGAAGCGCAGACCAGCGCCGATGCACTGCTCAAAAACTTCGGCTACGCGACAGACTTTGAAGAACGGGTGAACAGCCTGCTTGCTTGCTGTATTGCCTATGAAAAGGGCGATAGCCGGCCGCTGCTGGACTTTCTTGCAACCGACATGGAAGCCTTCAAGCTGGACGGCATCTGGCCAAGCCTTGCCGATATTGCCATCTACTTTGGTGCGCAGATCATCAATCGCCACTACACGCTTAACGCCGCTAGAAACTATCTGGAAAGCTGGCGGCAAACCCATTGGCGCGCCCCGCATTTTCGTTTCAACATTACCATGCGCCGTATCGAGCTATTGCAGAACAACGGCCGCTGGTTGGAAGCAAGCCATCACTTGAACTCCGTTCAAAGCCGCGTCAACCGTACGTGGGTGGAAGGCGCACTTCATGATCTGGGTTTGTTGAGCGATCCAAAAGAGATCGCCGTTGCAATGGCGTGGATGCGCCACATCGCTTTTGAGCGCCCAAAGCGCCCTCTGTTGCTTCGCCAGCTTGACTGCTTCTTGGCCAACTATAACCTCACAACCAACCAGCACCGTATGCTGAGTTCGGTTAAGGTATTCATCGCCCGCAGGCAGAAGCACACCACACTTGCATCAACCACCTTGATGCAGGTGCTGACCGAGGCTGCCCGCAGCGGCTCCATCGGCTCGCTTTATGAAGATATCGTATTCTTGGAAGAACCGATTGCTGATCGCCACATCCGTACCTTCCTGCTTTCCAGCGGCCAGTTGCGCGGTGTTCTTGATAGCCTTTCCAACGCCAACCCGATTAGTGCGCCCTCAAAAACCAACGCCGATCTGCTCACCCGCATGGAGCGGCGCGTCTTGATGCTTATCTCGGAAGGCGCTTCCAACAAATTCGCCGCAACGCGTTTGGGCCTGTCGGAAGCGACAGTAAAGTTCCACCTCAAGAACACCTACAAAAAGCTGGGTTGCAACAAGCGTGCAGATGCCGTTTCTGCCGCCCGCGCCTTGGGTTTGCTCAGCGCTGGTTGATTGGTTGCTAGGCTGCGCCTTAACACAGCCTGACAATCAGTTGCGCTTTAAAACAACGTTGAGATGCCAAAGCTCAAACGCGAATTCCGCCCCGCGCGTTTCGTAGATAGCGCAGAGCCGGTTATAAAACTCGGCAGAAATTGCCTCTTCATCATTGGCATTTGTTGCTGAAGGCCCAAAAAGGTTCGCTCGCAACGTGCTATCGGCAAAGGCACGAATGTAACCGGTGTAGGTTTGCGCATATTCCTTTTTGTCCGCTGCTAGGGGAGCGAAAAAGTCATCCGGGTTTTCTGCGGCAGGCACAACCTCGATGCACTCTACTGAATAGGCGCAGGAGAGGAACTCATCCTCAACCAACGGTTTGCGCGCTTCATCTGCAGTTAAGAACCAGAGCGAAAACAGGAAAGTATCCAGCACATCAGCCCTTAGCATGCCATCTGCCAGCATACCCTGCGCTACTTCATAGAGCGCTCGGTAAATACCACGGCCAGAGGCCGCAGCCCCATTTTTCTCTTGCGCATCAGGAAATGACCCCAGCGTTGAAAGGAAGAGATAACCGCCGGACTTCAACTCTTTCGCACGCAGTGTCAGAAAGTCTTTCCAGTCCTGCTCGGCAAATGCCACCATCTCTTCTCGCGCTGCGCCGGTGAGGTCGGCAAACCAAAGAGTATTGGGGGAATGAACGCGAACCGCGCGGCTTAACCAATGGCTGGCCGCAAAGCAGAGCGCTAAATCAACACTCCCCTCGCCCGTTAGCTGCTTGTAAAACGATCCCACCAAAGCCTGGCTACGCACATTGGGAATGTGCTGCTGATACCCCTCACCGCCAAAGACAAGCTGAAACAAGCCGTTCCAGTCGTTACCGGGCTGGTCCGCGTGGCTAACAACCACTGGCCCGTCATGCCCTGCGCCTCGGTAGGCCTCTAGCGCCGGCTTTACCGATTGGATGGCACTGGGCCCGGGGCCGCAGCCATAGTCGACAATGCGAAATTCTGACAATTGCGCCCCCATTCGGCGCACCAGCGAGCGGATCTCTTCGTCCTTACCGAGAATGATGGACTGCTGGGCTGAGGAGTTGGCGTGATAGTCCACCATTCCTTGGGTGGATGTTTTACGTCCCAATTCAAGCTTTTGCATTGGCGTATCCCTCGCGCTTCTTTCAAAACACCAAAACACACAGAGCTAAAGAAAAGACTGAAACCTGAACGCGGTGCTCAGGGCTGGCCGCAGCACGACCTGTTGTGCTTACAAAAAGGGATTAACCTAAGAGAACTTCAACGAACTGTTCATTCCCCTAACTAGTAGTTCGTATTCAACCTGACTTTCTTTTTTCAACGCAAAAAACACCAATGGTTGCATAAAGTCCTTCCAACACGCATGTATTGAAAAAACCGATGTTTACCCTGCGGAGCAGCAAAACCGTTTCTATAATAAAATCTTTACTGGAAAATGTATCCAGATCAAAAACTGCTAATGTTCTAATAACAACATCAGTACTGATTATGCCACTAATGGTATTTAGGGCAGTATTAATTCTAGCTATAACTATTCTAAATCAAATTGGATATATTAAGGTCGGCTCAATTTTATTTGGCATAAACGACAGATTTCTTAATTTAATGCCGTTCATATTTTGTGCAGTACTAACTTGCGTAAATGCTGCGTACCGGCGCATCTCGGTGCCGATAAGTATGATCTGCTCTATTCTATCAATCTCAACTTTATCTTTTCTATACGGTTACGGAAATTTTGAGTCCAATTTCAACATACTGACAGCTATTACTGTATCTTATCTCTGCTCCTTCATTATTGAATTCACGTCACATGTGAAAATACTATGTTTATATAACGATTTTATTAGTGACAGAGCGTTCAAGACACTTATACAGCTAACAATCGTCTTTATCGCTTCAATTTTTCTCTACCATGTAATGGTACAGATCGATTTGGCACTGGGGGACATAACGACTCGTTGGGGCGTAAACCTTATTCCTGATTCTTACGCCTCGGGCCTATTTTACGAATTCACACGTCAGCTCTGCTGGTTTTTTGGCGTCCACAGTCACAACGTACTTGGAGAAATACTCAATCAGTTCGAAACTGTAAGCAATTTCCGCATGAACACTTTACGTCACGGCATTCAATATTATAGCTTCCTTACCTATGATTTTATGGACATCTATGCTGCGATAGGCGGGTGTGGCTCTACGCTTTCCCTTATTATCGCAGTGCTTTTAAGCTCACACAGAAAGGCCTTTCACGGTGTAGCCAAGGCCAGCCTGCCATTCTCTGTCTTCAACATTAACGAGCCGATCGTCTACGGTATGCCGATTGTGTTCAACCCGTTACTGTTTATCCCGTTTTTGTTCGTTCCCCTTATCAACTTCACGATTGCCTATTGGCTCACCTATGTTGGTTTCATTCCTCCAATCGTCAATGATATCAATTGGATGACGCCACCGCTCTATAATGTCTGGCTAGGTACTGGCGGTAGTATGCTCGCCTGTGTAGTGCAGCTCGCTCTTATCGTTCTGGGCGTTTTCGTCTACCGGCCGTTCATCAGCAAAAGCCACACCGAATTGATGAGCCACGCCATTTTCGTACGCGGCACTGAAACCGGCAATGCACTTCGTATTTCCGAGCACCGAGACCTGATTTCCGATCACAACGCCGCCCGCTTCGCAGTAAACAACATTCTCCAAGCCGGAGACTTCACCATCTACGTACAGCCTCAATTTGACGCCCGCTCGCAGACATTTAACGGCGCCGAGGTCCTCGTTCGTTATATCGACGCAAAAGGCAATGTGACGCCGCCCTACTTCTTCGACCTTTTTGAGAAAACGGAAACTCTGCCGGATATCGACTACATGGTCATAGACCGGCTTTCGCATGCGGTCGATGACTTCAAACTCCCAAACGGCTTCAAAGTTGCCATAAACGTCTCTCCGATCAGCTTTAAACACGCCGGTATTTTGAAAGAGCTGGTTCGCCTTGCGCAGAAAATGCAGACGAAAGGGCTGGAACTAACTGTCGAGATAACCGAGAACCAGATGTGGTCAACAGAGGAGAGCTATATTGCGATTTTCAAGGAACTTCAGAAAGCTGGCATCACTTTGGCGCTTGATGATTTCGGTACAGGCTATTCGAACCTGACCACATTCCTTAAATTCCAATATGACTACGTGAAAATCGACATGACTGTTGTCAGTCTGGACACCATTCGCAAACATCCAAAAATTATAACTGCCTTTGCCTTGATCGGCGAAAGCGGCGGCGCGCAAATAATCGCTGAAGGCGTTGAACACCCCGACCAGGTCGAGGCCCTCAAGCAGAGCAACATTCACATCTATCAGGGTTACTATTTCGGCAGGCCAATGCCATTTGCGCAAATGGTTTCAATGGTTGAAGAGGGTGACGCAAAAGCGGTGTTACCGATCATGGACCCGTTGCATTGAACAAAGCTTAGGAGCAGACAGCACACCTTGGCCTTTCATGATAGAAAGGCTATTGAAGGATGATCGGGGTTTATGTCGGGAATTATGAAGATGGACGCGCTTGTAAACGAACTTGAAGCAGCTCTACGTGCCGCCGAGCAGGACGAGGATGCAAGCCATGACATTTTCCACGCTCGCCGCGTTCGTCAATACGCGCTTGAGATTGCTGAAAAAGAAGGCGCGGGAGACCCTGTTGTATTAACCGCAGCCGCCTATTTGCATGACCTTATAAACCTGCCCAAAAACCACCCGCAGCGGGAAATGGCCTCCACCTTTTCTGCAGAGGCCGCAGGGCCAATTCTCACCCGTGCAGGGCTTAGCGATGAACAGATTAAGGCTGCTCAGCACGCTATTGAAGCCCATAGCTTTTCTGCAGGCATTGAACCACAGACGCTAGAAGCGAAGATCATTCAAGACGCGGACCGGCTGGAAGCGCTTGGCGCTATAGGCATTGCCCGCACCTTTTACATTGCAGCAAAACTGGGCGGCGGCCTGTTTGATGGCGGCGACCCCTTTGGCGAGCATCGCCGGCTGGATGATAAAACCTTCGCGGTGGACCATTTTCCCATCAAGCTGCTGCGTCTTTCTCAGACCATGTGCACCAATGCAGGGCGGGAAGTTGCAGAAGAGCGCACGCGCTTCATGGTTGATTTTCTTAAGCAGCTTGGCCGCGAAACAGGCTTCGACTACAAGGCCTAAGCCGCTACCTTGGCAGTGCCTTGTTGCTGCAAACTACGCTTTACGAAACCCTCTGTCTTGGCGGAGCATCTGGCAAGACCAGATGGCAGCATGCTGGCATAGCCAGTGTACTTGGCGGTATGGGCGTAGATCGGGTTTAGGTGCAGAAACTGCGCCATAGCATTGTTGTAGAGCTTGTATTCGCTTGCCCCATCCCAATGTTCCTTACGCTCTACCTCCACCTCGCACTTGCGCTTAAAATCCTGAAAATACTTAAAGTGCAGCAACGGGCACCAATCCGGCGCGATATTCGCCGTTGTGTAGCCGTTTGTGAGCATGAGGAAATGCGCACCGGGCGAGATTTCCATGCCCTTTTTCCATAAAAGCAGCGGCGACTTCTGCATGAGGATAGTGCCAAGCGCGTGCTTTTCTTTGAGATAACAGCGTACTCTGCTCTGTAAGAAGCGGCGTTTTAGCGGCCGGTGGGGCGAAAAGTAAGCATCATCCAAGAACTGCTCAAATGGGGAAAGGCGGGCTTCTTTGCCAGCAAAAAACCGTTCCCTAGGACCGCCATAGAGGCGAAAATTGGGAATGTAGCTGGTATCTTTGGAACTGTTTAGGAAGATACGATAACCGCGGGCATCAAAATACGGGCAAGCATTCCAGAATGGCTCACCCTTTTCATAGTGAACCTGCGCCAATGGCGATGCTGCGTACATATCAACCATTGGAGAGCTGACAGTAAACCAGTTGTTGCTTGCCCACCATTCGCACAGACGAGGCAGGCTTACGGCGCCATCACCCGGAATTGCCAAGAGTTCATCAATATCAGCAAACAATACCCAGCGATTATCCAGATACTTGTTGGCGATATTGGTTCTAAAGCACTTTTCCAAAATGCTGTAGCGGGTACGGTCTTGAATGCAGTAGACGTCCGCCTGCGCCATCAAATATTCAAGGGAACCATCTGTGGAGCCATTATCGATGATGATGAACGACTTGATACCAAGGCCGCGGTAGTACTCCAGAAAATATGGCAGGCGTAACAACTCGTTACGCTGACACGCGACCAAAACGACTTCGTTCTCTTCAGCGGTAAAGCCGATATCTTTTTCCAGATGGTTCACTGTTGTATTCGCCCGTTAGGTGCCCTTGCAAAAAGCGGCACCTAACCAGCGTTTGTGATGAGAACTTGGCCTCACTCCGGTGTTTTCTGGGTTAGCAACCATTTCCCCAAAAGTATTCGACAAACCTCTCCCGCTAGAACTTCAGGGAAAAGCGCCCCTCAACTGCGGAATGCGCTGTGTTTTCAGAGTAACTTCCGCTGTAACCAAGAGAAAAGTCTACATTTCCTTTGGACAGGCTGAGCCCTGCTGACGTTAGTAGATGCGTTCTATCTGCATCAAAGTCCAGATCCTCAACACCATTTGCACCTTGATACATCTGCCCGCTTATGCTGCTGCCAGTTAGAGAATGACGCAGACCTACCTTCGCTGATGGCTGGATGTGCCACCCGCCGCGTTGAAATGCCCGCGTCCAGCCAAGGCTTGCTGTGACATTCAGATCGTTTTCATTCACAGCGGAAAATCCGGTATCCAGAGGTCCAAGCCCCGATACGGTAAAGCCTTGCTGTTGATACCAAAGGTGCTCCAGACCAAGCTCGGGAGTAAACAGGTGGCCACCGATCTCAACACCCCAATTAACCGTCGCGCGGGTGCTAAGGGCATTGGCCGAATAGTAATCGTGGGCCGTACTGGTTTGAGATGAGGCGCTATATTTGTTTCGGGCGTGCATGTAGAGGGAGCTTAAGCCCAGTTGCGCCAGCCCAAGCTCGTAGGTTGTATGAGCGCCGATAGCAAATACTTCGCCAGCGCCAAACACACCGTCGAGATCTGCCCGCGAGAAATCAAGATCGGTGGAGCCGTAATAACCACTAAGCCCCACCAACCAGCTTTCTGTTGCGGCAACATTGAGACCGAATAAAAGCCCTGTGGAATTAAGGTCATAGCCCGAACTGTCATAGTTACCACTCTGACGGGAAACAATTGCCTTCATATAGCCATGGCTTACATCTACCAAGGAAGTCTCGCTTGGGGTAGACGGCAACAATTTAGAGATGGCTTTCTGTCCAGCATCCGGCGTGGGATTTACTCCATATGCCATAGGGGGTATGCCCTGTGACGCATCACCTCGCAACGACCCATCGAAACGGTGGCCCGCTCCGGCAAGGTCATGGAGGTTTGAAGCAAAGCCCCTCAACGCTGCCGCAGCTGTCAACGCCGGAGAATTCTCAGGCGCATAATTAAAGATTACCTGCTGCTGGTTTGTGTTTTGAGTACCTTCAACAAAACTGGCCTCCCAGTCCGCGTAATCAGAATGCACCTGCACGCTGGCGAACTGCCCCTCAGCCAGCACTGCATTTTCCTCTAGCGCTGGTAGCGTATAGGCCTGCCCCTCAATACTTCCATTGCTGATATGGGCGTAAAGATCGGCCTTCTCCGGTCCGCCGACGCCATTTTTGACGAACGTGACTTTATCTCCGGTGGAAGACTGGAAGGTGCCGGCATATTCCGCCAAACCCAAGTCCTCACCAAAAAGAATGCCGTAGGCCTCAATTGTTAGATTATGACCATTGGTTTGGACCTGATAGGCTTGGCTAGAGGCATTACCTTGAGCTTCAACGCGAATGGAACCTGTTGAATGCAAACGAGTATCGCCGTTTAGCGTAATGCCGTAGGCATAAGCCTCTCCGTTAACGCCAACGCCTCCGTTTGACTTGGCGGCAGCATAAATATCTCCGCTATTCACCAAGAAGCCCGAGGTTCTGTAGATGCCAACAGCTCGGCTCCAATCCTTGTCGGAGGTTGCTTGCGAGAAAAGGTCACCGTGGTTTGCGTCTACGATACCGATAAGGCCTTGCGCATTCGCATACCCCTCCCCTGCCTCCGCAACAGTGGTGATATTACCTGAGTTTGTCCCGATGCTTCCGTTATAGGCGCTAATGCCTTTGGCATGGACATATTTCGAGGTTGAGTGACCGTAGGCCCGAATGTCTCCGGTATTCTCTGTTAAAGACCCGTCGATCAAGTCGATGCCGTCAGCATGGACATAATCATCAGTGCTAACGGCAGAAACATCAATGGCGCCGCTGTTAAGCCCAAGGTTTCCGCTGATAACCCTGATGCCTGCGGCCTGAACAGAGTCGTCAGAGGAAGTTCCTCTTACTTTAATCGCGCCCCCGTTAATCTCGATATCATGCCCGTTACTGTCTAATCCATAAGTCTGGACATAGCTGTTTTCAGCTTCACTTGTGACGGTAATGTCACCGTAGTTCCGGGTTATTCTGCCGTCTATTCCTGCGCTTTGAACGTAAGGGCGAGCCTTGTCATTATCTGTTGTACCGCCAATCGCTTCAACGTTCACATTGCCGTAATTGACATCAACATCGCCCTTTATTCCATAGGCCTGCGTCCAAGCAGTTGCATTGCTTGCGCCGCTTATTGAAGAGCCAGTGGCCTCGACGAATATCTCACCGCGATTAACACCAACATTTGCCAGTATACCGTAGGCAGCCACTGAACCGTCTTCAGCGTAGGCTGGTGTAGAGCCAATCAGAGTCCCGCCTACCACAACAGATTTGATCGAACCGTCGTTTTCCAGTAGCGTTCCAAATACAGGGTCTCCCCCATTGTCCGCTTGTAACGAGACGCCGGCGGCCTCCGCAGACGCATCAATAGCTCCACCGAGTTGTGTGACGGTTCCCGCGTAGGCGAAAACCGATATAGCACCCGAGTTTCGAGAAATATTGGAGGGAGTTGAACCACCATCACTGTCATAAAGACCATAGGCACGAGCTTTTGCTAATGAATTGCTGGTGCCTGCGAGAGCGGTTGCGGAGATATCGCCCTCGTTGAGGCCCACCGTCCCGCGAATTCCATAGGCCCTTGCGTTATCACCTGTCGACTGCGACCGCACCGAAATGCTGCCAGCATTGTGTGCCGTCGCTCCTTGAATGCCATAAGCGTAGGTGTGTATCTGGCCCCTAGAAAGGATATTCATGTCGCCAAGATTGGAACCAACGCTTCCCTGCACCCCATAGGCATAGGTTTGTGCGCCGGTACTCACGCTCTCAACATTAAGATCACCGGCATTGAAGCCAAGGTCGCCCTGAATGCCGTAGGAATAAGCGTAACGCTGCGTGCTATAGGCCTTGGAAGTTATGTGACCCCAGTTATTTGCCGTAGCACCGCTAATTCCTCGTGCGTAGGCTTGATGTGCATCGGAAACAGCTAAGGCGTCTAGGTCGCCATAATTATTCTGCACGGTTCCTTTGATCGCACGGGCATAGGACGAGCCGTTCGTTGATAGTGCAACGCTAGAGATAGAGCCGCGGTTGGTGCCAACAGCCCCGCCTATCCCGTCACTGTTGATGTTCCCTTCTGAACTGACATGAGTGAGGATATCACCCCTATTGGTTTCTATATCGCCTTCAATGCCATTAACGGTCGCCCCTAACTTTGCCTCCTCTACCACCACGTCAATGTTTCCATTGTTTTCCGTTGTGGTAGCGGCAATCCCAGAGGCAACTACCGAGCCGTTCTGGCTGGCAACACCAATGGATATGTTCCCACTGTTGAGTGAAAGGGTTGCGCTGCGAATGCCGTAAGCATCAATATCATCGCGAACGTTTTTTCCGATGATTGAGATGTCGCCAGTGTTTTCGCCAGTATGGCCACCATTACCACGAATGCCATAGGCCTCCATATTGGCGCCCGCATTTGTTACTTCAACAGAGAGCCTACCGGAGTTTTTCCCTAAAGACCCCTGCCCGCTACCGGAATCAAAGTAGGTACTGATGGCAAATGCTTCAACGTCGCCCGATTGGGAGGACGCCTTAACGTCAATTGCTCCACTATTTGATTCCAAAGTTCCGCCATGGGCGTAGATGCCTATTGCCTGAACCGTTTGGTCCCCGCCATGGCCCTCTACCGAAATAGAACCGGAATTATCGAAAACAGTTCCACCATACGCGTAGATGCCGCGTGCTTGGACATATCCGCTAGTAGCGGTGGCAGCTACGTTTAGATCACCACTGTTAGTGACTGCATCACCGCGAATAGCATAGGCCCTCGCATCCCCAGAAGCAGAGCCTGTCGAAGAAGTTGCTATGCCTGCATCAGCGCGAACCGTGATCTCACCCGTGTTCTCAACCGTGGAACCATGTAATCCGGTCGTTTCAGCATCAGAGTTCGCTGTATTGTTCGCACTCGCATCGCCTCCTTGGGAGGTCAGATGGATAGTTCCGCTATTGTTGATGCTTCCAGCGCGTATTCCCGTCGCTTTTGCATAGGAGGTAGCGTCGCCGTTAGAACTCGTGTTTCCCGCAGTCACGCCCATTGTAATGGCGCCGGAATTGGTGACTGCGGCATTCGCCTGTGACCACAGACCGATCACATCAATCGACAGATTGTCTGTAGCCAAAGCCGCCTGCCGCGAGAGATAAAGCGTAATATCAACCTCGGAGACCAGTGGCAAAGAGGACGAAAGACCTGCCACATAAAGACGTCCGCTTAAGGCGTCATAAGCATCTAGACCATTCCAGTTTTGAACGACCAGCGGCGTGCTTGAGCTTCCAGCCTCTATTTGACCCGACAAAATCTGCGGTGATGAAGCCAAGCTACGATAGAACAGCGCCCGCGTATCACTGGTGGCACCGTCGAAGCCGCTATAATCCCCTATCGGTGCTCGCAACGCACTCTGATGACCGATGGATCCCGCAACTGCGACCTGAGACAACACCAATCCGGTTAATGCTGTCGTCGAAAACAAATGCTTAAAAGACAAAACAACCCTCACTACTGAGGGCAAACTAGCAGCAACTCACACTAGTTTAAATACCTACTTAATTTTTGATTGTGACCGGCAAAGCCACTCAACAGCGGTAGGGCAAACTGGGCTCATCGTTCTCCACCGCCTTACCGACGAGCCCATGTTTAAGCTAGAGGCGCGTCTTAGTTCGCAATTCCACTTTCACCAGTGTGCAGCTACGGGCATTAGCTCGAGGTATCGCCTCTATTGGTTTGAGAAGACTTGGTGATTTGGTCCTCTCAAATCCTATTGGTAGCTTTGGCGCTGTTTAGAAAAGCGTCTTAGCCGTAACCTTAGAATAGCGGAAGAAACCAGCGCGGATGGTTGGTTCTTTCTTCTTCCAAAGCCCTCCAATTTCTTGAGGCAGGATTGTTGGTACCTTTTTCGGTTGGCCGAAAAGCTATGACGCTAATCAGTGCGATCAACCAATCAACTGGCATAGCTTACAACCTCGAACTCGATACCGTCCTCATCTTCGAAATAGAACCTTCGGCCGGGTTCATAATCGCCGTGGTTTCTGGTCTTGTAACCGTCGGCGAGGATCTTCTTTTCGGCAGCATCAAGATCGTCCACCACCACACCGATGTGATTAAGCCCGCCGCGCGTCTTGTAGGTGTTGCCCGCTCCCTCACTCTCAGTATTGCTGGTGTAAACCGCGATGTAGGAGCTATCGGTTCCAACATGGACCGTCGTGCCGGTATTCATCGCCGGCCCCTGCCAGCGAATGTGCCAACCGAACCAGTTAACCAAGCGATTTGCCGTGGCAACCGGATCACTCACAGTGACGTTCACATGTTCCAGAAATGAATTTGCCATCGAATGTGTCCCTCTCTTTGACGTTCAATGGCGACTCTTTTAAAAGTTCAAGTTAACTTTAAGTCAAGGCTGCACTGGAGAAAATTTCATGACAGCTAACAAACCGCTGCTAACCATCGGTGATCTCTCTGAAAGAACAGGCCTTTCAACCTCGGCAATCCGCTTCTATGAAAGCAAGGGGCTGGTGGTTCCCGCTCGCACAGCCAGTGGCCAGCGACGGTTTATGCGGGCAGACATCCGCCGTCTTTCGTTGATCCTGGTGGCGCAGGAGTTTGGCTTCACGATTTCAGAGATCAGCGAGCAGCTAGCCACAGTTCCCACCGGCAAAGCACCAACGAAGGCCGACTGGACGCGGTTGAGCAATCATTTCCGCAAAACGCTGGACGAAAAAATCACTCGCCTCACCAATCTCCGCGATAAGCTAGACGGATGCATTGGCTGCGGCTGCCTATCACTAGACTCGTGCAAGCTTTATAACGCCGGTGATGCAGCCGCTTCTTACGGCAGAGGCCCGCGCTACATTTACGGCGATGAAACAACAGGTCCAGCAAGCGATGAGAGTGCAACCTGAAGCCGGTTGATCATTGAGCCAACCGACCTAGTTAACGCCTAGAGTGTTGGCACTACACCTTCAAATTTCACAGCGGATGATTTGGGTTTCGCCAGCACCTTCTCGTAGACCTCAATGTGGCGATCAATCACTTGGCTCCACGTAATTGCGGTTTCTTGTTTGTGTGCGCCCACCATAAGCGTATCGAACAAGCCCTGCTCATTGTCAGCGAGCCTGCGGATTACCTCGGCGTTCTCGCTGGCTTCGCCGCTGAGATATAGCCCATTAACGCCATCACTCACCGCGTCCAGCGCGATACCAACGGGGCGCGAAAGCACGGGCGTTCCGCTGGCAACCGCCTCAGCAATATTGGCTGGCCCACCCTCAGCGTTGCTGAGAACCAAAAGAAAATCAATCTCCTCATAGACTTTGGGAAACAGCCGATAGGGAAGAAACTCAAAGCACTCGCACTCAAACCCCATTTCGCGAATGTAGGCGGCATCCTGCGAACGCCCCTCTCCGACAAGCACAAACTCCACCCGCTCTGGAGATAATCCCTCCAGCATCTCATAGAGCAGAACTTCGCCCTTCACCCGCCTTCCATAGCGCTTGGAGATGAAGCCGATTTTGATTTTGTAATCTGCCGAGAACCGCCTGAGTGGGCGCCGCCGAAAGAGCCTATCCTCATAGCCGTGCGGAATGATGGTTGTCTGAGTGATCCCTTGAGATGCCAGGTATTCCGCCTGATTGGAATTCAAGCAGATGATGTGACCAGCGTTCTCATAGTGAGGCCTGAACTTTTCAAAATCCACGAAGGGGTCGAAGTCATTGATCACATCATGATGAACGGTCACCACGGCGCCGGGCATCAACTCACCCTTTTCCATTTGCGGGCGGTGATAGTGGTAGATGTCGAACCCTTCCAGCGGCCGCTCTGATACAACCGTGTGCAGGTCATCGCGGTTGATGAACCTGCGGAAGATATCGGTAAATATCTTGCTGTTCATCTTTTTGGTGGCAACAAAATTTACAGATATCGTCATTAGGCAAAGTCTCGAACAATGGCGAGTTCGCTTGAACCCTGCTGTTTATGAGGCACTTCTGGATAGGGCTTGAGCTTGTTGTAGATCGCAGCATCTGCATCGCCATCAACCGGAATTAGATGCTCCAGAACAAGCGCGCTCAAAACATCTTCCATCTGCTTGTATTCGCTGAGCGAGAGAGTGGATGGTAACAGCCCGCTTTCCAGATCAGTCAGCAACGCACCAACATCTTCATAGTCATGGGTAAAGCCCAAGCTGCTATAAAAGCCTCCACCCAGAAGATACGGCTTAAAGCCAGCAAGCGCGCCCTCTATACCCCCTTGCGAACTCAGTGTGAAAATGCGGTCGGAGACGCGGAACAGCTGCTTCAAGTTCCAGTCAGTGGTTACAAACACCCGCTCCCGCGCTGAGGCTGGAAGCTGCTGCAAAAACTGATTGATGTACCCTTCAGTAAATGTCTGCTCGGCGTTGTTCTTATTCCGCTCCCAAGGGTGGGCTTTGAAAATAACCAGCCTATCGGGATTTTCCAAAAGCCCCTCGATCAACCCGCGATAAGCCGGAATGGTATTGAGGACAGAACCAGAGCCGCAAACAAACGCGTAGTCATTGATAACCTGTCCAAGGATCAAGCAGATTTCGCGCCCGTCCTTGGTAAATTGCAGCGTTTCTTCACTGGGCTGTTTAACGTTCTTGTTGGCCTGCATCACAAACGCGTTGTGCATATGAATGCGCTCTAAGTCGCCAATTGCCAACTGCTCCATCTTCCGCTTGGCCGTGATCTGAAATCTGGAGGCGTTTGGAATGGCCGTATACCGTTCTTCCATGAAGTAGTGCTTGCCGGTCATGAACGTTTCAAGCACGAATGCCCGCACTTTTGTAAACCGCAGGATCTCAAGCAAAACGGCCGCGTAAGTGTGAGCGCCAGAAAAAACGAACGCTATCTCGTAGCGGTTGAGATTGGGAAAGCTGCGCCAATAATCAATCCAGTACATGGCGGCAGCACAGCATAATAGCAGCGCTTCGCGGTCATGCTTCCAAGCGTGGTTCAGCACCTGCGCGTTTTCCCGCTCGATAGCGCTGGTCTGCCACTCCTCCTTGGGGAGCACAAAGGCTAAAAGCTCGTTCTTCGCACTTTTGAAAACGGGAACATCGCTATACCGAAACGCCAGCAACTGTTCCTTAGAAAGAGCCTCAAGCTGCGGCAGATAAGGTTCAAGCAGCTCTCGATGTTCCTCGTAGTTGCCGTTTGCACAGGTCAGCTTTTGCCGGTCAGACCCTTTGGCAAGTCCAACCACAACAGTTGACTTGGTCATCTTCAAAAAACGGTAGAGGTTGCCGAAGTTCTTGGGATTGATGTGAAAGTCTTCCGCCAGCAAGGTTTTGAACTTCACATTCGGGCGCAGCGCATCGGCTGGCGCTTTCCCAACGTTTCCAGCGCCGCCCCCTACAAAAGCAGTAGCGCCGGAGGAACGAATGAGCTTTTCGATCTTATCAACCCGCAAACGCGTATTGCGCAGCTGATAGATGCTTTTGATATAGCCGCGAATTTTCTTCGGGCTTAGCCAGTTAAACCGGCCTGTTGTAGATCGCGACATTCCGGCCTGCCAATTCATTCAAAAGGGAGAGTTCTTTGAAATAGAGGGCGATGCGCCCGCGAAACCGCCGATCAAACGCGATGTCTTTTTTCAAAAACATAACGTTGTACTGGCCCGGTGTCTCGACATCCCGCGTGACAGGCACAAACCCTGCCCCGTCGAGGAGATCATAGACCTCGAACACGGTTTTCTGCCCCTCCCAGATCTTGTAATCTTCAACCTCTGCGTAGATGGCCTGCGTGTTGTCCAGAAAGTCCGTCGCCCCTTCCAGCACCTCATAATGGTGGCCTTCCACATCGAGCTTCAAAACCGCCGTCTCTTCGCTTTTGGGCTTGTAAAGGCTGTCAATCGTTGCCGCTTCCACACGAATACTCTCGTATTCCTGCCCCGGCTTTGTTTTCAATGAGTTGTTGGCAAAAAGGAACTCGGGGTCTTCCTTGGGCTGCATGAAAAACTCGACATCACCGACCTTGTCAGTCACAGCCATGTGCCGGTAATGAAAATTCTCGGGCACGCCTTGCTGCTCAAATTCCTCACAAAAGTGTTTGTGAACGCCCGGGTCCGCCTCAAAGCCAACCGAGGTACACTCCGGCAATTTCCGGGCAATCCGCAAAGCGGTATCAGCCTCGTGGGCGCCAATCTCCAGAAAATAGTCAGGCTTGAGCACACGGGTTACAAGATCCATAAATAACCGCTCATGACAAGCGACGGAGTGTAATTTGAGGTCCCGCTCTCGTGAGTCAAAGAGTAAGTTGCACAAAAGCATTTGATTAGACATTTCAAACGCTTGCCAAAGTGGAGCCATTCTTGTGTTTCTCCCGATGAATTCAGCCTGATCCTAACGACACGCGCCGGTGTCGGTAGCCCCGAATTCACACGGAAAACAATCAAGGGAGTGGTAACAGCCAACCGACGCTAACCCATTAAAATTCCAGCAAAAACAAAAAGGCCGATGCCCTTTCGAGCATCGGCCTTCTGTAAAGGTCGTTCGGTGCGTATCAATCTGATGGATAGGCCGCCTTGAACGCCGGAAGTTCCGCCGCCCTATCAGCAATCGCTGTCAGCTTGCGCATCTTAGAAAGATCCACCCCCCAACGGCGGGCGTTGTACATCTGCGGTACAAGGCAAATGTCTGCCAGCGAAACCTCGTCGCCATAACAGAACTGACCGGTCTGCGGCGTGTTCAAGAGTTCTTCAAAAGCGAGCAATCCCTTGCTCATAAACTCTTTCATCCAGCTCACTTTCACCGCATCGTCGCCACCTGCAAGTTCTTGCACCCGCTTAACAACCCCAAGATTGCAAACCGGATGAATGTCCATAGCAATGGCATGAGCAAGCTGGCGTACCCTCGCCTTTCCTTCAGCATCTTCAGGCAAAAACGCTGGTTGAGGCTGAACCTCGTCCAGATACTCCAAAATCGCGAGGGATTGCGAGAAGCGCTTGCCGTCTATTTCCAGAACCGGAACAAGCCCTTGCGGGTTACGTGCCAAATGCTCTGCGCCCCGATGTTCGCCAGAAAGCAAGTCCACCTTCACAGCATCATAAGAGATGCCCTTGTGGTTTAGGCCGATGCGTACCCTGTAGCTGGCGGAGGAGCGCCAGTAATCATAGAGAACCGCCGTTGACATAATTCCTCCCAATGTCGCGGGCTGGCATAGTGCTAGCCCGAAGTCTCCCGTTGTTTGACCAGTTCTTCTGCCCGCTGGGAAATGCGCTCCATCAGGTCCATCATGATAAGAAGGTCAGACTCGCTCAGGTCTTTGAGCAGCCGTTCTTCCACGGCCCGCACTTTGGGAATCAGATCATCAAATACCCGAATGCCCTCATCAGTGAGTCGCAGTACCGACTTGCGCCGGTCGTCTCCATCTATGTCCCGTTTGAGATAGCCCCGTGATCTCAGTGACTGCACAGCCCGCGATACGTTGACCTTGTCCATAGACGAGCGCTCAACAATCTCGCTGGCAGAAAGAATGTTTTTAGTCCCCAAAATAGCCATAGTGCGCCACTCGGAGGTCGTTAGCCCGTATTCGACGCTGTAAATCTGCTGCAACGCCTCACTTACAGTCGTTGCGAACTTACGAACGCGGTAGGGAAAGAAGGTTCCTAGCTCGAACACCATCGCGTTATGGCCCATACTTCATACTGTTACATTGCGTACTAGAAAATATGTACGCACTATTTTAACTTCTATAGTTACGATTGAAACCAAAAGTCAATTATTCCTTTTGCCCATTCGTAGCGATACATTGATTTATATCAAATATATAGCATTTTAATCTCTCCACCAAACTTACGCAACTGTCATCTTAGTAATAACGTCTAAGGAGACCTACTTTCTCGTTGACAAGGTTTCGTATGAAACTATTTTTGGATGAAAGCGAACAGGAAAGCGGAATCACTTAAGGGTTTCGCACGGGTGGGAGCACAGTCATATGAAAAGCTGGGTTGAAAGCGCCGCGGTCGAGAATTGTCACTTTCCAATTCAGAACCTGCCTTTTGGCGTCTTCAGTACAAAAGCACTAAGCCCTCGTTGCTGTACAGCAATTGGAGATTACGTCGTCGATCTTGCCGCTCTGGAAGAGGCAGGTCTCATCAACGCAGGCGGCGACAAGCCGGTCTTTGACCAGCCAGCGCTGAATGCCTTCATGGGCCTTGGTAAAACGGCTTGGGATGGTGTGCGTGCACAGCTGACAGACCTGCTGAAAGACGGCGGCAACCCTGCACTCAAGGGTAATGATGCGCTGAAGGAAGCTGCTTTCATCCCAATGGATGCAGCGGCGATGCACCTGCCATTCACCGTTTCCGAATACACCGACTTCTACGCCGGTCGTCAGCATGCATTCAACGTGGGCACCATGTTCCGTGGTCCTGAAAACGCACTGCCGCCGAACTGGCTGCACATTCCAATCGGCTACAATGGCCGTGCTTCAACCGTCATCGTTTCTGGCACTGCGGTACGCCGCCCGATGGGCCAGCTCAAAGGCCCGAATGACACTGCACCTCGCTTCGGCCCATGTGCGCGTCTCGATATCGAGCTGGAAATGGGCGCCGTCGTTGGCCTGCCAACCGAGATGGGCGAGCCGATCTCCGTTCAGGAAGCTGATGATCTCATCTTCGGTTACGTTCTGCTGAACGACTGGTCCGCCCGCGATATTCAGGCGTGGGAATACCAGCCGCTTGGCCCGTTCCAGGCAAAGGCGTTTGCGACCTCCATCAGCCCTTGGGTTGTTTCCAAGGCTGCGCTGGAGCCGTTCCGCACCTCTACGCCAGAGCGTGAAAAGGAGCTGCTGCCTTACCTCGCAGAGCCGGGACCGATGCTCTACGACATTGAACTTGAAGTGAGCATGCTGCCAAACGGCGGTGACAAGGCAACGACCATTGCCCGCACCAACTACAACAACATGTACTATTCCGCAGCCCAGCAGCTGGCGCACCACGCCTCTAGCGGCTGTAAAATGAACACAGGCGACCTTCTGGGTTCTGGCACCATCTCCGGTCCTGAAAAGACCCAGTACGGCTCCCTGCTTGAAATCAGCTGGGGTGGCAAAGAGCCCCTCACTCTGGACAGCGGCGAGACCCGCACCTTCATTGAGGATGGCGACACCATGACCCTGACCGGTTGGGCACAGGGCGATGGATACCGCATCGGCTTTGGTGAGTGCACCGGCTCCATTCTTCCAGCTCTCGTAAACAAATTTCCACGCGCGGAGAAATAACGTCATGTCTAAAGCATTTGCCTCTCAAGGTGATATGACCGAAAAGAACATCAGCTTTACCGAAGTTGGCGAAGGTCTTTATGCCTTCACCGCAGAAGGTGACCCGAACTCCGGCGTGATCATCGGCGACGACAGCGTGATGATCGTAGAAGCGCAGGCGACCCCTCGCCTTGCACAGAAGGTAATCGACTGCGTTCGCACCGTAACCGACAAACCAATCTCCCACGTGGTTCTCACCCACTACCACGCAGTACGCGTGTTGGGTGCCAGCGCGTTCGGTGCATCGCAGATCATCATGTCCGACAAGGCCCGCGCCATGGTAATGGAACGCGGTCAGGAAGACTGGGACAGTGAATTCCAGCGTTTCCCTCGCCTGTTTGAAGGTCATGAGAGCATTCCGGGCCTGACACTGCCGACAACCACCTTCTCCGACAGCATGACCGTTTACCTCGGCAACCGCCGTGTAGACATCAAGCATCTGGGCCGTGCGCACACCGCAGGTGATGCGGTGATCCATGTGCCAGACCAGAACGTGATGTTCACCGGTGACATCGTTGAGTACCACTCCGCTTGTTACTGCGGTGATGGCCACTTCAACGACTGGGGCAAGACCCTCGACAACATCAAGGCTTACGACGTTGATGCAATTGCACCGGGTCGTGGTGATGCCCTCGTCGGCAGCGAGATGGTGAACAAAGCCATCGAATGTACCCGTGACTTTGTAGAGAGCACCTACAAGCCAGCAGCGAAAGTTGCAGCGCGTGGCGGCTCCTTGAAAGAAGCATGGGACGCAGTACGCGCCGAGTGTGATCCGAAGTTCTCTGACTTCGCCATCTATGAACACTGTCTGCCGTTTAACGTTGCCCGCGCTTACGACGAAGCACGCGGCATCGATACCCCACGCATCTGGACTGCTCAGCGCGATCTGGACATGTGGGCAGCGCTTCAGGGCTAATCGAGAACCACTCGGGAGGTACGGTTCATGACGAAAATCTTTGAAGTCCCCCTCTACCCATACACCCGCAGTGCGGATCAGGATTCTCCGATGCCTGTCCGCAAGCCGGTGGTGGTGGTTGGCGCAGGCCCTATCGGCCTCGCCGCTGCCATTGATCTGGCCATGCAGGATGTTGCGGTTGTCGTGGTGGACGACAACGACAAGGTAAGCTGGGGCTCCCGTGCGGTTTGCTATGCAAAGCGCCCGCTGGAAATTCTCGACCGACTGGGCTGTGGAGACCAGTTCGTTGATACCGGCGTTCAGTGGAATATCGGCAAGGTGTTTTTTGACGAGCGTCAGGTCTACCAGTTTGACCTGCTGCCGGAAGAAGGCCACAAGCGCCCTGCCTTTATCAACCTGCAACAGTACTATCTGGAGCAGTTCCTTGTAGAGCGCGTTACCGAGCTTCAAGAGCAAGGCAAGCCAATCGAAATTCGCGGCCGCAACAAGGTGGTTGGCGTTGAAAACGGTGACGGCTTTGCCACCGTTACTCTGGAAACGCCAGAGGGTCCTTACAAGCTGGAAGCGGATTGGGTTATCGCCTGTGACGGCGCTGCCTCTCCAATCCGCCAGATGCTCGATCTAGACTTCAAAGGCCGCATCTTTGAAGACAACTTCCTTATTGCCGATGTGGTGATGGATGCCGAGTTCCCGACAGAGCGCTGGTTCTGGTTCGATCCGCCGTTCAATCGCGGGCAGTCTGCTCTGCTGCACAAGCAGCCGGACAACGTCTGGCGAATTGACCTGCAGCTGGGCTGGGACATCGACAAGGAAGAAGAGAAGAAGCCGGAAAACGTCATCCCGCGCCTGAAAGCAATGTTGGGCGAGGATGTGAAGTTCGAACTTGAGTGGGTGTCTATCTACACCTTCCAGTGCCGCCGTATGGAAACCTTCCGTGCAGGCTCGGTCATCTTTGCCGGTGACAGTGCCCATCAGGTGTCTCCTTTCGGTGCACGCGGTGCGAACTCCGGTCTTCAGGACACCGACAACCTTGGCTGGAAGCTGAAGCTGGTTATGGATGGCAAAGCGCCTGAAAGCCTGCTGGACAGCTACGACGAAGAGCGCATCTTTGGTGCGGACGAGAACATTTTGAACTCATCCCGCTCTACCGACTTCATTACACCGAAGTCAGAAATGAGCCGCATCTTCCGCAATAGCGTGCTTGAGCTGGCAGAAAAAGCAGAGTTTGCCCGTCCGTTGGTTAACTCCGGCCGCTTGTCTGTTCCGTGTGTTTATGACGGTTCCCGCCTGAACACACCGGACACGGCAGACCTGCCAATGCGGTCCCGTCCTGGTTCTCCTGCAAGTGATGCTCCGTTCAAGGGCGGCTGGCTGATGGACCTTTTGGGCAACGGCTTCCAGCTGCTGGCCATCAACACCACTGTGCCTGAGGCTCTGGAGTTTGACGGTATTCCAGTCACCGCAGTTCACGCCACCTGTGGCAAGGACGAGCTGCTGGCTGAACGTTATCTGGGCGACAGCGAAAGCGCTGTTTACCTCATGCGTCCGGATCAGCACGTTGCGGCCCGCTGGACATCCTACGACGAAGACGATGTGCGCAAGGCACTAGCGCGCGCAACTGGCCGGTAAGGGGAGACAAGACCATGAGCACCTTGCAAACCAAGCCAAACCTGAAAGACCCTGACGGGTTTTATTCCGAGCTGCTGAAAGCGCACGAAGGCAAGACACTGGAAGAGAGCCAGCAGATCAACGCCAAGCTTGTTCTTATCCTTGCAAACCATGTGGGCGACAGAGCGGTGCTTCGGGAGGCACTTGCTCTGGCCAGCGACAGCTAAACCCTTCGGGCACCATATTTCGGGAGTTTCATTGATGAAAATCGAGCAAATCCATCACGTTGCCTACCGCTGTAAAGACGCGAAAGAAACCGTCGAGTGGTACACCAAGAACCTGAACATGGACTTCGTTCTGGCAATCGCTGAAGACAAGGTTCCTTCTACCCACGAGCCGGACCCATACATGCACATCTTCCTTGATGCAGGCATGGGCAACGTTCTGGCGTTCTTCGAGCTGCCGACCAAGCCGGAGATGGGCCGCGATCCAAACACCCCTATCTGGGTGCAGCACATCGCCTTTAAGGTGAAGGACCGTGAAACCCTGCTGCAATTCAAGGAAAACCTTGAAAACAACGGCATCGAGGTTCTGGGCGTAACAGATCACTCCATCTTCCATTCCATCTACTTCTTCGACCCGAACGGCCACCGCATTGAGTTGGCCTGTCCGGATCCGCAGGAAGAAGCAATGCTTGAAAAGCTGGATGCCGTGAAGTGGCAGATGCTTGAAGACTGGAGCAAAACCAAGCGCGCACCAAAGCACGCTGAGTGGCTTCATAAGAAAGAGTTCACTGACTAACGCAATAACGCACCCCATCGAACACAAAGGGGCCTGAGAAGAGCGAGGAGGAAAGCCTCTTTTCAGGCCAGACATTCTGGGAGGATTATATGTTTTTGAAGAAGACCCTTATCGCCGCAGGTATTGCAGGTTTGATGGCCCCGTTCGCGCTGGCCAGCAGTGCAAGCGCTGACACCAAGCTCATTCTCAGCTCTTGGCTGCCTCCAAAGCACCCGATCGTTGTAAACGCGATCAAGCCTTGGGCACGTGAAATCAAAAAGGTAACTGACGGCCGCGTAAGCGTTCGCGTTCTGGCAAAGCCTGCTGGCGCACCACCTGCCCACTACGACATGGCAGTTGATGGCGTTGCAGACATCACCTACGGCCTGCACTCCTTTACCAAAGACAACCGCTTTGAGCGTTCGCGCATTGGCCAGTTCTCCTTCATCGGTGATGATGCTGTTGCTGGCTCCAAGGCATTTTGGAATGTTTACGCTGGTGATCTGGATGCGCAGGCAGAACACAAGGGCACCAAGGTTCTTGGCCTCTTTGTTCACGGCCCGGGCCTCTTGCACAACAACGTTCGCAAGGTTGAAACCGCTGACGACATGAAGGGTCTGAAGATCCGCGTTCCAGGTGGCTACATTGCAGACCTCGTGAAAGACATGGGCGCAAACTCCGTTTTCATGTCCTCCTCTGAAGTGTACGAGCAGCTTTCCCGCGGCATCATTGACGGCGCGACCTTCACCTACGAAGCGCTTACCGCTTTCAACCTGACCAAACACGTCAAGTACTCCATGAAAGTACCGGGCGGCATCTACAACACCACTTGGTTCCTCGTGATGAACGAAGGCAAGTGGAACGATATCTCTGCTGAAGATCAGGCTGCTATTGAAGCGATCTCCGGCGTTGCCTTCGCTGAGCGCGTTGGTAAGGCATGGAACGATGCAGACGTGAAAGCGACCAAGAAGATCACCGCAGCAGGTATCGAGCTTTACAACGCACCAGATGCCCTCGTTGACAGCATCAAGGCAAAGGCTGCCGCTTATGAAGCAGCATGGTCTGCTGCAATTGCTGAAGATGGCTTTGACGGCACAGCAGCTCTTGCTGAAATGCGCAAACAGTCTGGAGTTGCCAAGTGACGAAAGCACGCACCGAGCAACGGAGGGCGCGTAAAGCGCTCTCCCTCACCAAAATGATAAACCTTGGTGTTGGCATCGGCTGTTGTTTGCTTATCGCGGGCCTGACGGTTCTAACACTTGCTGACGTGGTGGGACGGTACTGGTTGAACGCTCCGGTAAGAGGTGCGTTTGAACTAACCCAGCTCATGCTCTGTGCGCTGGTATTTGCTGCCCTTCCATTAACAACCCATGCGAAAGGCCATGTAGAAGTCGACATTTTCTACGGCCTCGTTCCGCCAGTTGGACAAAACTTCATGCGTTTTGTCTCCTCCACGTTCTCTTGCGTGGTTCTGGGCATTCTGGCGTGGCGCCTCGGAGCTGAAGGACTAAAGCTTGGTCATGACGGTGCAGTTACCAATGCACTGGACGTTCCATACGCACCCCTTGCGTGGCTGGCTGCACTTTGCACCGCGCTTGCTGCTCTTTACGCCTTCCAGCTGATTTTTACTGCATTTCGTCGGGGGTACTAATCCATGTTTGAATCGCTCCTTGGCGGCGCTGTGCTGCTGACCCTAATCTTTTTGCGCGTACCTATCGCGTTTGCGATGATCGCCGTCGGTGCAGTTGGCTTTGCCTACCTGCGCGGCTGGAGCGCAACATGGTCCATGATTAGTACCACGACGTTTGAAACCGGCCTGTCCTACTCCCTTTCGGTGGTGCCGCTATTCATCATCATGGGCAACCTGCTCACCATTTCCGGTGTAAGTCATGGCCTCTATGCTGCTGCAAACCGTCTAACCGGCGGTGCACGCGGTGGCTTGGCAATGGCCTCCATTGTGGCCTGTGGCGGCTTCAGCGCTGTTTGCGGCTCGTCCCTTGCAACCGCTGCAACCATGTCCAAGGTTGCCATGCCGTCCATGCGCAAATACGGCTATGCTGACAGTCTTGCAGCAGGCTCCATCGCAGCGGGCGGAACACTCGGCATTCTTATTCCGCCAAGCGTGATCCTCATCATCTATGGCCTTATTACCGAGACCGACATCGGCAAGCTGTTCATCGCTGGTGTTATTCCCGGCCTTCTGGGCGTCGTTCTCTATCTTGCAGCCATCTACATTGCTGTTTTGATCAAGCCGGAACTTGCCCCAAAGAGTAACCACACCGAGCCATTCACCACCCGCGAAAAAGTAGGCGTGGGCGCAGTAATTGGCCTGTTCGCCCTTATCATGACCGGTATCTATGGCGGGTTCTTCACGCCAACAGAAGCTGCAGGTATTGGTGCTGGCGTGTCCTTCCTCATCGCTTTGGGAATGGGCGGTCTCACAACACAGAAGCTTTTCAACGCAACGCTGGACAGCGTGCGCACCACCGCGATGATCTTCATCATCATCATCGGTGCAGAAATCTTCGCCAACTTCGTGAACTTTGCTGGCCTGCCGGATTACCTGCTGGAGTGGGTGCTGGATATGGACATCAACGCCTATCTGGTGATCGCGCTCATCGTTCTCATCTACATTGCCCTTGGCTGTGTGCTTGAGAGCCTTTCCATGATCCTGCTGACCGTTCCTGTATTCTATCCGGTTATCATGGAGTTGGACTTTGGCGTGGAAGCGCTAAGCGATCCTGAATCTGTGCTCATCTGGTTCGCTATTATCGTGGTTGTTGTGACGGAGATCAGCCTCATATCACCGCCGGTTGGCATGAACGTCTTCATCCTGCGCAATGTGCTGCGCGATGTTTCCCTGCCAACTATCTTCAAAGGCGTGCTGCCGTTCTGGACCTCCGACATCGTGCGCCTTCTTATCCTCATTGCGGTGCCATCGGTTACGCTTTGGCTAGTCAATGCAATGTAGGGGCTCCCCCCTTTACTCCTCCCCTACATAAGAAAAGGCCGCCTTCCCAGCGGCCTTTTTGCATTTCTGATCCCATTAAGATCGCAGTCTAGAAGGTCATGGTCGCCCGCACGCCAACCGTAAAGCCAAGCAAGTCACCATCAACCAGTCGAAGCTTTCCACCTGCTGCATCGGTAGGAACCGAGCCATAGTCTACCTGAGGTGCGTGAGACAGGTAGGAAACCTCACCAAAACCACCAAGATTGATTGCGTCAGTGTACTGGTAATCCAGCGCGGCTTTGAGACTTGCACTCATCGCAGCCTTGTTGGTTTTCAATGAAGCAGATATTTCGCTTTCAGGACCAGAGTTCGTCCATATATTTTGATCCGCCGTGAACTTGGTCGCACTCTGAAACACGCCGAACTCACCTTTAAGCGAAGCAGAAAGATCCGGCCTAAGAGCTCTCTGGAATTGGGCGGATACGATACCACCCCAGTAGTCTGTTCGAAGCTCGTCGCTTTGCATCACCTGTGTAACAGCAGTGGAGCTGATCAGCCCGTGATGATTTCGTTCCTCACTTAAACGACGCGCGGAAGGACCAACGCCAAACACAAAGCTGCTTTCAGTCCCGACAACTTGGTGAATAGAGAGCAGTATCGCTGCACCACTATAGAAGAAGTCTCTTTCAACATCGGTGAAGAGAGTGTGTCCGTCACTGGTGCCCCATCCACCACCGTTATCTAGTCCAGCCCAACCATATCGTTCTCCTGGTCCACTATCTAAGAACGCATCATCTGAGTTTGATTGGGTTGCTGTAAAGCGCCCTTGGACGGACAGTGAGATGCCGCCGTTGGCATGTTCCATCGGCCGCAACATGGCACCATAGACGCCGCTAAGTGCAAAGCCTCCTGATACGCCATTGTCTACGTTCAGATCGCGAATTCTTTTAAAGGGAGTACTCTCTCCACGCTCAGCAAAAAACTGGCTCTCCTCGCCGACCAGAACTGCCGCTCCTAACTCCAATTGTGAGAAAAACTCGGCTGAATGGGCAGGGTTAGTCAGGCCCGCTGCAAAAAATAAAGCGGCGGGTAACCGAGATACGGCGGAAGGCATCTAAAAATCCATTATGCTTAAAATCTTAATGGAAATTAATATATTCAATTCGGGAGAGTATTTCCACCTATTATACAATCAAAGCTTGATAACCTTTGCTCTCCAACACCCCGTTGAGCGATGCCTTAAGCTTATCTGCCCAGCTTTGTGACCAGTCTAGCGAGCTTCGGCTAAGGAATAAAATTAGCTGTTTGGCTTCATGTTCGGGAAGAATATGATCAAAACTCACCCCATCAGAAAAGGTAACTATAAATTAGCTCTGGTCGGATATGCTGGATAGAAAAGCCCTCAACGAAACTCGCTAGTTGAACTATCTACGAACTACTTTCGACCCAAACCTCTTTACTGTTCTGTATTCGAAGGACTGTTCGGGTGGCTCGCTCAATCGTGCAACTACTCATACCCAACCCTATATGGTTACACTCAATCTCTACCAAATGCTTGATAACATCGTCCACGGGATCACCGCGTCTTAGACGTTGGGCGACTCCTATAAGACAAGAGTCATATTCATCTGCGTATTCGAGATGATCCCAAACTTCCCCAGGTGCGAGAAGACCAATTGGGTCCCATTCTGACCAGCCAATGTCTCTTAAGGTGGATAGCTTTATTTTCCCAATCTTATTCGCTCTCCAACACCTCGTTGAGCGATGCTTTCAGCTTATCTGTCCAGCTTTGAGGGCGGCCTTTGTCATTGATGTAGACAAGGGTCGATTTGGCCATAAAGCGTACCTCATCACCGCAGGTGCAAAGAAAAGACAGGTTCACACTGGAGCGGCCCACACGGGTCACGCCGAGCGCAATATCCAGCCGGTCACCGTGGCGGCTCGGGGCTTTAAAGTCCGTCTCGATGTGAGCGGTCGGGACACCGCCCCGTCCGCCGCGATGCATATCTTCAAACGGTTCGTTCATCGCTTCATCGAAGAACGCTTCAACCGTATCGTTGATCATCTCGAAATAGCGCGGATAAAACACAATGCCCGCGGGATCGCAGTGCTTGAACAAAACCTTTTGAGCAAAGTGAAACGCCATTTCTAAACCCCCAGATATTCTGCAGCGATGTCTTGGCTCATGTCGGCCATAGCGCCAGACCAAACCGTTTCGCCTCTTTGCAGAATTACCGCTTTGTCGGCGATCTTCTCCAGCTCTTTGACGGTCTTATCAACCACAAGAATGGAAAGGCCCGCTTCTTTGCGCAGCTCGCTGATCGCCTGCCAGATTTCCTGCCGCACAACAGGGGCAAGGCCCTCTGTCGCTTCATCCAGAATGAGAAGACGCGGGTTGGTCATCAGGGCACGGCCAATGGCAAGCATTTGCTGTTCGCCGCCGGAAAGGGACGCTGCAAGCTGGGTGCGCCGTTCTTTCAGCCGTGGGAACAGCTTGCAGACGCGCTCAAAGTCCCAAGCCCCTTTGCGCGCCGCCGCGCTGAGGTTTTCTTCCACATTGAGGTTTGGGAAACAGCGCCGCCCTTCAGGCACCAGACCAATGCCGAGGCGAGCGGCTTTGTGAGATGGCAAGCTCTTGAGGTCATGCCCGTCAAACGTCAGCTCGCCCTCTTTCACCGCAACCATACGGCAAATGGATTTGATGGTTGTCGACTTGCCCATGCCATTACGGCCCATAAGGGCGAGCACCTCGCCCTCCTCAAGGCTCAGCGACACTTTAAACAGGGCCTGCGCGGGGCCATAAAAAGCGGTTACACCGGAAAGCTCTAGCAAGCTCATAGGCTCTCCTCCCCAAGATAGGCTTTTTGTACTTGCGGGTCGCGGCGAATTTCATCAGCCGTTCCGCTTGCGATAATCTCGCCGTACACAAGCACGGAAATACGGTCAGCAAGGGCGAACACAGCATCCATGTCGTGCTCAACCAGCAGGATCGGCGCTTCGGTACGCAGGTTTTCCAAGAATGTGGTGAGCTGGGCAGAACCAGCCGCGCCCATGCCCGCCATCGGCTCATCCATCAAAAACGCTTTTGGTGAAAGGGTCAGCGCAACGGCAACTTCCAACTGGCGGCGCTGGCCGTGAGAAAGGTCTGCTGTACGAACCTTGGCTTGGTCTTGTAGGCCAACACGCTCCAAAGCATTCCAAGCAATATCCAGAAGCCGTTTGTCCTTCATGGCATTGCGGAAGAAGTGCCACGGAGAGCCCTTAGCCCCTTGCGCGCCAAGCACAACGTTTTGCAACACAGTGAAGTCCATCGCCAACGATGAAATCTGGAAGGTTCGGCCAAGGCCCTTACGGGCGCGGGCAACACGGTCCAGCGTGGTTACATCTTCACCCAGAAAGTGAACCGAGCCGCTGTCAGGTGTCAAACCGCCCGCAATCTGTTTGATAAGGGTGGACTTACCCGCACCGTTAGGGCCGATGAGCGCGTGGATCTCCCCTACCCGCAAATCCAGCGAAATGTTGTTACTGGCCTTCAGCGCACCGAATGACTTGCTGATGCCTTTAGTTTCAAGAACCAGATCAGTCATGGGCAACCTCCCTTCCGGCGAGCGTACCGATGAGACCGCCACGGGCGAACAGAACGACGAGCAGTAGCAGAGCGCCAAGATAGATCTGCCAGTATTCGGAGATCGGGCCGAGGAAGTGCTCCAACATGATGTAAAGCGCAGCACCAGCAACCGGACCATAAAGACGGGCGACACCACCAAGGATGATGAACACCATGATCTCGCCGCTCATGTGCCAGCTAAACATGGTCGGGCTGACGAAGCGGTTGAGGTCTGCATAAAGCGCACCGGCAAGACCGGTAATGGCAGCTGAAATTACGAAGGCTGCAAGGCGTAGGTTATAGGGGCGCATGCCCACCGTTTCCACGCGCTCCTCGTTCTGGCGTGCCGCTGCGAGCGCCAACCCAAATGGCGAGCGAGCAAGGCGGGCGGAGAACGCGATAACGATCATCAGAAGAGCGTAACAGATACCGAAGAACTGGATTGGCACCAGCGTATTCAAACCGGGGAAGCTGTTGCGGAGGTAGATGGAAAGCCCGTCCTCACCGCCATAAGCAGGCCAGCTGATCGCAAAGTAGTAGAGCATCTGCGCAAAGGCCAGCGTGATCATGATGAAGTAAACGCCGGAGGTGCGCAGTGACAGAGCTCCGATCAGTACGGCAACCAGAGCACTCACCACCATGGCAACCAGCCAAATGATCGGCATGGACTTGGTGCCATCAATCAAAAACGGCCATTCCATCAGCGGTACATAGGTTTGCGCGTGAGCTGCCAGAATGCCCATGGCGTAGCCGCCAATGCCGAAGAACGCCGCATGACCAAAGCTGACCAGACCGCCAAGACCAAGCGCAATGTTAAGGCCAACGCCAGCAAGGGCCAAAATGGCAACCTTGGTGGAAAGGGTGATGATGAACGGCTCGTCTGCCCAATAGGCCCAGAGCGGAACCAGCAGCAGGCCAAGGCCAATCACCGAGTTGAGGGATGTTTCGCGGCTCATCTTATGCCCTCCCGAAAAGACCAGAAGGGCGGAAGATGAGAACACCCGCCATCAGGATATAAATGAGCATGGAGGCAAGCGCAGAGCCGATCGAAGTCGCGCTGGAAGCATCCATGAACAAGCCAAAGGCTTGCGGCAGCAAAAACCCACCCAGAGTATCGGTAAGGCCAACAAGCAGAGAGCCGACGAGCGCCCCTTTGATCGAGCCAATACCGCCGATTACGATCACCACGAAGGCGAGGATCAGCACAGGCTCACCCATACCTACCTGCACAGACTGGATCGCGCCAACCATTGCCCCAGCAAGACCGGCAAGAGCAGCGCCCAGAGCAAACACCACCGTATAAAGGCGGGAGATATCAACGCCAAGCGCAGCAATCATCTCGCGGTCACTTTCACCTGCGCGGATACGGATACCAAGACGGGTGCGCGACACCAGCAGGAACAGCGCAACAGCAACAGCAAGGCCAACGCCGATAATGGTGAGGCGGTAAAGCGGGTACTGAATGCCGAATGGCAGCGTTACCGCACCGGAGAGATAGGACGGTACATCAAGGAACAGCGGAAACGAGCCGAACAGCCAGCGCGTTCCTTCAGAGAAAATCAGAATTAGGGCAAATGTCGCCAGCACTTGGTCCAAGTGATCACGGTTATAAAGCCGCCGGATAACAGCAAGTTCGATCACCGCGCCAGCAGCAGCGGCAGCAGCAAGGCTTGCAATGAGCGCCAAAAGAAACGAGCCGGTGGCAGCGGCGGTGGCAGCAGCGGCAAACGCGCCGACCATATAAAGCGAGCCGTGAGCGAGGTTAATCAACCCCATAACGCCGAACACCAGCGTTAGGCCCGCAGCCATAAGGAAGAGCATAACGCCGGACTGTAAACCGTTCAGCACTTGCTCGATCAAAAGAACGAGTGACATAGCGAGGAAGCATTCCTGAAAAGAAAAAGCGCAGGCGGTTACCCAAAACCCGCCTGCGCTTCTTGCGTTACTTAAAGCTTGCAGTCTGCCGCGTAAGCGTCTGCGTGGTTTTCAAGACCGGTAGCGATGATCTTGTTGGTGTAAACATCACCCTCTTTGATGACCTCACGAACGTAGATGTTCTGGATCGGGTGCTGGTTGTTACCAAACGAGAAGTCACCGCGAACGGAATCAAAATCTGCTTCGTTCAGCGCAGCGCGGAAAGCATCAGCATCTTTCACGTCCGCCTTGTCCATTGCGCTCAAGATAAGGTTAGCCGTATCGAAGCCCTGACTTGCGTAAAGGGATGGCAGACGGCCATACGCTTCCTGGAAGCTTGCAACAAACGCAGCGTTTGCTTCGTTGTCGATGTCTTTGTTCCACTGGGAGGTGTTCTTCACGCCAAGTGCTGCCGCACCTACAGCCTGCAAAATGCCCTGATCGAAGGAGAATGCAGGACCGATTACCGGAATATCAACGCCAGAGCCTGCATACTGCTTGAGGAAGGAAATACCCATGCCGCCCGGCAGGAAGAAGTAAACACTGTCAGCGCCAGACGCGCGGATCTGTGCAATCTCGGCTGCGTAATCAGTCTGGCCAAGTTTGGTGTAAACTTCACCAGCTGCATCACCCTTATAGAGGCGCTTGTAACCGGTCAGCGCATCTTTGCCCGCCGGATAGTTCGGCGCGAGCATGAAGGTTTTGCCAAAGCCGGCGTCGTTTGCGTATGCGCCAGCGGCTTCATGCAGGTTGTCGTTCTGCCATGCAACGTTGAAGTAGTTAGGATGACAGCCCTTACCCGCCAGAGGAGATGGACCTGCGTTTGGAGACAGATAGAACTTGCCCTGCGCAGTGGTTGCCGGAACAACAGCCATAGCAAGGTTGGACCAGATGATACCGGTGAGAATATCGACCTTCTCGGACTGGATCATTTTGTCTGCAAGCTGAACAGCAACTTCCGGCTTGCGCTGGTCATCTTCAATCACAACTTCCAGCATCTCGTTGCCAGCCTGATTGACTGCCAGCATGAAGCCGTCGCGTACATCGATACCAAGACCGGCACCGCCGCCAGACAAAGTGGTGATCATGCCTACTTTAACATTGCCATTGTCTGCCGCAGCGCTTGTAACCCCACCCGCAATGAGGGCCAGTGCCGAAACGGCCATTCCCAAGTTCTTCAAAAACATCAGGTTTCTCCTCTAGAAATTATTTATTCTGCAATTCCCCGAAGCGCCTTTGGCGCTCTCACTCCTCCGTAAAATTGCGCAGGTATATAACAAAGAAAAGAAACGTTCCTGCGTCAATAGATGAATTGATAGCTTTTCCGCCTACACCCAATGATTGCGTATTTTATGCGGGTGTTTGTTCCTTCAGCCTGTAGCGCTGCACCTTGCCAGTCTGCGTCTTTGGCAGCTCATCGCAAAAGATGACGGAGCGCGGATATTTGAACGGAGCGATCTTTGCCTTCACATGGTCCTGCAGGTCTTTTATAAGCCCCTCCTGCGCATCAAAGCCTTCATTGACCACCACATGCGCCTGAACGATAGAGCCGCGCTCCACGTCCGGCACACCGATTACCGCACACTCCATCACAGCAGGATGCGCAAGCAGTGCGGCTTCCACCTCTGGTCCGGCAATGTTGTATCCGCTGGAAACGATCATATCGTCGTTGCGGGCGGCGAAATGCAGATACCCCTGTTCATCCATCCAGAACGCATCGCCGGTAATGTTCCAGCCATTCAGCACATAGTTCTTCTGGCGTTCATCAGCGAGGTAGCGGCACCCTGTTGGCCCGCGCACCGCAAGACGGCCCACTTCACCGCGAGGCAGCTCTTCCCCGTCAGGGCCGATGATCTTGGCTTCGTACCCGCTCACTGGCTTGCCGGTACAGGCGGGTGCATGATCTTCAAACCGGTTGGAAATGAAGATGTGCAGCATCTCCGTTGCGCCGATCCCGTCCAGCATCGGCTTGCCGGTTTTTTCCATCCATGCTTCATAGACAGGTGCTGGAAGCGTTTCTCCTGCCGATACAGCGGCACGCAGGGAGGAAAGGTCAGCCCCCTCTTCCATCGCCGTCAGCATCACTTTGTAGGCGGTAGGCGCGGTAAAGCAGACGGTGGCGCGGTACTTCTCGATGATCTCAATCATCTTAGGCGGCGCTGCATTCTCCAGCAGCGTGGCCGCTGCCCCAAAACGCAGCGGGAAGATTGCCAGTCCACCAAGGCCGAAGGTGAACGCCAGCGGCGGAGAGCCTACAAACACATCCTCAGAAGTTACGCCCAACACTTCCTTTGCATAGCCATCAGCGATGATCAGCATATCGCGGTGAAAGTGCATGGTCGCTTTCGGCATGCCAGTGGTGCCCGATGTAAAGCCCAGCAGAGCCACATCATCACGGCCCGTCTTTACAGCGTCGAATTTCACCGGCTTTTCCAGTGCAAGGCGGTCCAGTTCAGCATCGTGGTTGGACGTGCCATCGAAGCCGACCACCGTTTTCAGGTAGCTGCTTTCTTTGGCGCATGCTGTCAGCTCATCCATAAGGCGGGTATCACACAGCGCGTGGGTGATCTCAGCCTTATCGACAATCTGCGTCAGCTCCCCTGCCCTCAGCATCGGCATGGTGTTCACTACCACCGCCCCTGCCTTGGTCGCAGCCAGCCAGCACGCCACCATGGCCGGATTGTTTGCCGAGCGGATGAGAACGCGGTTGCCGGGTTTAACGCCGAGGTCTTCCACCAGAGCGCGGGCCAGTTTGTTGGTCCAGTCCGTCAGCTCCTTATAGGTGCGACGACGCCCGTTGCCGATCAGCGCTGTGTGATCACCAAAGCCCTTCTCGACCATGGCATCTGTCAGCTCAACACCAACGTTCAAGTATTCTGGATAGGCAAAGCGATCCAGCAGCAGCTCCGGCCACTGGTCTGCGGCAGGCAGATTATCACGCGCAAAGGTATCGGTATGTGCGCTTGGTCCCAACATGTTTGTTCCCCTCCTCAACCAGTTCCAAGAGCCCCTATCTCAGGAACCGGTGAATGCGCCCATTGTCTGACGGGCGATGATTACCTTCTGCACGTCCGATGCACCTTCATAGATGCGCAAGGCGCGAATTTCTCTGTAGAGCCGTTCAACGGTTTCACCGCAGCGAACACCATCACCGCCGAAAAGCTGGACTGCCTTATCGATGACACTTTGAGCCTGATCGGTGGCGTAGAGTTTTGCCATTGCTGCTTCGCGGGAGATGCGTGGTGCGCCGCTGTCTTTGGTCCATGCTGCGCGGTAGATGAGCAGCGCGGCTGCATCTACGTCCATTGCCATGTCTGCGATATGCCCTTGCACCATTTGCAGCTCGAACAACGGAGCCCCTTGCACCTGACGGGTAGAAACTCGGCCAAGGGCTTCATCCAAAGCGCGGCGGGCAAAGCCAAGTGCTGCTGCTCCAACGGTAGAGCGGAATACATCCAGCACGGACATAGCGACCTTAAAGCCACTACCAGCCTGCCCCAGAAGAGCGCTTGTCGGAATGCGGCAGTCGGTAAACTTCAACCGGCCAAGCGGATGCGGGGCGATGGTGGCGAGACGATCAACCACTTCAAGACCAGGTGTGTTGGCCGGAATAATGAACGCGGAAAGCCCCTTGGCGCCCTCACCTTCACCGGTGCGGGCGAAGACAGTGTAGACATCCGCAATGCCGCCGTTGGAGATCCACGTCTTCTCACCGTTCAGCACGTAGCTGGAACCATCTTTCACCGCAGTCATAGATGAACGCGCAACATCTGAGCCTGCTTCTGGCTCAGTCAGCGCAAAGGCAGAGATCGCTTTTCCTGAACGGGTAAGCGGCAACCACTCCGCTTTTTGAGAGGGCGTTCCGAATAACGAGATAGCCCCCGTGCCCAGCCCTTGCATGGCGAACGCGAAGTCTGCAAGGCCATCATGACGGGCCAACGTCTCACGAGACAAACACAGCGAGCGAACATCCAGCACCGCCAATGGGTCGTCAGGGTCTACTGCAGTATTCTGCAAGAAGCCCGCCTCACCCAGTGCACTCACCAGCTTGCGGCAAGTGGCATCGGTATCGTGATGATCCAGCGCGTTCAGGTTGGCAGCTGCCCAGCTCTCCAACTCCGCTGAAAGTGTGCGGTGCTTATCTTCAAAGAACGGCCAGTTCAAGAAGCTCTTGTCAGTCATCAGTTACCCTCGAATACCGGCTTCTGCTTGCCGACAAAGGCGTGGTAGGCGCGTTCAAAGTCCGCCGTTTGCATACAGATCGCCTGCGCCTGTGCCTCTGCTTCAATAGCCTGCTCAATGGACATGGACCATTCCTGCGCCAGCATTGTCTTGGTCATCATGTTTCCAAAGTTCGGACCACTCGCGATGCGGCTGGCAAGCTCCGTAGCTTCACCAACGAGCGCATCTGCTTCCACCAGTCGGTTGAAGAAGCCCCAGTTGTAACCCTCATCAGCAGACATGGAGCGGCCGGTGTAGAGAAGCTCTGCAGCGCGGCCCTGCCCAATGATGCGAGGAAGAATGGCGCACGCGCCCATATCGCAGCCCGCAAGGCCTACACGGGTAAACAGGAACGCTGTTTTCGCCTGCGGCGTCGCAACACGCAGATCAGAAGCCATGGCGATAATAGCACCGGCACCAACGCAAACGCCGTCTACCGCAGCAATGATCGGCTTACCGCAGTTGACCATCGCTTTAACCAAATCGCCCGTCATGCGAGTGAAGGCCAGCAGCTCCTTCATATCCATCTTCACCAGCGGGCCGATAATGTCGTGCACGTCGCCGCCAGAACAAAAATTGCCGCCGTTGGAGGCAAACACCACCGCCTTCACATCATCACAGTAATGCAAGTCACGGAACCAATCGCGAAGCTCAGCATAGCTTTCAAACGTCAGTGGGTTTTTGCGCTCAGGACGATCAAGGGAGACAGTCGCAATGCCATTTTCAATGCTGCAGTTGAAGTTGACCGTGTTGGTATTTGCCGTTTTCAAACCTGTTCTCCCAATGCCTTGCCAAACGGCAGGCCCAATTCCAATTGTTTTGCCAAGAGTTCTGCTTGCTCTTCAGGAAACATCGCCAGCAGTTCGTTTATCCAGCGCTCGTGAGCTTCTGCCTGCAATGCGAACTGGGAACGTCCGTCATCTGTTAGCTTTACAAGAGACGCCCGCCGGTCTCCCGGCACAGCGACACGCACGACCAGACCTTCTTCCACCAAGCGATCAACAATGCCGGTCACGTTTCCATTGGAGACGCGCAGAACCGTAGACAGCTCGCTCATGCGTAGCCCATCTGAGTGGCGCTCTAGCGAGGCCAGCACATCAAAACGTGGTAAGGTGGAGTTGAACTCCTTGCGAAAGCGCTCTCGCAGTTCATTTTCGATGAGGCGGCTCAGTTTCAAAACGCGAAGCCAAAGGCGCAATCTGGATTTGGATGTCACAACACTATCCATGAGCGTAGCCCTCGCTCAAATCAGCGTCGTTTTCAAACCGCTTAAGCTGCAAAACTTGGCAGCTGACAAAACAAACTGCGCAAAACTGGCCAAAACACCCAGTACACCCGTCTAGATTTCTCACTCTACGCAAAGCTTCCCCCCTATGTCAGCCAAAGCCGACCGCTTGCGTGGCAACACCTAGACGGTAATCAGGGAATCAACTTAGTTCAAGCATGAAATTTATATGCATAAAATAGCTGCAGCGCACAACCAAGCTTTGTGCAGTGGCGAAAGGCTGAATAAAACGGCGTAAATTTTGGAACGCCGGAAGGTAGAGACCTTTAAAGAGCAGCTTACGTTGTGATTATAGAGCATTGCTCCTGTAAAACTAGGAAAAACAACCTGAAAATCGCAGAAATATGCCTGTTTTTCACGCATCTATAGCCAAACAGACGTCCCCTTAAACTGAACTTCTCTGAACGCACTAAAAGAACATCCAAAAGACTACTATTGCGCTCTCAAAATCTATTGGCAGCTGCCAATTATTTATCCAATTGGAGATCTTGTATTCAAAGATCCTTACGGGCAGCATTATAGCAGCAAGCATAAACGCTCTGTTCTTGGGGTCGGACGCTCAGATCACCGCCTTTGAATAAAGCGCTCATTAAATGCATTGGGGGTTAGATATGGCAGAACTACAAATCAAGAAACTAACCGCAGATGACCTCAGTAATCACATCGATGCGTTTGCTCACATTCTCCATAGCAATGTTTTGAGCGGTGCCTCTGTCAGCTTCGTGCTGCCTTTTACAATGGATGACGCTAAGACCTACTGGCTGCAGAATGTTCACCAGAAAGTTTCCACCGGAGCCGTCATCCTTTTTGCAGCGATGCTTGAGGGCAAAGTCGTCGGCACGGTGCAACTCGTTTTGGAACAACCGCCGAACCAGAAACACCGCGCGGATGTTTCAAAGCTCCTCGTTGATCCTGATTACCAAAGACGTGGCATTGCCAAGGCACTAATGGCCGCCTTGGAAGAAGAAGCGATTATCGCTGACCGTCACCACATCTTGCTAGACACGAAGACTGGCGATCGCGCCGAGAAACTTTATACGCTTCTGGGCTATGAAATCTGCGGCACCATTCCCAACTTCGCTAAAGACCCGGACAGCGATTTTCTAGCTTCAACCACGCTGCTCTATAAGATCGTCTAGGGAGCTGGGTTGCAGAAGAAGAGTGCGGAGCGGGCCCGCGCGAAATCTTCTACGTGGTGTATTTGCGCACTGCAGCCAGTGACCTGAAATGCGCGAGCGATGGTCATTCAAAGTTGCCTCTGCTTCGCTCTGAAACAGGCCCGTGACACATAAAAGAATACAACCACCGAGAAACGAAAACTATGATCTGAGGTTGTAGATCCGGCTAGTGGAGTAGGGAGCCGCAATAGTGGATTCGACGTCCATTAATCGCTGTAAACATCATCTGCAATTGAGCTCATTTCCCTCCCGTTTCTCCCGCCGAATTCTTCAATATGGTCTGCGTTTATGTCTCCAAATCCAATTAGTATCTGGTGTAGTTCAAGGCATAAAGAACACACAGATCAACTCCCTCGCAGGAGCTGGAAAACTTCGATAGAACCATTCCGATTTTGCCCTGACAACTGACGCCATCTGTCTGTATGGCAGCTGCCAAGTCGGTTCTTCCAGATCAATTCCAAATAAGTTAGTTCTCTTGGAAACGGCTGTTTTCTGCGGTTTATCGGGACTTGGCAGCTGCCAAGTTTATTGACTTCTCGGCTCCTGCAAGAGCACGAGAGCCGAACGAACTACAGGCACTTGGCAGTTGCCAAGTCGTACCGAAAACTAGTTCACTTTTCCCTCATCAATCAGTAACTTGATACGGAAATTGGTCCAAATTCATACGCCGGTAAAACGCATAAATACTTCCCGATCTGAGCGTATTTATGAGACCAAGAAGAGACCGAAACACCACTAAATATGTTGGTCGAAAAAACCAAATAGGAAAGCAAATTGGCGTCTATCTTTGGAACGATTTTCATCGAAAAATTGTTCCAAAAGTCATCGGTCGTCAGCGTCAATCTACAACCAAATAGTGATAATTCGAACGGATATTCGACCGACGAGGTGAGGGGAGTACGCCCCAGCTTGTTGCCCAAAATGACACTGCTACGGCTCAACATCACCCAACAAGTTTCCAATAATTGGCGAGTAAATCTCGGAGAAATCAGGAAGTCAGATCGCTGCGAAAAAGCGGCGAAAGAACAAATTCCCAAGGCGGAAAACAGATGGTTTTATTACCCGCTACAGCAAAGGTGCCTTCACTCAATCGGTACTCCTTCTTTTACAGAACTGTCTTAAAAGCTCGAATCGTCAGAAACCATTAACTACAATAGTCAGGGATGAATAGTGTCTAAAGTAAATAGGGAAGGGACGTAGATCCTGAGACTGAGATCCCGTTCGGTTGGTTTCAAGCGACTGCTATTTGCAGACAATCACTCGCTGTTGTTCTACGGAGAACAACGCCGAAAGCCCTCATAGAATTAACGGTAAAGAGGGTAGGGGAGTAGGGCCTATTGTACTGCAACCCTGCGAGAAACATCATTTTGAACGTGGAGTTATAGCACCTGCATTGCTGATCGATTACGTGTTTCGGAGCTAAACTCACCGCCGCAAGCAACAAAACCCAGCGCAACTTTTCTATCTAACCTCAACGGATAGCTGAGCCGTTGCTTTATGAAGGCAGGGTAGGGCTTCCAAATATGCATTGAGCCGAGTGAGGGGCTTGATCAATCCGCAGCCCAGCACTCCTTCTTCCCAGCCAAAAACTTACGCGATTCCAGCCTGCCCAACTCGCCGCAGTTCAAGCTTCGCATAAGACCAACACCTACGAAGCAGCCAATCCGAACAAGGATTTATGCAATGCAAGTTTACCGTCCTGGGCACGGTCCACACAGGCTCGGAAATAGCCGGCAGGAGAGGAAATTGCATCAGGATCGCGCATTGCCTTTTCGACGGTAACCGCGAGAATAGCTCCGGCCAAATAATCACCAACCGACGCGCAGGCGCTGTCCCAACCATTTGCAGATAGACCAATAGCTAACCGCAAATCATCGCTCGCCGCCGCCAAATCCTTCCAACTATCCAACTGGAGCCCCAAAACCTGTTGAACTTGCGAAGTTGCCGCGCTGAGGAGACCGATGGAAACGAGAGATAGATCGGCCTCACCCACAGGTTGGTATGAACTATGAGGCTTCAGTGTTCTTGATAGAGCACCACGAAGTTCTGCAGAGGTTGCTGCATTCGCGGCAAAAGAAGCACTGGCACGAGAGTTGCTAATTGGGTCCTTTTCAGGAGCCATATCGAGACTGCTGTTTGCAGGCGAGTTGTTTTTTGAGTGATCGTCGTTAGACGATCTCCGCTCAATTTTACTATTTATCAAAGAGTTTTGAGGGTTTGTATTATTATAAGAAGTGACTTCAATGTCATCCGCGCATGGCATTTCATTAGAAAATTCAGCGCTATTCCCCTGTGCGCTAGCTTCTGCGTGCTCTGAAATGATGTCAGTTGCCAGTTCAAAGATAATGGTCAGGCTTTCGGCACGCTCTACGGGCATCATAGCCGACTGTGAGAGACGCTCCATAGCCTCGCTCACTGCAGAAAGGTCAATGCCCTCAGCGAAAGCCAAACGCTCCATATCAGCTATTGCACGGGACAACCGGGTAACCGTACGCTTAGCTTCCTTTTCAGCAGCCAGCTTGCGTGCAAAAGCATCACCAATTTGCTTTAACTCTGCAATGCGTTGACGTGATGGAGAGAAGTCCAGGCCAAAACCGTTGCGGATCTCTCCCTGTTTACCGTTCTTAAACTCACCACGATGGATATAGCGACGACCTGTCGGGCTGTCTCTGTAGGCAAGAACACCCGCTTCCACGAGCTTACGAATTGAACGAATAACAGTGCGGGTAGAGCGACAAACATATTCAGAGAGTTTTTCATTAGAGATCGCCACAATAGGGCGGCGCTCTGGCTGCCAGTCGTCGGCAACGGTCAAGCCAATGAGAATATCCAGAATGTGATAGGTCGTGCCATCAATGCCGAGAGCCGGAGCCGCCTTCTTAAGCGCTAGCGCGACTTCAGCCTTTGTGGTTTTGACGATATCGTTTGCCATCGCCAAACGCTGGCTGGCGATCATAGCTGGCGTGAGTTTTCTAAACCCTGCGGTCCCTGCATGCCCGTGCATGTTACTGCTCCCCACTTGCGCTAAGGCACAAGTGATCCTGTGGGGAATACGGTTTCACACCGATCCCTCCCTAAAATCTCAGGGCAAACAGGAAGAAAGCACAAAAAACCCGCTTCAACACGTCAATGGACGGTTGATTCGTGGCAGGTCTCGCAGTAGGTTGAGATTGCTACATCCGGTTACGGCGAGTGCTTTGCGTACTTGTCTGACCAATGATTACCGGTCTTGCAGATTGCCGTCTGCAAGGCCGTTTTCATTTGCGCGGGAACTTCCCGCAGCTTCGATTAAACCATCAAGATCCCTCCTTGCTGGTCTTTTCGAATTCCTTCAAAAGCTCTGGCAAACGCGCTTTAAGGAACGACGCCAACGCTGGCGACTTCTTCACATCAACCTGAATGTTAAGCGCACTGTCGCTTTCCTTCAGCATGACCTGCTTGTTGCCAAGCCAGCTCTTCGCTGCAGGTGCCTTCTTCTCATCCTTGCTCGGGGCAGGGGAGGCGGCCACTTTCACAGCTTCCAGAACGGCTGCAAAGCGCTCGTCACTTGGCTGCTGGTCAAAGGCCGGCTCTACAACAAGCGCATCAACCTTTTTCTTCAGCCCCGCTGGCAAAGCGCCGTTGCTAAAGAAGCCGGAAAGCTCCTCCCAACGCGGACGGCCGATCTTAGGTGCAGGGCCAATCTTACGGATCAGCTCTTCTGGCAAGCCATTGGTAAGGCGTAAAAGCTTGGAAACAGTAGTCGCGTCCTTGCCAATGGCTTTGGAAATAACGGTCTGCGGGTAATCTGAAGACAAGCGATGGGCAAACAGAGCCGTCTCGATGAAAGAAAGGTTCTTACGCTCATGGTTTTCCTGACCTTGAGCAATAAGCAACTCTTCATCGCTGAGCGCTTTGACAAAACCTTTAACCGCGATACCAAGCTCACGGCAGGCGCGCCAACGACGGTGACCAAAGGCAATCTGGTAGCGTTCTGGATCCTGCGGGTGCGGGCGGGCCAAAATTGGCACCTGTTGGCCGCTCGCCGCAATAGATTCTTTCAGCGCTTCAAAGTCTTCATCAATAGAAACGGCAATGCGATCGGCGACAAAGGATGGGTCCATCAATTCAGGATCAAGATCTTGAACTACGCCGCCTTCCGCCATCATCTGGCGTAGCTTCTCGTTTTCCTTCTCAACGTTAGAGAAGGTAGAGCGCATAGATTTGATCGCGCCCGCAGAAACCTTATGTTTTGCGGGCACAGCCATGGTTTTTTCAAGGGTAGCGGGCTCTTTTGAAAGTTCGCTCGGGTCTACCCCGCCAAACATCGCCCGCATCTTTTTGGATCGGTCGCTCGCTTTGTTCATTAGCGGCCCCATACCTGTTTGATTAACTGGAAGACTTCCGCATTCGCTGCATCAACGGACTCAAGAGCACGGTTCAGCGTATCGCGGGTCATGTTGCCTTTTTCCACCTCGTAAAGGCTCTTCTTTTCAAGGCCAGCGTTGGCAATTGCGGTGGTCTCCACCACAGAAGCTGCCAAAACATCCGAGCCAAAAAGACCGCGCAAGAGCGCAGCAACGTTCAACTGCGGCACGTCATGAGGGGTGTGGCGGGTAAGCAGATAGCGCACAAAGTCATGGTCCAGCGAACCGCCAGCTTCCTCAATAACCGCCAAAAGCTCAGAGGTCATGGAGAGGAACTGGTTCATGGACGATACGTCGAGCATTGCCGGATGAACGGTCACAATCATGCCAGTAGCCGCATAAAGCGCGCCAAGCGTGAGGTAACCCAGCTGTGGCGGGGCATCGATAAGCACCACGTCATAATCATTTTCCACCTCCTGCAACACGGTTGCCATACGGCGGAAGAACATGCCATCGCCGCGCGAAAGCCCCTGCGCAATTGCTTGAGGCGTTTCGTGCTCATATTCCATCAGTTCCAGGTTACCGGGGACAATGTCCAGCTGAGGAAAGTATGTTTGGCGGATAACATGGGAGAGAGGGACCCGCTCTTCGTCATCATAACGAATGGCTGCATAAAGGGTCTGGTTCTCGTCAACATCGAACTCCGGCTGGTAGCCGAACATGGCCGACAAAGAAGCCTGCGGATCGAGGTCAATGGCAAGAACGCGAAGGCCCTGAAGCGCCAAATAGTGCGCCAAATGCACCGTTGTGGTGGTTTTAGCCGAGCCGCCTTTAAAGTTGGCGACGGCGAGCACCTGCATCTTGTCACCCTCGCGCCGGCGCGGGTCAAGACGAAGGGCATCCGCAGGGCGTTTTTCTGCCAGATACTGGCGAATTTCGTTGATCTGTTCGAGGGTATAAATCCGGCGGCCATTTTGCAGGCGCTCGGGGATAACTGCCTCGCCGTTGAGGGAAAGCTGGCGTAAACTGGATTCGGCAACGCCAAGAAGATTCGCAACTTCGCGCGAAGAGAAGGTTTTCAGCTTCTTTTTGGCCTCAGGCGGGTACATCTTTTCACGCAGGGACTGCAACTGTCTCGACAGCAGTTCGGAATGGCGCGAAAACTTCTCCGCAGATGTTTCGTCGTGTTCAGCTTCTAGCAGCATAGTTCAATCTACCCCGTGTGACGGTTTTAAATGGTGAGACACGGTTAAACCGTCATGCGCTATAATTTTTCAAAACCCCTTTCGCGTCAAACCCTTTATGGTTAACGCCGATTAACCTTTCTTAACGAAACCCAAGCCAAATCCAAATACAATCGCAGGTTTTTGCAGGAAACGGCAGAAACCCTAGGGGTATCTACGTGTTTTTAAACGAGAAGCGCGGCAAGAAGCTGTAAAAAGCCGGTTAACGCCCCTACGGAACTAGGTAGTCATCCCATACCCGTTTCTTGTGAATCGTTTCTGCTGAAAAGTTCCCGTTGGGCATTTAAAGGGGAATTTTCGATTCGAAAGACAGAATCGGTGATGTTATCGCCTGTTCAGCAATGGAACCCAGAACCGCAATGAAAGGCAGGATTCCCAACCCTAGCGCACTCAACACCTTAGCCCTCGACCAAGACTCCTAACCTTAGGTAATATCATGCTAGGCCAGTGCTTCTAAACGCCAAGAAACGGAAGTAGGTCGTCAGCGATTATCCTCGAACCGTTGCTGTAAAGGTGGTTGCCATCGCGATATATAAACTGACCATCTCTAAACAGCGCGCAGGCCTCTTCGTTACAAAGGCTATCGAAAGGATCAAAGAGCCAAACATGCTCGTAATTAGCCGCGAGTGCCGAAAGAATGGAACGTTCTTCTGCTTGGCTATCAGCTGCACTTTTGCGCGCGAGAAAACAGTTGGCAACGGATCCTGACAAAGTGAATTTGCAGCGTTCTGACGCACTACCAGCCAATGGAACCTGCGGAACGAGCACAACCTTTTTCCCAGCAGCTCCGAGCTTTTCTACCAGTGCGGCTAGGCTATTTTTAAAGAGAAGTTGTTCCGCGCCCCTGAGATACATATCCCACCGCGATGCAAGAACGACCTGGTCGATAGTCTGTTCATTTTCCAGCCAACTGAGCGTCTTTTCCGCCTGTTGCTGACACTTCTCGTCAAAACGTGATGCCCTGAATTCCGGTGCGTAAGAGGGGCAAGCGCTGCGGGTTTGAAGAACCATCGCCTTGCCTTGTGATTTCAAAACCCCGTCGAGACCAAGGCCAAAGTGCCGAGCGTGAGAGTCGCCCCAAATAGCCACTGAGGGAGCAAGACCAGAAACATCGCCAATCAAGCAACCTGTACGGTTACAGCTCTGCTTGAACGCTCGGTACTCTTTGTCCAGATCACTGATCTGCATCGAAGTTTGTGGTACGAAGTATGCGAGGTAAGCAGGGCTAGAAAAAACAAGCGCACCCAGAGCCACGAGCGAAAGCAACGTTGCAGGCAGCGCGACTTCTCGCAGGGCAAAGCTGCGTTTTCCGCACTTTCTGAAAGGCTGCTCGATCATGACGTAAAGCGCCCATGCAAGGGTAAAAGAGGCAATTAGGAAGACAAAGCGGATAAGAGCATTTTCGCTATAATCCGCCATAATCGTATAGGCGAATACGGCAATCGGCCAATGCACCAAGTAAGCGCTGTAAGAAATTTCGCCAAGGAAGCGAAGCGGACGAAGAGAGAGCATAGCGCTGACCAGCGCACCTTCCTTGTGGCTACTTGCCATCAAAAACACCGTGGCTAGACAAAGCAGCAATGCAACCTCTCGTGGCCATGGTTGACCTTTAGCTAGGAACAGGACTGTCACGATAGCAGCAGCGCTAAAAAGCTGACCCAATAAAACAGCCCTACGAGACAGCCCGTCAATGACCGTTAACGGCGTAATTGCGATCAGGCCACCCAAGGCAAACTGCCAAAGGCGTGTTGGTAGCGAGTAATAAGCTACATTGGCATCTTTAACGGTGAGAATGGCACTGGCAACCAACGACAGCAGGATGATAGCACCCATCGCAATCACCCTGCCTTTAGGGGAGAGCTTGAGTAAGCCAAGGCAAATGAGCGGCCATATGAGGTAGAACTGCATCTCGACTCCGAGCGACCACGTATGCAGCAGCGGCTTCAGATGGGCAGACCCTGCGAAATACCCGCTATCAGACGGCGCGAAAATGTTCAGAGAAAACGTTGCGGATTGGAGGAGAACCTTCCAGAAGGTGCCCAAGCCAAACGGCCATCCTGTAAACAAGATGAAACCTGCAACGCCGAGCAAAACAACGTAGTAGGCAGGAGCGATGCGCCACAAACGCTTGCGATAAAACCGGCCGATACCGGGAAGGCTCCAATCAAAGCGCTCCGACATCAGCATCTGCGTCATGAGAAAGCCCGAGAGGACGAAGAAAATATCGACGCCGGTGAAACCGCCCCTCATTCCAAGCAAGTCAAAATGGAAAAATAGTACCGCTAAAACCGCAATGCCGCGCAGACCATCAAGGTCTGGCCTGTGTAACCGTCCGCTCAAGTTGTGCCCCTAACTTCTTGAGGTATCCCCTAGAGCGCTTATAGGTGTGATGTACAACAGGCTGCAATAGCAGGTTGCTAAATTCCCGACGCACCTACCGTAAAATCAACTGCATAGTTTGTGCCCGGAAACTGGTCGAAGGGCTAACCTGCACCGCTTGCCAGCCGCGCTTTTGGGCCGGTTCTATATCGTTCTTCCAACTATCACCGGTGAAGAGGCATCGCTGGGGCGCTACGCCATACCGTCGTTCGATCAGTTCGAGCGCTTCTTGAGAGGGTTTACGGATGCCGAAGTCGGCATCACCACTCGCGTGGCAGAAGTCGAAGAGGGCAGGTAAGCCAAGCTCGTTCATCACTGCCCATTGAAACGCAGAAGGACCATTGGTGAGGATACCCAGTTTACAGCTCTCATGTGTATTCCGTAGCGCGCCAACGAGTTCGTCCACCCCATCGAAAAGACGCTGCGCCTTGGCCCATCCATCAACCATCCGCTGAAAGGTAGCGTCGATGTCTTTTGGCGCGTAGTGGGGGAAAACAGGCAGCAACAGCTTCACGGCCAGAGCAGGGACCATCCAACATGATGTGGGCTGACCAACGCTCTTTGTGGGCTTCAAAAGGTTCTCCAAACACCTCCTGAAAGAGCTCCGCATATTCAATTGTCGGATAGCAAAGCGTCGAATCCAGATCGAATACAACACAGTCCAGTCTTTCCTGAATCATCTATACGCCCTGCCGCAGCTTGCTGGTTGAAAATGACCTTCAAGGCCTAACCACTCGTCCCAAACTAACCTCAACAAAACACAGAGGCCAATCATGCGCAAATCTCATGTACGCATTAGGCACCTTTTATGGCAGCCATATTCTACCGCCAAGGCAATAGGCACCTAGCAATACCAACGTTTACGACAGCAACAATCCAAATATAAATATTGCCGTAATCTGAATAAACTTAAAAAACCACAAAACAATAACATAACGCATAGAAATAAATGACTTATATTTATTTCTCATATATCAGTTGTTTACCTAATTATCTTCCGCAGGCAAACAAATACAATCGATTACATTCTTTTGGGAGGAAGATATGATTACCAAACGAATTGCCGTCTTTATGGCCACAACCGCAATGGTTGCTACTGCATTTTCTGCAAGCGCTGCTGATTTCAAGATCGGGCTTTCCAACGGTTGGGTTGGAAGTGAATGGCGCACGCAGATGATTTCCGAAGCGCAGGAAATGGCGACGATGTGGGCCGAAAAGGGCGTGGAAGTAGACGTGGTGGTGCAAAGCGCCAACGTTGACGTACCCGGCCAGATTGCTCACGTGCGCAACTTCATCAATGAGGGCGTAGACGCAATCATCATCAACCCGAATAGCCCGACTGCTTTTGACCCTGTATTTGCGCAGGCAAAGGCCAGAGGCATTCTGGTTATCTCCACCGATGCGGAAGTGTCGTCACAAGATGCCATGTATGTGGGTATCGACCATAACGACTACGCAAAACGTACCGCTAAGTGGCTTGCAGAAACCCTTGATGGCAAGGGCTCCATCGTTACCATCAACGGCGTAGCTGGCCATCCGGCCAACGAAATGCGCGTTGAAGGCTACCGCGAAATCTTCGATGCCTATCCTGATCTGAAGGTGGTCAACGAAGTCAACGCGAACTGGGAGCAAGCCCAAGGCCAGCAAGCGATGCAGAACATCCTTGCCACCTATCCAGACATCAACGGTGTATGGGTGCAAGATGGCATGGCAGCCGGTGCATGGCGCTCTATTATGGACGCTGGCAAAACCGGCGACATTGCTGCGACCGGCGAAATCCGCAAGGACTTCCTTGATATCTGGGTAGAAAACGGTTTCACCTCTGCGGCCTCCGTAAACCCTCCGGGCGTTATGGCCAGTGCGCTAAACGTTGCAGTTAACCTGCTGCAGGGCAAGGAGCTCATCGAACCTGCCAACAAGGGCAAGTACGAAAACGCCATGTATCTGCCAATTCCGTTCATTAACGGCGAAAACGTAAAAGCCGTTCACGCCGAACTGGAAGGCAAGCCGGGCTACTACTCCTACACCAGCGTTCTTTCTATCGAAGACGCGACAGCGCTCTTCAAATAATCGCTCAACGCCAGCGGGTGTGGAGCCTATTGCCCCGCACCCTTCAAGCTCAGGCCGGGTGTTTTCATGTCAAAACTTATTCTCACGAACGTAAGTAAATCTTACGGCCCCACACGTGCGTTCAAAAACGGGGATTTCGCGCTGGAAGCAGGCGAAGTTCACGCCCTCATGGGCACCAACGGCTCGGGTAAAAGCACGCTTTGCAAAATCATTGCTGGCAGTGTGAAACCAGACACCGGAACCGTGACCCTTGACGGTAAACAGGTGAACATCAACTCACCGCAAGATGCACGGGCGCTGGGTATTGGCATCTTCTATCAAGAGCTCAGTCTGGCGACCAACCGCAGCATTGCGGAGAACATTCTTATTTCGCAGGTGCCACTTCAGTTTGGCCTGTTCGTCAATCGGGCAGCGCTGCGCAAGCGTGCCGACCAATACATCGACCTCGTGCGCGATGTAGCGGGCGAAGGGTTCCATGCCGACGCGGTTGTTGCAAACCTGCGCTCAGACCAACGCCAGCTTGTCGAAATCCTTAAAGCGCTGGCCACAGAAGCAGGCATTCTCATTTTCGATGAGCCGACCTCTGCCCTTGACCGTGTTCAGGTAAAACGCTTCTTTGAAATTCTGGAGAAACTGAAAGGCGAGGGGAGAGCCATGATTATGATCTCTCACCGCATGGATGAAATCTTCGAGATTTCCGACCGCCTCACCGTTATCTGCGATGGCGCTATCGTCGCAACCCGCAAACGGGAAGAGACCAGCCCGAAAGATATCGTTGAACTGATGGTTGGTGGACGTTCAACCCTCGCAGACGATGATGGCCCGCAACTGCGCACCTCTTCAATTAAGGAAGATAAACCGCTTCTTTCTGTCAAAGGCATGCGTGGTGCTGGCTTCCAGAATATTTCCTTCACGCTCAAAGGAGGAGAGATTCTGGGTCTCGGCGGTCTGCATGGCCAAGGCCAGTCGGCCGTGTTGCGGGCACTCTTTGGTGCAGCGCCTATTCACAGCGGCGAGCTCTATCTGAAAGAAGAGATCTACCGCGCAGGCCATCAGCGTAGAGCCATCCGCAAAGGGCTTGCCTATGTTTCCGGTGACCGCGTACGTGATGGCGTCATCCATGGGCGGCCTATCCAAGAGAACACGGTGCCGATCCATGCGTTCCGGCAATATCTGTTCCTCACCTCGTTTGGTGACCTTTCGCCAAAATTGGAAGGAGCGCTGGCAAAGCTCTCTACCAAGTTTGAAGCACTAACCAGCAGCATCGACTCCCTGTCCGGTGGCAACCAGCAAAAGGTCGTGATTGCCCGCTGGCTGATCGACAAACCTGAAGTGCTGTTTCTTGATGACCCTACAAAGGGCATCGACCTTGCCGCAAAAGCCGACCTCTTCGCGCTCATTCGCGAGCTGGCCGAAGAGGGCCTTGGCATCATCCTCTACTCCTCAGAGGACGCAGAGCTTCTCAATAACTCAGACCGCATTCTCGTCTTTAACGGCGGCTCAATCACCCGCGAGCTGGCGGGCGATGAGCGCACACGGTTTAATCTGTACGATGCAGCATATGAGGTTGCCTCATGATGAATACAGCGACCCAAACCCCAAGCGCTGCACAGCGTTTCAAAGCCCTATGCGCCCGTTTTCCGTTTCTTCCCGCGCTCATCATTTTAATGCTGCTGTTTGCGCTGAATGGCTTCTTTAACGCCAACACAATCTCCGCACGGGGCATTACCGGTCTGTTCAGCACCTACCTCGCGCTTATGTTCCTTGCAGTGGGGCAAAGCTTTGTGGTGTTTGCGGGTGATATTGACCTTTCCGCAGGCAATATCCTGTCCCTCGTCAACGTGTTCATCATCACCATGATGAATGCAAGCGCGGGCGACGGCGCAACCACCCTTGGCATTATGGCGCTTGGCGTGCTGGTTGGTGCAGGCTGCGGCCTCTTCAATGGTCTGCTTATCGCAGCGTTGCGTCTTCAGCCAATCGTGGCGACCTTTGCAACTTCCATCTTCTTTACCGGCATTGCGCTCTACGTGCTGCCGGTGGCGGGTATGCCTGCGCCAATGATCTACTGGCAAACCTACTTTGCCTCGTTCTTTGGCCTGCCGTTCGTCATCTATGTGGTGGCGCTGCTGCTCGTGCTCATCTTCCTGTTTTCACGCAGCAAGGTGGTTCTGCAACTGCTCGCAATTGGTGATGACAAGCAAGCCGCCTTCCAGTCCGGCCTTCCGGTCACCGCAACGCGCATCAAGGGCTATGTGCTTTGCGGTGTCTTTGCCAGCTTTGCCGCATTCTGCCTAACGGGTGATACCGCCAGCGGTGACCCGCTTGTTGGTAGTGCCATGACGCTGTCGTCCGTTGCGGCGGTGGTGCTCGGCGGCTCCATGCTATCGGGCGGCTTTGGCACCCAACTTGGTTCCCTGTTCGGCGCTCTAACCATCGGCCTCATTGGCAGTCTTGTTTACTTCGTGGGCACGCCAGCCTCTTGGCAGAACTTCGTGCAAGGTCTTGCCATCTTGATCGCGCTCATGGTCGGCATCCTCATTAGCCGGAGAAGCTGAGATGAAAAACCTCTTCGTAATGTCCCCCTCCGAGCTTATCAAACAGCCGCTGTTTGTTGCCTTCGTGCTTATCGTCATTTTGCTAGCGGTGGGTGAAATCCTGTCACCGGGATTTACCTCGCTAGACCAGATCATCCGCCTTGCTACCGTTGCCGCTCTGCTTGGCATCGTGGCCGCGGGTCAGAACCTTGTGATCCTTGGTGGCCGAGAAGGTATCGACCTTTCCGTTGGCGCGGTGGTGTCACTCTCTGTTATCGTTGCGGGTAACCTGATGGACGGTATGAACATCAACATACCGCTTGCGTTCGTGCTTACCATCGTGACCGGAGCCTTCTTCGGCTTTCTCAACGGTGTTGGCGTTACCTTGCTTCGCATTCCGCCGCTGGTGATGACCCTTGGTATGCTTGGCGTTATTCAGGGCCTTTTGGTGGTTATCCGTCAGGGCGTACCATCCGGTGTTGCCGCCCCTGCGCTGGCAGATTTTGTTTCCGAGCCGTTTGTCTTTGGTCTTCCGGGCATCTTGTGGCTGTGGGTCGGCATTGGCTGCTTTATGGCGTGGCTACTGCGTCAAACTCTCTTTGGCCTGCGCATCTATGCTATCGGCTCTAACGAGCAAGCGGCTGTAATGGCTGGCGTTCCGGTTCGCACCGTTCGTATCGCGGTTTACACGCTGTCAGGTGTGTTTGCAGCACTGGCCGGTATCTGTCTTCTGGGTTACTCCGGTGCATCCTTTGCCAACGTTGGCAGCCAGTACATGCTCACCTCCATCATCGCGGTGGTGTTTGGTGGCACGTCTCTAGCAGGCGGTAAAGGTGAATACACCGGCACCATGCTGGGTGCGATCTTGCTCGTCATCCTCCAGTCCATTCTCACAACCGTGAACATTGACGAGTTTGGCCGTCAGATCATCTTCGGCGGAACCCTTCTTGTGCTCATGGTGTTTTATGGACGTGGCAAAGGCCTTCGCGCATGAAAGCTCCCGTCACCCTTAAAGACATTGCCGAGCACTTGCAGGTCTCCACGGCCACAGTCTCGCGTAGTCTTTCCGGCGACAAGCGAGTAACCGAAGCCACAAGGCTGCGCGTACAGCAGGTGGCAGAGGCGCTCGACTACCGGCCTAACGTGATTGCCCGTTCCCTTAGAACCAAACGCACCGGTACCATCTTGCTTGTGGTGCGTGACATCAAGAACCCGTTTTATCTGGACGTTCTGGCAGGGGTTGAAACTGCCGCCCGCCAAGCTGGTTACTCGGTGCTCATGTGCAACTGCGATAACGACCGCAAGCTCGTTTCCACCTATGTGGAGATGTTGCGCGACGGACGGGCAGACGGCATGGTGCTGATGAGTGGCAAGCTGCCAAAAGCCTTGCGGGAGGATTGCACGCTCAAACACTTGCCGGTGGTTCTGGCGCTGGAGGCAATCGAGAATGTGTCGCTGCCTTTGGTGCAGATCGACAATGTTGCAGCAGCAGAAGCGGCGGTTGAGCACCTCATTAGCCTTGGGCATCGGCATATCGCCCATGTTTGCGGACCCTTGCAGGAGCTTATGAGCCAGCACCGCTTGATCGGCTACCGCAAGGCAATGGCTGCAGCAGGCCTCGATATTCCTGCAGGCTACGAGGCAAACGGCACGTTCGAGCTGATCTCCGGCGAAGAAGCTGCCATTCAGCTAATGAACCTGCCGCAACCGCCAACTGCGATCTTCTTTTCCAACGACGAGATGGCCCTTGGCGCCAACCGCACTTTGAAGCGGCTTGGATACCGCGTGCCGGAGGACGTTTCCCTCGTCGGCTTTGACAATCTTTTCTGGAGCGAGGTTTGCGACCCTCCGCTCACCACCATTCACCAGCCGCGCACAGAGGTAGGCCAACAAGCCTTTGCCCTTCTGCATGCAACGCTGGTTGGCGACAAGCGTGCGGGGCAGCCGCTTGTTTTGCCAACAGAACTACGTGTGCGTGCGTCAACCGCCGCACCAAAACAAATGCATAAACGGGAGAACCCATCATGAGTGCACTACCTAAAGAACGCCTGCGCGTTGGTTTCATCGGCTCTGGCTTTATCGCCGAGTTCCACCTGAAATCCATGATCAACGTTCGCAATGTGGATGTAACCGCTGTCTTTGGCCTAGACCCTGCAAGCTGTGAGCGCTTCTGCGGTATCGTTAAAGACCTCGGCCTTGGCAACTGTAAGGCCTATACATCCCTAGAAGCGATGCTGGCCGCTGATGATGTGGACGCCGTTTGGCTGCTGACACCAAACCACACCCGCGTGGAAGTGATGCGCACCATCCATAAAGAAATCACAGAAGGTCGTTCCAAGGTCTTCGCTATCGCCTGCGAAAAGCCTCTGGCGCGCACCATCGGCGAAGCCCGCGAAATGCTGCGTCTTGCGAACGACGCCAAGCTCAACCACGGCTATCTGGAAAATCAGGTGTTCTGTACGCCGGTTATTCGCGGCAAGGAAATCATCTGGCGTCGTGCAGCTTCTGCAACCGGCCGTCCGTACCTTGCCCGCGCTGCGGAAGAGCATTCCGGCCCGCACAGCCCGTGGTTCTGGCAGGGCGACAAGCAGGGCGGCGGCGTTCTTTCCGACATGATGTGTCATTCCGTAGAAGTGGCCCGCCACCTTCTGACAGAACCGAGCTCTGAACGCCGAAGCCTGAAGGTAAAAGAAGTCAACGGCACCACCGCAAACCTTAAGTGGGTGCGCAAGAACTACGCCGACCAGCTGATCAAACGCTATGGCCCATCCGTTGACTACCACAAGCGTCCTTCTGAAGACTTCGCCCGCGGCACGGTGCTGCTGGAAGATGGCGATGGCAACGAAGTGGTGATCGAGGCAACAACCTCTTGGGCTTATGTTGGTGCTGGTCTGCGCATTCAGCTTGAACTGCTCGGCCCTGAATACTCCATGGAGTTCAATTCCCTCAACACCGGCCTTAAAATCTTCATGTCCCGCGAAGTATCGGGCGAAGAAGGTGAAGACCTTGTAGAGAAGCAGAACGCAGAGCAGGGCCTTATGCCGGTTCTGGAAGATGAGGCGGGCGTTTACGGCTACACCGATGAAAACCGCCACATGGTAGAGTGTTTCCGCAAAGGGGAAACCCCGCTGGAAACCTTTGATGATGGTCTGGCCGTCGTTGAAATTTTGATGGCGCTCTACGCCTCTGCCGAAACAGGTGAGACGGTCAAATTCCCGATTGATCACCTTGAGGACTATGTGCCGGTAGTTGCACGTATCCCATCGGAATAATAAACACATACATCAAAGGGGCAGTCATTGAACTGCCCCTTTCGGTTTTACGACCCTGCGCGAAACACTTGTAGGAAGGCCTTTATGACCACAAACAGCACGCCGCGTATTCTCATTTTCGGAAATGCCAACGTTGACCTCGTAATGGGGGAGATTGACCGCTGGCCAAAAGTTGGCACTGAGGTTCAAATGAGCCGCAGCGAGATGCGTGCAGGCGGGTCCGCAGGCAACTCTTCCCTTGCCCTTTCCGGTCTGGAGGTTCCCCACCGCTACATCTCCACCATCGGCACCGATGTGAATGGCAAGTGGCTAAAGGGGGAATTTGATCCAGCGTGTTGCGACTGGATTGAAACCGATGATGCGACCACGCTCACCGTGGGCATCGTTCATAAAGGCGGCGACCGCGCTTTCTTCACCACCCCCGGTCACCTGCTAACCGCAGATGCGACCTCACTCATTGACCGTATTCCAAATGCGCCAGAGGGCGTTGCCATTGCGCTCATTTCCGGTCAGTTCCTCATGCCGGAGCTGTGCAAGGGCGTTGCTGATCTTATGAAGGCCCTTAGCGCAAAGGGCTGGGAAACCGCGATTGATCCGGGTTGGCCACCGCAAGGCTGGGACGACACCGCCAAGGGCTACCTACGTGAATGGCTCGCCCTTTGTGACTATGCGCTGCTGAATGACGAAGAACTTCGGGCAGCAGTGAATGAGAAAGACGAGGAGCGAGCAGGCGTTCGCCTCGGCGAAAAGATGAAGGCACACAGCCACCTCATCATCAAGCGTGGCCCGCGCGGTGCCATCGCCCTTACTGGCGGTGAGCGTTACGAGCGTATCGCACCGCCTGTCACTGTCATTGATACCGTAGGGGCGGGAGATACCTTCAACGCTGCCTTCATCGCCAAGCTCACAGAGGGCGAAGGCATGGGCAACGCGCTGCAAGCAGGCGTTTCTACCGCTAGCCGCGTTATCTCCACCTACCCACGCTCTTACAAGTAAGAGACGTTCACAGAACGACGAAAGCCAGCCACGGAAAAACGCCGTCGGCTGGCTTTTTTGTTATGACGGCAAAAACATCCGCGCTGCCTTTTCCGCAAAGCGATCAATCTCATCGGCTGGTGGGCACGGCATACCCATCAAGATCTGAGTGCGGATGGAGTGGAGCGCACCACCAAGGATCGTTGCGCTGGTTTCAGGATCGTCCAGCTTGAGCCGATCGCGCATGAAAGCAACGAGTGCCGTGCCTACCTCATCCGGTCCTTCTTGAAAGAACACCGAGGTCAGTTCTGGGGCTTTTGCGCCTTCAGCAATAATCAGGCGGGCAAGGGCAATTTGCTCCTCACCGATATGGAACTCGATGAACTTTTTGGAGAAATTCACCAGCGCTTCTCTGTCATCCGCTGCCTTAAGCTCCTCCAAAAAAGTGCCTGCTGGCTGCTCTCCCATCTTTTTCATCACAGCCTTGAACAGTTCCGGCTTGGAAGGAAAATAGCGGTACACCGTTTGCTTGGTAACGCCCGCAGCCCCCGCGATTTTATCCATATTAGCAAGAACATATCCGTCTTCTAAAAACGTCGTTTTCGCCGCTGTAAGGATCGCTTGGCGCTTCTGTTCGCGCTTTTCTTCCATCTTTGACATCAGCTAGCTCACCCGCAAATCATACTAGTTGGTATGATAATGCTTGACAGGAGAAAAGCCAGCGATATTTTTCATACCATTCAGTATGATTTTTGAAAGGCGTTTCCTGATGTCCTCCTCAACCATAAACAAAGCCGCCCCGATTTGGGCAACGAACCTGCAGGCAAAAGGCGCCCTTATGGCACTGGCAGGAGCGCTCTTGATGAGTATCGAGCCGGTGATCGTGCGCTTTTCAGGCACCAGTGCAATCAACACAGCGTTTCTATTCGGTCTCTATACCGCCATCTCGATGCCGATCTTTATTCAGCTTCTGGACAAGCGCGGTCTGTTTCTCACATTGAAAGAAAGCGGATGGCCCGTGCTGGCGGCGGGTCTGTTGATGCTCGGCAGCGCGTCAGGTCTCATTCTCAGCATCAAGTTGACCTCCATCGCCAACACATTCATCATCATGAGCAGTACACCCGCCATTTCCGCTCTGTTCAGCTGGATGCTTACGGGCGAAAAGACCAAAGCGTCCACGTGGGTTGCTATCTCCCTCGTCATGATGGGTATCGGTATTGTTGTGTTCGGGTCATTCGGGCAGGGCAACTGGGTGGGTGACGCGCTGGCACTGTTTGCCGTGGTCTGTCTGTCGCTCATTCAGGCACTTATGCGCAAATATCAAAACACCAGCCGCATGGCGAGCGTGGGCATGGGCGGCTTTTTTATGGCTGCAACCCTGTTCTTTTTTGCCGAACCAGCTTCGTTCTCTCTGAACACTTGGCTGATCATGGCAATCATGGGCCTATTCACCGCTCCGTTCGGCCGCGTGCTTGCACAAACGGCCACACGCTACATCACCCCCGCAGAAGTCGGCCTCATTCTGATGGTGGAAACCATTCTTGCTCCGCTCTTCGGCTTTGCCGTGTTCGGTGAAGTGCCACCAGTGCTCACCCTTGTCGGCGGCAGCGTAATCCTAACCACCGTATTCACCTATGTCTTTGCCGCGTTCAAGCAGGCTTAAAACCAAAGGAATTAAAAGAATGCACGCTGAACTTCTACCAATCGGTACCATCGAGACACCTTACAAAACATTAGATCAGTGCCCCTCCAACATCAGCCCTAACGGGCCACCATGTACCCTGCACCTTTTTGACGAGTTCACTCTGGGCCTCATGGGCTTGGAAAGCGGCCAGTACATTCAGGTTCTCTATTGGCTGGGAGAGGGGAAGCGTGACAAGCTTGTTCAGGTGAGTCACTTGTCTGGAAAAGAAACCGGAACCTTCGCCTTACGTTCACCCCACCGCCCGAACCCTATCGGCTCGGCGACCTGCCGCATTGAGGCAATTGAAGGCGCGGCTATCACCGTGAACGGTCTCGACTGTTTAAACGGCACCATGATTATAGACATCAAACCGGCGATCATGCGTGAAGTGCCAGAACTGCATAGCTCAGTGGATCGGGATGTTTCAGTCTCCCCATTTTGAATCGCTGACGAGGCTCCGCCAATAGCTATGCCTTTTCCACATTCCGTAACCGGAATAAGCAGAACACGCACTTAGCGCGTCAAAGGGTGCACCGTACGGCATCTATCAAAGCCAAGCCCTCGCTTTAAAGCATCAAGCTATTGGCTTTTACCTGCACGCACTGTTGCTGAATGCATTCGGCTGGAAGCACTTTGAAGCGTACCGCTTGGTACTCCCTTTTGTTGACATTTTGACCGATCGGGAAAAAGCCGCCCCTTCATTATCGCTAGAGAACCGATACAGGTCAGGCATCCTGCCATTTTATAATTGAGAATGATTCAATAAAGAAATCTTCAAAACCCATGCCGTTAAATTGCCGGAGAAATCATGGAGAACGAGTAGGCGAGTGCACCGCCACTCAGCAAACCTCTGGTTTACCCCTACGCAATGCAACTAGAAACAATGACGGAGTGTATAGCAATTTCACGGCAACTCTTCCCATATAATCAGAAATACGTTGCGGCATTATGTCCGGTCAACTTTGTCGAAAAGTTCATTCAAACGGTCTCTTCGATTATTTCATTTCAAGCACGAGCGCTTGGAAGAAACAAACTACCAGTTCTTGATGGGTACTAATTAACAATGCAACGCGAACAATGGGGCAGCCGCTTCGGTTTTATTATGGCCGCAGCCGGATCTGCAGTCGGTCTCGGAAATATCTGGAAATTTCCATATCTAGCAGGCACTGAAGGTGGCGGCGCGTTCGTTGCCCTTTACCTCATTATTATGGCCACCATGGGTGTTGCACTTATCATGACCGAGATCGCTCTTGGCCGTCGTGCAAAGGCAAACCCGGTTGGCACCTTTTTGAAACTTGGCGGTAAACGCTGGACCGGCGTCGGCATTCTGGCCGTATTCACCGGCACCATCATTCTGTCTTACTACTCGGTCGTTGGTGGTTGGACCATCGCGTACCTTGTAAAGAGTATCTTTGGCACCCTCAGCGCCGCACCAGAAGAACTGGGCACCCAGTTCGGCGGTCTTGTTGGCGGCGTAGCAGAGCCTATCATCTACACTGCGGCCTTCCTTGGCCTGACCACTGCTATCGTTGTGGCCGGTGTTACCGATGGTATCGAACGCTCTGTTAAGTTCCTGATGCCACTTCTGTTCATCCTGCTCATGATCCTGGTGATCCGCAGTGTGACCCTGCCGGGCGCAATGGAAGGCGTTAAGTTCTTCTTGCAGCCTAACTGGGCAGACGTTGACGTGGGAATGGTTGGCGCAGCTTTGGGTATGGCGTTCTTCTCTCTGTCCTTGGGCATGGGCGCAATGATCACCTACGGTTCCTACCTGAACCCAGAAGCAAACATTCCTAACGCTTCTTGGTGGGTTGTTACCCTTGCATGTCTTGTTGCGCTTCTCGGCGGCCTTCTGGTTCTGCCTGCAGTATTCGCATTCGGCATGGATCCAGGCGCAGGTCCGGGCCTGACCTTCATCACTCTGCCAGCAGTATTTGGCGAAATGTTTGCAGGCTGGTTCTTCCAGATCCTCTTCTTCGCAATGCTTCTGATCGCAGCACTCACCTCTTCTATCTCTCTGCTGGCAATTCCTGTTGCATTCTTTGCAGAGCAGTACGGTGTGAGCCGCCGCGTAACCGCAGCTGGCGCGTTTATCGTGATCTTCCTGCTGGCAATCCCTTGCTCCCTGTCTCTGGGCGCAATGCCTGAGCTGAAGGTAATGGGCTTCACGTTCTTCGACTTCCTGTCCGAGACCGTTGACCGTCTCCTCATGCCTCTGGGCGGCGCTCTTACTGCAGTGTTCGCTGGTTGGTTCCTGTTCGGCAAACTGTCCGAAGAACTCACCAACAACGGCACCATCCCATGCGCATACCTTGGCGCTGTGAAGGTTCTGCTGCGCTACGCTGCTCCTCTGGGCATCGGCTACATCATGTACAACTCCCTGATCGGCTAATTTCTGCCAGTTAGAGACGTATTTCAAAGGCCCGCCTTGGCTTCAAGGCGGGCCTTTTTTTGTGCCTACTTGCACCACTGGAACATGAAGCTTCTCCGCGATCCCCTAAAAAGCAGAGAAAAAAAGCCGTGAACACATAGGGTTCCGCTACGTTCTAGGTATTCACCATCAGTACACAAGCCCGCTAAATAGGCGTAACTGATATTCTAGTTTGAGTTTCTCATCTTCAAAAATCGGGACGAAGAACGGAGCGCTCAAGCCAAAACACTGGGAGGAACCTGTGTTTATCAAGGCCAATTGCTACAAAACGCGGCAGGCTAGGTGAACATAGTGTCCCGCTTCTGAAATTTTAGGTGCTTGCCACCACCCGCCAAAAAAGATCACAAGGGGATCACCATGCAAGACGAGATGAGCGCAGTTCTGGT
>NZ_SMMA01000047.1:0-453 GCF_009711345.1 Pseudovibrio flavus
CTCATAGATCACGAATATGATCAGGTGGTCATTGAGAGGACTATGAAATGGGTCGAGGTAGTTACATCGGTGGTAGCACGATAATCTATCCTGGATCAGACTGGTTTAGTTATCCAGGACGGTCGACGACGATCAAACCATCAAAGCCCCGAAAAGGGCAAAAATCGGCACCTTCTGGAACAAACATCTCACATAACAAGACGCTCGAAATCGATGTTGAGCGAAATCGGTATCTCCACACTGTGATTGACTCCGAACTGCGCGGCGAAAAGACGCCTAATATTTCTAAACGAAGTTCGCTAGCCTTTACAAAGCAAGTTTCTCGCTACGCTGACGGCTTACAGTGGGCTCGCTCACAACCTGAATATATTGATTTAAAAACCAAAAAAGAAAAAAAGCGGGAGAAGAGGCTTCGAAAACAGGAGACGGGTAAAGTTCAAAATGCAGCCCACA
>NZ_SMMA01000047.1:622-66633 GCF_009711345.1 Pseudovibrio flavus
ATTGAGAGAAAAGTTAGAGCAGGCATTGCAGTTACGAACTAACGAACATGAACGAGCGATGAAAACCGCGTCCCGCCTCAAAGCTGAAATCTCCATACTACGGAGAAAGTTGCAAACGCTGAAGCTTTCGGTAAAGAAACAACTACGCAACAAGTCATGACCTCCAAGATTAGACTTGATACAAAAAGCCCCGGCATGATGACCGGGGCTTCGAGTTTGTTTGACTATTTTTTATTAGTTCAGCTCAAGAGAGTCGCGTACTTCAGCAGCAACGTCCTTGATGATTTCTTCCGGGTCTTCGCCTTCGATAACTTCGATGAGACCTGCAAGGATAACGTCGGTTACAGCAACGCCTTCATCACCTGGGAACGCGTACCAAGGGCCAGCGTAGTTAGCCACCTGTGCGTGGGCAACGCGTGCACCAGCGTTGGATTTGTAGAAGTCACCGAGGTAGCTTTCGTCTTCAACAACCAGAGAGTTGGTTGGTGCGTAGCCGGAGTTTTCTACGATGATCTTCGCGCCCTTAGGACCGGAAACGAACTGCATGTACTTCCATACTGCGTCCTGCTTCGCTTTGTCTTCAGTCAGCATAACCATGCCGGAACCACCGGTTGGCAGGTATACAGAAGCCTTGTCTTCAGCAGCAATCGGGAACGGCTGAACGCTTACTTCAAAGCGGTCACCAGCGCCTTCAATTACGCGAGCCATCAAAGAAGAGCTGTCGATGTAAAGACCAAGGGTACCAGCGTTAAACGCCTGACGAGCAACGGAGTCTTCATAGAACTGCATGCCGCCTTCTTCAGCCAGACGGCTGTAAACGGTTGCAGCTGCAATGCCAGCTTCAGAGTCGAAAGTTACTTTGGTTTCGTCCGCGTTCAGAGGACGGCCACCGAAGGAACCGAGGAAGGACTGGAAGCGCCAGTCATGCGGAGATACCCAAGCGCCTTCAATGCGGCGGTCAAGTTCGTTGATTTTCGCGGACAGTTCGATCAGACCGTCGAAATCGGTCGGGAAGTTGTCCATGTCGCCGCCTGCGCGCTCAACCAACTCAGGGTTTGCGTAGACAACGAGGGTGGATGCAGCAACAGCCAGCGCGTGCTGTTTGCCGTTGTACTGGCCCAAAGAGCGCAGAGCAGGAGTGTAACCCTGCGCTTCAAACGCAGCTTCATCACCGATGAACTCATCAAGCGGCACGGTCAGGCCACGCGCTTCAAGAATACGCCAAGTGCTCAGACCCGCAAACGCAACGTCCGGGAGCTTGTTGGCTACAGCGTCACGCAGCAAAGACTGCACGCCGGTTTCGTAAGATTCAGCCGGAGCATCGAAGTCCAGTTTGATTTCCGGATGCTCAGCTTCGAACGCAACTGCCAGCTTCTCCTGAATTTTGGAGAAGATGTTTGGGTGAGCGTAGTGCACACGAATGGTGGTTTCTTCAGCCTGTGCCATGCCTACTGCAAAGAAACTACCTGCAACTGCGGCGATAATTGACTTACGCATTGTCCTTAACTCCTTGGGACACGTCAGTGATCGTCATTCAATCGTTTTTGTTGAGTGGGGCGTAAACCGCCCTTCTCGTTGTTCTTGTTTGTTAATTGCGGCGCTTGGCGCTCATTCACTTGGAATGCGCGTTAGCCCTTGATGCCGCTCATCGTTACGCCCTGAATGAACCAGCGCTGAGCGATGAGGAAGAGAAGTACCAGCGGCGTGGTGACGACGGTAGCTGCCGCCATCAAAGGTCCAACATCAGAACCCGACTCCTCGTCGCGGAAGAAGAGAATGCCCTGTGGCGGGGTTGCCAGATCCGCATCGGAAATCACAATCATCGGCCAGAACAGATCGTTCCAGTGAGCGACGATGGAGAAGATCGCGAAGGTGGTAGCCGCAGGCCATGCAGCCGGAAACGCTATGCGCCAGACGATCGCCATTTCAGAAAGACCATCCACACGAGCAGCGTCGATAAGATCCGGCGGAAGCGTTGCCATGAACTGGCGGAACAGGAAGATGCCGAATACGGAGGCCACGAACGGCAGAACCAGTGCAGCGTAGGTGTTGAGCAGCTGAAGCTGGGCCAGACCAAGGAAGATCGGAACAGCGGTAACGTGATACGGCACCAACAGACCTGCCAGAACCATACCGAACACGATGGTACGGCCAGCAAACTGGCGCTGCGCCAGCGCGTAGGCACACGGCACGGCAAACATCATCTGGAAGAACAGAATGCCGCCGCAGACCATTACACCGTTCAGCAGGAAGCGGTGCAGAGGCACCTGCTGGAATGCTTTGATGTAGTTGTCGAAGTAGAACGAACCAGGGAAGAAGGTCAGCTCTGGAGAAAAGATCTCTTCCGGCGTTTTCAGCGACAGCGATACCATCCAGAAGAATGGCAGCAGAAGGATAGCCGCGCCGATTGTCAGGAAGAAAACCGTGAGAGCGCGGGAGGTATAGGTACGAGCGTTCATCGGTAGTGGACCTTTCGCTCGGCAACAACAACCTTGAGCATGGTCAAAGCGAATACGAAGATGAAGAACACCATGGTGATGGCACTTGCATAGCCCGCTTTGAAGTAGATAAAGCCTTCGCGGTACATGGCGTAAACAAGGGTATCACTGGCAAACGCAGGGCCGCCCTTGGTGAGGGTCGCCACCGTTTCGAACACACGGAACGAACGGGTTGCGGTAATCACCATAACGAACAGCGTGGTAGGGCCAAGCATCGGCCAAGTCACGGTCCAGAAGCGTTCCCAACCACGATCTGCGCCGTCAATTTCCGCAGCCTCATAAAGATGGCGCGGAATGGAAGCAAGACCGGCAAGGAACAGCACCATGTTGTAGCCGACAGTTTCCCAAACGCCGATAGCAGCAAGGGTCGTCAGCACCAGCTTACGGTCAGAGAGCCAGCGCTCGCCGCCAATGCCGATCATGTCCAGTACGATGTTGACCAAACCAAGGGTCGGGTGCAGCAGCATTTCCCAAACCGTTGCCATAGCAACAAGCGTTGCAGCAACAGGCAGGAAGAAGCTGGTGCGGAAGATGTTGGCGCAGGTCTTATTCCAGCTTGCCACCTGATGAACGCCCATCGCCACAAGCAGCGAGAGGATCATGGAGCACGGAATAACGATTGCCGCATAATAGAGCGTGTTGAATACCGCCCGTTTGCCGGTGCGGTCAGTAAACAGCTCCACATAGTTTTCCAGACCGATCCAGTTAAACGCCTTGGCGCCGAACTGGTAATCGGTAAAGGAAAGCACTGCCACCAGCACTGCCGGAACAAAGATCAGGCAGAGCATGGCCAGCGTGGCCGGTCCGACGAGCGCCAGATCGGTCAACGCGTTATGAACGCGACGCGGCAGCATCGGCGTTGTAACTGTTGCCATAACCGCCCCCTACTCCGCAGCTGCGTCTTGCACGCAAGCAGCAACTTTCACGTCCAGTCGCAGACCGGTCTGCGCATCAAACACATGTGCGCGGGAAAGTTCGAAGGAAAGGCCGCAAGCAGAACCAGTTTCAGGCAACGTGGAGGTATCTTCCAGCACAACCTGAATCATCTGGCCGTTGGACAGAGACAGGCTGGCAGTAGCTTTAGAGCCGAAGTACTCAACGCGCTCAACCTTGCCATTCACTGCTGTTTCGCTGCTCAGCTCCATGACCTCTGGGCGAACACCAATAACAACGTTCTGGCAGGAAACAGCTTCATCAAGAACGAAAATGCCCAAAGGACCGCGTACAACGTTGCCTTCTACAGAACATTCAATGAAGTTGATCGGATGATCGCCAATGAACGCTGCAACTTCTTTGGTTGCCGGACGCTCATAAAGATCGTGCGGAGTGCCCTTCTGTACGATCACACCATGCATGAAGATAGCAATCTGGTCAGACATGCTCATCGCTTCTGCCTGATCGTGTGTCACGTAAATGAAGGTTTTGCCGGTACGCTTATGCAGGTCGATAAGCTCGCCGCGCATCTGACCGCGCAGTTTTGCATCAAGGTTGGAAAGCGGCTCATCAAGAAGGAAGGCAACCGGATCACGAACCAGTGCACGGCCCATTGCAACGCGCTGTTTCTGACCACCGGAAAGCTGCGAAGGCTTGCGAGCCAGCAGGTGCTCGATTTCCAGCATACGAGCAATGGATTCAACCTGCTCTTGGTGGTTCTGTGCTTTCTGACGAGCAGAAGGCAGCAGTTTGTTGAGCAAAGGTGCACGTTCCAGACGGTTCATGTTACGCATTGCAAGCGGCAGGGTAATGTTGCCGCGAACGTCCATGTGCGGGTAAAGCGCGTAGGACTGGAACACCATTGCGATGTTACGGGCAGCAGCAGGTGCCTGGGTAACATCCTGACCGTTGATCATGACAGAGCCGGAAGTTGGCGTATCCAGACCTGCAATAATACGCAGGGTGGTAGACTTACCAGAACCGGAGGCACCCAGCAGCGTGGTGAAGCTGCCGTTCTCAACGGTCAGGGAAATGTCTTCCAAAACAGTGGTTTGGCCGAACTGCCGTTTTATATTTCTTAGTTCGATCATTTGGGTCTCGTATGTAAGTTACTCGCCGTTTATGCCGACTAGATGTAAGTTTTATGACAGTTGTTCGAGTCTGAGCAGAATAGGTAGTAGCGCGGAAACAACATCTTCCACGCGTTCCATCTGCTGAGCACCTTCGATATCTGGCGCACCGGCCAGACCGAATACAGGCTTGCCGAACTGAAGGCCGTAAGCGACCTCGGAAATGGTGCCGTATTGACCACCTACAGCCACAAGCGCGAGTGCCGCACGGGTAATGAGCGCATTGCGCGCAGGGCCAATACCGGTAGCCAGAGGGATGTCGATGTAAGGGTTGCACATGGTCCAGTTTTCATCTGGAACGAGACCGATAGTCATACCGCCTTTGTTGTGCACGCCCTTGGCAGTAGCCTCCATAACCCCACCTTTTCCGCCACAAAGTACGGTCAGACCAAGGGTTGCGAGTGCTTCGCCCAGCTCCAGTGCCACGTCCATCTGGTATGCTTCCGGCTCACGTGGGCCGATAACAGCAACAGGGATAATGCGGCACAGTCTTTCTACATGCAGCCAGTGCACTGCATCAGCCAGAGAAATTTCTTCTGCATCTTCAGGGCGATCGCCCTCATGCGACTGCCAAACCCAATTCCAAGGGTCCAGCTGCTTGTTGTTTTCAGCAAACAGTTTTTTCTGCGAGAGGCTTCTGTTAAGCATGTTTTACTCTGGATTTTTCTTGTTGGCCCTCCTATAGACACAATGTAAGATAATTTACAAGCGCCAGTTTTTACCAATGCCACATCGTGACGAAAAATCTCAACTCAACGAGCGACAGCGCGGAATTGTAGCCGACGTAACGGCCAACGGGTTTGCGACCATTGAAAACCTCGCCGACAGTTTCGGCGTTTCTGCCCAGACCATTCGCCGCGACATAATCGCACTAGATAAGCTGGGGCTACTGCAGCGTTTCCACGGGGGCGCAGGCATAGGGACTGATCCTAACGCCGTGCGACTCGGCCACTCCGTGCGCCAACACATTGCAAGTGATGACAAAATTACCATTGGTAATAAAGCAGCCGCGATTATTCCGGAAGGCTCAACTGTCTTCATGGATGTTGGCACAACAGTAGAAGCAGCGGCCCAGTGCCTTGCTGAAAAAGAAGGCCTGACCATCTTCACCAACTCCACCCGTGTTGCCAGCTTCTTCGACCCTTACAGCACTCAGGTGTATGTGCTGGGCGGAAGGCTCGCTGGGGGCGACGGATCTTTGGTTGGGGAAAGTGTGGTGAATGCCATCGCGAAGTACCGTTTTGACTACGCGTTGATCGGCTGTCAGGGCATCGAGCCGGAAGGCGCGGTTATGGACTTTGACCTTGCCAAGATTGCGGTAAAGAAAGCCGCCATCAAACGCTCGCGCTTCAGCATGTTGCTGGCGAACGAAAAGAAGTTTGGCCGCTCGGCCCTTTGCCAAGTAGCGACCCTTGAAGACTTCGCCTACGTGGTCACCAACCGCGAAGAAGACGAATAAGGACCAAGGCAGCCTCTGCCCGCCAAGTTCACCAAGATAGATGTAAGGCGATGCGCTCTTCCAGCGTGTCGCCTTTTTCTTTGGGCTCTGACGGGTGTCCCCCTAGGGTAGGCGCAGTTGACGCCTTGCCTTTGGGGCTCGCAAGGTTAATGTCTACGCACTTTCACCCATCAACCATTTGATTCGGCTGGTTATACAGCGGGCTCCCTTTCAAACTCCGCGAGTTTTAGTCCGCTCGAAGCCGAGGAAATACCCTCGAACCGTGCAACGCACCAGCGTTTGCATTTCGGTGACACTATGAGCCTCTTGGGGTTTGCGCTGGTTTTTACCGCAGCGCTTTGCCACGCCACATGGAACTATTATGTAAAGCGGATCAACGCAGGCGGAGAGCTTGTCTGGCTGTTTTCTGCTTTCGCAGCCGTTATCTACCTTCCTCCAGCCGCCTACTTCTTTATACAAGCGCCGCAATTCGGCTTTGTAGAAGTTGCTGTCGTTTGTATCAGCGCCGCTTTGCACATTGGCTACTTCCTGCTTTTGCAAGCTGGTTACCGGCATGGCGACCTCTCACAGGTATACCCCACAGCCCGCGCAACTGGCCCGATGATCTCCACGACGCTTGCTGTCATCCTGCTTGGCGAGAGCATGAGCCTGCAGATGATTGTAGGCGCGGTGGTTATCATCTTCGGCATTTTCATGCTGACGGGCGGCATTAAAAGCCTAGGCAAAGGAACCGGCGTATCCATTGGCTTTGGTATCGGTTCGGGCCTGTTTATCGGAAGCTATACGGTTTGGGATGCTTATGCGGTCTCGACACTGATGATTGCGCCGCTGCTGCTCGACTACTTCTCCAACATCGCAAGAGCTGTGATGCTGTCTCCCCTTGCGTTCCGCCGCCGCTCGCTGGTGAGCAAAATCTGGCGTGAACATAAGGGCGGTGTGCTCATCATCTCAGTGTTCAGTCCCCTTGCCTACATTCTGGTGCTGATCGCCTTTACATTCACGCCAGTTGTTTATGTTGCACCACTGCGCGAACTCAGCGTTTTGATGAGCGTACTCATGGGCAGCATCTTGCTGGGTGAAGGACACCTTAAAGAGCGCATGGTCTGGGCAATGGTTATTGTTTTCGGTGTGCTTGTACTGGCTTCAAGCTAGCGTTTCAGCCGTTCTTCATCATCAATCAAGAGTAGTTGCTCTGGGAGATCAGCGCCCCATTTCCAGAGCACAACGTTGCGATCATGCGCCTCTGCGCCCCTCACAAAGCTGGGTATAACGAGGCCAGCGTAGCCGCCACCAATCAATCTTTGCGCAAAAACCTGCGTTGGAGCGATGCCGTCGAGTAACATTCGGTCACGCCAGTCAGCAGCAGCCAGTAGTTCTGGAGTCATATCGAACTCAGCTAGAGCCGAACGATCCGAACCATCAAACAGGGGATTGATGTCCGCTTTGTAAGCAACAACGGTGGTAGGCTGCAGGTGACCAACCTGATTGGCTTCTTTAATAGCAGTCGTCAGCGCAGCAGAGGTATAAAGCGCAGGCGTACCCTTTGCATTGAACCGCCCGCCAAAGCGGCGCGCACCTTCACCCGAAAGTGGCTCACGCGCATAAACCGGATTAAGTGCCCGATACAAAAGCCCCTGATAATGCAGCATCAGGCGTGAATTCCGGCATCAACTGCATCAATATACTCGAGGATATCGCCAGCGCGGCCCTGCTGAATGAGCTGCATGGCCGTTTGACCGGAAAAGCCCGGCAACGGCTCGGAGCGCAGCCACGCGTAAGCGATGAGCGCAGAACCAAAACGCGGCTCAACCTTGTTGATGATCTCCACCATCTCACGGAGGCGGCTTTGCGTTTTGACTGACTTCAGTCTGTCGCGGCGCTGAACGGCATCGCGGCCAAGGCCAGCAGTACGCGCCACTTCCTCACTGGTCGTGCGCAGTACATCTGCAATCTTCTGCGGGGCGAACAGCCCATTTTCAGCAACCTTGGTCAAATGCATCGCACAGCTCCTTGCCGCATATTATGACGCTATGTAATGACAATATATGCGCATAGGTGTAAATAGCAAGAGAGCCCGCCCCATATTTCAGGAGCAGGCTCTCAATTTTGCGGAATATCGACAGCTAAAAATGGAACGCGACAATCCGTCCCGATAGCTTCTTATTTAGCGCCCAAAAGCTTGGAAAGCGCATGCGCCTTGGTAACGGCCAAACGGCGGAATTCCTTGATCATTTCATCGGTCAAGCGCACTGTAGGGGTGGCGATACCAAGCGTTCCGACAGGCTGGTTCTCGTGATCGAGAATTGGAGCCGCAATACAGCCAACGCCCTTGATATGCTCTTCGATCTCCATCGCAACACCTTCTTTGCGGATGGATTCCAGCAGATCGATAAAGGACTGTATATCACCCACAGCACCGGTAGAACGCAGACCCGAGATCACCTTTTTCTGTATGCACTCGCGCGCATGGGACAAGAAGGCACGTCCATTAGCAGAGCCATGAAGTGGTAGTCTTTGACCTAGCGGCTGCGAAGGTTTCAGCGAATATGTGCTTTCGCGCTTGGAAACAATGACGAGGCAATCGCCATCTGGAATGCACAAATTGATGTTCTCATTTGTGATAGATTCCAGCTCGTCCATGAACGGCTGAGCCGCCATAACCACGCTGTTGCTATCCACAATTCTGGAACCGAGATTCAAAAAACGGAACGTACAGCGATACTTACCACTCGTCTCACACTGCTCCACATAGCCGATATTAATCAGCGTGAGCAGGATACGATGCACAGTTGTTTTTGGCATATCGACAGCTGACGTAAGGCGAGCGAGATCCCAAGACTGCCGTGAAGACAGTGTCTCGATTACTTTAAACGTCTTTACTACGGCACTAATACTAGAATCTGCCGTCTTTTTATCGTCCATTTCTTAATCCGAATTGATTTTGAGTCCAGAAATTGGCGGCTTCACTTACAGCGTCGGCCATCGAACAAATATTTCACTAGTTCGCCCCCTTATACCTGATAGGGCTCTCATGCCCAGTGCATATTTCCCCTTATTGACGCCTACCAAACTTCGCAGCCATATTCCAGAAAAATCAAAGTGCGTTCCACAATACGGAACAATCAGCGATCCTAACAAGTTATACTCACCCACGAGGGGCACATGGAAAAGCTGCAAGGCGTTTTTGTTGTAATGACAACTCCGCTTCTGGAAGACCAGAAGATCAACTTTGACGGAGTTGCGAAGAATATTGAGCATCTCATTAGCCAGAACGTTCATGGTCTGATGGTTTGCGGTGCTCTGGGCGAGTACCTCACTCTGGATCTGGCAGAGCGCAAAGAGCTTGCAGCATTCGTGCTCAAGACTGTTGCTGGCCGCGTTCCTGTAATCGTAGGCACCATCAGCGCACGCGCTGACATCACCATCGACCTGTCCAACCATGCATACGAGCATGGCGCAGCTGGCGTTATGGTTCTGCCTCCTCCAGGCTCCGGCATCGAGCAGGAAGAAATCTACCAGTACTTCAAGACTGTATCCGACAACGTCAAAGTCGCGATCATGGCTTACAACAATCCTGGTTCTTCTGGCCTCGACATCGACTTCGACACCCTGTCTCGCATCGCGAAACTGGAAAACGTCAAGTACATCAAAGAATCTTCCGGCGACATCAAGCGCGTTACCCGCATCGCATACGAACTGGCAGACGACATTGCTGTGTTCTGCGGTTGGGAAGACATGTGCCTTGAATCCTTCAACGCTGGCGCATCTGGCTGGGTCTGCATGGGCGGCAACTTCGCTCCAAACATGACCCGCGACGTATTCGACCTCGTTAAGAAGGGCGAAGGCGCAGCAGCAGCTGACCTCTACAAAAAATACGTGCCTGTAGCACGCTACCTGGAAAACGCTGGCAAGGTTGTTCAGACCACCAAGTTCTTCCAGGAAGAAATGGGTCTTGTTGGCGGTATCGCACGCAACCCACGTCTGCCTTTGAACGAAGACGAAAAGGCAGCAATCCGCGCTCTGATTAAAGAACGCGACCTGCACTAAAAATAAGGTAAGCGGAGGCTTCGGGAGAAAAGGCCTCCGCTACACCAAACCACCTGCAAAACTTATCGGTCCATCAGGACCAACTAACGAAATAGTGGGCTCTCACCCACACATCGTACTCGGGAAACTTTGGGGGAATAATGAATAATACAAGTGATAGACAGGGCCTTCAGCCGCTCTCGTTCTGGCCAGCCTTTATCTGTATGGCTGCGTTCATTCTTATGGGCGTACTCTTCACAGATCAGATGGGCGCCTTCCTCAATGGCGTTCTGGACACCATTTCCGCACGCTTCGGCTGGCTGTTCATGGCCTGTGGCCTCGTCAGCTTCTTTACAATTTTCTATCTGTTCTTCTCCAAATACGGCGACATCCGCCTCGGCGGTGCTGAAGAAAAACCAGACCTGACCCTGTTCCAGTGGTTCTCCATCTGCCTTTGCTCCGGTATCGGTACCGGTCTTCTGTTCTGGGCATCTGCAGAACCAATGTTCTTCTTCGCTCAGCCTGCTGAAGCATGGGCTGTAGAGCCTTTCAGCCGTGACGCTGGTATCATCGCGATCTCCCAGACCGCGTTCCACTGGACCATCATGCAGTACAGCATGTACACCCTGTGTGCTGTTGCAGTAGCAATGGTTGTTTACAACCGCAAAAACGAAACTTTTGCTGTTAGTACAACTCTCTACGGTCTGCTTGGCAAAGAACACACCGGCACCATCGGTAAGATCGTAAACGGCGTTTGCATCTTCACCCTCGGCGGCGCAGTAGCAAGCTCCATGGGCGGCGCACTGCTCCTGATCGGTTCCGGTCTTGAAAACGTATTCGGCATTCCTTCTAACAGCGCTGTATGGCTGGTTGTAGCGATCATCATGACCGCTGTATTCACCATCTCCAGTATCACTGGTATGAAAAAAGGTCTGGCTCTGATTGCGGACATCAACACCAAGGTATTCGTTGGTCTTGCGCTGTTCGTTCTCGTATTCGGCCCAACCAACTTCATTGCTGACCTTGGCGTAACTGCATTTGGTGACTTCCTCGGCGGCTTCTTCGAACGCGCTACCATCACCAACGCTATGACCACCGACGAATGGGCGAAAGGCTGGACTGTACAGTTCTGGGCATCCTTCTTCGTGGTAGCACCGCTGATCGGTCTGTTCTACGCTCGCCTCGGTCGTGGCCGTACTGTTCGTCAGTTCATCGCAATGACCCTGTTTGGCCCATCCGCTTTCTGCTTTATCTGGATCGCGATCTTCGGCGGCACCGCAATCTACATGCAGGATTCCGGCACCCTCGACATCTGGGCAAACATCCAGGCAAACGGTATGGAAACCACCGTTTACTCCATCTTCTCCAGCCTTCCTCTGTCTAAGCTGACCATGATCGTGTTCGTTCTTGCGATTATCGCTTCCATGGTTACCTACGCAGATCCGATGACCGCTGTTCTTGCAACTCTGTCCTGCAAGCAGTCCACCGTTGATGAAGAAGCTCCACGCAAGCTGAAAATCATCTGGGGTGCTGCAATCGGTACCGTTGCATACCTGATCATCGCAACAGGCGGCGCAGATGGTATCCGCGGCATGTTCACCCTCATCGGCTTCCCACTCATGTTCCTCGTAATGTTCGTTTGCTGGTCTGCAATCCGCATTGCGAAGCAGATGGCTGGCGAACAGGCAGAGGGTAGCCTTCTCAAGGCTCCAAAAACCGAAAACGCTCCTGTGAGCGGTGTGGCTCAACCAGCCGAATAATAATTGGCAAGTGGCTCTCTGCTCAGCAGGGAGCCACACTGGAGAGATCTGATGTATCTTACAGACTATGAAAAAGCCCTACTTCAAGGGGATCATGGTGAAGCACGCCGGATGGCAATGAACGTTTTGTTCGACCTTGCTCAATACTATGAGGTTGATCGGTTCGTCGAGATTGTCTCCTGCCACGACGACAGTACTGTATACTTCGGCGAAGCTCAGGTAGCATTTACCGAACACCTTGTAGACATTGGCGCAAAGTTCGCTGTTCCAACTTCTACAAACGCATGTGCACTGGACATGGCACGCTGGAAAGAACAGCGCCACGACCGTTCTTGGATGACAGCAACCCGCCGTATTGAAGCTTCCCATCTTCAGCTTGGCGCGGCAGCAAACTGGACCTGCGCCCCTTATCAGGCAGGCCATCAGCCATCCTTCGGTCAGCAGGTCGCCTGCGCAGAATCCAACGTAATCAATTTCGTAAACTCCGTTATCGGCGCTCGTACCAACCGTTACGCAGGCCCATTGGAGCTTCTGGCCGGTATCGCTGGCCGCGTCCCTTACTTCGGTCTGCACAAAACCGAAAACCGTAAGGCAGTCAGCTTGATGAAGCTGGCCGACGACATTACCCCAGACATGTTTGAAGACGACGACATCTTCAACCTGCTGGCTTATAACTACGGCAACATTGCTGGCGACCAGATCTGGGCGCTCGATGGCATGCCAATGAACATCACCATGGATAACCTGAAGCAGTTCTCTGCTACAGCGGCATCCTCCGGCGGTATCGCTCTGTTCCACCTTATTGGTCTGACCCCTGAAGCACACACTCAGGAAATGGCATTCCATGGCGGCAAACCAGAGCAGGAAGTCTTGATCACCAAGGCAATGCTGGCACAAGCTGAACGCGAGCTGTGCAATATGGACCACACCGGCCCTATTGACCTGATCTCCATCGGCTGCCCGCACTTCTCCTACGCTGAATTCGAAGCACTGGAAAAGGCATTTGACGGCCGCAAAGTGAACCCGAACACCCAGTTCTGGGTATTCACCAGCCGCTGCACCCAGCAGAGCACCAACGACAGCGGTTTGCTTGATCGTGTGAAGGCTCTGGGTGTGGAAGTGTTCCTTGACGGCTGCACCATGGAATACCCGCTGGATAAGTGGGACACCAAGTCCATCATGACCAACTCAGGCAAGTTCGCTAACTACTGCTACTCCAAAGTCGGCATCCATCCGGTCTTCGGAAACTATCGTGACTGCGTTGAGTCTGCAGTAAGCGGCCAAGTTGTAAGAGGTAAGAAAAAATGGTCCAGCTAACCTGTAAAAACGTCATCTCCAAGGACCTGACTGCCGAGCTTATCTACTCTGAAGATCCGTTCTCTTTCGTTGGCGGCGTCAACATCCAGACCGGCGAAATTCAGGATCACCGTCACTCTGCATTCCAGCAGAACATGAAGGGCAAGATCTTCGCATTCCCGTTTGGTAAAGGCTCCAGCGGCGCTGGTCTTGTATTGATGGAAATGCTGCGCGTGGGTTCTGCACCTGCTGGCATCATCAACATTCGTACCGACCCTGTTATTCTGACCGGTCCACTGATCGCAAAGCACTTCTATGAGCAGATCCTGCCAGTGATCAACCTCTCTGAAGAAGACTACAAAAAGCTTGCTGATGCAAAATCGGTCCAGATTTTCGCAGACAGGGAAGAGCTGGTGGCATTCAACTAAACAGCTGCGCGGGAGAGGTTGAGCATCCCATCCATAGACCTCTTCCGACAGGAAAGCGTAAGTCCCGATCTTAGGCGCTTTCCCTTCCCCCCTCTCTTCTATGCCGGACGGGCACAACGCACCCATGTGCCCGCCGCGCATCCCAATCAAAGTCACCACACCAAGGCTGTGCCTTAGCAAAGGTCCCACAATGTATAAAATCGACAGTTATATTCCGACCCGCATCGTATTTGGTTTGAACCGCCTGAACGAACTGGCAGAACTGAAACTGCCTGGCAAAAAAGCGCTCATCTGCGTAACCAGCGATGACCTGATGAAGAAACTCGGTTTCCAGGACCGCGTGATTGAGCTGCTTGCTAAAAACGGTGTTGAAGCTGTTGTATTCAATGGCGTTATTCCTAACCCAACCCGCGCAGGCGTAATGGCTGCTAGCGCTCTTGCAAAAGAATCCGGCTGTGACTTCGTAATCGGTCTTGGTGGTGGTTCTTCCATCGACACCGCAAAAGCAACCGCGATCATGATGCTGAACGAAGGCGATCTGTGGGACTACGCTTACACCGGCACCGGTGGCCGCAAGGAAGTAACCTGCGCAGCGCCAATCATCACCATCACCACAACAGCTGGTACCGGTACAGAAGCTGACCCTTACTGCGTGATCACCAACGAAGACACCGAGGAAAAGCTCGACTTCGCATGTGACGCTCTGTTCCCTACCGTTTCCATCATCGACCCTGACCTGATGAAGTCTCTCCCACGTGAGCTGACCATCTACCAGGGCTTTGACGCTCTGTTCCACGCTCTGGAATGCTACATCACCAACCGCAACGAAAACCGCCTGATCGACATCTACGCTGAAGATGCGATCCGCACCGTTGCTCAGTGGCTGCCAGTTGTTGTTGAAGACGGCTCCAACCTCGAAGCACGCGTAAAAATCTCTTACGCTGCAAACATCCTTTGCGGTTACACCCAGTCCCTGTGCACCGTGACTTCCCATCACATCATTGCGCAGACCATCGGCGGTATCGCACCTTCCTTCGCACACGGCGCAACCCTGATCGTTGTTGCAGAAGAATACTACAAAGACATCAAGCGCTTTGTTCCTGAGCTTCTGGAAGACATCGGCGTATTCATGGGCGCAGCTCCAATCGAAGGCGACAAGGGCCAGAACTTCATCAACGCTCTGACCGACATGATGGATGCAACCGGCGTTCGCACCCTTGCAATGTCCGATCACAAAATCTCCAAGGAAGACTGCCAGAAGATCACCGACATCACCTATGACGTCGTTGGTATCGATCTGGACAAGTACACCCTGACCAAGGACGACATCCACGCAATCGTGGAAAAATCCTACCGTTAAGCGCTCTCCTTCCCTCCCAACGAGCGTTCTCGCGCGGTCTGGAACTCCCGTTCCAGACCGCGTTCTTTTTCACACGGCCAGACCACACGTATATCACAGTATAGAACTCAGTAACTCTTTGATATATAGTGGCAAACAAAGATAAGCCCTGCCTGCGACTTCCCCTAAAGGAAGACAGTCAGACCTCTTTCCCTACAATTTAAAAGAGTTCTCAGGATGCCCACCACCTCGCGGCTACCCTTCCTTATTCTCGCCGTGGCGGCAGCAGCTGCGTTTGGCACTGTCGCGCCGTTCTCCCGCTTTGCTGCCATGCCTGCAGAGCACATCACATTCTATCGCCTGTTCGTAGGCTTGCTATGTCTTGTGGTGTTTATGGTGGGCTCTGGTAAGGGCAAAAAGCTCATTCACAAGCCAAGCCTGAAGTCTATCATCAGCGGCGTGATGATCTTCGGCTTCATGTTCTTCTACATTCAGGCAACGAACTACATGAAGATGGGCGTTGCGGTGATGATCATGTATCTTTCACCGATCATCTGCGCCGTCTTTGCGCACTTCTTCTTTAACGAGAAGCTGCGGATCTCGAACATTGTCGCCGTCTTCGGCGCAATGGTTGGCTTCTTCATGATGATTGGCTTTTCCAGCGATACCGCCCAGTATGACCAGATGCATATTGGCGTGATGTACGCTGTGGCTGGCATGTTCATGTATGCCACCTTCCTGCTCATCAACCGCAAGCCATCCCCTGAATCTCCAATGCAGAGCACGTTCACCCAGCTTGCTGTGGGTGCAGCGTGTGTGGCTCCCTTTGTTGTCACGTCCGGCCAGTTGCCTAGCCTTGAGCAAAGCTTCTGGCTGTTCCTGATTGGCCTGATTTCCGGCTTCCTGCCGACCCTTGGCGCAATCATTGCCTTGCGCAATCTGCCAAGCGTAACCTTCGGCACACTCGCCTATATGGAACCTGTGACCGTGGTTGTTTTGGGATGGATGCTGTTTGCTGAAAAGCTCAACGCTATCCAGATTACTGGCTGCGTACTTATCCTGTTCTGCGGTTTCGCGCAGAGCATTCTTATGAGCCGTCGTCAGGAAGATGCGCTGGAAGTAGCGGAAGCTGAACCGATCGTTCCAAACATTCCTGAGGCTGCGATGGACATTGTAAGTCAGGTCACGCCAGTGCCAATGAACGATAAAGTGGGCGTATAATCCGCTGAAACTCTTAGGGAGGAGCAACAATGATAGGCGCTCAAGCGTGCCCGTTGCTCCTTCCATTTTGCCAAGGTCTTCCCAGTTAGAACGGCGCAGTTCCAAGCACGACGAATACGCGCCAGTTCGCCAAGAGCCTTAGCCAAGCGCTCGCCTAGCCATTAGGCCGATACGCGCTTTTGTTTTTTACTTCCGCTACCCGATCAGATACCGAAGGCATGATGCCAAGATCACAAAGGTAACAAGTGCGCATACCGAGAAAATCGCGTCCTTACCGAAATTGTGTTCTTTTGGGTTTGAGCTACTGTGTGCCATAGATGTGTCCAATCTTGTCTTTTTGGATCCAAACACTTGCGTAGCCACTATTTGAGCGACCGCGCATCGTTGAATGACAGGTAGATAGCTGCTGTTTATTGGCTTCTAATGCTGCGAACCCAGTAACTGGAAAACTAAACTCAAAACATGTTGAGAACCAAAAGAAGTACCGACTTCGCTACTAGTTGATATAACTCCCCAACAACCATTACCTCTGCATATTGTCCGGTATGTTTCGTAGAAGCTCAACCGCAGTGAAATTATATGCGCGAATTGACGCAACTTGTTCACATTGACAAGAATTTTATTTCTTTATCTTGCAAAGATATATCTTTGGAATTGCAGATATTACTATACCATCGAGCGGAGCAAACTAATATTACGTTCGCACCGCGCTATAATACAAACCTGTCCAAAATGAACACTAGGGCTACATTGGTGAGGATAGCGTTGTGGCACTTGCTGTAATCACCAGCATAGAGACAACCACCATCACCTCCATCAAGATCGTGTAGCGAAACTGGTCGAGCGCACCCTGATCACCCTGCTTGATCCTCGGTGTAAGGCGCAGTTTATTAAGACCGGCCAGCGCCAGCAGAAGAATAAACGCAACCAGTTTTGCAACAAACAACTGCCCGTAAGTCGTGCCCATGAACTGCGAAAAGCTCTGCGTGAAGATATAGAGCATCCCCCCGCCCGCGACTGCTAGAAACAGAACCGCTTTTACCGCAATGCGCCCGAAGCGCTCTGCCAGCAGACCCACTTCCTCAACTGGCAAACGGCTCGCAGACATATAAAGGGGTATAAAAGCGCCGATCCAGTAAGACAGAAACAACACATGTAAGCTGATAAGAATTGCAAGCAGCAGACGCGGCTCACCCAGTGTATGCCCGACTTGCGAGAAGGAAACGGCGATCAGGAACACACCCAGCAGTGCGAGCAGCTTAGGCAGAGGCCCGCGAATGCCAATGGCAAGCAGCAAGGTTGCGCCCGCCATACGCAAGACACTTGCATGACCGATAGGACCATCCATCAAGTAGCCGAGGAACATCGGCACCTGCTCCATATTCAGCGTCCAGCCACCCAGATACGCAACCTCCAGCAAGATCTGCGCTGCTACCATCAAAAAGGAAGCCACCACAAAAATCAGCAGGACCCAGCGCAGACGTCCTCGAAAAGTGTCCTCCAACCGGTCAAAAATGAAAAGAAACAGCGCCGTGCCCGCGCCGGTTAGCAGTACATAGTAAAGCAGCGTTTTCTGCGCCAGCGCCACAAGCGACCAGCCCCAAAGCCCCTCTAACATAGCCATTGCTCCCCTCCACGTTGCGCTGGCTGGTGCGTATCCCACTCACGGTCTTATGACCCAATGCAGATACGCCTACCTCAAGCCATTACAGCTTGAGAGTTCAAAAATTCGAGCGAAAAACGCCCTAACGTTTCACCTCAAAGCGTATCTGACCCGAGGTCGGATGACCATCCTGCGAAAGCCCCCGCCATGAAAAGGTATAGCTGCCTGCAGCCAGCGCATCAGGCGTTACGCTCAACATCTCCGTCAGCTGCATATCGAGTTTGAAATCCGTTGGCACTTCACCGCCTTCCGCTCCCACCAGCGTTACCATGGTCAGGCGCAGTGGCGTGGTCATCATCACTTCGATGCGCTGAGGTGCTTCATCGAGAACAGCGCCGTCTTGCGGCACGGCTTTCATCTTCTTGGAATGGGCAAAAGCTGAGCCACTGGCTGCAATTGCAACCGCTGCGCCAACGGCAAAAATCGTATTTCTAAAGGTCCGCATAAAAATTCCCTAAAACTATGGGGCGGAAGAGTAATATAGCCCCTTCCGCCGCAATCTCATAACCGCATCAGGTCACGCTCATCTGCCCCATCATGCCCGCATCCTCATGCTCCAGAATATGGCAGTGGTACATGTAAGGCCGCTCCTTAGGTGCTGCGTGATCAAAACGCACCAGCACCTGAGACTCCTCTTCAACGATGACCGTGTCTTTCCAACCGCGCTCTTCCGGCCGCGGAGGCTGACCAACCTGATTTTCAACGAGGAACTTCACTCCGTGGATATGGAAAGGGTGAACCTGCATGTGAGCGGAGATAATCCATCGCTCCACCGTGCCCACTTTGGCCTCAACGTCAATCCGCTCCATATCAAAGCCTTTGCCGTTGATGCCCATCATGGAACCACCCATGGCCCGCGCCATCATCATGCCCATGCCCATATCCAGCGTGAACTCGCGGGTGCGAACCGGCTTTTGTGCCATCTCGGCAGGCTCACCATCCAGCTCGTCCGGCAAGCGGTCAACGCCGCTCTTCAGCCTCTCATCCGGCTGGAACGGCAAGATGGAATAAGCACCAAGGGCAGACCATTCCTGAATGTTGGTCGGAATGGGCCCTTGATAGCCCTTGAGCGACTGGTTCATATCACCCCAGCTCAGAAGGCGCGCAGGACCGCCCTTTGAGAAGTCCACCAGCACTTCAACACGTTCCCCCGGAGCAAGACGAAGCTGCGTAAGCGCTGTCGGCTTTTGCAGATAGCCACTATCGGTCGCAATCAAATGCATCTCGCGCAGATCATCGAAAAACAGACCGTAGGAACGGGCGTTGGAGCCGTTAAGTAAGCGAAGACGGGTAAGCCCTTTAGGAGGCGTACAAACAGCACCAACCTGACCATTGACGACGATGGTGTTACCGAAGAAACCATGCATCGCCGTCATCATAGAACTATCGAAAACGAGCAAGCCGTTTTCATCAAAGCGCTTGTCCTGAATGACGAGGAAGAGATCATCAACGCCGTAGTTGCTTGGCAGACCACGATCATGATCGCGCCCATCATCGATCTGGATAAAGCCTGCAAGGCCGTTGTAGACCTGCTGCGCCGTGCGCCCATGAGTATGGGCGTGATACCACGCTGTTGCAGGCAACTGATTGATATCAAGATCAGTGTTCCAGCGTCCGCCAGCTGCAATCGGCTGGTGTGGTCCGCCGTCTTGCTCACCGGGTACCAACAAACCATGCCAGTGCATAGCAACGCCTTCATCCAAGGTGTTTTTTACATCCGCTCTGCTTGAACCGGGCGCCATGCGCACCGTCGGGCCAAGGTAACCTTGGTTGATGCCAAAGGTCGGGCTTGGATTATTCATCACAAACCGCTGTGTGCCCTCTTGAAGGTTGAGGGTGAACTCGCCGCTTTGTGTAGCGTCCAGCAGCGGCGGCATCTGCAATCGGGCGCGCCCATCAAGGTCTGGCGCTGCGGCGCGGGCCATGCCCACAAGCGGCACCTTGCCCGCAAGCACAGCTCCGGTAGCAAGAGCTGCTGATCCAAATAGAAAATCGCGTCGCTTCATCATTGTTGTCCTTTAGCAATCTGGCGATTAAGCGCATCGTGATTGCTGCGAAGAGCCTCGGGCCAAGTTGATTTGATGTAGGAAAGAACCGCGAGGATCTCCTCATCACTCAAAACGCCCTCATAGGCGGGCATGGTGGAGGGAACATCTTCCAGCCCCTCAACCCCACCCAGACCGAACTTGACCAGTTTGAACAGCAGCCAGTCATCGTGGTGCCATGTGTGGCCGCTCTCGTCATGGGGCGGCGCGGGCATGGTTCCATCGCTGTTGCGCTCCTGCCAGTTTGGCTCCCCTTCAAGGTTCACCCCGTGACAGGTGGCGCACTGGTCTGCATAGATGGAAGCCCCTTTGGCGACTGTAGCTGTGTCGGCAGGCTTCAATATTCCGGCACGGCTATCGCCTTCCATAAGCAGAAAGGCGGCCGCCGCCATTGTTAGCGAGCCTGCAACAACCAGTGCAGACACTCCGGCCAGTCCGATGAGTTTCATCTCATATCTCTTTCTTCGCAGTAACCTGCTAGAAGGATGGCAGCGGCACTATGAACACCGCTGCCGCTCCTATTTACTGGCCAACAGTGTAGTAAGGCACCGGCTTTTCACCTGCACCGCCAATAGCAAAGACGGTGTAGTTGGTGTTTGCATCCGGCTCGCCCATGCCAAGAGAACCCATTGGCATACCCGGCGTTGCAAGGCCGTGGATTTCTGGCTGTTCTTTTTCAAGCTTGGCAATAGCTTCAAGCGGCACATGGCCTTCAAGCACATATTTGCCGTAGACAGCCGTGTGACAGCTCATCATGTCGTCGCTGATGCCCGCCTGCTTCTTGATCGGGCTCAGGTCTTCCATATCAACGTTCTTGATGGTGTAACCGGCATCTTCCAAAGCATCAGCCCAAACCTTACAGCAGCCGCAATACGGGCTCTTGTAAACAGTCATGGTTTTGCTTTCGTCCGCATGGGCGTGAAACGCGCCGCCAATTGCCAGTGTTGCAGTGAACAGAAGTGCAGAAACAGTCTTTTTCATTTGTTTGTTACCTTGTTTTTGTCTGTGTTTGTTGAATGGCAGGACGTGCCGAAAACCTTCATGAGAACGAAGTGGGAAACGATGCAAAGCAGGAATGGCGCTGCAGCAACCAGCGTTGTTGCCAAGCTCTGCTCGGCAGGAGCAGTGGCCAGAAAATAGACCAGCGCACCGCCCATAAGCAGGCAGCATGCGAGCATCATCAGGTTCATTGATGAACCTGCACGCTTTACAAGGGACGCGGCAGAGCCTTGCGCGATTGTAGGCACACTGGCCTTGCGGGCCGAAGAGGTATGGGAGCTATCCATTAACAGTCCCTCGTGAGTGGTCCTTAAACCTGCAGTGTTGTGCAGGATAAGAAACCCTCAAAAATTTGCATGGAACAAGCCTGAGACGCAGGACGCACTAAGCGCGTTACTTGACTTACTCAGACTACGAGAACTGCAGGAAACGGCGGTAAATTAGCGGGCACACTAAGCCCGTGAAGGCACAGCTATGCCGATAGCCGCCGCAAGCAGCTTGCAAATTTTAGGCGATGGGAGGGCGCAGCTGGACAACAGCTGTCGTGCCAACAGATTCTGTATGCGGGGGAATTGCAAAGCCTAGCGATGAGGATGGACCATGCCAAACCATCGAAGGAACCAGATATCCGCAAAAGGCGATACAGCTGGATGATGCGCTGTTGGAAGAGGCTTCTTTCGAGCAGCAATCCATAGGGCTCGGATCGTTCATCGCCTCGTGATGATCAGTATCTTCCACTTTGGCCATAGTATATGGCTCACCGTCCATTCCCATGGAGGGAACGGAGGCTCCAAAACTATGGGTCACTGAAAAGAAAATCAGCAACAAAAGGTAGAATACTCTCACCATAAGAAGAGACTAAACTCCTGATACCCTTCTAAGTTTTAGCGTGATTACGCCCGAATTCCATTTAACTTAACGCGTTATTTGCAAAAAATGTCAAGTTAACTTTTCTTAAGACCTTCAAGAATTGCACAGTCAGAACCCTCATCGGCCCGACATTCTCTTGCCAAGGTGCTTAAGGTATTACGTAGCGCTTTCAGCTCTTTCATCTTCCGGTCTATCTCTTTGATGCGCTTGTCAGCCAGTGCCTTCACATCGGCACTGGCGCGATCACTATCATCAAAAAGAACGAGAAGGTTACGGCACTGGTCTATCGTAAAACCGAGATGACGCGCCTGACGCAAGAAGGTCAGGCGCTCGATTTCGGAATCGGCATAGTCACGATATCCGTTCTCCGCTCGAGCTGGACGAACCAGCTCGATATCCTCGTAATAGCGGATGGTTTTGGCTGGAAGCCCCGAGCGTTTGGATGCTTCACTAATATTCATTGGGCCTTCCTAAAGTTTCACGCGGCGCAATCTGAGCGCGTTGCTTATAACAGAGACAGAGGACAGGCTCATTGCCGCCGCAGCCAGCATTGGCGAAAGAAGAATACCGAAGAACGGGAACAGAATACCTGCAGCAATCGGCACACCTAGGGAGTTGTAGACAAAGGCAAGGAAAAGGTTCTCGCGGATATTCTTCATGGTCGCACGGGAAAGCTCAATGGCATGCAAGATGCCGGAAAGATCCCCTCGCAATAACGTAATGCCTGCGCTTTCCATTGCAACGTCTGTACCGGTGCCCATGGCAATGCCGATATCGGAAGCTGCAAGAGCTGGCGCATCGTTGATGCCATCACCAGCCATAGCCACCACACAGCCATCAGCCCGCAGTTGCTCCACCAGCGCTTTCTTGTCTTTAGGCAGAACGCCGGAATGAACTTTGCTAATGCCAAGCTGTTTACCAACTGCGCGCGCGGTATCCTCGTTATCGCCACTTGCCATAACAACGGTAATGCCGCGGTTCTGAAGGTCTTTAACGGCTTTGGCCGCTTCTTCCTTGATGGCATCGGCAACAGCAATAACGCCAGCCAGCTTACCGTTTTTGGCAAGGAACATCGCGGTTTTGCCGCTCTTGTTGAGCGCCTGAACCGTCTGCTCGGCATCAGTAAAGTTTGCTCCAGAAGCAACCATCATTGCTTTGTTGCCAATGGCGATTTTTGCGCCGCCAATTGTGCCTTCAACGCCATGGCCGGGAATAGTCGCAAACTGCTCAGGCTGGGCCAGCTTCAAGTGGCGCTCTTCTGCTGCCTGAACGATGGCCTCACCCAATGGATGCTCGGAGGCGCGCTCCAAAGACGCTGCAAGCGCGAGAGCTTCATCGTCACCAAGACCACCGAACGTCACGATATCAGTCACCGAAGGCTTGCCCATAGTGAGCGTACCGGTTTTGTCGATAACGACGGTGTCCACTTTGGAAAGGCGCTCAAGAGCAGCGGCATCCTTCACCAAAACACCCATCTGCGCCGCGCGTCCAGTGGCCGTGGTGATGGACATAGGCGTAGCCAGACCAAGCGCACAAGGACAAGCAATGATAAGAACCGAAACGGCAGAGATAACAGCATAAGCGAGCGCAGGCTGCGGACCAAAGAAGTACCAAGCGATGAACGCGATTACAGCCACAGCAACAACGGTTGGCACAAAGTAGCCTGCCACCTTGTCCACCAGTCCCTGAATTGGGGCTTTGGAGCGCTGCGCCGAAGTTACCATCGCAACGATCTTGGAAAGGGTTGTATCTTCGCCAACAGAAGCTGCTTCAACCACCAACGTTCCGTTCTTGTTGAGCGTACCGCCAATGACTTTGTCGCCCACCAGCTTTTCGGCAGGGATAGGCTCACCCGTCAGCATGCTCTCATCAACGAAGGAGTGCCCCTCAACGATGGTCGCATCGGTTGGAACCCGCTCACCGGGACGGACACGAAGCTTGTCGCCTTCCATGATGTTTTCCAGCGGCGCGTCATACTCGCTGCCATCATCCAGTACACGGCGGGCAGTTTTTGGAGAGAGGTCGAGCAACGCACGCACGGCATCGCCTGTGCGTTCACGGGCTTTGATTTCCAGAAGCTGGCCGACGAAAATCAGCGCGATAATCACCACCGCCGCCTCAAAGTAAACGCCGGGGTGTCCGCTTTCCATAAGCAAGGCATCTGGGAACAGGTTCGGTAGGAATGTCGCCACAACGCTGTAAATGTAAGCGGTACTAACGCCGAGCATAATCAGCGTCCACATGTTCAAATGCCATGTGACGACAGACTGCCAGCCGCGCTGGAAGAACGGGAGAGCCGCCCAAAGAACTACGGGCGTTGCCAGAGCAAACTCAATGTAAAGCGCAGTCTTCTCACCAAACCAATCCCTTATCGGAATACCGATCATCGGACCCATAGTGAGAACGAGGAGTGGAATAGCGGCAACAACGGAAACGATAAAGCGTCGGGTAAAGTCGATCAGCTCATGGTTCGGCTCATCAGAAACGCCGCCCATTGGCTCCAAAGCCATACCGCAAATCGGGCAGGTTCCCGGTCCTTCCTGAACGATCTCAGGGTCCATAGGACAGGTAAACAAGGTTCCCGCTTTGGCCTTGCCCGCTACCTTCTTGTTATTGCCGGAAAGATAGAAGTAAGGATCTTTTTCAAACTTGTCGTGACAGCCAGAACTGCAGAAGTGATAGTCCTCACCCTTGTAGTTAAGCTGTGGCTTACCGGCGTTGGCTTTTACCGTCATTCCGCAAACGGGATCGATAAAACTGCCTTCTCCGGCTTCTACGTGGTCATCGTGGCTATGGGCATGCCCATGCCCGCCACAACATGAAGAGCCTGGTTTCTCTTCGTTTTTCGCATCATCACGATCCATCATGACAACCTCCTGTTAGACGTTGCCCCAAGTCATAGTGGTTCCAGTAGCTGGAAAGTCAAGCGCCCCTGCCCTGCTCTGTTTGCAAGTGGTGAAAGGCCCCTTAACAAAACAACACATCTTTCTCAGAACCGTACTACGTCAACAACCCGAACCCATTTTCTCCAAACATAAGCCCCTCAACTCCCTCTTTATCCAAATCTGAGGTCCAAAAAGAGACTGCAAAACGACTTCTAAGTGAAAAATTCCTAAGGTAAGATGCTAATTGTACGTTATGAGTATCTTTATAAGCATACTTATTCGATCTATTTATACCTTTATAGGGCTATTCCGTATTTCCTGCCTTCTGATTCCGTGGCTTCATTGTGGCATAAGGTGACTTATTCACGGCGCCGGAAGCGAGTCATCTCTTAATGCACAACAGGTGTTGTAACCGCATCACCTTCCCGTATTGATTGCATTCATGAGATCTGGAAATGACAATTAAAAACGTACAAGTCGATCACTTTATGATTCCGCTGCCAACCGTGCTGTCGGACTCTACCCATGGCATCATGACCCACTTCGGTCTGGTTACCGTTCGTATTACCGACGAAGACGGTAACGAAGGTCTTGGCTACACCTACACCGTGAATGCCGGTTCCCGCGCTTGTGCGGTTCTGATCGAAGAAGACATTGTTCCAATGCTTCTTAACAAAGACGCGGACTGCATTGAGAACCTGTGGCAGAAAGTCTGGTGGCACCTGCACTTTGTGGGCCGCGGCGGTCTTGCTTCCTTCGCTATTGCAGCTGTTGACGTTGCCCTTTGGGACCTCAAAGCACGCAAAGTGAAATCCCCTCTTTGGAAACTGATGGGCGGCAACAACCCACGCGTTAAAGCATACGCAGGCGGTATCGACCTTCAGATGCCTATTGACCAGCTGCTTCAGCAGACTGAAGACAACCTTGCTAAGGGCCTTAAAGCCATCAAGATGAAGGTTGGCCGCGAGAAGCTTTCTGAAGACGTTGATCGTGTACGCGCTGTTCGTGAACTCATCGGCGACGATATCACCTTCATGGTTGATGCAAACATGGTCTGGTCTGTTGACCATGCTATTCAGGCAGCTCGCAAGTTCGCTGACTTCAACATCCACTGGTTGGAAGAACCAACCAACCCTGACGATATCACCGGCTATGCACGCATTCAGCGTGAAGGCGGCGTAGCAATTGCAGCGGGCGAAAACTTCCATAACCTTGAAGAATTCCGCCATCTCATCAGCGCTGAAGGCGTAACTTTTGTAGAACCTGACGTTGGCACCTGTGGTGGTGTTACCCCATGGCTGAAGATTGCCCGTCTGGCAGAATCCTACAACCTCAAAGTTACTTCTCACGGCGTACACGACCTCAACATCCAGCTTCTGGCTGCTGTTCCAAACGCAACCTATCTGGAAATTCACGGCTTCGGTCTGGAACGCTTCCTCAAAGATCCGCTCACTTTCGATGACGGCTTTGCAACAGCGCCAAACCGTCCAGGTCACGGTGTTGAACTCGACTTCGAACGTCTGGAACAGTACCGCACCAAAATCTAACAAGTTCTGCATCAAGGAACTTTTGCTTAACGGGAGAATAGCAAAAATGAAAAAACTACTTGCACTTGTGCCTGCCGCCCTTCTTGCTACCACTGCACTTGCAGCAGCTGCTGACTTCACCATTTCTGTTGCTCATGAAGCACCAGGTGAAGAAAACCACCTGAACCGTGCAGCGCTTTACTTCCAGCAGGAAATGGCTAAGCGCACCGATGGACGAGTAGAAGTTGTACTCTATCCGGGTGGTCAGATGGGTACTGACCGTGAGCTCATCGAGCTTACCCAGGAAGGCACTCTGGACATCTCCATTCCAACCGTATCCAAGCTCGCTCCTTGGGACACAGCGTTCGCAGCTCCTGAACTGCCATACGTGTTCCCTAACCGCGACGTAGCTTTGAAGGTTCTGGGTGGCGAGTTCGGTGAGTTCCTTAATGCACGCTTGGAACCAATGGGTCTGAAGACTGTTGGCTGGTTTGAAAACGGTTTCCGCCATGCAACCAACAACACCCGTCCGATCCATAAACCTGAAGACTTCCAGGGCATCAAGCTGAGAACCATGCAGGTAGACGCGCACATCGCCGCCTTCCAGCACATGGGCGCAAACCCAACCCCAATGGCGTTCTCCGAGCTTTACTCCGCTCTTCAGCAGAAGGTTGTAGACGGTCAGGAAAACCCTCTCACTAACATTGCGATGAACCGCATGTACGAGGTGCAGAAGTACGTTTCCCTCACCAACCACGTTTACAGCGCGTACATCGTTCTGATGAACCCGGACAACTACGCCGCTTTGCCTGAAGACATTCAGTCAACCGTGACTGCAACCCTGCAGGATGCCCTGAAGTACCAGATCGACATCATTGAAAGTGAAGAAGCTGAATACCTTGAAACCATCAAGGCAGCTGGCACCGCAGTGAACGAACTGACAGCAGAAGAGATGGCTGCATTCCAGGCATCTGTTGCCGAAATCGAAGGTGAGCTTTCTGAAATGGTTGGTAAGGACGCATACGACGCGCTCCTGACCGCTGTGAAGAACGCAAGCTAACTCGTATTTCCTCCAGGGCTCTTGCCCTTTAAAACTCCCGCCGTACCTGGTGCGGCGGGATCCCTGTTTCAAGCCAATCAGCGCTTGTCTCCCCCCATAACACCTGAGTCTACCCATGCGTTTTCTCAAGCTATTAGACGAGAACTTTGAAAGATGGTTCATTGCCTGGGCAATGGGTTCCATGGTCGTTCTCATCGGCCTTCAGGTCTTCATGCGTTACGTGTTGCAGAACTCTCTCGTATGGTCTGAAGAATTTGTTCGCTGGACTTTCCTCTGGTGCATCTGGATAGGCATTGCCTATGCATTCAAGGTACGGGCCCACATCAACATCACCGTACTTGTAGACCTTTTGCCCAAGCGATCCGCTATGATCGTAGCGCTGATCGTCAACGTCGTCATGATCGTGTTCTTCTTCTGGATCACGTACCTTGGCTACAAGCAGGCCACCATGCCATTCATCATGCGCCAGACTTCTGTTGTGCTGGAATGGCCACTCATCGGCGGCCGCGTCAGCGTTATCTGGATGTATGCAACGCTGCCGTTCGGCGCACTGCTTTCCGCCTATCGTCTCATTCAAGTGACCGCAGAAGACGTAAAGTCTCTCAAGGCAATGAAGGGAACTGACTAATGAGTGTCGCACTTCTCTTCGGCATTTTCTTTGTCGCAATTCTTGCCGGTACACCTTTGGGTGTTGGTATCGGCCTTGCCACTGTTCTTGTTATGGAATTCGTGCCGGGAACGCCGAACTCCAGCCTCTTCATCAAAAACGCCATTGTAGGCGCAGACAACTTTCCTCTGGTTGCTGTTCCTATGTTTATTCTGGCCGGTGAGATCATGCTTGCGGGTGGTCTTTCCAAGCGCATCGTGGCAACAGCGAACTCGCTCGTTGGCCGCTTCCGCGCAGGCCTTGCCTATGTGAACGTGCTTGCATCCATGTTCTTTGCTGCAATTTCCGGCTCTTCTCCGGCAACTGTTGCAGCCATAGGCTCAAACATGATCCCGGAAATGGAAAAACGGGGTTACCGCCGTGACTTTGCAGCCGCTCTAACCTCCGCATCCGGTATGCTGGGTGTTATGATCCCGCCGTCGATCCCGCTCATCATCTACGGTGTTACTGCAAACGTTTCCCTCGGCGGCTTGTTCCTTGCCGGTATCTTGCCGGGTATTCTCTTCGGTATTTCCTACATGATCGTTGCCCGCTTGATCGTGAACGGCAACTACGACGAGAGCAGGGTTTCTGAAGACGCAATTGCATCCATGGATGCGGGCGATGGCAAAAGCGGCATCTGGGCGCTTATCGTTCCGGTTATCATTCTGGGCGGTATCTATGGCGGTATCTTTACCCCAACAGAAGCAGCAGGCGTTGCTGTGATCTATGCGCTGTTCGTGAGTGTGATCATCTACAAAGAGATCAAGCTTTCCGAACTGCCTGAAATCCTCATCAAGAGCGGTATGGTTTCTGCGACCGTTATGATCATGGTGGTGATGGCGTTTGCCTTTGGCCGCTTGCTGACCATTCAGCAGGTTCCGGTTCATCTGGCAGAGTTCATCATGGACATCTCCAACAACATGTTCATCATCATGTTGCTTATCAACCTGCTTCTGCTCGTGGTTGGTATGTTCATGGAACCTGTTGCAGCCATTATCATTCTGGCGCCAATCCTGCTTCCGGTTGCAACATCTGTCGGTGTTGATCCAATGCACTTCGGTATCATCATGACCTGTAACCTTGCGATTGGCTTCTGTACGCCTCCGGTGGGTATCAACCTGTTCGTTGCCTCCACCATATCCGGCGTGAAGGTGGAAGCGATCATCCGCAAAGTTGTACCGTTCCTCTATGCAATGATGGTCTCAATGCTGTTGGTTACCTATGTTCCGCAGCTCTCAACCCTCTTGCCGAGCTTGGCAAAATAGTACCGACTAGTTATTTTATAGCTCATAAGCATACTCCATGGCGGACCACCTGCCATGGAGTTCGTCAATTCAATACAACATCCATTCGAGGTCTTCAGTGGTTCGTCCCCCAAAATTGGCCACCCGTGTTTACATGGCCATTGCCGACAAGATCGACTCCGGCGAGTTTCCAGAGGGCCTCAAGCTGCCAACAGAAATCACATTGGGCGAAGAGTTTGGCGTTTCGCGCTCTGTAATCCGCAATGTGATGGAGCAGCTCAGAGACGATGGCCTGATTGAGACCATCCGCGGCTCCGGCAGTTTCGTCATTAAAGGGCGAGACAAGCAGCAGGAACCGACCTTGCCGCCTAACCCGATCGAGAGCTTTCAGATCAACGGCATGAGCGACGTGCTCAAATGCCATGAAGCCCGAGTGTTCTTTGAAGGTGAGATGGCAGCCCTTGCCGCTGAGCGCTGGGACGATGAAGACATGGAGGCCATGGAAGATGCCTTGGCGCGGATTGTACGCGATGGACCTCATTCCCTCGGCTCCGTAGACGACGACCTTAACTTCCACCTCTCCATCATGAAGGCATCGAAGAACGAGTTTGGCGTGGCGATCTTTCAAGCGATCCGCCCGCAAATCCTTATCGGCATCAATCTCGTGCGTGGCCTCTACAACATGCTGCCGCATGTAGCGGTTCAAAAAGGCTTGAGGGAGCACCGTCACGTTCTGGATGCAGTTCGCTCTCGTAACCCTAATGCAGCCCGCGAAGCCATGCGCGCGCACATTTCCTTCTTTGAAGAAGATATCCGTAACCGTAGCTAACCCGCTGCCAACGGCTGTAAACGATCCAAAGCGCCCATCACGGGCGCTTTTTTTGTGGTGCGCTTCCGCGCTGTATTCACACAGAACCTAACGATACTAGGGATTTATCCAACTGGTACGAAAACGCAGGCCTGCCTAACAGTAGCTCTAGGGCAGTTCACCTTATCTGTGGCGTTCTACGCTGCGGAGAAACAGCGCCCCAACCCATAAAAATATATGCCGAGGACTTTGCATGATCGGGCCTGTCGTTAACGCAACTGCCACTCTGATTGGCGGCCTTATTGGTGGTTTCTTGGGTGACCGCCTGCCAGCAAAGTACCGCACCAATTTGCCGCTAACATTCGGCGTCGCCTCCATGGCGATGGGTGTTGTTATGATCGGTAAGATGGAGACGCTACCGGCTGTTGTGATGGCCCTCATCATTGGCGCAATATTCGGCGAAATGTTCAATCTGGAACAGAACATCAGTCGAGGCGCGCTCAAATGCCGTAGGTTGATTGATAAGGTCGTCCCGCAAAAGAGCGAGGCCCAAGTTTCCCAAAGCGAGTTCCTCGACATGTTCGTCGGCATTCTCGTTCTGTTTGTTGCCTCTGGTACCGGGGTGTTCGGCTCTATGAGCGAGGGCATCACTGGCGACCCGTCCATTCTCATAGCCAAAGCCTTTTTGGACCTTTGCACTGCTGCCATTTTTGCCACGACGCTTGGTGTGTCAGTCGCCCTTATTGCTATTCCGCAGCTAGCCCTTCAAGGAATGCTCTATCTACTCGGACAGCAGGTAATGGCGCTTACAACTCCGGTGATGATTGCGGACTTTAGCGCTTTAGGCGGCATCATCATGCTCGCAACGGGTTTTAGAATTGCCGGAATCCGCTCGTTCCCAATTGCCAACCTTCTTCCCGGCCTTCTGATCGTCATGCCGCTCTCAGCGCTTTGGTGCAGCGTCATCGTGCCATGGATTGATTCAGTATGCTAAAAAGTTGGCTGCTGCGGGACTCACAACGCCTAAAAATGACGCTTAGGCAGTTTTTGACATATCAAATCTCTGTGAGTTTTCCATAAGAAGCCAAAGACCTAATAAAACTAGGGGGAACGGTGCTCAACTATCCGTTGACAGCCGCTTGGAACATGAATAAACATTCCTTCAGCGATCTTTTGCATGCTGAGCTTTGGTACTACGCGACGAATGGCGCGCTACGGACGAACTTCCCTTTCAAAAATCGTGACTAACCACGCAGCATGAATTTTCACGTTGCACAGACTAAATTTGCTAAGGAAGGGTTCGATATGACCACTGGCACAGTTAAATGGTTCAACACCACTAAAGGTTACGGCTTCATCCAGCCTGACGATGGCGGCGCAGACGCTTTCGTTCACATCTCCGCAGTAGAACGCTCTGGCATGAGCGAACTGCAGGAAGGCCAGAAAGTCAGCTACGAGCTGATCCAGGACAAGCGTTCGGGCAAAATGTCCGCAGCTAACCTGCAGGCTCTCTAATAGAGTTTTGACTAATTAGGGCGCGTGCGTTTGCCGCTCTCTAAAAGGTCTACGAAATAAAAAAGGTCAGGCGATCGCCTGACCTTTTTTTGTGCCGTGATGCTGATGGCTATCAAAACATCGGTACGAGAATGTCCTTGAGCGGAGAGCCCTTCGGGTAGGCATACATGCTGCCCTTCTCCTCAAAGAAGTCCCGCGCTTCCAAGCCCGCTTCCTTACAGATCAAGAGACCAGCGAGCGCGTCCCAAATGTTGACGTTGCCGTTATAGGCGCCGTCTACCTGACCCATCGCAGCCTGACACAGCGCCCAAGCCGCAGAGCCGCAATCGCGGATCTGGTATTTGTTCGCCACGATCATGTTTACCTTCTTCAGGAAATCATCGGCATTTCCTGTTTTGTAGTTGAAGGTCAGGTTAATGACCAGCTCTGTATCAGAGGCTTCACGCGGCTGCAGCGGCTTGCCATCTTCAAACGCTCCCTGCCCGCGCACGGCATAAACTGTGCGTCCATGAACCGGAGCATGAACGATGCCGATAGCCGGCCCTGCTTCATCCACAAAGCCCATGGAGATACAAAAGTCAGGGCGGCCATAGAGGAAGTTGGTGGTACCGTCGATCGGGTCAATCACCCAGCATGGGGGCGCAAACGCACCGCCTGATTCCTCACCCTTGAAGCCGTGGTTCGGAAACGCAGCCAGAAGCTGTGACTTGATAAAAGCTTCGACATTACAGTCAGCTTCTGAAACAAAATCCAGATAGCCTTTGTTGTCGATTGTCAGTTTGTCTCGGTTATTAAAGTGTTCAAGCGCCAAACGACCCGCATCCTTGGCTATTTCAATAGCTCTTTGCAGTATTTCTTGGTGCATCATATTGATCCTTGCGGCGCAATTAGGACAGTATTGCTGCCTTTTACTCTTACAAGATGCCGTTGAGGCACCTGTTAATCTACGCTGCTGGTATTGTTCAGTTTGTGACAAATGGCAACTTGGTAACAGTACCCTTGGCACTACTTTGCAATCACAGGCTGTGGAGCGCATGAGTTACTCAAACACTCCAAGCAGCCTATGAAAGCCACTAATAAGGCGATTTAGAGATCATCTACCTCCGAGCACGCAATTTATCGGATGGCCTGATATCTCAATTGGTGATATTTGATTAATCGATTAACCAAAGAGGGTTCCTCAAGAATGCCCTCATAAACAGATAATGGAACCGATCATGACTGAACGTGCCACCCAGTCGTCTTCTATCAGCCCTGAAATTCTGGAAAGCCTCACCCGTGTAACCATGCCACGCGGTTTCGAGAGCCCTGAGCCAGATCGTGTTGCTGTCATCTCCGGCTATGCGACCGAAGTGTACCGCTGCCAATCCCTCGTTCTGGGTACGGGCGCAGCAGGCCTTCGCGCTGCGTGTGAGCTGAAGCGCCGTGGCCGCGATGTTCTGGTCGCGACCGGCGGTATGTACATGGGCACTTCCGCTTGCTCCGGTTCCGACAAGCAGACCATTCACACCGCTTCTACCAGCCGTAATGGCGATAACTTCGAAGTTCTGGCAAAAGACCTCAGCTCCGGCGGCTGCATGGACGAAGACGTGGCCTACACCGAGGCAGTTGGCTCCATCAACGCAATGGCTGGCCTTCAGTACATCGGCCTTGAGCTGCCTGAAGATAACCTTGGCGGCGTTCTGCGCTACCAGACCGACCATGACGAATACGGCCGCGCTACCAGCTGTGGTCCACGCACCTCCCGCTTGATGGTGAAGGTACTGCTGCAGGAAACCAAACGCCTTGGCATTCCTGTGCTGACCAACGCAGCAGGCGTTCAGATCCTCACCACTGGCGAAGGCGAAAACAAGAAGGCATGCGGCCTTGTTGTGGCAACCAAAAGCGATGACCTGAACCCATACGGCCTTGCAGTTATTGAATGTGACGAGCTGGTTATCGCCACCGGCGGTCCGGGTGAAATGTACCGCGACAGCGCCTATCCTAAAAAGTGCTATGGCTCTCTCGGCCTTGCGCTGGAAGCAGGCATCACCCTTTCCAACCTGACTGAAAGCCAGTTCGGTATCGGCACCCCGCGCTACACCTTCCCGTGGAACCTTTCCGGCACCTACGTTCAGGTTATGCCTTACGTCTTCTCTCGCGACGAAGACGGCAATGAATACAACTTCTTGTCCGACTACTACCGCACCACCCGCGAGATGGTTTCCAACGTGTTCCGTAAGGGCTACCAGTGGCCGTTCCACGCATCTCGCATGCTGGACTTCGGTTCCTCGCTGATGGACATCGCGGTTCATCTGGAAATCAAGAAGGGCCGTAAGGTTTACCTCGACTTCCTGCGGAACCCGCTGCCGGTTGAAGGCGCAGAGCCGTTCTCCCTCGACAACCTCGATGCGGATGTTCGTTCCTACCTTGAAAACAACGAGGCGCTTGGCGAACTGCCGATTGACCGTCTCATTCAGATGAACCCTCTGGCGATCGAACTCTACCGTATGAACGGTATCGACGTGACCAAAGAGCCGCTTCTGATGACCGTCAACAACCAGCACATGAACGGCGGTATCGACATCGACCATTGGGGCCGCACGAACCTTGAAGGCGTTTACGCTGTTGGTGAAGCTGCAAGTACGCACGGCGTAACCCGTCCGGGCGGTTCTGCTCTCACTTCCGGTCAGGTCTTCGGTATGCGTGTTGCAAAGCACATCGAACACAAAGACCGCGCTTGGGATGAAAGCCTTGGCGACAGCCACCTTGAAGCTGTTGCACCTCTGTTTGCAGAGCTGGAAGCAGCCAAGGCAGGTGATGCAGCAATCAAGATCGCGGCAATGCGTGATGAAATTCAGGCACGTATGAGCGACAGCGCTGGTTTCATCTGTGATGGTCCGTCCACTGCAAACGCAAGCGGTGAAGCAACTGCTCTTTGGCAGACAATCCTTGGCGGCGGCCTTGCTCTGGAGACAGAAAACCGCAGCGCTGACTACTTCATGTGGAAGCAGATGGCTCTTTCTTCAGCTGCTGTTCTTACCGCTTTGGACCACTACATCAGCAACGGCGGTGGTAGCCGCGGCGCTCGTATGATCTACGACGAGACCTCCACTATCGTTCCGCAGATCCGTAGCGGCGTGCTTTCCGACTTCGCTTATCGTCCAGAACAGGATGCGGATAAGGCGAAGAAGATCATCGTCACCTACGAAGGCGACAAGATCGTTTGTTCAGAGCGCACCCTGCGCGCCCGCGACAAGAGCCCTGTGTTCTTCGAAAAGGGTTGGGGTGGCTTCCTGAAAGGCGATATCTACGAGAGCTAAGCTCTAAAACGCTAATGAATACAAAAAGAAACCGCTGCTTTCGGGCAGCGGTTTTTCTTTATCTAGGCCGTCACTGTGGACTTGCGAACCACAAGGCGTGGCCTCAGCCGCGTGGCGCGCGCCGGCCCGCTCTGCCCTTCCATCCGCTCTACCAGCCATTCCGCGACCTGATCGCCGATGGAACGGGGACCAATTTCAACGCTGGTGAGCGGCGGCGACCACAATTCGGCTTCCGGCAAATTATCAAAGCCGATGAGAGAGAGGTCTTTGCCGATGTGGCGACCATTTTCGATGAAGCCCGCCGATGCACCCATGGCAACGAGATCGTTGTGACAGAAGACGGCAGTAAACGCAGCGCCGCTTTTCAGCAACTCTTCTGCGCCCTGCCTGCCGAACGCACGAGACTGCGGACCTTGCACCACATGTATATTCTCTTCAGCGATGCCTTCGCTCTTCAAGGTCTCGACGAAGCCCTTAACACGAAGATGGCCCGTGGTTGTTTCTTCCAAGCCGCCAATCACTGCGAAGTTACGATGGCCGTCTGCAAGAAACTGCCGTGCTGCCAGCGCTGCACCTTCATAATCATCCGCACCAACGAAATCGAACGGTAGGCCATCTACCTCACGAACGAATGTAACGCACGGAATTCTTTGATTGATAATGGGCGCTAAATCCTTGGCGATGCTGCTGGCGCAAGGGCTGATCACCATACCGGCAACGCCGTGAGCGAGCACCTCGGCAATCATGCTGGCCTGCCGCTCACGATCTTCCCCGATATTTGCAAGGATGGGCAGAAAGCCTCTGCGGGTTAGCACCGCCTCGAAAGTTGCTGAAAACTCACCATAAAACGGGTTCGCAACATCCTGAATAAGCACGCCCACGAGGCGGGAGCGACCAGTACGCAGCTTGGCAGCGGAATAATCGCGCACAAAGCCCAGCTCATCCATGGCCTTGCGTACCTTTTCACGGGTCGCTTCAGCCATACGGCCAGTACCGTTCATAGCGTTGGAGACAGTTGCAACCGAAACACCTGCCTTCTTTGCAATGTCTGCAACCGTAACTTTAGTGCCTTGCTTCGCCATAGACCCTCTCTACCAAAAGAACGTTCTGGTGAAAGGGCGCTCCTACACCATCAAAAGCATGTCTTGAGTAAAATTTCATTGTTGCTTGCAAATTTCTAGATATCAGACCAAAGCCGTTTAGGTAAATACACGTTTGAACTTGAACATATCTATGTCTATGCCACAGCAGACTATAATGCACGGGGGCTTGGGGGCTTGCATGGCAATTCAAAGTTTCACCAATAATCTATCTGAATCAGATAAATACAAGTACAAGACAGCGCTGCCGGTTACCGCAGCTTTTCTTGGTTTTTACGTATTCACAACACTCATCGGCTATCACGTTAACGCAGTTTTACTTAGCATTACGCTTATGATCGCGCTGTGCCTGCTGCGTGTTCCGGTTGCCATTGCCCTTATCACCGCTGCTGTCTTGGGTGGCCTCCATAGCGGCCTTTCCGTTGAAGAGGCCGTTGGCGCTCTCAACAACAACCTGCTTACCGGCTCGCAAGTCGGCATGACTTACGTGATGATCGGCGCATTTGCAGTTGCCATCGCCCGCTCCGGTATTCTCGACCTCTTCGCGCAGTGGATCGCCCGTATGATCGGCTCACGCAAAGAAGATGCCCTCTCCGGCGTTAAGTGGTTGCTGTTCGCCATCTTCATTGCGGCCTCGCTCATGTCGCAAAACCTTGTGCCGGTTCATATTGCCTTTATTCCGGTTATGATCCCGCCGTTGCTGGTGGTGTTTAACAAGCTGCGCCTTGATCGCCGCGCCGTCGCCTGCATTCTCGCCTGCTCTATTTCCACCAGCTATCTGCTACTGCCAACCGGCTTTGGTGCCATTTACCTGCATGAAATTCTGGTGCCAAACGTCAACGAGGTTGGCGCTGCCTACGGCCTTTCAATGACGGCAGCTGACGCGCCAAAGGCCATGTTCCTTCCGGTTATGGGTATCGTTGCCGGTATGCTGGTCGCAGTGTTCATCACCTACCGCAAGCCGCGTGATTATGTGACCACCAAAGCCGCGCTTGAGCATCTTGAAAACGCACAGGGCGTTAAGCTGAACTTTGGCCAGTTGCTTGGCACTTTGGCCGCGCTTGCTGTGGCGCTTTACTGCCAGATCCGCTTTGATTCGCTGCTGATTGGCGGCATGATCGGCTTCTTGATCCTCTCCGTCTCCGGCATTTTCAAATGGTCGGAGCAGGACGATGTCTTCACTGACGGTATGCGCATGATGGTGCAGATCGCAGTTATCATCACCATCGCCTCCGGCTTTGCTGGCGTACTGCGAGCAACCGGAGAGATTGACCCGCTTATCCGCGCTTCTGCCGAAATCATTGGCGACAACAAAGCAATGGCCGCGTTCATCATGCTGCTGGTTGGCTTGTTCATCACCATCGGTTTTGGCGACAGCTTTGCCTCCGTGCCAATTCTTGCGCCGATCTATGTGCCGCTGGCTTTGACCCTCGGCTTCTCACCGCTGGCAACCGTTGCTCTGCTGGGTGCTGCGGCAGCTTTGGGTGATGCAGGCTCTCCAGCCTCCACCATCTCGCTTGGTGCAACATCGGGCCTTAATGCTGATGGCCAGCACGATCATATCAAGGACTCTGTTATCCCGACCTTCATTCACGCCAACTTCGGAATGGTGCTGTTCGCGTGGGTTGCGGTGATGATCCTCTAACAGACAAAGCCTATAAACCAGCCAGATAAAACGAAGAAAGCCTCCCGATCACTCGGGAGGCTTTCTCTTTTAGCAGCAGAGCCATGGGGCAAGCTCCGCGCTTATTTCGCTGGAAGCAGTTCCGCTTTGCATTCCAGCTGATCGGTTTTGCGTTTAGATGCGGCCATCTTCTCTTTTTGCGCGGCTACCGCTGCCTGCTTCTTCGCCAGCTTGATGTGGCAGAGTTCAAGCAACAGGCCAAACGCCATCGCGAAGTAGACGTAACCCTTGTTGATGTGGAACTCGAAACCTTCTGCCATAAGCAGACCGCCAAGCAGCACAAGGAACATCAAAGCCAGTGTTTTCAGGCCCGGATGATCTGTTACCAGCTGGCTGATGGTTTTGGCCGAGAGCAACATGATAACCGCTGAAGCAATGATCGCTGCAACCATAATCGGGATGTCATTGGTTAGGCCAATCGCGGTGATAACGGAGTCCATAGAGAACACCGCGTCCATCGCAACAATCTGCAACAACACGATTGTAAGGCCGTTAACCAAATGCGGGGCGTGGTCATCCTCCGAGTAGCTCAAAAGCAGCTTAAGCTCCTTCAAGCTCTTGAGAAGCAAGAAGGCACCACCGCCGATGAGAATGAGGTCACGGCCACTGATTTCCATACCCATCATTGTGAAGATGGGTGCAGTTAGCGACATAACCCACGCGATGGAAAGCAACAGCAAGATACGGGAGATCACTGCAAGGCCGATACCCAAGTTACGGGCCATCCGGCGCTGGTGCACTGGCAAGCGCTCACAAAGCACCGAGATGAAGACAACGTTGTCTACACCCAAAATGAGTTCAAGGCCGAAGAGTGTAAGAAAGATCGCCCATGCTTGCGGATCGGTCAGAAGTTCTAGCATGTCGTATGCTCCTTATAAAAAGAAGCAAAGGTGATGTTCGGTCGACAAGAAGGGTCGTCCATTTGAAGTAAAGTACCTCTACATCGAGGTGGGGCGCTACGCTACACCGGTCCTGAGCCCATGCGCCGACCACCCCATTTTGGGTTAGACCGATCACAAAGATCTGGTGAAGCGAAAGTCACTTACAAGAGCTGATTAGAAATTATTTTGCGATACTGGCAACCATTACGTATTCAAACGGATACATGCGCAATCAGTAATAGAAAAATACAAACTTAAATTGCATCAAAGCTCTATAACGCCTGCCTTTTCTCTTTCCCTTTGAACGGTGCGCATGTAACGGCGCGGAGATTTGCCGGAAACCTTTTTGAAAAAGGTAATAAAGGCGCTGCACGACTCATAGCCCAAGTTCTCGGCAACGACCTGCACCGCAACACCCATGGAAAGCTGCTGCAAGGCTATGATGATGCGCAACTGGCTGCGCCACTGGCCAAATGTTACCCCTACATGCTGGTGCACAAGGCGGGCCAGCGTCCTCTCGCTCATGCCAAAGTCCGTCGCCCACGATGCAACTGTACGCCGGTCTGCTGGGTCCTTCATCAAGGCTGTGGCGATTTTTTGCAGGCGAGGTTCATGGGGGGTAGGAAAATAGAACTCTTCCCTTGGCATGGTCGGAAGAAGGTCCACGAGTATCGCAGAAAGGCGCTCATTGATGGAGCCCTGTGCCGAAGCGCCCTCACCGCTCGCATGTGAGCCCTCCGCAAGATAGATAATCATTTCCCTAAGAAGCGGGGTGAGCGAAAGCGTATGCCCAACCTCCGGCATCGCGGTAACGTCTGGCTCTACCAGCAACACATAGCAGGAGCCTTCCGAGCTGACATGGTTGGTGTGCGGAACGCCGCCGGGTATCCAGAGCGCGCTGCCAGCGGGCACCATCCATAGCCCTTCATGGATGCGGCAGGTCACATAACCGCTTTCCGGCATCACAAGTTGCCCCTTGCGGTGGCGGTGAACAGGAAGTCCGGCATCGGCCTCATTGCCCTGCATATGCAAGGCAACCAAAGGCATATCGGTATCACGCAGCGCCTTCAAATAGTCCTTCACCATCGCCCCAACCAGAATGACCGTTTTTAGAAATAAAATGTCCCCATAGCGAAATACGGCGTTCGCGCCCTTGAGTACATTCGCGCTCCTACGCAGTAAGGGCTCCCATGACCAAAACAACAACAAGAAATCTCCTGCTCTTTGCAGGCATAATGGCTATTGCGCTTAATTTGCGCGCCCCGCTTGCAGCCATCGGTCCGTTGCTCGGCTTTATCCAGAGCGACCTTGGCCTAACGGCCACGCAGGCAGGCTTGCTCACCACATTTCCACTCATCACGTTTGCGATCTTCTCGCCCGTGGCAACCGCACTGGCGCTCAAATACGGCTTGGAAGTGTCGCTTAAAGTGGCGCTTGCTTTCATTCTGGCCGGCACCGTGCTGCGCACCACAGGCTCACAAACGGCCCTCTTCACTGGAACGCTAATCATTGGCGCCGGCATTGCCATTGCCAACGTGCTGCTGCCGAGCATCGTCAAACGCGATTTTCCGCATAAGTACGGCGAGATGACTTCGCTCTACGCGCTTGTGATGGGTGCTGGCTCCTTCATCATCGCGTGTATTGCTGTACCTCTGGTGGATGTTGCTAAAGAAAACGCCGTGACAGTCGTTCCGCAGTGGGCGTTTCCGCTAGCGCTTATGGCCGTTATTCCCCTTGCTGCTATGCTCTTGTGGTTGCCGCAGCTCAAAAACCGCAATGCCGCTGCGCAGAACCAAAACGGCAGAACCAGCAAGCGCAAGCTGCTGCGCTCTCCTGCTGCATGGCTGATTACGCTGTACCTCGCTATCAACTCGCTCATCACCTATGTGATGTTTAGCTGGCTGCCGACAATCGTGGTGGATGCTGGTTTTACACCAGAACAGGCTGGTTATGTGCACGGCGCTATGCAGCTCGCAACAGCGGTACCGGGTATTGTAATGATCCCGCTTATGTCGCGCTTCCAAGACAAACGGCCGCTGGCGTTCTGCCTATGCTCTCTCAACCTCATCAGCCTTCTGGGTCTTATGCTGTTGCCAAGCTTTGCGTTTTTCTGGGCACTTACATTTGGCTTTGGCATCGGTGCGGTGTTTATTCTGGGTCTGTCGCTGTTCGGCATCCGCACGGCACACCCGCAGGAAGCTGCTGCTCTTTCCGGTCTTTCCCAGTTTATCGGCTATCTGCTGGCAGCCGTTGGCCCGACCTTGATCGGCCTTCTCTACCAGTCGTCCGGTAGCTGGACTTTGCCTCTCAGCGTTTGCTGCGGCCTAGCTGCTCTACTTTGCGCCATCTCCTTGGGTGCGGCCCGCTCAACACCGATTTCCAAAGTTCCGGTGGAAGCGCAGGATATCCAGCTTAATCCCGCAACCTAAACAGCCCTGCTGTCTTTGACTGATCCCTTACTGGAACGAAGGCAGCAGGCAAAAAAAGGGCGGGCCACGAAGGCCCGCCATCAAGTTGTCCAGCACAGGAGCGTTTAAAGGAAGCAATGCTCCGGCATATCGCGCTGGATGTTGAGTTTCGGCATAAAATCCATGTGCGGGAAGATATCGCGCTCTGGGTCGATACCCGGAGCCAGCTCGATAATTTCCAGCCCATCTTCTGCAAGACGGAACACGGCGCGCTCAGTGATGTAGAGCACTTCCTGTCCAGACTTGCGAGCAAAGTCACCAGAGAAAGTGATTGCAGCAACCTGCTCGGTGAACTTGTGTACTTTACCAGGGGCAACGACTTTCAGTTTGCCGTCTTCCATAGCAACGTCGGAACCACCAGCGTCGAACGTACCGCAAAACACCACTTTCTTCGCGTTCTGAGCGATTTCAATAAAGCCTCCCGGGCCAATGAGGTTACCGCCGAGGTGGGAAACGTTCACGTTGCCGTGCTGATCCGCTTCACCCATGCCAAGGAAGGTAACGTCGATACCGCCGCCGGAATAGTAGTCGAACTGCTCGATAGAAGGCAGGATCGCGTCAGCATTTGCTGCTGCGCCAAACAGGGTATCGTCCAGCATGCGGCCGTTATGAATGCCCTGCTCCAAGCTCATCCAGAGTTTGTCGCCAATACCCATTTCAGCAACAACGCCAAAGATACCGCCCGGAATACCGAAGCCGAAGTTCAGCGATGCGCCTTCCTGCAGTTCCATAGCAGCGCGGCGTGCAATAATGCGGCGCGGCAGCTTGGAAGGAATGTCTGCCTTAACAGCACCAAGGCTCACGCGCTTTGCACCGGAAACGGACAGATCATAGTCCAGCTTGTAGAACTGCTTCTGGGTTGGCTCTACCACAACGTGGTCTACCATGATGCCCGGAATACGAACGTGACGGGAATGCAGAGCACCCGGCTCAACAACCTGACGAACCTGAGTAAGCACCAGACCGCCGCTGTTGTGAGCTGCCAGAGCCATGGAGTGAACGTCCATGTCGATGGCTTCTTCTTCAGGGGAGATGTTGCCCTTGGTGTCTGCGTAGGTGCCACGAATAATCGCAACGTCGATCTTGAATGGCTTGTAGCGAAGGATTTCCTTGCCATCCACTTCCATCAGCTCAACGAGGTCTTCGGTGGTGCGGCTGTTGCACTTACCGCCCTGCTGGCGTGGATCAACAAAGGTGCCAACGCCGGAGTGGGTGAACAGGCCAGGACGACCAGCGCCGATTTCACGCAGCAAGTGCTGAACAACACCGCCCGGGAAGCAGTAGGCTTCGATCTTCTCTTCACGCACCAGCGCCTGCATTTTCGGCGACCATGTGAAGTGCGCCGCAATGATACGCTTGAGCATACCTTCATGCGCCAGACGGTTGGTGCCCAGCTGATCGCGGTCACCAAGGCCGAGGGAGTGGACGAGGGTCAGATCACGCGGGTGGCCGGTTTCCAGAAAGCGAGCTTCGAGTGCTTCAAGGATAGCTTCGGCAGAGATCATGCCAGCGCCGTTGCCGGAGATCGCGATGGTATCGCCGTCTTTGATGAGGGCTACAGCGTCCGCAGCGCTTGAAAACTGAGTTTTTGCCATTTTCTTATTCTCTTTTGTTCTAGCGGTTGCGATAGACAGGGGCGCGTTTTTCGACGAACGCCTGAACACCTTCTTTGCAGTCTTCAGTGCCAGCGGCCTGAGCAACAGCTGCAGCATGCTGGTGAGCCATGTCTGCATGAACGGTGTTGAGGATGCCCTTGGAGATTGCCATTGCGGACGGGCCGTTCTTCATGAGCTGCTGAACCCACTGGTTCACCTGCTCGTCAAGACCTTCCTGACCTTCGCAAACGGCAGTCACAAGACCCCAGTCTTCTGCTTTATCAGCGGCAATTGGTGTACCCAGCAGCACAAGGTGGTGAGCGCGGGTTGGGCCGAGGATTTCGGCCATACGGCGTACGCCCATCCAGCCAGCAATCATGCCCAGAGACACTTCAGGGGAACCGAACTTGGCACGAGCGGTACAAGCGCGAAGGTCTGCTGCCATCGCCAACTCAAGACCGCCACCAAGGCAGTGGCCGTTGATTGCAGCCACAACAACCTGCGGCAGATTGCGGATGCGTTCAAAGACTTCAATGCCACGCAAAATCCAGTCACGGCCCATATCGTGCGGGGTCAGGCTGCCCCATGCTTCGATATCGCCGCCGGTGCAGAAGAAGCGGTCGCCAGCGCCACGAATTACGATGACGCGCAGCTCTTTGTCCTTCTGCGCCATTTCGCAGATCTGCCAGAGGTCTTCCAGCATAGGCATGGTGAGCGCGTTGCCTTTGTCGGCACGGTTCAGAGTAACCTCACCCCAGCCATCATGACGGGTCCAGACGGTAAATTCACTCAGGTTCATTTCAGTGTCTCCTAGCAGACAGTTGCCAGACGGCGGATGCAGGTTTCCAGCACCACTTCTTCTGGCTGCTGCCACCAGTTGTTTGACGAGAAGATTTCAACTTCGACAGGGCCGGTGTAGCCAGCGCCCTCAACCCACGAGCGGATCTGCTTCAGGTCGATAACGCCGTCACCCATCATGCCGCGGTCGGTTACCAGATCGACGGTCGGTACCAGCCAGTCACAAACGTGGAAGGCATAAAGACGGTCTTCACGGCCAGCGCGGGCAATGTCAGCCTCAAGGTTTTCGTCCCACCACACGTGGTAGACGTCTACCGCAACGCCCAGATAGCCGCAGGTGTCAGGGTCAATTTCTGCCGCCCAGTTCAACGCCTGAGACACAGTGTTCAGGCACGAACGGTCACCAGCGGTCATCGGGTGCAAAGGTTCAAGAGCCAAGCGAACGCCAACCTTCTTGGCGGTTTCCAGCAGCTCGCTCACACCATCCTTGACCTGCTGGCGAGCGCCAGCAAGATCGCGGCTGTTGCTTGGCAGGGAGCCAACAACAAGGGTGAACACATCAGCGCCGAGGGTCGCAGCATCTTCAAGAGCGTAAACGTTCTCCTGAAGCGCCAGTTTGCGGGCCTCTGCTGTTGCCTGCGGGAAGTAGGTGGAACGGCAGTAACCGTTGACCTTCAGTCCGGCATCGCGGCACTGGCGCGCAATGGCGCCAACGCTCTTACGTTCCAGATCGCGGCGCCAAGGCACAATGTTGCCAAAGCCCTTGGCCGCTACGAGATCAATCACCTGTTCGATAGGAAGGCGGTGGCCGAGTGTCGCCGTATTCAGGCTGAGCAGCTCGGGAGCATCCTTTAGCACTCGCATGGCTATGTCCCTTAGAATGCAGGCATTGTTAGGCCGCCGTCGATGATGAAGGCCTGACCTACGGAGTAGGACATCTTGCCTTCAGCAATGTTGACGACGTAGTTAGCGATGTCAGCAGGCTGACCCCAGCGGCGCATAGGCACCAGACCATCACCAATGAGCTTGTCGTACTTCGCTTTGGAAGGACGGGTCATTTCGGTTTCAATGATGCCCGGCTGAATTTCGTAAACGCCAACACCCTCATCTGCCAGACGCAGGGAGAACAGCTTGGTGGTGGTGCTGGAAGCAGCTTTAGACACGCAGTATTCACCGCGGTTAAGAGCATGCGCCACAACGTTGCAAGAGGTCACGTTGATGATTGCGCGGTGCTGATCACCGATCTGGCCCTGAGCAAGCATGATCTTCGCTGCGCGCTGGGTCATGAAGAATACTGCGCGGGTGTTTACGCCGAGGTTGTAGTCGTAGCTGTCTACCTGAACGTCGAGCAGATCGCCGCGATTGAATACGGAAACACCAGCGTTGTTCATGAGAACGTCAAGACGACCCCAGCGGCCAGTAGCTGCTGCAAACAGCGCTTCGTGGCGGTCCAGATCACCAACGTCACAAGCGTGGATTTCAACTTCAACACCGAACGCTTCCAGTTCGCCCTTCAGCTTTTCCAGCAGAGCAATGTCTTCAGCGCCTTCACGATCGTTGATAACGACGTTGTAGCCAGCTTCAGCAAGAGCCAGAGCAGAACCTTTGCCGATGCCACGAGCTGCACCGGTTACAAGAGCGACGGGACGGGTTGAGCGGGACATGTGATCCTCCAGAATTTGTTCTTGCACTTGTTTTAACTATCTGGTTAGTTAGTTGGCAATAGGGGAGCTACTTAGTCGGTGAAATTTCACTGTGATTAGTTGAAAACAACCATTTTCCGCAGGGAAATCGGCCAGTTCGATAAAGGGCGGGAGCCCTTTAGGAGGACGTTTGTTTTTGATGATATTTCAACAGGCTAGGAATTGACGCTCGCGTAGAGACCAAAATCCGGCTAGGAGGGGCGAAACGCCGCTCCAAAAAAACGAGAAGTGCACAAGGGGTTCTAGATTGGCAAAGGCAGCAGCTACAGCGCCTAAACAAAAGCGCAACGCAGCAGAAACGCAGAAGAAGATCTTGCAGGCCGCAAAGGAGGAATTTGCGCAGGCAGGGTTTGAAGGCGCGCGCGTGGACCGCATTGCCGATGCCGCCGAAGTGAACAAAAACATGCTCTACCACTACTTCGGTAACAAGGATGCGTTGTTTTCTGTGGTGCTGGATGAAGCCTACCGCGATATCCGTGAGCGGGAAGCCTCTCTCAATGTAGACCACCTCTCCCCGCCTGATGCTATTGCCGCGCTGGTGGAGTTTTCATGGAACTACTATCTCGAAAACCCTGAGTTTATTCGCCTGCTTAACGCGGAAAACCAGCAGGAGGGCCGCCACGTTCGCGCCTCCACCGATACCAAGACCATCAACGAAGGTCACTTGTCGACCATGAAGAACGTGCTGGCACGCGGTGCGGCCGATGGCTCGCTGCGCTCTGATATTGATCCGGTACAGCTCAACATCTCCATCGCGGCACTTGGTTTCTTCTATCTCATCAACCAGCATACGCTGCAGGCCGTTTATCAACGAAATCTTGTGTGCCAGAGCGCACTGGATGAACGATTGGCTGTGATGAAGGAAACAATTTTGAGCTGGGTCGTGGATCGTTAACCTATTGTCGCTAAACTGTTTTCCGAGATATAACGACTTTCACTAGTGCACGTAACGGCAGTTTGAAGCCTCTCTTACTGTCTTTAAAAAGAAAATTGATTACTCCCTCGGTCAACAGGAATGATAGCGACAACTTCAGACGATACCCCAAAGGAAAGACTGTGGTTTTATCAAAAGAACCACGAGGCAAACGGACCCATTGATCACAGCGAATTTCTTGCGTTGGTGACCAAGGGCGATATCCGTCCGACGACGCGTGTCTGGTGTCGTGAGTTGGGGCCGGTTTGGCGTATGGCGCGGGACTTGAAGTATCTGGATGTTGACGAGGCAATGGCCGCTGCACGCCAGCAGGCGCTGCCGCCAGATAATACCGAGGATATCAAGAAGGCGGTTCTAACTGCCCGCAGCACTTTTGTTGGTCACATACTTGCGCTTGTACCAGCGGTTTCCGTAGCCGCTGCCCTGATGTTTGTGAAGTTTTCCGCCTACACAACCGGTTACAGCAAAGAGCTTGCTGTCGTGTACTACTGGATTGTGTTCCCGATCATGGGTGCCACATTCTACCGGATGGACAGGCAGTTGCTACGCAGCACCTATGAGCAGAGCCCCGCGCTTGGCCTGTTGAGTTTCCTGTCTATTCCGCCAGTTTACTTTGCAAGGCGGGCGCTTATCGCTCGCAACCAGCCAAGGTCCCTTCCCGCTCTTGCATCGTTCTCGTTCTTGGCGCCGCTGTTTCTGCACGTCTATTTGATCTGGGCCTGAGCCCTACGGAGCCAGATAGGCAAAGACGATGGACATCTGCCCGCCGTAGTAGAAGAACCAGAGCGCGACCGAAATCGCCTTCTTGAACGGGTTGTCTTTTGGAAGGCGGAACAGCTCCAGCGACAGCAAGATATCCGAGATGATGAAGGCGAAAGCACCCATCAGCACAACGCCGCCGATCTGCGTTGCCAACGCGCCCATGATGGAAATCAGCAGCACGTAAATGGCAACTGGCGCTTTGAGTTCGCCCGCGTAAGGCAACAACCACCAGCGGGTGGAAAGCGCAAGGATAGCCATTAGTGCACCAGCAGGTGCTATACGGGCCGGATCAACAATGCCAATGCTTTGCCAGAACAACACGATGTAAAGCACATGGGCCAAAGCGAACGCGCAAAGCCCAACCAAAAACCGCTTATCGCCATCTCTTGCCAGCGCATAATCACCCAGAGCAGAAAACGCGACAGCCGCCGTCAGCACCAGCGGTGCTTCTTTGATTAGGCACACACCAATAATCACGCCAAGAGCCAATGTCTTGAACAGCGTTTTGAAATTGGTCGCTTCCCGCCAGCTATAAAACAATCCGTAAAGCGAGGCGGCGGTAATACTGGTAAAAAAGAGTGTCGAACTAATCATCTGCGCCAAATCATCATTAAATATCAGCGTATTCTAACTGACAGGCCCTGCACTCAAAAGTAAAAATACCTAAATAATTAAAAGGATTTCCTATCTATTGGTCGAAGTCAGAAATCACGAGGATACACACCATTACGTTAAGGTCACGGCGGATAAAGGCTAGCGCATATGTACAACCTGCGAGATAGTTTTGATGAAATCACTGAATGATTCCGCTTGGGAGCGACAGTGAGCACAACGCTTGAAAGGCAAGACTTATGAAGCTGCTGCGATACGGCCCTAAAGGTGAAGAAAAGCCGGGCCTGCTCGATAATGAGGGACGCATCCGCGATCTCTCCGAGATCCTGAGTGACATCAACCCTGAAAGCGTTGATGACAATATCCTGCAGAAGCTTCGCAGCCTTGACCCTGAGCAACTGACAATCGTGGATGGCAACCCACGCCTTGGCCCTTGCATTGCTGGCAGCGGCAAGTTCGTGTGTGTGGGCCTGAACTACTCAGACCATGCAGCAGAATCCGGCATGCCGGTTCCGCCAGAGCCGGTGTTGTTCTTTAAAGCGACCTCGGCCATTTCCGGCCCGTATGATCCTATCGAGTTGCCGCGCGGCTCTACCAAGACCGACTGGGAGGTCGAGCTTGGCATTGTCATCGGCAAGCACGCCAAATACGTGAACGAAGAAGATGCGCTGGATTATGTGGCCGGTTACTGTGCGGTCAACGATGTGTCAGAGCGTGGCTTCCAGATCGAGCGCTCAGGCCAGTGGGTGAAAGGCAAATCCGCCGATACGTTTGGCCCTGTTGGCCCGTGGCTGGTAACCCGTGACGAAATCGCTGACCCGCAAAATTTGCGCCTGACGCTGGATGTTAACGGTAAGCGCTATCAGGATGGTTCAACGCAAACCATGGTCTACAACGTTGCGTTCATTGTCTCCTACATCTCCCAGTTCATGAGCTTGCAACCGGGCGACATTATCTCCACCGGCACGCCTCCGGGCGTCGGAATGGGCCAAAAGCCTCCGGTCTACCTGAAAGCCGGTGATGTGGTGAGCCTGTCTGTTGAAGGGCTGGGCAACCAGAGACAAGAGGTTATCGCCCCGCTTTAACCTTCTGATATCAATAGCTTTTCCCATGCCCTCGCCACACTTCTGGCGGGGGCATTTTGTTATTCATCTACCGGTTTACTTCTGCTTTTTAAGCGCGGCAATTTTCGGCGCATTACGAACCAGAATTTCAGCAACCGAATGATCTATGATGATGGTGCTTGCAATACCGCTTAGCAAAATAGCTTGCAGTGCCAATGCCTTATCCGGCGTTGCTGCCAAAATGATGTTATTGGCGGCAATGAGGTTTTCCAGCCCCACACCGATCATACGCTCGTTGAGGTCTATATCAGCAAGGGCTCCATTTTCCGTGAGGAAGACACCGGCGATTTCGCAAACGACGCCAGCGTGATCGAGCGCTTCCTTTTCCGTGTCATGCACGCCGATCATCTCGCAGTATGTGTTGCCGGGCGCGAAGTGGGCGCAGCTGATGATGTTGAAGTCAGACCCCCGCCCCATTTCTAGAGCGTTGCGGATCGCTTCGTCTGTTTCCAGCGTGCGGGCAATGTGCGCTGAAGATGTGAGGATCGGCGCTGGCAATGGGTAGGCTTCAGCCGCTGTAACCTGCGCAAAGTTGGAGGCCATAAGGTAGGCGCTCGTACCATTATCGCGGCGCGGCGAACCAAGCAGCGAAACCACTTTCATATTCGGCTTTCGCACTGTCGGAAAACACTGGATCATCTCGGCAATGGTCCGCCCACTACCAATGCCCACCGTCGCTGGACCGATGTTCTTCAAGTGACGGGCGATGTAATCCGCCGCCACCATGCCAACGGACTGGCGAGCGAGGTTATCAGTCAGCTCGGTGCTTGTATCACTGTCTTGTTGAAGTGGCGTGATAAGACATTCACGCAGATTATAGGTGCGGGCAATCCAGTCTGACAGCGCCAGCGTCTCGGTCATGTCATGATCGACGCTGATTTTCACGATACCTTCATCGCGGGCGGAAGACAGCAAACGGGTGACTTTCGTGCGTGAAACCCCGAGTCGATTCGCGACTTCCTCTTGCCCCAGCCCATGAGCGTAGTAGAGCCAAGAAGCGCGAACCATCAGGTCTTCATCAGGATTTCTCACGGCAATCATTCCATAGTTACAACAGCATAGAGGGAATTTCTCGGCCAATACAAGAGCAGCGCCTTCCCCCAGTGTCAGCACCATACTCCTAAAATTATTTTCCGAAAATGGAGAAAATGCGCATTTGTTCAGTATTTGCACGATTGACCAAATCGCCTGTGAAATATTAAGGTGAACATATGAGGGGCTCGTGCACTTTTGTTCACTTCCGCCTGTTGGGTAGGGAAATTACAGGTGAAACTGGACGTGCGAACTGGCTTTTATCAGCACCGGTGGGACGGGAACTCACTGACAAAAAGCAGGAGAGAGACAACAAGGAAGCCATCTAAGGGAGGAAACCATGGATGGACTATTGGCCGGTATCAAGGCGGTCGTGGATGGATTGGGACCAACCGTCCTTCTTCCAATCGTTATTTTCGTCATTGCGCTTGTATTGGGAACCAAGCCGGGACGAGCTTTCCGTGCAGCAGTAACAATCGGCGTTGCGTTTATTGGTATCAATCTGGTGTTGGGCCTGATGTTTACCAACCTCGCAGACGTAGCGCAGTCTATCGTTACAAACTCGGGCCTGAAGCGTGACATTGTTGATGTGGGCTGGCCTTCCGCCGCCGCTATCGCCTTTGGCAGCTCCGTTGGCCTTTGGATTATTCCTGTTGCCATTGCTGTTAACATTGCCCTGCTCATGCTGGGCCTAACCCGAACCCTCAACGTTGATATCTGGAACTTCTGGCATATGGCGTTTATGGGCTCGCTGGTGGTTGCGCTAACCGACTCCCTGCTAATGGGTCTTGGTGTTGCAGCCCTCATGGCAGCTCTTGCCTTGTTCTTTGGTGACTGGACCGCAAAGGCCGTACAGCGCTTCTACGGTATTCCGGGCGTATCCGTACCGCACCTTGCATCAGCGCAGATCTTGCCAATCGCGGTAATCGTGAACTGGGTGATCGACCGCATTCCGGGCGTTCGCGACCTCAACATGGACGAAAAGGCCATTCAAAAGAACTTCGGCGTTTTCGGTGAACCGGTTGTTATGGGTCTTGTGATTGGTATCGGCCTTGGCTTACTGGCGTTCTGGAACATGGCAGACACTTCCGCCATGATCGTGAAAGTGCTCCATACAGGCATGAACCTTGCCGCTGTTATGCTGCTGCTGCCACGTATGGTGAAGATCCTCATGGAAGGTCTGGTGCCGATTTCCGAAGCTGCTCGTAACTTCGTACAGAGCCGCGCTGGCAACAAAGACATTCACGTGGGTCTGGACTCCGCAATCCTGATCGGCCATCCGGCAGCTATCGCCAGTGCGCTGATCCTCGTACCGATTGCTATCGTTCTGTCCATTATCTTGCCGGGTAACCAGGTCATTCTGTTTGCAGACCTTGCCGTTATTCCGTTCCTCGTTGCAATGGCAGCGCCGCTTGTAAACGGTAACGTATTCCGCATGGTTATCATCGGCACGGTTACCCTTGCCATCGGCTTTTATGTGGCAAACGCAACGGCTCCGCTGTTTACCGACACAGCTGTTGCTGCAAGCTTCTCACTGCCTGAAGGCACAACCTTGATCACCAGTGTGGTCGACGGCTTCCTCTGGATTTCGTGGGTTGTTGTGAAGGCCGTAGAATGGGCAGGCGCACTGGGTATTCTGGCTCTTGGTGTTGTGATCTTCCTTTGCATCTTCTCCTTCAAAAAGAACCCGCTTGCGTGGCAGAAGCTGGCTGACATCCAGACCGAAGAAGCCAAGAAGGTTCCTGCAGGAGCACCAGCCGAATGAGCAGCTCCATTCTAGCGAAATATTTGGTTCCGCAGGCAATCTGCCTGCGGACACCAGCAGCGACAGCCGAAGAGGTTATCCAGAGACTTTCTTCCAAAATGGAAGAGGCGCAGGTGGTAAAGCCAAGCTATTGCGAAGCCGTTATTGCCCGCGAAAAGATAATGCCAACCGGCCTGCCGTTGCTTGAAGGCCTTGCAGTTGCTGTACCGCACACCGACCCCGAGCACGTTTTAAAGCCCGGAATTGGCGTGGCAACGCTGGAAACACCGGTGGAATTTTCCTCCATGGAAGACCCCGATGAGAAGATAGCGGTGCAGCTTGTATTCGTATTAGCCCTTCTGGACAAACACGAACAAATTGAAATGCTGCAAACTATTATGGCTGTGCTGCAAGAGCCTGCCGTAATTCGGGAAATCATCAACGCGGATAGTCACGAAGCGCTGCTTGCAGCGCTCGGCAAGGCCAGTCAATAACGGGAGTAAGACAATGGCTAAACACATTCTAGTGGCTTGCGGTACTGCAGTTGCAACGTCGACAGTGGTTTGCATGGCAATTGAAGAAGCCATGAAAGAAAAAGGCATCATGGTTTCCACCCAGCAATGCAAGGCAACGGAAGTGCCTAGCCTTGTCGAGAATGCTGACCTTGTGGTCTCCACCACTCCACTACCGGACGATCTGCCGAAACCTTCCATCGTTACTCTGGCTTTCCTGACCGGTATCGGCAAAGACGAGATCATCGAAAAAATCGCCGATCATCTGAGAAGTTGATTTCTCACCATCCGCCCAAGACATCGCAACACGGCCGCGCACAGCTCTAACGCAGAGCTGTGTTCGGGATCGGCTTTCCTTCATTCGTGATTGACGCAAGGTCGCTTTTACCGGTCACACTACTGGCAGTTTCAAAATGGCAGAACTTCAGCAAAACTTCACAGTCACCATTCATGGCGGCCTTCATGCCCGCCCCGCTTCAGAGTTGGTTGGCATTGCCAAGTCTTTCCATTCTAAAATCGAAATTCTGCGCGACGGTAAGGTTGCCAATGCCAAATCGCCGGTGAAAATCCTGCTGCTTGGCGTGCGGGAGGGCGACAGTATTACCGTGATGATTGACGGTGATGATGCCGCCGACGCGATGGCCCGTGTCAGTACGTTTTTCGAGGCAGGTGATAATGAAAACACGCCGCCAGCGGCAGAAGGTGGAGCAGCAGCTAAACCAACTGCCCCGATAACCATAGAAGCGGCAAAAGCAGCAACACCAACTCACGGTATTGGAGCCAGTGAAGGTGCAGCAGAAGGCGTGGCCTATCACTTCTTCCAGAGCCCGTTGCCAGACCCTTCCAGCCTGCCCGCCCTTGAAGTGAAGGGCAACAGCAAAGAACAAGAGCTTGCCCGCTACCGCAATGCATTGGCGCGCAGCAGTGACGAAATCAACGCCCGTGCAAAAGACGACGATCCGACAGGGGCGGAAATCGTCGCAGCCTTGAGCGAAATTGCCGGTGATGAAGAGTGGCAGGAGCAAGTGACAGCGCATATCCGCGCCGGTGCCTGCGCTCTCAAGGCTGTACTCATTTCCGGCGAAGAAACCGCCCGTAGCGTGGAGGCGTTGGATGATCCTTACGCCCGTGCCCGCGCTGAAGATATTCGCGCAGTAATGCGCATTATTGCCTTCACCCTCATGGGTAAAGAGCTCCCTTCTCTAGACCGTGTTCCTTATGGTGCCATTGTGGTGGCAGAGGAAATCACCGCTCTGGACCTTTCCACCGCAGACCTTAGCCGCATTGGCGGCCTGCTTTGCCAAAAAGGCGCGTCCACCAGCCATGCCGCTATTGTTTCCCGCGCTCACGGTATTCCGGCAGTGTTCGGCTTTGAGGTCAGCGCCGCGAAGCTTCAACGTGTCAGCTATGTAGCGCTTGATGGCAGCAGCGGTGAGGTGGTTCTCGACCCAAGCGAAGAGGTGATTGCCCGCTACCGCGCCAGCATTGACGCAGAGCGGCAGATTGCCAAGCAACGCCTTGCTTTTAAAGAGGTTCAGCCCGTTACCAAAGATGGCAGAGAGATTACCATTGCGGCCAATATCGGTAGCCTTGGGGAGATTAAAGCTGCCAAAGAAAACGGCGCTATGGGTGTTGGCCTCTTCCGCACCGAACTGCTGTTTATGGACCGCCGTGAATTGCCGACAGAGGACGAGCAGCTTGCCATCTACGAAGTGGCGCTAAGAGCGTTTGAAGGCCAAGACGTCATCATCCGCACGCTAGATATTGGCGGAGACAAACCGTTGCGCGGTGTAGAATTTCCCGCAGAAGAAAACCCTTTTCTTGGCTGGCGCGGTATTCGTATGTGCCTTGATACGCCGTCCATCTTCAAGCCGCAGCTGCGAGCGCTGTTAAGGGCCGCGCCCGCTGGAAAGCTGAAGGTTATGCTACCGATGGTCTCTGACATCGAAGAGGTTCGCGCCACCAAGCAATTGATTGATGAATGCATCATGGAGCTGGACGCAGAAGGCAAGCCTTACGCCCGCTTTGACCTTGGCATCATGGTTGAAACCCCTGCCGCAGTACTGGCAGCAGAGCTGTTTGCCAAGGAGGTAGCGTTCTTTTCCATCGGTACCAACGACCTCACCCAGTATGTGATGGCCGCTGACCGAATGAACCCGACCGTCGCCAAGCTGTACAAGACCGACAATGCTGCCGTGTTGAATGCGGTTTCGCTGGTGTGCCTTGCCGCGCAATCAGCAGGCATATGGGTTGGTGTATGTGGTGAAGCGGCTGCAAACCCGGACCTTGCCCGCAAGTTCATAGAGCGTGGTGTAACCGAACTCAGCATGAGCCCAGCCTCTATCCTTCGCGCCAAGCAAGTAGTCTGCGAGTTATAACAGGAGCAACTTCGCTCCTTCTCCCCAGCCTCCCTTCCCCAAAAAGAAGGGAGGTTTTGCTTTATGCGCTCACGCTTCAGGCAGATAGAGCGACAGGCGGTGGCTTAGAAGATCGACCGGCTGAGTAGCGCTCTTCACCAAAAACCCGCGCGAAAGCAGATGCTTGATGTATAGCTTGTTGTAGATGAACATAAATACCAGCCCCGATAAACCGCCGGTTAAAACGGCAAGAACCAGCTGCAAAAGCGCCAGGCTAAGATGCCCGCGCAGCAAGGCTGGAAAGAAGCTGAAGAAGAGTGTGGTCCACGAAAACCCGACAGGCGCTTCTTTGAGACTGCCCGTTTCAGGATTGACCATAAAGAGTGTTGCATAAGCCATTGCTGCCCAATACTGCAACAAAGGTGGCTTAACTATGATTTGTGTCGTTCAGCAACAAAAAACTTAAGATAAAACAAGCGAGCGGCGAAACACAGCAATGCTTCCCCTTTGGGATTGCACTCGCCTGCCCGTATCCTCCCACCCCAGCCGTGTGATCAGGCGGGCTGCCTCGTCGGTACTGGTGTAGATTGCGTCAAAACCTAGCTCACTCGCAGCTGTTTCAACGGCCGCCACAAGCGCTGAGCCTACGCCGCGGCCACGCTCACTTGGAGATACCGCCATAGCAGCGAGCCAAGGGCCAAACCCCAACTCGCTACCAAGGGACTCATGTTTGAGCGCTGCGGTGCCAATGACCCTGCCATCATCGCTTAGGGCAACGAAGGCAATCGGCAGTGTATCAGGGGAAAGACAGGCGGAAAGATCAGCACCAGCATCACCATTGCCACCCTCGCCATACCACTGCGGCCATGCTTCTTGAAACAACTGCACCAACGGCTCTACCGCCCACTGCACCTGCCCAAGCCTCACAACCTGCATGGTTATTCTCCCCTCAAGAAAAGTGTCAGCGAATTTCCTTTTCCCTACTCTCCCAACCAGAGCCAGCTTAACCCAGAGCTTTCACCATTGCGGCGGCGGTGACTTCGTCTGTGATGAAAACGGTTGGCTCGTAGAGTTTGATAGCAGCGCCAAGGGCCTTCACCTTGTCTTTACCGCCAGAGGCAAGGACGCGGGTTTTGGCCTGCTTCACCCGCTCGATCTGCACGGACATGATGCGCTGGTGAATTTCATGCTCAATGAGCTGGCCGTCCTTATTGAAGAAGTGGAACAGCAAATCACCAATAGCGCCAGCTTCTACAACAGAAGCGCGCTCTTCCTTGGAAAGATAGCCGACCTGCGAAGAGGTGGCATTGTCATCAATGCCGCCCGCACTGAGGATAGCGACATCCAGCCCCTCGCCTAAATCAAGCACGGGCTCTAGGCCGCATTCTTCAATCAGCGTGCGCTTGGTCTGGCCGCTGTTTACGATCGCGGGGGCCGGAATAAGGAAACCCTCGCCGTTAAACGCTTCTGCCAAACGCCACGCAAACTCTGAAGGGTTGAACCGTTTGGCCTGAATAATACCGCCAAGCAGGGAGTAGATTTTTATGCCCTCGACCGGCTGGCTTTGTATGTGGTTGAGCGCTTCAGAAAGCGTACGCCCCCAGCCAACGCCCATGCGAACGTTCTTTTGCGCCAGCTGCATGATGTACTCACCAACGGCAGCGGCGATCACCGGAATAGGGTCAATATTGGGGGTGGAAAGCGGGGTCACCACAGCTTGCTGAAGGCCGTAGTGGGTTTCCAGCTTACGCTCCAGCGCCACCACATCAATGAGCGGCGCTTTGATGGAGATGTTGACCTCACCGCGCGCTCTAGCATCAGCCAGCAAACGCACCACTGTTACGCGGCCAATATCCAGTATCTTGGCGATCTCGCTTTGGGTGAGCTGCTCAACAAAGTACATCCACGCGACACGAGCGCGGATACGGTCCGCTTCTTTGGTTCCGCGTAGTCCTTCAGCAGGCTTTGCTTTCTCGGCAGCCATAAGCACCCTCTCCAATAGGGATCAACAAGAGACATCTAGGTCTATAGAACTTCCAAGGGCGAAACCAGCGCAAGCACAGCACATGCACAGGCATTTACGCTGGGTTCAGCGCCTTGGTGGGGACCGGATCCGGCCAGCACGTACCGTAACGCTCTGCCATCAGGCAAAGGCGTGTCGGGTACGCCTGTGCTGCCAGCCAGATCCGGCGGCGTGAGCATCATCAGTGGGGCGTTGAAGCATTCCCCGCAGATGATAGTGCTCACCAACAACGAACGCGTGCTTTCGCGTTACGCATTCAGTGCCCTATCGTAAGCATCAAGCACGCTTTCCTTCATCATTTCCGAAAGGGTCGGATGAGGGAAAATGGTATGCATCAGCTCTTCTTCTGTGCTCTCCATATTCATAGCCACCACAAAGCCCTGAATAAGCTCGGTTACTTCCGCGCCAACCATGTGAGCGCCAATGAGCTCGCCGCTCTTGTTATCGAAGATGGTTTTGATAAGCCCGTTGTCCTCGCCCAAGGCAATTGCTTTTCCGTTAGCAGCAAACGGGAAGCGGCCAACGCGGATATCGTCATAACGCTCCCGCGCTTTGGCCTCGGTAAGGCCAACGGAGGCAACCTGCGGGTGGCAATAGGTGCAGCCGGGAATAAGCGACTTTTCGAACGGGTGAACATCCGGCACGCCAGCGATTTTTTCAACGCAGATAACGCCTTCATGCTCTGCCTTGTGCGCCAGCATCGGTGGGCCAGCAACATCGCCAATGGCGTGGATGCCAGCTATGTTGGTGCGGCCAAAACCCTCTACCTCAATGCAGCCTTTGTTCGTCGTAACGCCCAACTCTTCAAGGCCAAGCCCTTCGATGTTGCCCATAACACCAACGGCAGAGATCATCCGCTCAAAGCTCTGGGTTTCGCGGCTGCCATCTGCCTTTTCAATGGTGGCAGTGATGCTATCAGCCTGCTTCTCTACACTGGCGACCTTTGCGCCGGTGATTATGGTCATGCCCTGCTTTTCCAGCGCCTTGCGGGCGATGCCGGAGATTTCAACATCTTCTACCGGCATGATGGTGTCCATCAGCTCAACAACGGTCACGTCACAACCCATGGAGCGGTAGAAGCTGGCAAACTCGATGCCAATCGCCCCAGACCCCATAACGAGCAGGCTTTTTGGCAGTTTTTCAGGCTTCATCGCCTCAAAGTATGTCCAGATCAGTTTGCCGTCTGGCTCAATACCCGGCAAAGAACGCGGACGGGCACCTATTGCGATGATGATGTTTTTGGCGCTGTAGGTTCCCTCACCTAGCGTGCCCTTGGGCGCAGGGTGCTGCGGCTCAACTGCTGGCTTGCTTGGTTTGGAAACGACGATCTCTCCAACCTTGGTGAGCTTGGCTTCACCCCAGATGATATCGACCTTGTTCTTCTTCATCAAAAAGCCGATGCCTTTGTTAAGGCGGGCAGAAACACCGCGAGAGCGTGCAACCACCTGTTTAATATCGGCTGTGATGGTGCCTTCCAGCTTCAAACCGTAATTGCTGATGTGGTCTGTGTAGTGCTTGATTTCGGCAGAGCGCAGCAATGCTTTGGTGGGAATGCAGCCCCAGTTTAGACAGATGCCGCCAAGGTGCTCACGCTCGACAATAGCCGTTTTTAACCCCAGCTGCGCAGCCCGTACTGCCGTTACATAGCCGCCCGGTCCAGACCCGATGATGATGAGGTCATAGGTGTTTGACATTTTATTCTCCCATGGCCGCCTGCCTCTTCAGTAGTGCAAAGAAAAGAGACAAGCGGAACAGCATGTTCTGTGGTGGTGGCGGGCGGTTAGATAACCATAAGCATCGGGCGCTCAACGTAGCGCTTGAAGGCGTTCAGCACTTCAGCACACAGCGCACCATCAACCGTGCGGTGATCGACAGAAAGGGTGACTGTCATCATGGTGACAATGGACGCTTCACCGTTTTTCGGTACGATGCGTTCCTGTGCAGCAGCAACGGCCAAAATGGTGGAGTGAGGCGGGTTAACGATAGCTGCAAAGCTGGAAACCCCCATCATGCCCATGTTGGAGATAGCCGTTGTACCGCCGTTGTATTCCGCCGGTTTTAGCTTGCGCTCTTTGGCGCGGGCGGCAAGGTCTTTCATCTCGGCAGAGATCACGGAAAGGCTCTTGGTTTCCGCACTGCGTACAATTGGCGTAATCAAGCCGCCCGGAATAGAAACAGCGACGCCCACATCCACATGCTTGTGCTTTAACGTGTGGGTCTGCGTCCAAGACACATTTGCGTCCGGCACATCACGCAATGCCAAAGCCCATGCCTTGATCATCATGTCGTTGACGGAGATTTTGAAGGCATCGCTTTCGGCGTTCATCTGCTTGCGCAGAGCCAAAAGCGCATCAAGCTCGACCTCAACAGAGACATAGAAATGCGGAACAGTTTGCTTGGATTCTTGCAGCCGCTCGGCAATGGTGCGGCGCATGTTGTCATGGGCCACTTCTTCAAAGCTGTCCGGCTCAAACAAGCTACGGGTTCTGGCATCCACTGCCGCCATATCACGGGCAGCAGGGGCAACAGGCGCAGCTTCGGCGCTCGCAGGTTCAGCAGTAACGGCGGCAGGCTTTGCCTCTAGCGCTGCCAGTACATCGCGTTTGCGGATACGCCCCTTAGGCCCGCTTCCGGTTACGCTTGCAAGGTCAACGCCGTGTTCGCGCGCCATACGGCGGGCAAGCGGTGTCGCTCTTACGCCCTTTACAGAAACCGAACCGGAAGGCTCATCCAGCACTGGGTTATCAGCGCTTTGTGGTACCGCTTCTTCTGCCACTTCAGGCACAGCCGCATCGGAGGAGCTAGAAGCACTGGAGGCCCCTCCGACTTGGCTGATATAGTCTTCGCCCTCGGCGAAAATCCACGCGACAGGAACCCCGATAGGAGTGTCCTCGCCTTCCTTGCCAATAATATCGCGAATGATACCGCTGGCCGGAGAATCGACCTCCATAGCCGCTTTATCTGTCTCGATTTCAAAGATCACATCGCCAACAGAAACAGTGTCACCGTCCTTCACAAACCACTGCGTGATCTTGCCGGTTTCCATATCCATATCGACTTTTGGGAGAATGACTTCGGTTGCCATAGCTAGCGCACTCCCTTTGCAAGATCACGAGCCGCTTCAATAATGCCCGGCACTTGCGGTACCGATGCTTTTTCCAGCTCTGGGTTATATGGAATTGGATTTTCCGTGCCGCCCAAACGCACAATCGGCGCATCTAGATAGTCAAAGGCTTCACTCTCGCAGATCATGGCGCTGATCTCCGCGCCGATGCCGAGCGTTTTCACCGCTTCATGCACGCACATAAGGCGAGAGGTTTTCTTCACGCTTTCGATGATGGTCTGCTTGTCCATAGGGCGGGCGATACGCAGGTCAATAACCTCGATATCCAGCCCTTCCTCGGTGAGTTTTTCGGCAGCTTCCAGCGCTTTGTGCACCATGATGGAGCTTGCAACGATGGTAAGGTCTTTGCCCTCACGCACCACTTTGGCTTTGTCCAGCGGCACGGTGTAGTACCCTTCTGGCACCTCGCCCACCATTTTGTAGAGCAGCTTATGCTCAAACACCATGACAGGGTCCGGGTCTTCCAGCGCGGCAAGCAGCATGCCCTTGGCTTCATAAGGCGTGGAAGGCTGAACTACCTTCAAACCCGGCACATGGGCAAACCATGCTTCCAGCGACTGGCTATGCTGGGCCGCAGCGCCCGTACCGGAACCGGCTGGCATACGCACCACGAGCGGTACGGAGACTTCACCACCCAGCATAAAGCGCGCTTTTGCTGCCTGATTGACAATCTGGTCAAGCGCCAGTGTCGCAAAGTCGGAGAACTGGATTTCGAAAATCGGCTTCATGCCGTTCATCGCCGCGCCAACACAAAGGCCAGCGCCGCCAAGCTCCGCAATCGGGGTCTCGATAACCCGCTCAGGGCCAAAGCGATCAATCAAATCACCGCTAACCTGAAACGCGCCGCCGTAAACGCCCACATCCTCGCCCATTAGGAAAACGGTCGGGTCTGCTTCCATGGCAAGGCCCATAGCCTCGCGAATTGCAATGGCGTAGCTGAGTTCTCTTGCTTCCTGTGTCATTGGGCCTGCTCCGTGTAAACGTATTGGCTAACGTCGGCGATGCTTGGGCTTTCGCTGTTCTTGGCAAATTCAATGGCCCCGTCGATGGTGGCCGACGCCCTCTGGCGCAGTTCTTCAAACACCTCGTCAGAACCAAAGCCGTGCTGCTTCAGCTCCATCTCGAAGCGGTCAATTGGATCGCGGTTTTTGATCCAGTCGTCGATCTCTTCCTTGGTGCGGTAGCGGTTGCGGTCGCTCTTGGAATGGCCGCGATGACGGTAGGTTTTGCATTCAACGATGGATGGCCCCTCGCCGGAACGTGCCCGCTCGACAGCCTCGCTTACCGCCTCTGCAACATCGGAAACGCAGTTACCGTCTACTGTTACACCCGGAATGCCGTAGCCTTTGGCGCGATCTGAAATGTTTGGAACGCTGCTGGCACGGGCAACGGAAACAGAAAGGCCGTAGCCGTTATTCTCACAAAGGAAAACGATAGGCAGCTTCCAGAGCGCAGCCATATTCACCGCTTCATGGAACGCGCCTTCGTTATTTGCGCCATCACCAAAGAAGCACAGGACGACCTTCTCTTCCTTTTTGCTTTTCACTGCAAAGGCAGCACCAACGGCAATGGGAATGCCCCCACCCACAATGCCGTTGGCGCCAAGATTGCCGCTCTTAAAATCGGCAATATGCATGGATCCGCCGCGCCCTTTGCAGTAGCCGGTAACCTTGCCAAAGAACTCCGCAAACATGCGGTTCACATCCGCCCCGAAAGCCACGCAATGACCGTGGCCGCGGTGGTTCGACATGATTTGATCGTTCTCTTGCAACGTCATAATGGCGCCTGTCGCCACCGCTTCCTGCCCGATAGACAGGTGCATGGTGCCGTGAATAAGGCCGCGCATGTAGCTGTTTTCCGCCCCCTCTTCGAACCGGCGGATCACATACATTTTGTAGAGCACATCTAGCAGCTCATCGCGTGAATAGTGCTGAAAGACAAAAGGAACATTTGCAGCAACTTCGCCCTTGTCTGCGGCGTGTCCATTCCTAGCCATGCTTACACAAAGCCTCCCTGAATATTTTGGTTTTTCCGGCTTTCATCAGCTGCTTTGATGGTTGGTACTTCGAGATATTGCCCCTTCTCGAAGCCCTGTTTTGTGCACAGTGACCAAGACCGGTTTTGTCTGAACCTGATTTGACAATAGGTGTACATATGATAGTTTGTAAATGCATTTGTACAGCAACACGACAGAATGTCGCAATTCACAAACGCCCGCTTCTCCATCAGGTTGGGCGCTCACCACACTTTTGAATTCAGGAGACCTTCAATGGCCATTCGCGCTGTCCTATTTGATCGGGATGGAACCTTGACCGACCTCGATAAAACATGGGGCGAAGCGCTAACGCAGGTGCTTTACAACCTCGCGGACGGAGATCACCAACTGGCTGCCGAGCTGGGTGATCTCACCGGTTTTGACTATGCCGAGCGCCGCTGCCGGCCAGACAGCATGATTATCGTCTCCTCCCCGCCGCAATACGCTGCAATCTGGGCCGAGCATCTGGGAGCGCCTGCGGACGAGGTGTTTTTCGCCCGCGTGGAAGACATCATGCAGGAAGAAGGCATCCGCAGTGTTACCCCGTTTCCAGACACCGTTTCCTGTTTGCAGGCGATAGCCGACATGGGCTTGCCTATCGGCCTTGCCACCAACGGCACAGAGGAAAGTGCGCGCCTTCAGCTAGAGAAGATCGGCGTATTGCATCTGTTTGATTTTATTGCTGGATATGACAGTGGCCATGGCCGCAAACCAGCGCCGGGTCAGTTGCTGGCCTTTGCCAAACAATGCGGCTTTGCACCGGAGGAAATCGCCATGGTGGGCGATAGCCTGCACGATATGCACGCCGCCCACAACGCTGGCATGCTGCGCATTGCTGTGACAACTGGTGCTCTATCCCGTGATGAACTGGTGGGCGATAGTGACCACTGCACCGAAACACTAAGCGAGGTTGCGGGCTACATTCAGGCGGTTCGCCTGGACATCCAAAGCCCCGCTATTGCAGTATAACTGGGCGAAAACGAAAGACGTTAGCTTTCGCCTTTCGCGAAGATGAAGCCGAGGGAAAGAAGCGGCGATACAATTGGAGGTAATCCTTAACCCTTTCCCACAAACTGCTGCAGAACCGTGAAAAACAGCTTTTCGCGGTGCACACAGGCGGTTAGTCTTACGCGGAAATGACTAATCTTGATTAGCGCCAAGAATCGCTGTGTTTTTGCCATAGGCACCTGATTATCTCTGCGCGAAAGCACAGCGCGAACCATTCAACCCGGCAGGGGCAAGTCCGGCAGTTGAATGGCGGGGAGCGCTGAAATGTACGCGCAAGAAAAAGGGAGAGTTGCGAATGGCTCGATTGAAACCTGGTGTCGTTTACGGTGAAGACTACAAAACACTCGTGAATGCTTGTCTGGAAGGACAATACGCACTTCCGGCGGTAAACATTGTTGGCACAGACACCGTAAATGCAGTTTTAGAAGCAGCTGCAAAAAACAACTCTGACGTCATTGTCCAACTTTCTAACGGTGGCGCACAATTTTACGCAGGTCAGGGACTGGAAGACAGTTTTCAGGCCAAAGTTCTGGGCGCGGTAGCTGCTGCCCAGCACGTTCACTTGCTGGCAGAGCATTACGGCATTGCTGTTGTTCTGCATACCGACCACGCAAACCGCAAGCTCGTTCCTTGGCTGGATGCCTTGATCGGATACGGGCGCGAATACTACAAAACCCACGGAAAACCGCTATTTACCTCCCATATGCTGGACCTTTCCGAGGAGTCTTTAGAAGACAACCTTGCTGAAAGCGAGCGTATGCTCAAGCTGATGGCACCGCTGGAGATGAGCCTAGAGATCGAGCTTGGCTGTACCGGTGGTGAAGAAGACGGCGTTGGTTCTGATGCTGATGTTGGCGCAGACAACCCGAAACTCTACACCCAGCCAGCTGACGTTCTGGAAGCTTATGACCGCCTCTCTCCACTGGGCCATTTTTCTGTTGCCGCCTCCTTCGGTAATGTGCACGGCGTGTATAAGCCGGGCAACGTGAGACTGCGCCCTGAGATCCTGCGCGAAAGTCAAAAGCTTGTTCAGGAAACCCACGGTCTGGGGCATAACCCTCTTCCGCTGGTGTTCCATGGCGGTTCCGGTTCCGACAAAGCAAAGATTGCAGAAAGTCTGGGCTACGGCGTGTTCAAAATGAACATCGACACCGACACCCAGTTTGCTTTTGCTCACAAGGTTGGTGAGTACACCGAGGCAAACGCCAAGGCCTTCAAGTATCAGATCGACCCGAAAGACGGAACGCCCTATAAAAAACAGTATGACCCGCGCAAGTGGTTGCGTGCTGGCGAGCTGGGTGTAGTGGAACGGCTTGACGAGGCTTTTAAAGACCTAAGAAGTACCGGACGCTCACTGGCAAAAGACTAAAAAAGCGCCCGCCGGATTTGACGGAGACAAGAATGAAAGCCCTATTTATAGGCCAAAGTTATATCGACGTAACCTTTCTGTCAGAGAGCATGCCAACTGGCGATGATAAGGCGATTGCAAATGATTATGCGGTGAGTTTTGGCGGCAACGCTGTAACCGCTGCCTTTGTTTGTGCCCGCCTCGGCATCAGCCCTGATCTACTGTGTTCCATGGCTGATGACTGGTTGTCGCGTATGTTCCGCGACATGGCGGCCAAGTACTCTATTCCGATCCATAGCTGTAAGGTGAAGGAAAGCTCGCTCTCCTTCATTATGCCGCGAGACGGAAAGCGTGCCATTGTCCGTTGTCGTGACAATGACTTCCTGCACCCGTTCCCGCAATTGAACCTCACAGGTTGCCGCGCGCTGCATGTTGATGGTCACATTCCGGAAGCTGCGCTCCACTACGCAAAAGAGTGCAAGAAGCATGGCATCCTCACCTCTTTGGATGGTGGTGCGGTGCGCACTAACACAGAAGAGTTGCTGGAGTATATCGATGTTGCTGTCGTCTCCGAATTGTTCTGCGAGCAGCTTGGCAAAGAGCCTGAAGAAGCCCTCGAGTACATGCGTACAAAAGGGGTAAAAGTTGGCGGTATCACACAAGGTGAGCACGGGCTTTTGTTCTATGAAAACAACGGTCCAATCCGCCGTCAGGCAGCGCTGAAAGTTCCAAAGGGCAAGGTGGTCGATACCAACGGCGCTGGTGATACGTTCCACGGTGCCTACGTTTATTCGTATCTGGCAAACCCTGAGGGCAAGTGGGAAGACCACTTCAAATTTGCCCGCGCAGCCTCTGCACACGCCATTCAGCATCTGGGTAACGAAGCATCGTTGCCGGGTCTTGCCGATATTGCGCAGGTGCGGGAGATGTACGAAGACAAGTAGGGCGAAGCCGCCTACTGAGCATCTGAATCAACGAGCCGGGGGCGCGCACCATGTACGCTCCCGTTTCTTTTTGTGGTTACCTTCCAGCAGGTTACCTTAGTAGCCGCGCAGTACGGCCTGCCCGCGCATGCGCGCACTGTGTGCAACATTCTGCCACAAGCCCAAACACCACACATCACAAACGCAATGAACAACCAATCTGCCCGAAGGGTAGGTAGGTTTGCGCACAGCCCGCAATACTGCGTACTCAATTTAACTAAAAATTGTAGTAAATTTTTACGCTCGATACGTAAATTTCGGTGTGCGCTTTATGAGTACTGTAAGCGGTAAGAAAATTAAATTTGTTGCACTCTCCATTATTTCACTACCTACACTATTTCAAAGCCCCATAACTTACGCGGAGGAACGTAAAACTGAAGAAGACCGGTTTTACAGAAGCGGCGCGCAGCTAATCCAAACTGGAAACCACGAGAGTATTACCAGCGGAACATTTGTGGGTGATGCTTACGGCGGCAGCGACAAACTTGGCGGCGATGTAACGCTCAACTCGCTCACTGTTAGCGGCAACGGCACCAAACTGGACGGCGCTGGTTACGGCGGCTACACCGAAAACGGTGGTAATATCTTCCACAATGCTATCTCCATAACGGATGGAGCCGAAGTTACGCAGCACGTTTATGGCGGCTGGAGTGATACTGGTGATATCAGCGAGAACACCGTAACCGTTAGCGGCGGATCGCAGATCAAAGGTTCCATCTACGGCGGCCAAAGTGGCGGCGGCAGCATTTCCAAAAACAGCGTTACAGTTTCCGACGGCAACACCGTTGTTGAAGGCTCGGTTATGGGCGGCTCAACAGCGGGCGCCAGCGGGGCGATGACCGACAACGATGTGACGATCCGCAGCGGCGCAACCGTAAAGGGCGGCGTTTATGGCGCTCATGATCGCAACGCTTCCTCGAACTTCGATATGATTGGCAACACAGTGGAGGTTCGCGGTTCGGGTACAGAGGTTGGCTGGGTTACGGGCGGATACACGCTCGGCAGCGGAACATCCTCTAACGTTGTTGTTGTCAAAGACAGCGCAGCAGTTGCGCAGGATGTTTACGGCGGCTTTAGCCAAAATGGGGCTGCGAAAAACAACTACGTTTCCATAACAGGCGGCACGGTTGGTAGAGATGTTGCAGGTGGCTACAGCTTTTATGGCCAGGCGACCAACAACAAGGTGATCGTTGGCCACAGCCAGATTTCCGGAAGTATCTATGGTGGCTACGGCGGTGGATACGATACCAGCATCGACCTTATTTCAGACAATGAATTCCATTTAGTCAGTGCTCTTAGGCTTGGCAGCGACCAAACCGTTGCCAACTTCGAGAAATACAATTTCGACATAGGTGCAGACATTGAGGCTGGTGACACCATGCTTCATGTGGGTTCACCTGTTGATCTGGCACCAGAGCTTAACAACCCAAACAACGTAGAATCGCAGGTCAACATCACCGGCGTTTCTAAAAGCACAAAGCTTGTCGTCGGCGACAAAATCACCTTGATCAACAAAACCGAAAACGCC
>NZ_SMMA01000018.1 GCF_009711345.1 Pseudovibrio flavus
TCACCGTCACCGGTGAGGGCTTTTTGCGTTTGTATTCGGGGCGAAGAGGAAAGAGGAAAGAGGAAAGAGGAAAGAGGGAGAGAGATGTCCACGCCGAACTCACAGAACACAGCAAAGAACATCACCTGTTGACCAGACTGGATGCCGGAGCAGGTCCGGTATGACAGAAGGTGGGTAATCGGCTGCCGATAGAAAATAGGCAAGAGCTAGCGTCCTCAATGAACTAGGGAGCACATCCTAGTTAGTAGCCCTTAAACCGACCTTGTAATCCCGCCATCAACACGAAGGTTCTGTCCCGTTATATAACCGGCACCGTCGGAAGCTAGAAATGCGATGGTAGCTGCAATCTCTCTTGGGGGGCACCGTTTACGAGCGGAACGACTTTTTGAGGAGCTCTTGGCGTCATTAACCAACTTGTTTTCGAACATGACCTCACCTTTGTAAGTGTGTTGAGTTCATGTTGCGAGATTCTGATGCTGAGGAGCGTGTAGAATTCAGGAATTTGCTAGCGAAACTCGGATCGGGCTCGACGTGATTTCCGAGGAATGAGCCTCTTCAGGTAGGCCTTGGGAAAAGAAATCCGGAATCGGGTATTTATTTTAAGCTGGCGAGAGCTGTTACCCTGTCTACCCCTGTTGAAATTTGTGTTTTGTTAATAG
>NZ_SMMA01000039.1:0-290 GCF_009711345.1 Pseudovibrio flavus
TGTGCGCAAAGCATCAATCACAAACACAAAGCCGCTTAACCTTTTCAAAAATTACAAGAAATGGTTTCGGACCGCGGAGTTTTCCGCTGTATCGAATTCAAGACGCAAGGGAATTCGATCACACATAATAGAGAGAGGGGAAAAAGATGCCGTTTAAGCAGGTAAATACACCTACAAAACACATCCGTGAGTGAGCGTGCGCCGGACGAAGCCTTTGTAGCGCAGCGCAAATGCCAGCAACTATGAGTGCGGAGTGCGGAGTGCGGAGTTCGGAGTTCGGAGTTCGGAGT
>NZ_SMMA01000039.1:486-17468 GCF_009711345.1 Pseudovibrio flavus
AAACTCGACGCAAGCGCTTGGCGCGCTAACTAACACTTTAATTTATCAGGGGAAACTTGGGAGCAAATGGTACAGACGAGTGGATTCGAACCACCGACCTTCGGAGCCACAATCCGACGCTCTAACCAACTGAGCTACGTCTGCTCGCCAAGTGACGCGGAACATACGGCCGATTATTCTGGTTGGCAAGTGCGTGTTTTGATGAAAGCGAAAAAATTCCACATTTCCAGTGCAAATAATTGAAATTATAAGCAAATTTGCGGAATTTTTTCGCCAAAACCGATATGCTCCCTGTGGAATTCAACCGCAGATTATTCAGTCCGCAGGGTAACTTTTGTGAATTACTCGGTAACAGCCTTCTCAAAGACCTTGCGAGCAGGTTCAGCCATCTCATTAGATACACTTACAACGGTCTCTTGAAACGCTTTGGTTTGCGTACCCAATGTCTCGAACTGTTTGCGGGTGTAGCTCGCCTGCAGTTCGATTGCTTCTGCAAGCGATGAAGAAGCGCTCAGATCCTTCATTAACTGAAGGGCGGAATCACAATTTTCCTGGGCTACATCGATCAGGTGCTTTTGAAGTGTCTTGGCAGCCTCTTGACCGAGCTCGTTTGTCTGCTCGAATAGATCGCCAGCGCTCTCGCCGGTTTCTTTCCATTTAGAATAGGCCGTGCCAGCCTGCTCCATGGACTTTGCCATCATATCTTCATAGGCAGCGGCAAACGGATTTGCACCAAAGGAAAAGAAGTCCGCTTCAGATGCAGCGCCTGCTGCTGGCTTCTTTGCAGATTGTTTTGTGGTTCCGGATGTTTTTGCTTCGGCCATGTGACTAACCCTCCAGTCTCATGTGGTGGCGAATGAATTATTCAGTCGTTTCGCTTGAGTCGTAGGTATTTTAACATTCACATATTGCATTGCAACATAATATTGCATCGCAGCAAGAACTGACAGGATGGCCGGAACTTCAAATCTAAGGGAAAAACACGGATATCCACCGCTTGGCTTACCTCCGGTTTAAGGTATTAACCAATACTATCACTCTGTTAATCAAAGATCCTGAAAACAGAGCAAAACGCTTTTGAAGGGTTGAAAACGCATATAAAGATGCGCCTTTTGAAGGTTGGTGGACTATGGCGCATTGCTGCGTCTTAAGAGACCATTCGGGTTATGGAAACAAACCGCTTACCTGCTGCTCAGGTTTTTCGTAGTATGCAGGGTAGGTTTCCTCCTGCCATGCGACAAGGGTATTGGATTTGAAAGCTGACGGTAACCGGACACTAAGCTATCTTGAAGGGGTCAAGGTGTGACTGACTTTGTATTCAGACGCCGTCAACGGCCTCTCCGGTTCTTCTGGCGCATGAGCCCTCAAGGGGAATTGCTAGAGCTTTCCAAGGAATTTGAACAAAGTGTTGGTCCGCAGGCGCGGCACCTTCTTGGCTATCCGTGGCCAACCATTCTCGAAACACTGGGAATGGATGATGCCGGACAAATCCAGCAGGCAATGGATCGCAAAGAAAGCATCACAGGTGTCAATCTGAATTGGCCGGTGAGCAACGCGGCGATGCGTGTTCCGCTCTCCCTCTCTGCACACCCTATTAAAGATGACAGTGGCCAGCTGCTTGGCTACAGCGGCTTTGGTGTCATTCAATCCATTCGCGCTTACCGGGATAATAGTGTTGTTGATCCGGTTGATGTGCTTGTGCCTCTAAAAGAAGACGAGCCAGCCGCAGTTGAAAGCGTGCCGGAACCGCAGCACGAAACCCCTTCCCTTTTTGATCTCAGTGTTCCTGCGCCCGCTCCGGTAATAGAAGAAGAAGACGAAGCAGAGGTCGAGCACGTTGGGCTTACTCTGCCGAACTCAGCCGACTGCCTTTCCGTCGGAACGATGGACTTTGATCTCAACTTCCAGCGCCCTTCCGTCGACAAGTCCTTTGAAGCGGCTTTGGATGAAGCCGATGCCGAGCAAGAAGACTTGAGCGAAGAGGAAATAGAGGAAGAGCTTGCAGAAGAGATCGTCAGTGAAGACCTGCAGGATGATGAACCGGTCGAACCGGCTGACGACACTGAGTTTGAAGACACATATATAGAAGAGACAGAACCGCAGGCTGAGCCTTCCGCATTTGAAAGCAGCGACTATGAAGTTGCTGCGACGCTGGAAGAACCGCTTAAGCCAGAGGTCGTTGATACGCCAAAGCCGACCAAGACGCTTTCTTTTGCCGATGTTATCGCTGGAATGCCAGACGCACCTGCACGCCGCACGCCGGGTACGCAGCCACGCAGTATTGCAGAGCTTACCTCGAACATCGTCCGCTTTATGGACCGAGCCCCTGCTCCTACCAACGCCGAGCATCTTTCAAAGCCGGAAAAGGACGCCTTCAACCGGATAGCAGAAGCGCTTGGCAAACAGCGCATCGCATCTGAAAGCGAACAGGAAGCGGAAAAGCCGGCAGCAACACCAGTCGAGACTTTGGTGGAATTGCAGCCAGCGAACGACGAGCCTCTTGCAGAGATTACGCAGGATGTTGAAGAGCCGCAGGAGGACAGCTCCGTTGTTGTGCCGCTCGCCACCCATGCGCAAATTGAAGCCGAGTTCACGGTTGACAATTACGCTCCAGCAAAGGTGAGCGTAGCGCCAATTGATCCGCGCTTGCTTGATCGCCTGCCAATCGGCGTTGCAATCGTTAAAGACCGTGACGTTTATTATGCCAACGACACACTGCTCAACCAGCTGGGTTATGACGAACTTGAAGAGTTGAGCAATGCAGGCGGCTTGGAAGCGATTTTTGCTGACAGCCATGAATGCCCAGAGCCACCTACAGAAACGGTGGACCGCGTAATGCACGTGCGCCTTGCAAAAGGTGGCGTAAAGCCAGCGGATGCGCGCCTTCACTCCGTTCCTTGGAACGGAACCAACGCACTTATGATCTCTCTTATAGTAAAAGAGAGTGTTGAAGCACCGCGCGAAGCTGCCTCGGTCACCCCAATTCCTACAGCTGCTATGGAGCGCTCGGAAGAAGGCCGCGTCGCCGAGCTTGAGTCCGCGCTAGAAATCGCCAGTGACGGCATCTTCACGGTTGATCGTCAGGGACGCATTCTCGATGTGAACCGGGCGGCGGAAAAGCTTTTCGGCGCAGAGTGGGATGACATGGTTGCCAGCCCGCTTACTGCTTATCTGGATCCTGAGAGCCATCGTAGTGCGCTCGATTATCTTGAAAGCCTTGTCGCAAACGGCCTATCCAGCATATTGAGTGAAGGGCGAGAGCTGACAGGTCGGCGCGCCAATGGTTCACTTGTACCGCTTCATGTCACAATGGGCCGCGTAAAGGGAACAGGCGCTCAGCGCTTTACCGTTGTTCTGCGCGATATTTCCAAATGGAAGGTCGCGGAAGAAGAACTTTCTCAAGCGCGGGAAAAAGCCGAAAGCGCCAGCGCTCAAAAATCAGAGTTCCTTTCCACCATCGGCCACGAAATCCGCACGCCGCTGAATGCCATTATCGGCTTTGCAGAGGTTATGCTGGAAGAGCGCTTCGGTGATCTGGGTAGTGACCGGTATAAAGAGTACCTGCGCGATATCGAGCGGTCCGGCAGCCATATTCTAAGCTTGCTGAATGATCTGCTTGATCTTTCCAAAATCGAAGCGGGCAAGATGGAGCTTGCATTCGAGGCGGTCGCTGCTGACGAGATTTTGCGCGAATGTGTTGCTTTGCTTCAGCCGCAGGCAAACCGCGAGCGGATTTTGATGAGAACCAGTCTGCCGACCGACATTCCTCGCGTTGTCGCAGACCCTCGCAAGCTTCGCCAGATCACGCTTAACCTTCTTTCCAACGCTATCAAGTACAATCGCCCGGGCGGACAGGTTATCGTTTCCCTCAGCTCCGAACCAACCGGCGAGGTAAAGCTTCGCGTGCGTGATACCGGTGAAGGCATGAGTGCAGCGGATTTGAACGCGGCGATGGAGCCTTTCCGGCAGCTGAACCCGACGATGGACGTTCAAGGCACCGGCCTTGGACTGCCGCTAACAAAAGCAATGACTGAAGCAAACCGCGCCATCTTCTCCATAGAATCCGAAGAGGGCGTGGGCACCTTGGTGGAAATTACGTTCCCACCACAAAGGGTGCTGACCGAATAGAGGAACCGGACATTCCGGTCTCCTCACATTCACCCATGAGGGAGGCCAGAACTATGCTTAGCTTGGCAACTGTTGAAACTGCAAGTGACGTGATCTACCAGCACATGCAGCCAACACCGACCTACTCATGGCCTCTTCTCAATCAGCTCTACGGCTGTGACATCAACATAAAGCACGAAAACTACGGCCCAACCGGATCATTCAAGGTCCGCAGCAGCTTGATGTATATGCACCACCTCCAGCAGGTGCATGGATCAGGTGTCAGCTTTATTTCCGCGACACGGGGAAACCACGGCCTAAGCCTTGCCTTTGCCGCCCGCAAATACCTTATGCATGGCGGCGTTGTTGTACCCCTTGGCAACAGCTCGGATATGAATGCAGCCCTGCAGGCTGAAGGGGCCTTTGTGATAGAACATGGCCAGACCTTTGATGAAGCCCATACTTTTGCGCAGGACCTTGCTGCTGAATCCAACAAGGTGTTTGTCCCAGCATTCGACAGACTGCACGTTGCCGGATGCGCGACCTATGCAATGGAGCTTTTTCGCGCCCGCCCTCACCTTCAAGCAGTCTTTGTGCCTGTTGGACTTGGCTGCGGTTTGTGCGGACTGATTACCGCAAGAAACCTGCTCGGCCTGAAAACCAAGATTTACGGTGTCGTTGCTGAAAAAGCAGATGCCTATGCGCAGTCGTTCTCAAAGCGAGAGCTTGTGACAACACAAAGTGCGGATACCTTTGCCAAAGGAATTGCCATTTGCACGCCAAACCATGAAGCGCTCTCTATTATAATGAGCGGTGCGGAAGACATTATCTCAGTTAGTGATGACGAGATTGCTGAGGCCATGCGCGAGATACATCGCGCTACCCATACGCTTTGTGAGCCAGCGGCAGGAGCAACGCTGGCGGCACTAGCCAAAAACAAAGAAGATTTCTATCACCAGCGGGTGGCACTTATCTATTGCGGGCAAAATGTTGACCGTGAACTTGCGCTACAGGTTTTGAATGGACGCACGCCTGCCCCGTAAGAATCTGTTTGAACGCAAGTGCCCCTAACGGAAGCTGATCGGATTAAGAAAATACGTGTTTGGCTAGTGGATAATTTGCGAAACATACACGAAAATACACATTACAAATCAAGCAATTACCCGTAGTTTATATTTAGAATAATTCGCATGTGCAAAAAACAATACTGCGCTGCCTATTCTCCGTTGACACACGCCGTATTGTTACCGATATTGGCCCCGTAAATATGAGTTTCAGAGTAAACTATATACCACCAACTCGGCAAAACGAGGTTCCTCATGGCTTCCAATATGCGAATGAATAGCATTTGCAAATTCATCGGCTCCGGCGTTGTAGCAGGTGCAATGCTTCTTCCTGTAACAGCAAGTGCAGAAGAAGTAGTCAACATCTACTCCTACCGTCAGCCAGAGCTGATCAACCCATTGCTTGATGCGTTTGAGAAAAAAACTGGCGTCAAAGCAAACGTTGTTTTTGCAAAGAGCGGCCTCGCAGAACGTATGAAAGCCGAGGGTGCAAACTCTCCTGCCGACGTTTTGCTGACAGTTGACATCAGCCGCCTTCAGGGCGCTAAAGAACTGGGCGTAACGCAGGCTGTTGACTCTGACGTCATCGACGGCAACGTTCCAGCAAACCTGCGCGACAGTGAAGACCACTGGTTCGGTCTCACCACCCGCGCACGTGTTGTTTACGCATCCAAAGATCGCGTGGATCAGGACTCTATCACCTATGAAGAGCTTGCTGATCCTAAATGGAAGGGCCGCATCTGCACCCGTTCCGGCCAGCACGTTTACACCCTCGGCCTGATCTCCTCCATGATCGTTCACCACGGTGAAGCAGAAGCTGAAAAGTGGCTTGAAGGTGTAAAGGAAAACCTTGCACGCAAGCCAACCGGCAACGACCGCGCGCAGGTTAAGTCCATCTACGCTGGCGAGTGTGACATCTCCCTCGGCAACACCTATTACATGGGCAAGATGGAAACCAACGAGAAAGATCCAGAGCAGAAGGATTGGGCAGCATCTGTACGCCTCCTCTTCCCGAACTCCGAAGGTCGTGGTTCCCACGTAAACATTTCCGGTATGTCTTTGGCGAAGAACGCGCCTAACAAAGACAACGCTGTAAAACTGATGGAGTTCCTGAGCTCTGCAGAAGCACAGGCGCAGTACGCTGCTGACAACTTTGAATACCCTGTTCTGGCAGGCGCTGAAGTTTCCGACCGCGTTAAAGGTTGGGGTACTTTGAAGGCTGATCCGGTTTCCATCGAAGAAGTTGGTAATGCCCGCCGCACAGCAAGTGAGCTGGTAGACAAAGTCGGCTTCGATAACGGCCCATCCAGCTAAGGTAGACTATGACAGACCAAGTCGCGTCTCACGTTCCAACGCAAACCAGTGTTCAATCCATTCTTGGATCCGTCAAAGAAAACGGGTTGAACATTTGGGCTGCCCTGCTTGGTCTGTTTATTCTTCTTCCAGTTGGCTCAGTGCTTTGGTTAGCACTGAGCCCAACTGATAATGTGTGGCCGCACCTTATCAAGTATGTTTTGCCGGAAGCATTCGGCACCACTTTATGGCTCATGCTCGGCGTGGGCCTTATTGTGTTTTTTGTTGGTGTTAGCACTGCGTGGCTGGTGACCATGTGCACCTTCCCCGGAAGGCGCTTTTTCGACATTGCCCTGCTACTGCCCTTCGCTGTTCCAACCTACATCATCGCCTTTTCCTATGTGGAGGTGATGGACTACAGCGGCCCGATCCAATCGTTTATCCGCGAGATCTTCGGTTTCCAGACCTCACGAGACTACTGGTTCCCCGAGATCCGCTCACTTGGCGGCGCAACCTTCGTAATGGGGTTTGTGCTCTACCCGTATGTTTACATGACAACGCGGGCGAGCTTTCTCATTCAGTCTGCCTGTGCGCTTGATGTTTCGCGCACCCTTGGCGCTGGCCCAACCCGTTTGTTCTTCAAGGTTGCTATTCCCCTTGCCCGCCCTGCCATTGTCGTTGGTATGACGCTCGCGCTTATCGAAGCGATGAACGACATCGGCGCGGTGACTTTCTTCGGCGTTAAAACGCTGAGCTTTTCGATCTATGACACTTGGCTAAACCGCTCCAGCCTTTCTGGTGCCGCGCAGATTTCCTGCGCCATGATCCTGCTGGTTGTCCTGCTGATGTTCATCGAAAGCTATGGCAGACGTAAGCAGCGCTTCCACCAGTCAACCGGCGCTTACCGCAGCCTTCCTAACTACACCCTTTCGGGCTGGCGTAGCGGCCTTGCGGTTCTGGCTTGCACTCTTCCTGTCATTCTCGGCTTTGTCGTTCCAGCCAGCCTGCTGCTAGACCGTGCAGTGCGCCGCTACGAAGAGCTATTTAACCCAACGCTTTGGTCTGCTGCTTGGAATACGCTTTGGCTGTCTGGCATCGCTTCCGTGCTTACCGTAGTGATCGGCCTTGCGCTTGCTTACAGCATTCGCTTACAGACCACGCCGGTTAATCGTGCGCTCGCTCGTCTGACATCGATTGGCTACGCGCTACCGGGAACAATCCTCGCAGTGGGTGTTCTCTTCCCCGTTGCAGCGCTCGATAATGTCATTGCCGATAGCGCCCGCTCGCTCTTTGGCATCTCCACCGGCCTGCTTATTCTGGGTTCAGGTGCTGCTCTTGTATACGCTTATGTGGTGCGTTTTCTGGCTGTCTCCTTCGGCCAGATCAACGGCGGGCTTGGCAAAATCTCGCCGCATCTCGACATGGCAGCCCGCACGCTAGGCAGTTCATCCTCTCGCACATTGCTGCGTATTCATACACCGCTTCTCAAGCCGGTATTGCTTTCTGCCGCGCTCATGGCGTTCGTTGAGTGCATGAAGGAATTGCCGACAACCATCCTCTTGCGTCCGTTTAACTTCGAGACGCTGGCGACGACCGTGTTTAACGCGGCATCGCGCGAAGCATTTGAGGATGCGTCACTGCCAGCACTAACGATCGTTTTGGTGGGTATTGTGCCGGTTATTATGTTGGCGCGTACCAGTGCAAATACCTTTAGAGGCAAGATGACCAGAACGCGCCACAACTGTGCGCCGGATTGTCGAGGCTAGGATCAGCGCTCGCTGATTGCCAGTTTAATCGCAAGCCCTACGAAAACGACTGCGCTCAGGCGATTGATAATCGTCTGAATGCGCGGAGAGCGGCTGAGCGCTTCACCCAAAGTGCCTGCCAGCAGTGCAATCGTTCCGAAAATAATCAGCGCAGATACGATGAACAGCGCACCGAGGCTCAGGAACTGAGGCAGAAGCGGGCCGTTATTGACGGACACAAACTGCGGCAGGAACGACAGGAAGAAGATCGACACCTTCGGGTTGGTGATGTTCATAATCACCCCGCGCCGGTAAAGCGATGGCAGTGAGAGCTGGGCAGCTTCCTTACTACCAAGCGAAGCTGGTTTTGCGTTGAATGCACCCCATGCCAGATAAACGAGATAGGCAGCGCCAAGCACCTTCAAGATATTGAAGGCAAGTGCCGAGGTTTGGAAAATGGCAGCAACGCCTAAAGCAACAGCAAGGGTATGAACCACAACACCAGTGCAAAGACCAAGCGTAACGGCAAAACCTGAAGTGCGGCCATACATTGCAGATTGGGTCAGGACAAAAATATTATCTGGTCCCGGAGACAAGGCCAGCAAAATGGAAACGGAAAAGAACGCGAGCGCGGTATCAAACGGCAACATATGAATCACACCAAAAAGCTAAACAGACTTTGTGCCTAGCCCATTGCTGTAGCCGATACAATTGGGTTGAGTTCAACTATGGCGCAAACCGCACAACACGCACCATGGCCCAATCCTTGCCGCGGTAATTCAAAACGCACCTTTGCGGTTTTCATTGGCTTTGCCAAGGTGCCTAAAGCCTATCACGACCGCCTGCTACCAACGTCCTTTTTAGGGTTAGAGATCCAAACCTCAAAAAGGAGTTTCAAACCATGGCGACAGTGAAAGTATATGGTTCAAAGCCAGACAATGGCCCTTCCCTTATGAAGTCTCAAGCTGCTGCGGAGTCGGTCAACGAAGACCATGAAGGCTGGGATGTTGAGCTGGACTACAAAGCAGACACCACCACAGCCGTATTCACTTCAGAAACTGCCGATCCGGAAGACTTGGAAAAGGCACTAGAGCCTTTCTTTCCTGGCTATTACATCGTCGCAGCTTAAGCTGCCTTTAAACGCAAGAAAGGCGGCCTATGGGCCGCCTTTCCTCCAAATCTATTGGTACAGAGATCAAGCGTTCACGATAGTCGCTTCGGTTTTCTCTTTCACCTCTTCCAGCGTCACACCCGGTGCCATTTCAACAACAGACAGACCGCCTTCAACCACATCAAACACACCAAGGTTGGTTATGATGCGGTTGACGCAGCTCACGCCGGTTAGCGGAAGAGTGCACTCTTTCAAGAGCTTGGTTTCACCCTTCTTGTTGGTGTGGTCCATGATCACAACAACGCGCTTAACGCCTGCAACAAGATCCATCGCGCCGCCCATGCCCTTTACGAGCTTGCCCGGGATCATCCAGTTAGCAAGGTCGCCGTTCTGGGAAACTTCCATAGCGCCCAGAATGGAAAGGTCGATGTGGCCGCCGCGGATCATTGCAAAGCTGTCTGCGGAGGAGAAGTAGCTGGTGCGGTCCAGTTCGGTGATGGTCTGCTTACCAGCGTTGATGAGGTCAGCGTCGATCTCGTCTTCAGTCGGGAACGGGCCCATGCCGAGCATGCCGTTTTCCGACTGAAGCGCAACGTCGATGCCCTCAGGAATATAGTTGGAAACAAGGGTCGGAATACCGATACCGAGGTTCACATAGAAGCCGTCTTGCAGCTCTTTCGCCGCACGGGCGGCCATGTCATCACGTGTCCAAGCCATGAGAGCCTCCCTTATGCTTCACGAATAGTGCGCTGCTCGATACGCTTTTCAAACGTACCCAGAACGATGCGATCAACGTAGATACCAGGGGTGTGGATCTGATCCGGATCCAGCTCACCGGTTTCAACAAGCTCTTCCACTTCCACAATGGTGACTTTACCAGCGGTCGCCATCATCGGGTTGAAGTTGCGAGCGGTCTTGCGGAAGACGAGGTTGCCCTCTTTATCCGCCTTCCAAGCCTTCACGATGGAAAGGTCTGCGGTCAGGCCGGTTTCCATAATGTAGGTTTCACCGTTGAAGTCTTTGTGCTCTTTGCCTTCAGCGATCAGCGTGCCAACACCTGTCTTGGTGTAGAAGCCCGGAATGCCTGCACCACCTGCACGGATACGCTCTGCCAACGTGCCTTGCGGGTTAAACTCCAGCGCAAGCTCGCCGCTGAGGTACTGCTTTGCAAAGGTCTCGTTCTCGCCAACATACGAAGAGATCATCTTGCTGATCTGGCGGGTGTGCAGCATCAGGCCAAGGCCGAAGTCGTCAACACCGCAGTTGTTGGAAATAACGGTCATGCCCTTAACGCCAGAGTCACGCAGAGCGACAATCAGGTTTTCCGGAATGCCACAAAGGCCGAAACCACCAGCCATCACGGTCATTCCATCAAAGGGAATGTCCTCCAAGGCGGCAGCTGCGGACGGGAAAACTTTATTCATTATGGTCTCCCAATGCCATGGAACCCTTTAATGTGCGATGCACAATAAATCTCCCGGTTCCAGTCTTTCGTTTCTATCTATTCATATGAGGCATGGAATGGCTCACGCTGCCGTCTCTTCGGATGGAAGAGAGGCGCATAAGTTGCCCCTGTAAATACACTTATCAGACTTTCGCTATTTCAGCCAAGCTGTGTAGGGACTTAATGTGTATAGAAAAAAGTCGGAGACCGTCAGGGAAGGAAGGCTGCGCCGCAAGGGAAGCTTTTCACTTTCATTAGAGAGCCTTATGGGCGCTGCCATAAAAGCGATGTTTGCGCTGCAACGGTTTTACCCTTTCAGGCAGCCGTTCCATTGCAGCGCAAACCTATTTGTTATTGTTCCATCGCCATGCGTTCGTCTCTCTCCTGCTGCAAGCGTTGCCGCTTGGAGGTGATAGAGACGGCAATCACGCCAAGGGTCACAATGCCTATCAAAATAGTACAGACGGCATTGATTTCTGGCGTCACACCAAGGCGCACTTGCGAGTAGATCTTCATCGGCAGCGTTGTCGCCCCCGGTCCGGTGGTGAAGCTGGCGATAACCAGATCATCAAGAGACAGCGTGAAGGCGAGCATCCAACCGGCAATCACACCCGGCATAATCTGCGGCAGGGTGATGGAGAAGAACGTGCGTAGCGGTGGACAGCCTAGGTCCATCGCCGCTTCTTCCAGCGAGCGATCAAAACCAGCCAGACGGGACTGCACCACCACCGCCACGTAACACATGGTGAAGGTAGTATGGGCAATCATGATCGTCCAGAAACCACGCGCCTGATCCATCGCCACGAACAGAAGCAGCATGGAAAGGCCCAGAATAACCTCTGGCATAACCAGCGGGGCGTAGATCATGCCGGAGAACAGCGTTCTACCGAAGAAACGACGCTGACGGGTCAATGCCATTGCTGCCATTGTGCCCAGCACAGTTGCAAGCGTTGCAGAGGTTACAGCAACGCGAAGCGTAACCCATGCGGCCTGAAGCAGCTGCTCATTGCGGAACAGCTCTACATACCACTTGGTTGAGAAGCCCGCCCAAACGGTCACCAGTCTCGACTCGTTGAACGAGAAGATGATGAGCAGGACGATAGGCAGGTAAAGGAACGCAAAGCCCAGAACCATTGCCGTCAAGCTGAAGTAGGAAGGTCCACGATTCATTAGTCATGCCCCTCCTGCTTGGCTTGGTGACGTTGGAACAAGGTGATTGGAATAACCAGAATGAGCAGAAGGATCACCGCCACCGCAGAGGCCAACGGCCAGTCACGGTTGGAGAAGAATTCGACCCATAGCGTCTTACCGATCATGAGCGTTTCAGATCCGCCAAGGATATCCGGAATAACGAACTCACCTACTGCCGGAATGAAGACGAGGAAACAGCCAGCAATTACACCCGGCATAGAAAGCGGCAGCGTTACACGCCAGAACACCTTCCAAGGTGGACAGCCTAGGTCTTCTGCCGCCTCTAGCAGACTGCCATCCAGCTTCTCAAGAGAGGCATAGAGCGGCAGGATCATGAACGGCAGGTAGGAATAGACAATGCCGATATAGACCGCCGTGTTGGTATTGAGGATCGTCAGCGGACTGTCGATCACACCAAGCCATAGCAGGAGCTGGTTGAGAACACCGTCTGACTTCAAGATACCAATCCATGCGTAAACGCGGATGAGGAAGCTCGTCCAGAACGGCAGGATCACCAGCATCAGCAGGGTTGGCTGCCATTCACGCGGGCTGCGCGCCATACCGTAGGCGATAGGATAGGCCACAAACAGCGCAATAACCGTCGAGAAGAATGCGATCTTCAAGCTCGAAAGATATGCACTCAGGTACAACGGATCTTCTGTGAGGAAGATGTAGTTGTCCCAAGACAGGCCATCCCAGAACGTTTTTACGCCCTCGATCCCCTCTTTAAGACTGAGCATCGGCTCGTAAGGAGGAATAGATAGCGCAATCGTCGACAAGGAGATCTTGTAGACGATAATAAACGGCACAAGGAAGAACAGCAGGAGCCAGAAAAACGGCAGAAGCCGCATCACGTAATCGAGAAGCGGGCTTCCCTTCTTCGTTTTTTTGACTGGAAGGTCTTTGGTCACCATAGGCCCTCCTATCTCGTCAGAATGACACCGGCATCCCGGTTCCAAGAGAGCCAGATTTTGTCATCCCACGTGATCGGTCGCTCCACCAAGCGGGTGGTGTTGGCGACAATCGAACGAACGGTGACGGCTTCTGCAATCTTGATGTGATAGATGGAAACGTCGCCCATATAGGCGATGTCCCATACCTCACCCGGAATGGCGTTAATGCCCGGCCCCTCTGGCTTATCGAAGGAGATGCGCATCTTTTCAGGGCGGATAGCCAGAGCAGCCTTATCGCCCACATTCACATCAATAGACTGCACAATATCCAGATGATCGCCCAGCACACTGCTGAACAGCTGGATTTGGTCGCCTTCCTTCTTGGAAATCTGTCCTTCAAGAATGTTAATGTCGCCAATGAACTCAGCCACGAAACGCGAATTTGGCATTTCGTAGATGGTTGCAGGCGTATCGTTTTGAAGGATACGGCCATGATCCATAACCGAGATACGGTCAGCCATGGTCATCGCCTCTTCCTGATCGTGGGTAACAATCAAGAAGGTCATGCGCAGGTCTTCCTGCAAGGTCATCAGCTCTAGCTGAGTTTCCTCGCGCAGCTTCTTATCAAGCGCGCCAAGAGGCTCGTCGAGCAGCAGAACTTTAGGACGTTTTGCCAGAGAACGCGCCAAAGCAACGCGCTGTTTCTGGCCACCGGAGAGCTGATGTGGCTTGCGCTTTGCAAATGGCTCCAGCTTCACCAGCTGAAGCATCTCCTTAACGCGCTTATCAACGTCTGCTTTCGGCATCTTGTCCTGCAACAAGCCGAAAGCAATGTTCTTCTCAACGCTCATGTGCGGAAACAGAGCGTAGGACTGGAACATCATATTTACCGGACGACGGTACGGCGGAATGCCTGCAAGGTCTTGTCCTTCGAGGAAGATCTGGCCGCTTGTCGGGTTCTCGAACCCTGCAAGCATGCGCATCAAGGTGGTCTTGCCGCAGCCAGACCCACCAAGAAGTGCGTGGAACTCACGTTCGTAGATGGTCAATGAAAGGTCATCGACCGCCACGAAGTCCCCGAAGCGTTTCGTCACATTGCGAAACTCGATAAAAGCCGGTTGTGCAGGGTCATCCCACGGTGCAAATGCACGGCGGACAGGCCCAATTGGTTTTTTGGCCAACCATTCAGCCTTTCTTTTTTATTGCTTTGAAAGCCGTTGCACCGTGGAGACCGGATCTGCCGACTTTTACTGGCCAGTTTTTACGTTAGTCCAGAGACGGTTCATCTGCCGCTGCGTTTTGATCGGTTTTGCAGTGATAGTGTAGAGCTTGGTCATTACCTCATCATCAGGATAGATGTTGGTATTTGACGAAATCTCTTTATCAACCAGAGGGGTCGCGTCTTTGTTGCCGTTGGCGTAGTACAGATAGTCTGTCAACTTAGCAACAACTTCCGGACGCATCATGAAGTTAAGAAACTCATGAGCCTCATCGGCGTGCGGTGCGTCAGCTGGAATAGCCATCTGGTCGAACCACATCTGCGCGCCTTCTTTCGGCAGGATGTATGTGATTTCAACGCCGTTATCTGCTTCGGAAGCACGATCACCGGCCATCATCACGTCACCTGACCAGCCATAGGCCATGCAGATGTCGCCGTTTGCCAGAGCGTTGATGAATTCAGAGTTGTGGAACTTCTGAACATATGGACGGATGGATTTCAGCAGTTCGCCGGCTTTCTTGATATCGGCCGGTTTGTTGGAATCCGGGTCCAGTCCAAGATAGTTGAGCGCTGCCGGGATCATTTCATCCGGCTCGTCCATCACGTACACGCCGCAGCTAGAAACCTGCTTGAGCAATTCTGGATTAAAGAGGATATCCCAGCTGTCCATCGGTGCATCTGGAAGAAGCGCTTTTACCTTCTCTTCGTTTACACCAAGACCGGATGTACCCCACATGTAGTTGATGGAGTATGCATTTTCAGGATCAAAGACCTCGGTTTTCTGGCGAATGTCCTCACGCAGGTGCTTGAGGTTCGGCAGCTTGTCCTTGTCCAGCTTCTGGTAAACACCAGCCTGAATCTGGCGGTCGAGGAAGGTCGCGCTTGGCACTACCACGTCATAACCGGTTCCGCCCGTCAGAAGCTTAGTTTCAAGCACTTCGTTCGAGTCGTAAACGTCGTAGTTGACTTTGATTCCGGTTTCTTTTTCGAAATCTTTCAGAACTTCTGGAGTGATATAATCAGACCAGTTGTACACATTGACCTGGCGGTCTTGAGCCTGAGCTGCCGCTACTGCCATACCAAACAGAACGGTGCCCGCGGCCACAAACATTTTTTTCATTTATGGGCACTCCATAGACATCAGTACAAAGAGGCGGCCACAGAATAATGTAGCTTCTTTAATTTATCCACTTGGCTTACAGTTATCGGAACGTATTTCGACGCCAAGGGTTAAACTCTGCTGTAGAATAGAAAACACCTCAGGTCAGGGTCATGGTACAAATACTTAACCAGCATTCATTTCCAGTCCTTTTCCTGTATGCGCACTAAATTATAAGTCATAGTTCAACGAATACGTGCGCAGTGCAGCCGCAAACACAGGGTTTACGGGCACTGTACACGAATCCTGTGTAGCTTTCTGGAGTGCACCAATGCCTGCCAATGAGAAGAATGAGTCCCCAAACAGTATTAGCGCCGCCCGCGGCGTGACGGATCTCAAAGAAGCCAGAGAGTGGCTCTACTCCAGAGGGATTGAAGACATTGAGTGCATTGTGCCGGACCTTTCCGGCGTTGCCCGTGGCAAGATGATGCCCACGGAGAAGTTTTTCTCCAGCGCGGCAATGTCCATGCCCTCCTCGATTTTCGCGCAGACTATTTCCGGCGACTATCCAGAAGATGACGACTGGTTCCAGCACACACCGACTGATGGCGACCTGAGCTTTTTGCCAGACCTTAAAACGCTAACAATCGTGCCGTGGGAAACAGACCCGACAGCGCAGATCATTCATGACGCCTACACCAAGGACGGGCAGCCCTACGAAACATCACCGCGCAACGTTTTGAAGAAGGTCATCAGCCTTTATGAAAAGGAAGGCTGGAAACCTATCGTGGCGCCAGAGGTAGAGTTTTATCTGGTCAAACCAAATAAGGACCCAGACTACCCGCTTGAGCCACCAATTGGTCGCTCTGGTCGCCCAGAAGTCGGTCGCCAGTCCTATTCCATCTCCGCCCTTAACGAGTTCGACGAGTTGATTGATGATATCTACGACTTGTCCGAGGCTCAGGGGCTGGAGATCGACACTCTCATTCACGAAGAGGGTGCCGCGCAGATGGAAATCAACCTGCGCCATGGTGATCCGTTAGAACTGGCCGATCAGGTATTCCTCTTCAAGCGCACTATCCGTGAAGCAGCGCTGCGCCACGATATGTACGCAACGTTTATGGCAAAGCCGATGTCATCCCAGCCGGGATCGGCCATGCATATTCACCAGTCCATCATTGATGCAGAGACCGGTCAGAACATCTTCAGCAATGAAGACGGCAGTGCATCCTCACGCTTTTTGCACTTTATTGGCGGGCACCAGACTTACATGCCGGCGCTCATGCCAATCATGTCGCCCTATGTGAACTCCTATCGCCGCTTCTCACGTGAAAGCACGTCTCCGTGCAACCTGTTCTGGGGTTATGACAACCGCACCGTCGCCTTGCGCGTGCCGACCTCCAAGCCTGCTGCACGGCGCATTGAAAACCGGGTACCGGGTTCAGACGCCAATCCATACCTTGTTATCGCCGCCTGCCTTGCAGCGGGATACTTGGGCATGAAGAAGCAGACGCTTCCAGACCAGCCTCGCGACCAAGACTGCACCAGCATGCAGACCGGCATGCCACGCACGTTGCTTGATGCGGTCGCCCAATTTGAGAAGAACAGAGACCTCATTGAACTGTTCGGCGAGAAGTTTGTTTCCACTTACCGTGCGGTAAAACTGGAAGAATATGAAACGTTTATGGCTGTGATTAGCGCATGGGAACGCGAGTATCTACTTTTGAACGTCTAGGCTAACTATAGGTACTTAATGGGAAATCCCGATTGTGTCAGACATAATGACGCAAGCTACCCTAACGTCTACAAGGTGATA
>NZ_SMMA01000008.1 GCF_009711345.1 Pseudovibrio flavus
ACGCGAAGGTTCTGACCCGTTATATAACCGGCTCCATCTGATGCTAGAAACGCGATCGTAGCTGCTATCTCTCCGACCTTTCCATAACGTTCCATTGGAATACGGGAGCGGAATTCTTCCTTTTCTGGAAGGCTGTTGATGAAGCCCGGAAGCACGTTGTTCATTCGCACATTATCCGACGCGAATTGGTCAGCAAACAGCTTCGTATAGGCTGCAAGACCTGCGCGGAATACGCCTGAGGTTGGAAAGACTG
>NZ_SMMA01000031.1:0-755 GCF_009711345.1 Pseudovibrio flavus
TTTCGCTCATCATTCCGCAAGTTATGTGTGTAACCTTTGGTTGAGCTTTGAGGAATCCACGCCAAAATGAAAAGAGGGGCCGAAGCCCCTCTGAATCTTAGAACATCAGCTTTACAGCGGCGTTGGCGGCAAGGCCTTCACGCTCGCCGGTGTAGCCGGAGGCGGAAAGGTCAGCAGACCAGTTGCTCTCAGGCTGAGCGTAGCGCAGACCAAGCTGAAGGGTGCCGGTGTGGCCGTCGATATCAGTTGTCTCGAGGCGCTTATCCTTGACGATCGCTTCCATATCCGAGCCGGTGGTGTAATCCCAAGCAACAGAGCCGTAAGGGGTAAAGCCGCCGTCCATTGCGTAGGCGAGGGATGTACCAAGGCGGAAGGTATGGGCAGAAGCTGCCTCAAAGCGGGTGTACTCGCCAGCAAGGTGGGCTTCGTTGCCATCCATCCAAGAATAGATGTACTTGCCGTGTAGACCCCAGTTTACGCCGTCACACACTTCTGTGTTGTAGCCAAGGCCTGCATAGCCACCCACATAGGCGGAAGAGAAGTCATAGCTGACAGGCGTTGCAAAGTCCTTGGTGTCGTAAGCCATATCCGCCATACCGGCGCGCACCAAACCCTCTGCATATAGACCGTTTGACAGTACCACATGAGCCATCACACCGCCGCCCATAAAGTCTACGTTACCCTTACCGGAAACGAGGTGGGAAGATGCGTCGTAGGTCTGCTTGCCGGTTTCAGCAAAGCCGGCAAGGTGGAAT
>NZ_SMMA01000031.1:765-2713 GCF_009711345.1 Pseudovibrio flavus
ATTGAAGCCTTCAAGGTCAATATTCTGGCCGTTATCGTAGGATGTTGAGCGGCCACCGGCTGCGCCAAACGTTACCAGCCCATCGGCTGCTGGAGCAGCAGCAAGGAAGCTTGCAAGACCATCGGTAGCGGCAAACAATGTTGCATCCATAGAGCTTACAAAACCGGCATTGTTACCAGCGGTGACAGCATGAGCTTTATCGTTGGTGCTGCTGGCGCCCATGGTGGCGGTGATGGAGCTATCATCCTCCAAGGCCACCAAAAACTCATAGATGGTGCTGATACCGCTCTCAACACTTGTCGTCGTCGGGTTGCCAACGGTTGGGGTGACAACGTCTTCGATAATCTCTTTATCGGCATTTGTAGTTCTGTTGATCAGCGTAATCTGGTCGCCATCCTTCAGCTGGGTATCCGCCGCAATGCTGGTGATGGCCACTTTAGACTTAACGTTGTCCGGATTGTATTTGTTTGGCGCCATGTCAACGGCGACATCAACGGTGAGCATAGTATCGTCTGCGGCGACATCTGAACCTATATGGAAGTTATAATGCTCGAAGTTCGCTGCGGTCTTACCTGTTGCCAGCGTCACCTTGCTGAGAATATTCAAAGTATTACCGGTGACGACGTCTTTCGGTTTCATTAAGCTGCTCGCGGTAGTTGTACCGTGCCCGCCGTAAATGCTGTCTTCAAAGTTGCCGCCAGAAATGGTGACGGTGTTATGGGTTGCATTTTCTTTTTCAGCGATGCCGCCAATAACCTTACCGTTTATGGTACCCCCGGTTATGATTACGGAGTTGCCGATTTTTTTGCCATCAACGGTGCTGAAGGTATTTCCTAGATAGGACCAACCACCAATGACGTTGGCCGAAACAACCGTTGTGTCGCCGGAGATTGTGACGGTGTTGCCAAAGGCGTTGCCGTTACCAATGGCATGACCGCCTGTAACTTTACTACCGATTTGTGCGCCATCGGAGATCGTTACTTTGTTTTTTGCAGCAGACCCGCCCCCCGAGTCAATCTGACCACCAGTTACAGTCTCTAGTACTTGTGTGCCAGCGCCGGTAATATAAACTTCGTTTTCTTCCGCCCAATTGGCTTCGGAAGCTGTGCCGCCGTAAACGAATGTGGCGCTAGCCCCCTCTTGTATATAGACTTTATTGAGCTTGGCTGATCCGCCGACGCCGCCTTCGCCGCCGATGACGCTGCCATTTGCACGGGTACCAGCGCCCTTTACTGTTACAATGTTGCTTATGGCTGTTTCTGTGCCGCTGCTGCCACCGAATGCGTTTTCTTCGACTATGGCTCCAGCTTCAATTATCAGCTCGTTTCCTTCTACGGTTTCGCCTATTTCACTATACCCGCCGAAAGCATCTCCTGCGACGATGGTGCCAGTGCCGGTAACGGTAACCCTGTTATTAGTAAGGGTACTCGGCGTCAGATTATAAGGGGCGCTGGCATCCGGTTCAATCGTGCTGTCTACGGTTCCATCATAAAAACAGCCCGGTTTTGCGGAGTCGCCTTCCGCATAAGTACAGTCCGCCGCTTGCGCCTCAGAAAGGCTTGGCAGCGTCATTGCGCTTGCCAGCAAGAGAGCCGAGCCGAGCAGGGCGGTTGAAGACAGGAGTGTTATTTTTCTTGTAGCGGTGCGCATGAGGGAGCCATATAAAACAATGCAATAGAATGCAGTTTTAATAGAATCCAAAAGGTTGTGTTTCTCTACTATTGCTAGTGGTGGTAGTGCTTATGTTTTACGAAGCTTTTTCTTGCTTAATCTAGGTGTTAATCCTGCGATCAAGTTCATATGTGTGTTCGATATACATCGCTTGATGGTGGAAAACTCAAAGCTACTAGAATCCCTCAAACGAAAAGAGGGGCCGAAGCCCCTCTGAGTTTTTTAGAACATCAACTTCACAGCCGCGTTGGCGGCAAGGCCATCTCTTACCCCCGTA
>NZ_SMMA01000065.1:0-43348 GCF_009711345.1 Pseudovibrio flavus
GCCGACCATTTGGTATAGCTCGATAACGTCTTCATTTCTCATGCGAATGCAACCAGAGGAAACGGCCTGACCGATGGTCCATGGCTCATTGGAGCCGTGAATTCTGTAGAGCGTTGAACCCAGATACAAAGCGCGTGCTCCCAGAGGGTTCTGCGGCCCTCCTGGCATGAAGCTAGGCAGATTAGGCTGCCTTTTGATCATTTCAGCAGGCGGGCGCCAATCCGGCCATTCTTTCTTGCTCGTCACGCGGTGGGTGCCTGCCCACTCAAAACCCGGACGGCCAACGCCAACGCCGTATCGGCGTGCCTTGCCACCTCGTTCAACCAGATAAAGATAACGGGTCTCGGTATCGATGATAATCGTTCCCGGCTTTTGGCCGCCGTTATAAGCAACAGTCGTCGGAAGGTACTGGGAAGGGATCTTATAGCGACGACTAAAAGGAGCGGTCTCCCGCTTTTGTCTTTGTTTTAGCTGTTGTTTTGAGTCTGGCGAGACTTGCAGGGTCCAAGGCGAGGTAAGGTCAGGGCTCAAGGTCAGGGGCGGAGCGGATGCTCTGCTTACATATTGCGCGTTCGCTGTCGTAAGTGACGGCAAGAAAAACAACACGCAGACCGAAAGCAATCTCACTGAAAGGTGAGCCATGGGAAATTACCTCAAATTTTATCTAATGCAAAAATGAGGTGAGTCTGTCTCGAAACAGTTAATTTGATTGGGCTGTAATGCTTAGCTAATTATAGGGTGAAGAATTGGTAAATTTTTAGTCATTGTTTAGATGAGTAAAACCTAGCGTAATTATTCACGAAAATAGTGTTGGATATAGTTTTCTACCAATTCTCTTATGAGAATAAATTCTTAATGCTCTGCGCCGTAATCTCTCAGCGATTGTGAATCGCGAAATGCGCCTCTCATGGCTGTAATTGGCGTAAAAGAATATTAGGGCTGCCCTTTTGTTGCTTATAGCACGGGCGCTCAAGACTGTTGGGTTTTGGAGTTATAATGGTCGCGGCAAAAAGATTTTACCGTGCGGAAACGCAATTTGGACGGGCAACCGAAGGTGAGGCAAACCCGGAAGAATTGCAGTCTCAGTACCATCGGGAAATCATGGCGGAATTGTCAGCAATGAAAGCTATGATGAACCTTGCGCCGTCTTCCTATCCTGACACCTCGGAGCTATCTGAAAAAGTTGCTCGCGAACTGCGCGAGGAAATCGGGGAGGTCATCAAGCTCAAGGGTGAGTTGGATGCCATTTCCGAGGCAATCTACAACACCAAAACCGAAATAGCTGCTCTACACAGCAAGGCTGGCAGCCACTCGCTGCATAAAACCCGCGTGACGTGCGAGCTGGATGCGGTCATCAGCGGTACAGAAGGTGCCACGGAACAAATTTTGCAGTCGGCAGAAGAAATCGATGAAGCTGCGCACACACTCTCCGGTCTTGTTCCAGAAGAGCATATCGGCCTGACTACTGATATTCAGGAAAAGGTCATCTCGATCTTCGAAGCCTGTAACTTTCAGGATCTCACCGGTCAGCGTATTTCCAAAGTGGTCAGCACGCTCAGCTTTGTTGAAGAGCGCATTGAGCGCATGATGGAAATCTGGGGTGGTATGGACAGCTTCAAGGACATCGTTGTCGACTCAGATGAAGAGCCGAAGACAGAAGCGCAATCCCTTCTGCATGGTCCATCTTTGAAAACCGATACAGACACGGTTTCGCAGGATGACATCGACGCGCTCTTTGCATAAGGCGCCATTCGCACAGAATAAACGAAAGCTCATTGCCCGCCGTTTCTGGCGGGCTTGTCTTTTCTTGCAGATGCCGTATGGTCTTGCTTGGAACAAATGGGGAACGATAAAATGGGCGAGATTCTCGAAGATCAAGGATTGATCCGCCACCATGATGGGGCCTGTACCTGTTGGTGGCACGGTACAGATGCAGAGTATCGGCGTTATCATGATGAGGAGTGGGGAAGACCCGTCACGGATGATACGCGCCTCTTTGAGAAAATCTGTCTGGAAGGCTTTCAGTCCGGCCTCTCATGGCTGACCATTCTTCGAAAGCGCGAAAACTTTAGAAACGCCTTTGCCGGATTCGATTTTGAAAAGGTTGCTCGTTTCACAACAGGCGACATCGAGCGCTGTTTGGGCGATGCAGGCATTGTGAGGCACCGTGGTAAAATCGAGTCGACGATAAATAACGCGAACAGAGCGCTTGAACTTCGGGATGAGTTTGGTTCTCTGGCGGCATATTTCTGGAGCTGGGAGCCAACAGCCGCCGATCGGCCGCAGACCTTTACCAAGCAGGAATTGAGCAAGCTCGGCAAAACAGAGATATCGACCAAGCTTTCAAAGGATTTGAAGAAGCGTGGGTGGAGCTTTGTTGGCCCTACGACAGTTTATGCCTTCATGCAGGCTATGGGCATGGTCAATGACCATGTAGAAGGCTGTGTTATCCGCGATGTAGTTGAAAAGCAGCGAGACGCCTTCGTACGGCCATCGCGTTAATGCGCGGCCTCTAACGGGTGCAAATAAAAAGGTCCGGTGAAGAGCCGGACCTTTTTGCGTTTCTGGAAAGTCTTACAATCCACTTAGGAGAGTTTTGCTTTCAGCGGCTCAAACAAGCGGTTTTCGGTTTGGAACACATAGTCGAGCGGAGATACGCTCACCATCTGCGCCCCTTGCTGACGAAGCCAGTCTGCACATGCTGGAACCTTTGAGGTCGGGCAGTGCAGGGTCAGGATAGTGTCATCTGCGCCAAATGGAGCAGTCGCGCCAAAGAGCTTTTCAGCTTCAGCAGCAGCACCTGCAGTATTCGCTACGCGTGTGCGCATTTCCTTCTGGCCCTGTGCATCTTCCTGAGAGGCGATACGGTCCAGCATCATGCGCGCTTTTTCGAGGATCTCTGGAGACCAGTCTGCGGTCATGGAAGCTACAAGGTGAGCCTGTGAGCGGCGCATCACGCAGTCCTCAGGGATCTTGAGGTTATTGGCACGCAGCGTGGAGCCAGTAGAGGTAATATCGACAACCATCTCCGCAGCGCCTGCAGCAGGAGCGCCCTCAGTAGCGCCAGCACTTTCGACAATGCGGTAGTCGCTAATGCCGTTCTCAGCAAAGAACTGACGGGTGGTGTTGATGTACTTGGTCGCGACGCGCATGCGCGTGCCATGGCGCGCACGGAAGTCAGAAGCTACGTCTGCAAGGTCTGCAAGGTTGGCAACGTCGATCCAGGCGGTCGGCACTGCAATCACTACGTCAGCATGACCAAAGCCAAGAGCGGTAACGATGTGGGTCTTCTCGTCAGGACGGTCGATGTTCTCGTAAACAAGGTCCGTACCGGTGACGCCAAAGTGAACGGAGCCAGACGCGATTTCGCGTGCAATCTCGGAGGCAGACAGGAAAGCGATTTCAACGCCATCAATGCCTTTCAGAGTACCGCGATAGTTACGGTCCCCGCCCGGGCGTTTGATCTTCAGACCAGCGCGTTCAAAAAATGCGTGGGTCAGCTCTTGCAGGCGACCTTTGGAGGGAATTGCGAGAATGAGTGGATTGCTCATGCGATTGCCTCCGCACCGATACGGTTGAGCCAAATGGTAAAGCCAACGGCAGGAACGGCCTGTTCCGCACCAAGCAGATTGATCAGCTTGTCATAGCGGCCACCACCAATGTACTGGCCAAGATGCGCGGTTGGCTGGTCGTGCATTTCGAAAACAAAGCCGGTGTAGTAGTCAAGACGGCGACCAAAGTCACCGGAATACTCCAGCGCATCAATATCAATGCCGTGCTTGGACATCATATCGGTACGCTTTGCCAGCTTCTGGATCGACGCATCGATGTTGAGGCCGGTCTCACGGGCAAAATGATCAAGTGTCTCAACTGCGCGCAGCGGTGGTGGGCCGGAAATGTTGAGATAGCTTGTGAGACGGTCAGTTACGTCTTTGGAAACGCCAGAACCGTTGGAAAGAGCAGCCTGCTCAAGAAAACGCTCTGCGATCTCATGGGCGCTACGGCCGCCAACAGCCTCAATACCTGCAATGGAAAGCAGATCTTCAACAACGGCAACTGCAGCCTTCGGGTCTTGCCCTTCAAGTGCTGCAAGAAAGCCTAGCTTGCTGTCCGGCTTGGCATCGTCTGCACTCATACGAGCGATTGTAGCGTCAAGGCGGTTACGCTCGCCAAACACGTCACGCAGGCGGCGGCGCCACACAACAGGAATGTCCAAGGCCTCCAGAACTGCAGTAAACAAGCCTTCATCGCCAATGCGAATACGCGGCTGTTTCGGGTTCAACTGAGCACTTGCGTCCAGCGCTAGGCGTAGCATATCGGCATCGGCCTGTTCTTCATCAGTACGGCCAATGGATTCAACGCCTGCTTGAAGCGTTTCGCTTGGCTGGCCTGCGCGATGACGGAAAACAGGACCAGCATAAGAGTAGGAAGCATGGCGACCGGCGTCGCCTTGATGGAGATAATGTCGAGCAATAGGAATGGTGAAGTCGGGGCGCAGGCATAGTTCCTGTCCGTCTTCGCCGGTTGTTAGAAACAGGCGCCGGCGAAGGTCTTCGCCAGCAAGGTCAAGGAAGATGTCTACCGGCTGCAGAACTGGCGGTGTTGCCGCCTCGTACCCAGCAGTGGCAAACAGACGGCCCAAGGCCGCGATACGTGCATCGCCCGAATACATTCCATTAACTCTCGTGTTAAAGCGCACTCCCGAAAGTCTCCATACTTTGTCAGGAGTGCGCATAAAAACAAAGACCCGCGGCGCTTAGCCTTTGCGGTCTTCTTCTTGTGCAGCAATAAGCTTCTGAACTTCGCTGACAAGGTCTTCACGCTTAACCGCAAACTGCGCCGGGCGGCTTTCGCGCCAGGTCTTGTTGTCTTCGATTTCAGCGGAAAGGCGTTTGCCTTCGATCAGATCCTTGATCTGCACTTCACCAGCGGTACGCTCGTCTGTGCCCTGAATGATGGCACATGGAGAGTTGCGCTTGTCAGCATACTGCAGCTGCTTGCCAAACTGTTTCGGGTTGCCCTGGAACATTTCAGCACGAATGCCTGCAAGGCGCAGTTCCTGAACCATTGTCTGATAGTGGATCAGAGACTCAACGTCTTTGTCCATTACGCAAACAACAACAGGGCCTGCAATTTCATCATCACCCAGCTTGCCGAGGGTATTCAAAGCCGCCATCAGGCGGGATACGCCGATGGAGAAGCCGGTAGAAGGTACTGGCTGGCTCATGAAGCGGGAAACGAGACCGTCGTAACGGCCACCGCCACCAACAGAACCGAAGCGGACAGGGTTGCCCTTTTCGTCCTTCACCTGGAAGGTCAGCTCTGTTTCGTAAACCGGGCCGGTGTAGTACTCCAGACCACGAACGACGGAAGGGTCGATAAGAACACGTCCATCGTTGTAGCCAGCTGCATCAAACAGCTTGCCCATGGTTTCCAGTTCTTCAACGCCTTCGGTGCCGGTTACACTGTCAGCTACAAGCTTGCGCAGGTTTTCGATGGTCTGTGCGGTTGTTTCGCTACCAGCAGCAACAAATGCCAGCACAACGTCAGCAGCTTTTTCATCAAGGCCAGCGCCTTTGGTAAAGTCGCCGCTTTCGTCCTTACGGCCAGCGCCAAGCAGAAGGCGAACGCCCTCAACGCCGAGGCGGTCCAGCTTGTCGACAGCGCGCAGAACGGTCAGGCGGGTATCAGCGTGTTCGTCACCAGCAAGGCCGATCACTTCCATAACGCCGTCCAGAACCTTGCGGTTGTTGACGCGAACAACATAGTCACCACGCGCAATGCCGAGGCGTTCCATGGTGTCGGAAGCCATCATGCAGATTTCTGCGTCAGCGGAAACAGAAGGTGCGCCGATGGTGTCAGCATCGAACTGCATAAACTGGCGGAAACGGCCAGGCCCAGGCTTTTCGTTGCGGAATACATAGCCGTTACGGTAGCTGCGGTAAGGTTTTGGCAGGCTCTCGAAGTTTTCAGCAACGGAGCGGGCCAGAGGCGCAGTCAGGTCGTAACGAAGGCTCATCCACTGCTCGTCATCGTCCTGCAGGGAGAATACACCGGCGTTCGGGCGGTCCTGATCCGGCAGGAACTTGCCAAGCGCGTCGGTATACTCGAACATCGGTGTTTCAACCGGTTCGAAGCCATAAAGTTCATAGGTCTGTTTGATTACGCGGAGCATGCGCTCCATCGCCACCAGCTCAGCCGGTCCGCGGTCAACGAAACCACGGGGCAGGCGCGCTTTCAGCTTTGCACTTTTCTTTTTTGCCATGAGGCCGTCTCATCCATGAAACTGTTATCTAAATCGAGCGGACCACGTAAGCGCCGCGTGTTGTTTGTGTCCTAGACCATTGAATGAAGCAGGGCAAGGCGGGACAAGACCTTGGAGGGCTACGAAAGTGGCAAACAATGCTTGCATTGGGCGCATTTCCCACTAAGTTCCCCAAAAAACAAAAGCCTTAGGTGGAAAGGGAGCCGCCTTTCCTTCTTAACGGAGTAAGAAATTTGTCTGACAATAACCAACTGGGACAGCAAGAGAGCTTGGATTCGAGCGAAAAAATCGGCGCGCCGGAGCTGACCGTTGTCCTGCCGACCTATAATGAGAGCAAAAATGTTCCGCTGGTTGTTGAGGCACTAAAGAATTGCCTGCAGGGAATCCGCTGGGAAGTAATCGTTGTGGATGACAACTCCCCTGATGGTACCGCAGAAGTTGCACGCCAGCTTGGCCAGAGTGACCCGCGCGTGCGCGTTATCCGCCGGATTGGTCGTCGCGGTCTGTCTGGCGCGTGTATTGAGGGCATGCTTGCATCCTCCGCAAAATACGTTGCGGTTATGGATGCTGACCTTCAGCACGATGAAACTCTGCTGCCACGTATGCTCGACAGCTTGCGCTCCGGTGATTTCGATATCGCTGTTGCATCGCGCCATGTTGAAGGCGGTACGGTAGGTGAAGGTCTTTCCGCTGTTCGTGAGTGGGGCTCCAACCTTGCGAACTCTCTTGCACGCAAATTCCTGAAAGTGAACCTTTCAGACCCGATGAGCGGTTTCTTCATGCTGCGCCGTGACAAGTTCGATGACTTGGCTCCGTCCCTGTCTTCTCAGGGCTTCAAGATCATGCTGGATATCGTTGCAAGTGGTAAGGGCTCCTTGCGCGTTAAAGAGTTGCCATTCGTGTTCAAAGAGCGTCTGCATGGCGAGAGCAAGCTGGATACACTGGTAACCATGGACTATTTGGGCCTCTTGGTTTCCAAGCTGTTCAACGACGTTATCTCTGTCCGCTTTATGATGTTCTTGGCAGTGGGCGCAACCGGTGTTGTTGTGCACCTTATTGCGCTTAAGATTCTTATGGTTGCAGGTGTTGCTGCATTCGGCCTTGCCCAGCTTGGTGCAACGTTTGTTGCTATGACCTCCAACTTCTTCCTGAATAACCGCCTGACTTACCGTGATCGCCGCCTGAAAGGCGCAGCATGGTTCCGTGGTCTAGTGACATTCTATTTGGTCTGTAGCTTTGGTGTTCTGGCCAACGTGGGCGTGGCTGAACTCATTTACACCAATCAGCCGATCTGGTGGTTCGCAGGGGCAGCAGGCGCTATTATGGGCGCGGTTTGGAACTATATCGCAAGCAACGCGCTGACTTGGCGCAGAGCCTGATAGGACGGTTCACCCGTGGCCCATACTGCTATGTCTAATACTGCTGCCTCTAGGCAGCCCCTTCCGTTCTGGCTTTCTCCGGCTGGCTTGACGGTCATTGTGCTTGCGCTGACGCTTCTTCGCATCATCACCGGCATGAATGTCGGTCTGGTGGAAGATGAAGCCTACTACCGCATCTGGGGTCTAAACCCTGCTGCTGGTTACTACGATCATCCGCCTATGGTTGGCTGGTGGATCTGGATAGGGCAGGCGCTCGCAGGGGATACAGCCCTTGGTGTGCGGCTCCTCAGCATCTTGAGCGCGACTATCGGCTCTCTTGCTCTGTGGCGTACAGCCTCGAATCTGTTCGACAAGCGCATTGCTGGCTGGTCTGTTCTGTTCCTCAACGCCAGTATTCTGGTTGGTGTTGGTGCGCTCATTTCCACGCCTGATGCGCCTTCGGTCTTCTTCTGGGGGCTGGCACTGTGGTCTATGGCGGAGCTGGTTCGCTCACAGAATGCAAACTGGTGGCTGCTCGTTGGCATATTTGCGGGCTTCGGCCTGCTTTCCAAGTACTCCGTTCTGTTCCTTGGTGCTGGCATTGTGCTCTGGCTTCTTTGGGTGCCTGAGGCGCGGCGTTGGTTCGCTAGCTGGCAGCTTTGGATCGGCGGTCTGCTTGCTATCGCGGTTTTCTCGCCAACGCTTTACTGGAACTATGTCCACGAATGGGCGAGCTTCGTTAAGCAGTTCGGCCGTGCGGTGCCGGAAGGCTACACACTGAAATACATCGGCGAGTTCATCGGCGCTGTAGCTGGTCTGCTTAATCCGCTTATATTTATTCTGGTGCTGTTCGGCATTGGCCCAATCTTCAAGAAGACATGGAAGAGGGATCAAGTCGCCTCGCTCCTGCTGCTTACTATTGTGCCGTTCCTCATCTACCTCAGTGCCCATTCTCTGCACTCCCGTGTACAGGGTAACTGGCCTGCACCAATCTTCCCGACGTTCGCTATGATCGCCGCTTACGGGTTGGTTCATGCCTCGGATAAATGGCAGCGTTTTTGTCACCGCCTTGGTGTTGGCGGCGTCATCCTTGGCTTTCTTGTGACGGCTCTGGTTTGTGTCCATGCCTACAGCCCTTTGATTGAAGGCTTGAAGCGCAAGGACCCGACTCACCAGCTGCGTGGTTGGGCTCCAATCGCTCAGAAGGTGGAAGAGCTGGCCAAGGAAAACGGCATCAACTGGGTTGCTACAACCAGCTATGCGGTAACTGGGCAGATGTCTGACCAGCTTAAGGATACGCCTCTCAAAGTTCGGCAGTTAAACGAACGCGAGCGCTATTTAATGGTGCCGAAGGACACACCGCTAGCGAGTGACGACAGCATCTATGTTGTAGAAGAGCGGCGAGATCGCTCCAAGCAACTGCTGGATTCCTTCGAAATCGTCGAGCCCCTTGCATCCATGCCACGGCTTTCTGGAGGTTCTCCAATCGAAACCGTGAATATTTACAGGGTATCGCGCCCCCGAAATGAGCAGGGGTATGACGGGATTCCGTTGCGTTAATTAAACGAGCTTGATTAAGATGGCCCCATAACTCAGGGAGAGCTTTGGGGAGGGGCCATCTTCGTATGAAGCGCATCATGCTCACCAGCCTTGAATTCGGCACTAGCTTTGGCGTGGACCGTGCGATCTGCGACCTGATTATTGCCGGCCGCTTATCTGCCGTTGGCTGCTCGGTAACCGGCTCTCTCTGGACCAAAGAGTTTTATCAGCTTCGCGATGTAGTAGAATGGGCCGAGCATGAAACAAAGGTTGGCCTGACCGTTTGCCTGACCGGAGACGCCATGCCCGTGACCGACTTCGGACGGGAAATATTTGGCGAAAAATTTCCAAACCAGAACTACTACCGCCTGCGGGCGCCTCTCAATCTTCTTCCCGATGAACTCATCGCCGCCGAGGTCGCTGCACAGATAGACATGTTCGAAAATGTCTATGCCCGCGCCCCTGCTTTTATTGCGGTGCAGGGAAATATGGCACGCTTCCCTGTTATCGCCAACACTGTGATCGCCATTGCCACAATGATGCGCGGAAGAGAGCCTGCGGTGGTCGCTCCGCTCGCTTCTCGTCGATATTTGAGTGGTTTTGTGAACAAAGCCGTGGGCTCTGGCCTGTCCGTCATCCATTCAGGGCCATCAATGCCTATGCAGGTGGAAGAGGATGATCTGCGCGACTTCTTCTGGCACGGATTGAACGAAGCGGAAGATCAGATGATGGTGTTCTGCCATCCGGCATACAAGGAAGAAGTAGTAGAGAGTAAAAAGGAAAAGCGTTTCTGGGAAGCGCGACAGAATCAGCTGAACTTTTTGAATGGAGAGGAGTTTCCATTCTTGCTGATGGAAAAGGATATCTTCCTTTTTTAGTAAAAGAACGGCCCCTTCCTTGGGGGAGGAAGAGGCCTGTTTGGAGGTCAATCAAGAATTTTGGGGCATCTCTTGACTTACCAACATCATCGCTGGATCATTTAAAGGGCGCTGTGATGAGGGTCACACAATTTCGCTTAGGTTTGGCGATAAACAATATGACGAAACCAGAACATAAATAATTTCAGTCGTCGGGGCGGACTGAAAGACGCTGTGCCAGAGAAAAAAATGCAAGACTTTAGCGAACTCCTTCGAAGCAGTTTTTCCCTTTCCGGTTTGTCACGGGATCTAGCGGAAGGCATTTCCGCAATATCAAAGCCGCTCGCATTGAAATCAAAAGCTGTGCTGTTCGAGGCTGGCGATCCGGGCAACGGGTGCTACGCTATCCTCGATGGCTCCATGAAAGTTTCCGTCCTGTCCGTTGATGGCAGTGAGCAGCTTCTGGCTGTTTTGGGAGCTGGAAGTCTGGTGGGTGAATTAGCCCTCCTGGACGGCAATCCACGCTCTGCAACGGTTACTGCTCTGAAACCGACCCAACTCGCCTTTATCCCTAAAAACGCGTTCTACAGCTTCGCTGACAACCACCCATCGCTTTATCAGCACATGCTGAACATTGTGTCAGGTCGTTTGAGAAACTCCAACGATGCGTTAGCCGCTCGTTCCTTCCTTCCACTTAACGGGCGCGTTGCTCAGACACTGCTGCAACTTTCCGAAACCTTCGGAAAACCTATCGATGATGAGCGGGTTCTGATTCACTATAAAATCAGTCAGTCAGAGATCGCCAATATGGCAGGTGGTGCCCGCGAAAACGTAAGCCGTGTACTGAATACTTGGAAAAGAGATGGCGTTGTAAGCCGCCTTTCCGGCTACTACTCCCTAGATCGCCCAGAGGTGCTACGAGCTGTCGCAGCGATTTAACCTACGCATTTGTAGTAGGTTCCGCGCACCAAAATCCAAATAAGGGAGCCTGCCCCGACGCATCCGTACCGGGTCAGGCAATAAAAACATGCAGATTCAACTGTTTGATGCGCGCCCCATTGCTGAGGCAATGCCTGTTGATGCTTCCATTTCCAAAGCCCAGATCAACGCTCTAAATGATGAGCTGTTCGAAGCTATTGCGAAAGACAGCGACCTACGCGCTTTCGTGTGCCCTAAGGACTACGCAGACCTTGACGATGTGAAGTTCGAGGCTGGCCAGTTCCTCTCCTCCGCTTTGCTCAAAACCAAGGGCTATACGGGCCGTCCTGTTCAGCGCCTGATGGATGCCAATGGAGCAGATGGTGCGCCGCTGGTTCAAAAACTTATGGACGCATTTGAGGTGGCAAGCCGCAAGATCCTGTCGGCAGAGGCTGCGAGCAAGGCTATTGCTGCGCTGAACCCCTTTGCACAAAGTCTAAAGGAAGCTATGATTCATCCAAGATAACGAGTGTGCGTGTTTCGCGTTCGTTTGATTTGGTTCAGAGCGATAAGACAGGAAGTCCTGAATGACTGACGACAGGTCCCCGACCTCCGAAGAACAGCCGTTTGGCAACTTGACCACCCGTACAATGGCGATGCCTGCAGACACCAACGCTTCCGGCGATATTTTCGGCGGCTGGGTTGTTTCGCAGATGGATATTGCTGGTGGCATTTGCGCAGGTGATTGCGCTCAGTCCCGCGTTGTAACCATCGCCATCGATAGCATGACCTTCATTCGCCCTGTAAAGGTGGGTGATGTTATGTGCGTCTACACCCACGTCACAAAGATTGGTCGTTCATCCATCCAGTTACATGTGGAAGCATGGGCCTTGCGTCACCGCTTCGGCATTCGGGAGAAGGTGACAAGTGCAAAGTTCACCTTCGTCTCCGTTGATGATGAGGGGAATTCCAAGCCAATTCCTGAAGAGCGCCGCAAGCTCTTCCCGCACTAAGTTAGCGGGCTCGGCGTACCGATAGTGGCACGCGGCGAAACTGCTGTCGCAGCGCAAGGTATTCTTGCGGGCGGCGGCAAATCGCGTCTTCATACAGCTGCTCGTCTACAACACTGTGGCAACCGCCAGTCCACAGCTGCAACAGGTGTGCAAACCGCTCAGCGCGTTCTTCGCTGGCGAGAAATGGTGCCTTCTCTCCCTGATGAACTGGCAGAATGCGGGCACTAATGCCCTTTTGCAGCAACAGGCAATCAAGCAAATAAGCAGCAGTCAACTCCTGCTGGAGATGGCAGACCGCATCGCGAACTGCCTCGGGTACAGCGTAGGCAGCAGGGGATACTCGAGAGACTTGTGTCAATCCACTATGTTCCAACAATAAATCCTCCGTCGGTTTCCCGAGGAGGACTGGCGCAGAATTATCCGAATTACCGCTTGGTTGCCTATTCAGAGAAGAGGTGAAAACACCATTCTCATTGGCCACATCCCGATTGCGGAAACCACCTTGCCCGGTACGGCAGGTTGGCGAGGGCGCCAGCCCTTCTCTTGATGATGGGGATGAATTGCCACGAAAATTAGACAAGATCAAGCCTTTGTATTCGCCCTTTGCATAATAGTTTGCAGTTATTCTCTCTTGTGTAACACAGTAACCTCAGCACATCTCGCAGGGGTTAACGGATGTAAATTACACGCATCCGGTTGCCGAGATCACGAGCTGAGGTTACTTAATTGTTAAGCCTTTGTCACTCCAACGTAATTGGTGGAAGCGTTTAGAGCTCCGAAACTCTGATGGTCAGTTTTCCGGTGTTGGAGCCAACGAAGAGGCGATTGATGGCAGTCGGAGCACTCTCCAAACCGTCAACAATATCCAGCCTGTATTTGAGCTGCCCTTTGCTCATGTATCCGCCCAACTTCTGGAAAAATTCACCAAATCTGTCCAGGTGGTCGGTCATGACGAAGCCCTGCATGGTGAGTCGTTTTTTGATGATGGCGGAAAGCTCCGGGCCGCTCGGCATTTCAGTTGCGTTGTAATTAGAAATAAGCCCGCAGATGATGAGCTTGCCGTGTGCCTTCATATTGTGAAGTGCTGCTTGCAGTGGCGCGCCGCCGACGTTTTCAAAATGAAGATCGAGACCCTCTGGCGCAAAGGCTCGCAGCCCTGCCTCTAGATCATCGGTTTTGTAGTTCAGCGCGGCATCAAAGCCCAGTTCCTCGGTCAGCCATTTGCACTTCTCCTCTGAGCCTGCAATGCCGATCACCCGCAACCCGTTAGCCTTGGCGAGCTGACCAACAAGAGAACCGACAGAACCAGCGGCGCCAGTAACGCAGAGCGTTTGCCCTGCCTTAGGCTCTCCAACCTCCATAAGGCCGTAATAAGCGGTTGCGCCTGCAAGGCCCAAAATGCCCATGTATGCTTCCATAGGAACAACCTGCGGAACGACATTCACATCCTTAGGCTCAACATCAATGAGTTTTGTCCAGCCAAGAAAACCAGAGACCCAATCCCCGCGCTTAAGGCCTTCAGCATTGCTTTCCTCAATCACGCCCACAGCAAGGCCGCGCATGGTACTGCCAAGAGGAACTGGGGGAACGTATGAGTTTTCGTCCGCACTCACCCAGCCGCGCATAGCTGGGTCTAGGGAGAGGTAGACGACCCGAACGCGAGCTTTTCCAGCCGCCAGAGCTGGCATGGTCTCTTCAACAATCTCGAAGTCTTCAGGTTTGATCATTCCAAAAGGGCGTTGCTTTAGCAAAATGCGCGTGTTGTTCACGGGGTAGATCTCCTGTGCGATGGTCATGGTCACTCAGAGCGGCGACGCTAGCCTATCCTAGTTTTTAGAGAGGGGAATTGCACCTGCGCCGTTGGACGGGGAAGCAAAAAGGGAAGTGTGCTGGCGACTGCTCAAAAGAGGTTAATGAGGGCGCCAGCACGATAAGCTGTATAGATGGGAAGGGGCCTTACTTTATGCCCTGATAGGCCTCAGCGCCCCAAACTGCCTTCACCTTTGCGTCGCGGCCGCAGCGATACCGGTAGAACTTATATTTGAGAGGACTCTTCTGGTAGTAATCCTGATGATAGTCCTCTGCCGGATAGAACGTCGACGCCTTTTCGATCGGCGTTACGACCGGTGCTTCTGGGAGGGGATGCGTGCGCAGCGCGTTTTTAGAAGCACGCGCCTGTCGAAGCTGGGCATCGGACGTTGCAAAAATCGCTGTCGAGTAGCTTTCTCCGCGATCACAAAACTGTCCTCCCGCATCTGTTGGGTCCACACTGCGCCAGTAGATGTCTAGAAGCTTTTGGTAGGAGACTTTGTCGGGGTCGAAAGTGATCTTCACTGCTTCCTTGTGGCCTGTGCCACCCTTAGTCACCTGTTTATAGGTCGGGTTGGCAACATTGCCGCCGATATAGCCTGAGGTCGTTGAAATAACGCCGGGCACCTTGTCAAAGTCGGATTCAACGCACCAGAAGCAACCGCCAGCAAAAATGGCTGTTTCTGGCGCGGTCGCTTGACTGGTAAGAGCTGGCAGGCAAAGCGCGGCGGAAAGGGCTAGAACCTTAAGAGATCGCATAGGGGCTCCTCGGTTTGAAACTGAATTTCCTGAAATACTAATAGATCTCAATAGTGTTTAAAAAACACCGCAGATCACATTGGGGTGAGAGTAGGGACAAAACTCGCAGCATTCCCCACCCGCGGTTCATATCTTGGAAACCAAATACACAAGCCCTTGGGTACAGACTGAGCGCGCAACCGTCCCTATCTTGCGAATAGATAAGCTAGGAGGCTGATATGCCCGCGCAACAGGACGCATCGCTGAAATTACTAGTAAGTAAGAATAGATTATTCGGCACCATTCGCTTAAATCCGCTTGCTTGTAGCGCCCTATATGACTCCAACCTAACCTTGGAGCAGGGACAAATTCCAAGCACTTACTTCTTTGGTCCGGGCTTATTTGATGAGGTTTCAACGCGCTACAGACCCTTCCATGAACAAGGATTTTTCGTGGAAGTGGAGGAGCCTCGAATGTACTGGCTAGTTGCTGGCTTTACCGGCACCATAAATAGCCTGCGTTCTGCTTTAGCTACAGATGCAAAGCCTTTAACGAAGGCTTTCTTTCAAAGTCGCAACTTCATCTATGCCCCTCTTGGTGTGAACAAAACCACCGTAGCGGGCAGCATCAAGAAGATGCTTTTGAATGCGAAGGGAATATCAACCACAGAATTAGAGGCCTACAATCAGGCTGGTCAGCAGATCAACGCGGGGGTCTATTTCATCATTGACGGTGCGCTAAAGGGAACTTTCTGGGCTAGCCAAGAAGGGGGCTGGAGTCGAGGAGGGCTTGGCCAAAATGTCAAAAGACTCTTTCCCTTGGATATCGTTGATTACCCAGTCGCAGAAGATGAGGTGCCAGAAGTCTCGGCTTGGAACACTCAGTTTAATCTAGCGATGGGGATGGTCCCAGACAGCAAGGCGTTCCACTGGGGGCATGCGTTTATGACCATAGAAGCGATAGAAGCCTATTATAAAGAACCAGCCATGTTAGCAGGTTCTGGAGCCATTACCGGACAAGACCTGTGGGATAGAATGCTCCGCCTCGGAGCTTATGAACAGAACCTAGGCTATGCCGTGAATGGCGCTGCCTTCGGTGCCCTGCCTATGCGTGCGGGAGTTCACTATTTCTCTAAAAACAGTAGCGGGGGCATCGCCAGACAAAAGCAACTAGTCTGCGACCTCATTTACAACTTCGGCAATGCCTGAAGCTATCTACATCCCTGCTATCTGGTCACTTTGGTACACTTCCAGACCCTGTCCTTTTAAGTGGGCGGTAGCAATCATACCCTTGGCAACCTGCGCTGCCGCAATTGGGCGGTAGCGCTTGAGCGGGCCAAGCATGAGCGGGGCAAGAGGGCGCATAAATGCTTCCGATAGTCCTTCTCCAACGCGGTACTCCTTGCGCTCTCCAAGCAGGAGAGACGGCCGGAAGATACTGGTGCGCGGAAAGTTAAGATCAGCGATTGCCTGCTCAATTTCACCCTTTGTCTTCATGTATGAGCTTGAAGCCTTCGGGTTTGCGCCAATAGAAGACACCATCAGGCTGTGCTCGCAGTCACCCGCTTTGGCAAGCTTTGCAAGCTCATGAACAAGCGTGAAGTCAACGGCATAGAACGCTTCCTTCGAACCGGCTTTCTTGTGTGTTGTACCCAAACAGCAGAACACATCATCCGCTTTCATGAGTGGGGCAATGCTGGAAAGGTCAGCAAAGTCGACCACATGCTGCTCAAATTTGGGATCATCTATCTCCAAAGGGCGCCGCACAAGCACTGTAACCTTGCCGTAGCTTTCGTCAGCAAGCAGCTGCTTCAATAGGTGCGAACCAATCAGGCCGGTTGCCCCTAGAACGATGGCACTCTTATTGGTCATGGGTCTCTAGTCCTTGCGCAGCGAAAACGTCAAGCAACTCAGAGAGCTGCTGTATTTTCCAATCTGGAGTATAGGCTGCATTTTCAGGCCATGTAGCGCCGTTGTCGAACCATACTGTCTTCATTCCCACAGCATTAGCGCCTTTTATGTCCGCCTCCGGGCTATCGCCAACAAAGAGGCAATCTGAAGGATTTGCTGACAGGTTATTACAGGCCCTGAGGAAAATAGCTGCATCGGGCTTTCGTAGCCCCGCCTGCTCCGAGATCAAGTAGGTATCGGCATAAGGGTCAAGGTTTAACGCCAAGAGGCTGCGCAGCTGTATGTGTGTTTGCCCGTTGGTGATTATGCCGAGTTTTGCACCATGAGCTTTGAGTGCTTCCCGTATTGTTTCCATTCCGTCAAAGGGCTTCGCATACCGCCAGAAATTATTTTCATAGTCCTTTGCAAGGTCTTCAGCAGAAGGGAGAGGGCTGCGTATTTGCTCGCCGATCAGCTGCGCGTAAACGTCGAATTTGGAAACTCGCCCTCGCGCATCTAGTTCGAGAAAACGCTCCAGCGCGGCCTCAGTTCCTAACTCATAACGACAACTGAACCTTAGGGCTTGATCGCGAAAGAAGTCTTTAAGTGAGTTGGTGCGGTCCAGAAGCGTTTCATCAAGGTCGAACAGGACGGCTTTAAACATGGCAGGCTTTCAAATGGACGAAATAAAACGCCATTGGACCAGCTCGGGTATTGGCTAGCAACAAAAAAGGTCATCCGTGATGCCGATCTTGTCTTTTGGGCAAGTCAAAACCAACAGAGGTATGGGCGGCCGCATAAAGAAAAAGGGCGCCCCGAGGGACGCCCTAATTTTGTCAGCTGAGCTGAGGACTTCTTAGAAGCCCATGCCGCCCATGCCGCCCATGCCGCCGCCCATGTCAGGCATTGCAGGAGCGTCTTTCTTAGGCAGTTCAGCAACCATAGCTTCGGTGGTGATCAGGAGACCAGCAACGGAAGCTGCGTCCTGCAGTGCAGTACGAACAACTTTGGTTGGATCGATGATGCCAGCTTCAACCATGTTAACGTATTCTTCGGTCTGCGCGTTGAAGCCGAAGGTTTCGTTTTCGAGGTTTTCCTGAATCTTGCCAACAACCAGAGAGCCTTCAACGCCAGCGTTTTCAGCGATCTGACGGATTGGAGCTTCAAGAGCGCGAAGAACGATCTTGATACCAGCTTCGATGTCAGCGTTGTCGGAAGAAAGCTTAGCAACAGCAGCTTTTGCGCGAAGTAGAGCAGTACCACCACCTGGTACGATGCCTTCTTCAACAGCAGCGCGGGTTGCGTTCAGAGCATCGTCGATGCGGTCTTTCTTTTCTTTCACTTCAACTTCGGTTGCACCGCCAACGCGGATAACTGCAACACCGCCAGCAAGCTTAGCAAGACGTTCCTGCAGCTTTTCACGGTCGTAGTCAGAAGTGGTTTCTTCGATCTGAGCTTTGATCTGAGCAACGCGTGCTTCGATGTCAGCTTTGTCGCCAGCGCCGTCAACAATGGTGGTGTTCTCTTTAGAGATGGTCACCTTGTCTGCGGTACCGAGCATTTCAACGGTTACGTTTTCAAGCTTGATGCCGAGGTCTTCGGAGATCACGGTGCCGCCGGTCAGGATAGCGATGTCTTCAAGCATTGCTTTACGACGGTCGCCGAAGCCTGGAGCCTTAACAGCAGCGATCTTCAGACCACCACGCAGTTTGTTAACTACGAGAGTTGCAAGTGCTTCACCTTCTACGTCTTCAGCAATGATGAGCAGAGGACGGGAAGACTGAACAGCTGCTTCCAGAATTGGGAGCATCGCCTGCAGGTTGGAAAGCTTCTTTTCGTGCAGAAGGATGAGTGGCTTCTCAAGGTCAGCGATCATCTTTTCAGCGTTGGTTACGAAGTATGGAGACAGGTAACCACGGTCGAACTGCATGCCTTCAACAACTTCGAGTTCGGTGTCGAGAGACTTAGCTTCCTCAACGGTGATAACACCTTCGTTGCCAACGCGCTGCATTGCTTCAGCAATGTCACGGCCGATCTGGGTGTCGCCGTTAGCGGAGATGGTGCCAACCTGTGCAACTTCGTCAGAAGTGGAGATTGCTTTAGAGCGTGCTTCCAGATCCGCAACAGCCGCAGCAGCAGCCATGTCAACGCCGCGCTTCAGGTCCATTGGGTTCATGCCGGCTGCAACGAACTTTGCGCCTTCTTTAACGATAGCCTGAGCCAGAACAGTTGCAGTGGTTGTACCGTCACCAGCGATGTCGTTGGTTTTGGAAGCAACTTCGCGAACCATCTGTGCGCCCATGTTCTCGAACTTATCTTCAAGTTCGATCTCTTTCGCTACAGATACACCGTCTTTGGTGATGCGTGGTGCGCCGAATGCTTTGTCGAGCACAACGTTACGGCCTTTAGGGCCGAGGGTTACTTTTACTGCGTTTGCGAGGATGTCTACGCCACGAAGCATTTTATCGCGGGCGTCAGAAGAGAACTTTACTTCTTTAGCAGCCATTGGCTTGTCTCACTTTATTCTGAAAGGAAATGGTATGAAAGGAATGGGGTGGGATTAACCCAGAATACCCATGATGTCGGATTCTTTCATGATCACCAGTTCTTCACCGTTGATCTTGACTTCGGTGCCGGACCATTTGCCGAACAGAACGCGATCACCAGGCTTAACATCGAGAGCGATCAGCTCACCGTTGTCTTTGCGTGCACCGTTGCCAACAGCGATAACTTCGCCTTCCTGTGGCTTTTCTTTAGCGGTGTCTGGGATGATGATGCCGCCAGCGGTCTTTTCTTCAGACTCAATGCGGCGAACAACGACGCGATCGTGTAGTGGACGGAAACTCATAATAGCTATCCTCACATGCGGGGCGTCCCTCTTAGGCAACGCCGGAACGCAGATTTCGAATTCTTTGTTAGACGGCATAGCCGTCACCATTAGCACTCCCTCAGGCAGAGTGCTAACGACGCCAAAACATGTAGTAACAGCCCTTGAAAGTGTCAAGCGAGGAGCGCTTAAAAAAACAGGAGCCACTTACATATCAAGGTCTATTGGCGAAACTGGCTAAGAGAATCTCGACTAAAGGTGAGGGGCTTGCAGCAAAAAAGGCCCTTCCGAAGAAGAGCCTCTAAACTGTGTGATTCTGCCGTTTTCAGCAATGCTGCATTGGGACTAGTTTGTGGCAACGGGCGCTAGAACGTTGAACGGAAGTTCGAAGAAGCCTTCGTCGCCGCCTGTGTTGTCCTTAACTGAAACTTTCAGTAGGTAATCGCCTTCTGGAATACCCTGCAAGTCGAGGCGCAAAGAGGTCTGGAACTCACGGACCATCGCGCGCGATGCATGGTCAATCTGGGCAAAGCTTTCTTCTGCCGCGAGGATCTGCCCTGTCATGTTACGAAGTTCAAAGCCTACAGAAAGATCGATGAGGTATTCACCGTCCTTCTGGGCAAAGTCGTAGCCAACCGGCTCTGCATATACGATCAGCGGTTCGCCCTGCTGGAAGCTTGCTGTAGCCTTTGGTTCGTAAACGCCGTAGCTACGTGCAGGTGTCGTCACAAATGCTGCGGTCGTAAAGCTAAGGTCCTGTGCAGACCAAGCAGTAGCATAAGTGCTGTGCGCTTTGATGAACTCAGGTGACAGCTCGGATGCAAAAGCAGCAGAAGACGCGAGAAGGCCCGAGGTCGCAAGAAAAATAACACCCGCTTTACGGCAGGAATGGACCAAGGAACTTGGCATGACGAATAACCCCCACAAGCCATCCTTCCCGATTATTGGCAGTGCCTGATTAAATGCCCTATGGGAAGGTTTTGGCTAAAAACAATCTGTTGCGCCCGATATACCCTTTAAAGTTCAGGGGCACAACATCTTGTAGAACGCAAGTTGAACGGAAAATCAGGCAAGGTTAAAAGTTTGCCCGCTCTTCCCAGCTTTGCTTCTTGCGGTAGATGGTAGAAGGACTAATTTCCAGAGCCGCTGCTGCACGGGCAATATTTCCATTAAACGTCTCTAGAGTACTTTCAATGATGCGTTTTTCCTGAGCCCATAACGGCTCGATGGAAATAGCATTGGCGCTGGCGGTCGCGATGAAGGAACCTGTTACGCTGCGCTCGGCCCTTGGCTGTGCTGCGCCCATAAAGCTACTTACAAGCGGCGGCAACATCTCCGGTACAACATGTTCGCCGTCGTTCATAACCACGATCTGGCGGATTGTGTTTTCCAACTGGCGCACATTGCCGGGCCAATTGTAGCTCTTCAGCATTTCCTTTGCGGTCTCTGAAAAGCCTCTGAAATCCTTGGATTCTTCGTGGCTGAAGCGACGAAGAAAAGCGCTGGCTAGTTCCAGAATATCCTCGGAACGCTCCCGAAGTGCGGGAAGTGTGATTGGCAGAACATGCAGGCGATAGAAGAGGTCTTCCCTGAAGCGTCCTGCTTCAATTTCCTTCAACGGGCGACGATTGGTGGCGCAGATAATGCGAATGTCCACGCGCCGCGTTACAGTCTCACCAACGCGTTGCACCATGCCGGTTTGCAGGAAGCGCAGCAGCTTGGCCTGAAGGCGCAGATCCATCTCGCCGATTTCGTCTAGGAATAGGGTTCCGCCATTCGCGGCCTCTGCCGCGCCGCGCTTGTCTTCACTCGCGCCGGTGAACGAGCCCTTAGCGTGGCCAAAGAGCTCACTCTCCATAAGGTCAGCGGGAATAGCTGAGCAGTTGATGGCAATAAACGGCCCATTATGTCTGCCAGAACGATTGTGGAGCGCTTGGGCGCAAAGCTCCTTACCTGTCCCTGATTCCCCGGTGATGAATGCCGGTGCATTGGAGGAGGACATGCGAACAATCTGATCGTAGACACCCGCCATAGCAGGGGATGAGCCGATGAACTGTTCAAAGGCTGGTGATGGCGTACCTGTCCGCGCCTGCGGATAGTCCCGCGCGTCGTCTTTGTGAATGTGTGCTGTCGCCCTACGGCTTCTGCTCTTAAGGTGAATGGAGAGCTTATCGCTTAGAGCTTTGGCGGAGTAAGGCTTAACGAGGAAGTCATGAGCCCCGTGGTGCATTGCGCTCACAGCGCGTGTCACCGAACCTGTTGAGCTAACGGCTAGAATAATGGCTTCAGGGCAAGATGCAGCAATATGAGAGAGGGCGTCCTCACTGCCGAGAGTTTCTAGGTCTGCAATAACAGCGTCAACGGAACCAAGGCTCAAGTGCTTCAGCAACCGCTGCAAATCGGTGAAAACCACCGGCTGCGCAATATCCTCGCAGATGCTCCCTACTGCTTTTGCAGCGTGGTCTGCTTCTCCGATACCCTTTTCCAGGATGCAAACTCGTAGTGATGTTGCCGCGCTTGCAGACATACCCATGCGTGGGTGCCCCTCATAATGCATCATTGTATCTTCGGCGCATTCGCCTGTTTTCTGCAGTTTCCAGAAACAGGGTAAACAAAGTGTTTTCGTTCTGCGATGAATCGCAATTTGCGAGGGAAAATGAGAGGAAACTAAATGGAATAAAATCTACTAAAAGACGTTGGCGCAGTTTTCTTGGTGCTTTGCGCTGTCAAAGTCGGCCAGTGAGCCGATACTGCCAACATCGGCATTCTTTAGATCTGCCAATAGCTTGTCGGTCAGTGTCGAGTACCCGAGTTGCTGAATCAGAACGCACTCTGGATGATCGTAAAGGTCTGGGCTTTTTTTGCGAAGGTCACTGATAAGTTCCGCAACACGTCCGGCAGTGTTGGCCTTCTTCGCTGACAGTATCTGCGCAAACCACGCAAGCGGGTAGGAGCGAGGGCGGGCTCTGAACGCCACTTCCTGCGCTTTTTCAAACTCGTTTTCGCTGTAATAGGCAAGTGACAGCAGAACATCGAACCGTTCTGGATAGGTCAGATAGGCAGGTGTAATGCCTTCAAGAATTTGAGAGGCTTGGCTTGCTTGCCCGTTGACCAGCAGTTCTTGGGCGTAATCCGCAACAATCGGTGCGTTGAAAGATTGCGGCAGCAAGGCTTGTTTGCCCATGAGTTGGACAGCAACCTTGTCATCTCGGGCCAATGCTTGAAGCATCTGGAATGTCTGGAATACCGCTAGGCTTCTTGCGTCTACAGGTACGTCCGCGATCAATACCATTGCTCTATCAAATGCCTGCTGAGATTGCGGTCCTTCGGAAATAATAGACTTGAAGAGTTCGAGGTTCGCTCTGCTTATCTTTGCGGGAATGTAATTTGGGAGGTTCTCTTGCAGGTCAGACAAGCAGGTCTCTGCGTTATTCAAATCCTGGTCGGTCGCAAATCTACTTGAAATCAAAAATTGAGTTTCAACCACACACCACCGCACCTCATTGGCTGAAGCAGGAGAGAGTTTCGTCCAGCGACCAATAACGGGTCTGCTGACATCCAGTGAACTGAGTATCTCAACAATAGAACGCGCTAAAGCATCGCGCGTTCCTTGAGGGTCGTCTTGTAATGAATGACCGCTTTCTATTCGCCGCCTGAGAAAAGGTATGGTCGATCCGGCGGTATCAAGCCGCAGGTTTAGAATCTCTTGTCCGCCTACCAGCAATACAGAGCCGGAAATAATGCTCGTCTGTTCGTCAGGCTCGTCCATTATTTGCACGACAGAAAGGTACTTGGAGGAGTCTTTCAATAACTCCACCAGATAGTTGGCGAGATCGAGCTGATCGGCCGTGAAGCTCTCGGTAGTGAAATTCTCCACGTAGAGTTTGGGCGGCGCGAAGGGGCCGGTCTCCTTCTCGTCGACAGGGATTTTCTGAATGTGTTGTCGTAGCGGCGGGCCGCTGTCTGCAAACTGGAGGTAAAGCAAAGAACCAAGCGCGAGCGCGAGAAAAGCGCAAAGCCCCCACAGCGCCAAGCGTTGCCTCTTGAGAGAGCGGACGTGGCTTCCCGAAGGCGGCGGAGCCTCCTCTTGCGCTTGGGAGTTATCGTCTTCCTTCTGAAAAGGCTCGCGGTATATGCGCGGGGCATAAGTGCCGGTGGGAATTACAAAGCGTATGGGCTGCTCGATACCACTGCCTGCATAGTATGCTTGAATTCGTCTTCGAAGGCGTGCGGCCTCAACCCGTACAATCGGGTCATTGGAGGGGTTAAAGGATGAATCGCGCCCTAGGGCGCCGGTCGCGATGGTGTATCCTTTTAGTCTGTCTTCTTCGCCATTGAGTGTCGCCTCAACCACGAACCTGAGAAATGCGCGCAACTGTGGCGCTCCCTCAAATTCAGGGCTTTGGAGCATGTGCTCTAGTGCGTGCAATGTTTCTGTCTTGCTGATGGGAGCGTCCTTCCCACGATGCATACGGAACCTGCCTTCTTGTTCGTGTGTTTTTATTCTCCGCCAAACAGTTAGAACGTGACGTTAGGGTATCATGAAAGTCTTTGAGAAGCGTATAAGTGCGGACACGGCAGTATTTTTTAAAAGCTGGACAACACTTTGGAAAAAACTTGAAATTCACGCCATATTGGTAGGCACTAGGTAATCTTACAGGGGACAACCGGCGAATTAGCCGAAATTAGACAAGTATCCCGTTGGGCTTAGCTGCCCAAATGCGGCAAGATTGTAGCCGGACAGCATGATTCGAATAACAAATTCATAAGGTTCATGACGCGCGCGGCGAGCATATTTATAATTTTCTGCATGATGATCATCGCAGGGTCCTGCGGTATGGTGCTGGTTTATCAGTTCGCCAGACCTCTGGGCGAAGCTGTATCCATATCCGTGGCGATGTTCTGTCTGCTCGCAGTTCTTCATCTTCTTGTCACCCGTGGTTCTGAGAGAAACAACCTTTCCGACGCGATGGACAGGCTCGAAGACCGCGTTAGCGAAGTCGACGAAGACCTTTCCAATCTGGAAGGCCGCTTAACGGGCGTTGAAACCAATATTCCGGCACGCACACGCGAAGAAATCGACCCGCTGTTTGCCGAGGTCGAGGTTATTGGTTCACTTGTCAAACAGATGGCCGAGGCTATGGCCGATATGGAAGCGCGCCTTGAAGACCAGCGGGTTTCCGATATGCAGCCGCAGATGCACCTGCCGCCGCAGCCTCAACACCGCCTCGAAGCGCCCAATGAGCAGCCTCCTCACTCTGGCGGATATCAAGAGCCAGCCGGCCAGACAGCCCAGCCTCACAGCCAGTATACCCAGCAGCCAGTTTACCCGGAGCCGCGCATTCAAAGGCCGAACCCTGCACTGGCAGCGGAGATTAGAGCTGCAATTGACGCCAATCGGGTAGACCTATACCTGCAGCCAATCGTAACCCTACCTCAGCGCCGCGTTCGGTTTTACGAAGTGTTGACCCGCCTGCGTACACTTGATGGTGATCTGCTGGAACCGGTTGAGTTTCTTGCCGAGGCTATCCGCATCAAACAAATCGCCACGCTCGATAACCTTCAGCTTTTCCGTTCGCTCCAGATCATCAAGCGTTTGTCGGCTCGGAACAGAGAAGCGGGGTTGTTCTGCAATCTCTCTCCGGCCACGCTTGTGGACGAGAGCTTCTTTCCCGGTTTTCTTGAGTTTGTTAAGGCGAATGAGAGCTACGCTGACCTTCTCGTATTCGAATTCACACAAGCCGATGTTGCTTCAATGGGGTTGTTGGAGTTCGAGAGCCTAGCTGCTCTTTCTGATCTCGGCTTCCGCTTTTCCATCGATCACATCACTGATCTGCGAATGGACTTTAAAGCGCTGGCGGATAAAGGCTTCCGCTATGCCAAGCTCAACGCGGCACGTTTGCTGATGCAGGATGAGAGCCTTGCGCAAGGCAATATTCACCCGTCCGACTTCGGCGCGTTGATACAGCGGTTCGGCATGGAATTGATTGTCGATCATGTGGAGACGGAAGCGACGCTGGTCGAGCTTCTGGATTTGGACACTCGCAATGCTCAAGGGCATCTGTTCTCGCCGCCGCGTCCTGTCAGAGCCGATGTGCTAAAAGGCGCACCGTCGCCAAGAGCGCCGAGAAGGGCAGAGGCAAGTTAGAGCCTGCCTCAACACCATTTCAAAACTTACTGCTTAGGCGCTGTTTGCGGACCCACTACCATGATGGATGGTTCCTGACCTGCAAACAGATCACGGGCAACTTCCCGCACTGCTTCAAGGGTAACGTCATCAATCAAGTCATTACGCTTGTTGATGTAGTCGATACCAAGGCCAGCATTTTGGATACCAAGCAGCTGGCGGGCAATTGCTCCAGAGCTATCAAAGTTCAGAGCATAGGAGCCAGTAAGGTAAGCCTTGGCTTTCTCCAGCTCTTCAGCGGTTGGGCCTTCTTCGCCCATCTTCACCATCTGCTCTTCAATAACCTTCAGCACCTCGTCAGCGTTGTCAGCACGGGTACTGGTTGAACCCATCAGCAGAGCGGTATGTTCAAGGGGAACAAGATACGAGCCAACGGAGTAGGCTAGGCCGCGTTTTTCACGCACTTCCTGATAGAGCCAGGAGGAGAATGAGCCGCCACCCAGAATGTGGTTCATCACAAAGGCAGGAATATACTGCGGGTCATCGCGTTTCAGGCCGGGCAGAGCGAACTGGATCGTAGTCTGAGGCGTGTCGAAATCAACGCGCTCGCTCTTGCCTTCCAGCGGAAGAACGTTCTTAACCTCGGTCAGTTGGGTTTTCTCTGGCAGTTTTGCAAAGACCTGATCCAGCGCTTTTTTCAAGGTCTCCGCGTCGATTGCGCCAACCACACCAACCTTCAAACCGTCTCTTGCAAACAGCTTGTCGCGCTGCGCTTTGAGGTCGCTTGCTTGCAACTTTTCTACGCTTTCCACCGTGCCCTTGCTTGGGCGACCATATTGGCTGTCTGGATATAGAAGCGCGGAGAACTTGCGCCCTGCTATAGACTGGGGCCGCTTTTCCTCGCGTTTGAGGCCGGAAATAACCTGCGCTCTCATACGCTCAAGCGGAGCCTCGTCAAAGCGTGGCTCGTTTACCGCCAGTGTCAGCATTTCCAACGCTTCTGGAAGATTGACCTGAAGCGTGCGCATGGAGCCGTAGAACCGATCCCGACCCGCATTAAAGCCAAGGCTCATAGTGAGCTCTTCAAGCTTTAGCTGGAACGCTTGCGAGTCCAACTCTCCTGCACCTTCATCCAGCATAGTCGAAAGAAGGTTGGTCGCTCCCAGCTTGTCGTCGGCATCCTGCGTGGTGCCGCCTTGGAATGAATACTCCATGGCAACAATCGGCACGCTGTAATCTTCAACCAGCCACGCCTCGATCCCCTGATCGCTCACAACGCGCTGAATCTCGATTGCCTGAGCGCTAACAACGCTCAGCATAAGCATGAGACCGCCACTAACAAGCGCAACCGAACGGCTTACTAATAAACCGGCTTTGGTCATTGAGCGTCTCCCTTCGCTTCTGGCTCTTCATAGTTCGCAGGTAGCAGATAGCCACTGAGAGGTTCTTCAGTCAGGTACTTTTGTGCAGCAGCCTTAATCTGATCGTTGGTCACTGCCGCAATGCGGGCAGGCCAAGTCTGAACTTCTTCCACCGTTGCGCCAGTCGTCAAAGCTGTACCGAAAACGCGAGCAAGGGTACTCTGCTTGTCCTGCGCATAAATTGCGGCGGCCAGCATAGATTTCTTGGCTCTTTCTAGTTCTGCTTGGCTCACACCGTTTTCTGCAACATCAGCCACGATAGCAAGCGCATCAGCTTCTACCTCTTCCAGAGGTACGCCTTCGCTCGGTGTGGCGTAGATTTTGAACTGGGTCGTGTCCAAGGTGTCGGAGTTGTACCAGCTGCCTGCGCTGGTCGCCTTCTGGCTGTCTACAACGAGCTGCTGATAAAAGCGGGAGTTAGCACCGCCGCCCAGAATATAGGAAAGAAGGTCAAGGGCCTCTGCTTCACCCTTGGCAGCTGTTGCTGTGCTAGGAACAAGCCAGCCTTTTTGAAGCGATGGCTGGGCCACACGTTCATCTTCTAGCGTTGCTACACGTTCACCCGGAATGCGCTGGACCTGCGGGCGGATACGTTCACCCGGTTCGGCACGGCGTTTAAGCTTGCCGTATGTTTCCTGCGCAATAGGCAGAACTTCGTCCATGGTTACATCACCAGCAACCACAACAACGGCGTTATTAGGGGTGTAGTATTTGTCGTAGAAAGCGAACGCATCCTCACGGTTCAGCTTCTTGATCTCGTCTTCCCAGCCGATAATCGGTGTGCCGTAAGGGTGGTTCACAAACATCATCTGGTCAAAGCTCTCAGCAAGCTTTGCACCCGGGTTCTGCCCCACTCTCTGTGCGCGCTCTTCCAAAATTACTTCACGCTCTGGAAGAACCTGCTCATCAGTGAGAACCAGATTGCCCATGCGATCAGCTTCGTACTTCATCATGGTTGGCAAATGATCTTTTGCCACCTGCTGATAGTAGGCGGTGTAATCGGTCGAGGTGAAGGCGTTTTCCTGCCCTCCAACTTCAGCGATTATGTCGGAAAATTCGCCTTCTGGAGCGTTGCTGGTTCCTTTGAACATCAGATGCTCAAGAAAATGGGCGATGCCAGACTTGCCCGGCGCTTCATCAGCAGAGCCGACCTTGTACCACGCCATATGAGTAACAACCGGTGCGCGATGGTCAGGAATAACCACCAGCTGCAAGCCATTGTCGAGCGTCTTTGTTGCGATGTCGGGGCCGATCTTCACATCCGCAAAAGCAGTGCTATCAGCTTTTTGAGGAGTTTCCGCGAGCAACGGAGTTGGGAATGCAAGAAGAGTACTTAGCACCAACCCCTTGAGAAGTTTGGAGGCTTTGAGCACAGGGGCTTATCCTTTTTAGTTCAAGCAGTCATTCCTTTTTATATCGCAGGAATGTGTTCAATCGGCGTGAAACTATTGGCGAAATTTGTCGAAAATAAAAAAAGCGCGGGTAAAACCCGCGCTTGTGGAATACTGCTTGAAACAACCTAGCGTCAGCGACGTGCTTTGCCGGTGCTCATATCAATTGGTGCGCCATCCATGATTGCCTCTTGGTTACGGCGCTCAGCAATCTCGGTCGCTTTATCGACTTCCGGTGCTTCAATTTCAAAGCCTGCAACAGGTTTATTGTAACCCTCTGGCGGCTGGGTGAGGTAACGACGCTCAAGCTTACAAGCGGTGAGATCAGACGCGGTCTTTGCGTTCAGTTCACAGAGGGACTTGGTGTCGTTGGAAACTTTGGCTTTCGCTTCCTTGAACTGCTTGCTCATCTGGCGCAGTTCTTCTGGCGTCATGCGTTCGCCCTGTGCCAGCTGACGTTCACGAAGCTCTGCAGCACGGTTACGTTCGCGCTTTGGCATGTTCTTCGCCAATTCGCGGGCCATAGCCAGCTGTTCTGGTGTCATAGGCTTGCCGTCTTCTGTCTTGAAGAATTCACGCAGCTCGGCAAGGTCTTTATCGCGGGTATCCTGAGGCCAGTTGGCAGCAAGCTCTGCAATTGCCTTTTCATCAGGCGTTGGCAGGCGGTTCATATCCGGCGGCATCACAAGTGGAGCACGAGCCGAATAGTCAATCGGAGCCGTTTTATTTTTGCTTACACCAGAAACATTGCCACCCATGCGGTCAACGATACCAGCCACAAGGCCACCTTCACCGGTTAGAAGCGACTCATTTTCCACGCCGTCGTCAAACGCATCGCCGGACAAACATCCAGCAGCGCCCAAACAGATAGCGGCCACAGCCGTTGTTTTCAGCAGAAAAGAACCAATCCGATTTTGCACTTCTAACTTCCTTGTTTTGCAAAAGCAGCAGGAATAGACCCCAATGCAGCATGCCAGCCAGCAAACCGACCCAAGGTTTGCGCGAGGATAACTCTATAGCGGGAATCAACGTTACTCTAGGAGGGTAGAGTGACTTAAAGCTCCCGATTTGCCCATGATCCCCTATATACAGCGTTTTGCGGCTGAAATAGGGCTATTTTTGGTGTTGCTTACCACCAAAGAAACTGTCGAAAATCAACCCAGCGGCACCCAGCACAATCCACACATCTGCAAGATTGAAGACGTACCAAGAAAAGTCGCCGTAGTTGAAGTAAACGAAGTCCACGACTTTGCCGTAGTAAAGTCTGTCAATGCCGTTGCCGATGGCTCCGGCTAGAACCAAACCGAGGCTAATCGCAAGCAAGCGGTCCTTGGTCCGTACGCCCCACACCCAAATCAGCACAGCGGCGCCAATGGTAAACAGCGCCAGTGCCCAACGGCCAAAGGTGCTGTCCTGCTGGAACAGGCCATAAGACACGCCTTTGTTCCAGATAAGGATGATATCGAGGAACGGAGTAAGGGAGATTGGCGGGTTGTTGGCCATATCATAGATATGCACGACCCAGATCTTCACGATCTGGTCAATCGCCATGCCAACAATGCCAAGTGTTGCAACAAGGGGGCTGAAGCGACCCCAAAGCCAGCGTTCTTTCAACTGTGCCCCCATGTGCCTAGTCGTTGGGAGTGATGCAGCCCTTAGGCTGCACCCTCTAGTTCACGCATTGCCTGCGCGTCGCGCAGGGTGATGTCCGGGTACTGAGCGTCAGTGCCAACTTCTGGAAGGATCTTCCAAGAGCGTGCGCACTTGGTACCTTCTGCCAGCGCAGGAACAACACCAACATTTGCCACTTCTTCAAGAGTGAACGCACCTTCAGGTGCAGCTTCGCCCTTGAGGGAGATCTGGCTGGTGATGCAGATTTCTGCCATGTCGAGACCATCCATAGCAGCCATCAGCTCAGGATCGCTCACATAAACTACCGGATGAGCTTCCAAAGAAGAACCGATACGTTTCTCGCGGCGTTCAACTTCCAGTGCGCCGGTGATTACACGGCGAACCTTACGAACTTTTTCCCACTTCGCTGCAAGCGCATCATTGCGCCATTCAGCAGGGGTTTCAGCGAACTGCTCCAGATGGATGGAGGTGACGCCTTCACCGTAGCGGTAGGTCCAGCATTCTTCAGCGGAGAATGGCAGGATCGGTGCAAGCCATGTTGCCAAACGGCGGAACAGCTGTTCGATGACATAAAGGCTTGCTTTGCGCTTGGTAGAAGAGATCGGATCGCAGTACAGCGCGTCCTTACGAACGTCGAAGTAGAATGCGGAGAGCTCAACAGTCATGAAGTTGAACAGAGCGGAGAACACACGGCGGAAATCGAAGTCTGCGTAAGACTTGCGAACCAACGCGTCCAGCTGTGTCAGACGGTGCAGCATCAGCTGTTCCAGCTCAGGCATGTCTGCAACGGCGATTTCTTCGCCCTTGTAGTGGCCCAAAGAGCCCAGCATGAAGCGCAGGGTGTTGCGCAGCTTGCGGTATGCATCAACGTTGGTTTTGATGATCTCGTTACCGATGCGTTGATCGTCCGCATAGTCTACAGAGCCAACCCACAGACGCAGAATGTCAGCGCCGTACTGCTTGATAACGTCCTGAGGCGCTACAGTGTTGCCCAAAGACTTGGACATCTTGCGGCCGTGTTCATCCATGGTGAAGCCATGGGTCAGAACTGCATCGTATGGTGCATGACCACGGGTACCACAGCTTTCCAGAAGGGAAGAGTGGAACCAACCGCGGTGCTGGTCGGTGCCTTCGAGGTACAGAACGTAGTCTTCGCCGCCCAGACCCTTGCGCTTAGGAGCGAGGTCTTCACGACGCTCCATGCAGAACGCGTGGGTAGAGCCGGAGTCGAACCAAACGTCGAGAATGTCGTCGATCTTTTCGAAGTTCGCTGCATCGTATGCATCGCCAAGGAAGCGCTGTGCGGCACCCTCTTCAAACCATGCATCGGCACCTTCGTTCTGGAAGGCGTCAAAGATTCGCTGGTTTACAGCTTCGTCCTTAAGAACTTCGCCGGTTTCCTTGTTCACGAATACGGTGATCGGCACGCCCCATGCACGCTGACGGGAGAGAACCCAGTCAGGGCGGGATTCGATCATGTTGTGAATGCGGTTCTGGCCAGACGCTGGAACGAAGCGGGTTTCGGAGATCGCTTTGAGAGCGCGCTTGCGCAGGGTGTCACCTTCAGCCTCGATGTTTTTGTCCATGTAGACAAACCACTGCGGCGTGTTGCGGAAGATGAGCGGAGCTTTAGAGCGCCAGCTGTGCGGGTAGGAGTGCTTCACGCGGCCGCGAGCCATCAGCTTGCCAACTTCAACCAGCTTTTCGATCACTGCTTTGTTGGTGGAGCCTTCTTTGCCCTTGCGGTCAAGGATGTAGTGGCCTTGGAACAGCGGCACATGTGGATAGTAAGAACCATCTTCCTGCACTGTCAGCGGAACCTGCTCGGTGCCAGCCTTTGCAAAGACTTCACGGTTATCAAGGAAAGCCTGGAAGTCTTCTGCGCCGTGGCCCGGTGCAGTGTGTACAAAGCCGGTACCAGCTTCATCGGTTACATGGTCACCAGGAACCATCGGTACGAAGAAGTCGTAGTAACCGTCAGTGCCTTCAACGCCGCGGAACGGGTGGCCGAGGTATTCAACGGAGCTTACGTCAGCATCGCCAACGCGCTCGTATGCTTCAACGCGAGCGGACTTGAACGCATCTGCTGCCAGATCGTCAGCAAGAATGAACTCTTCACCAACCTTCGCCCAGTTGTCTTCAGCAGCGTCAGTCACCTTGTAGATGCCGTAGCTGATGGACTTGGAGAAGCAAACAGCGCGGTTTGCAGGAATGGTCCAAGGAGTGGTGGTCCAGATCACGACGTTCTTGCCAACCAGCGCTTCATTGCCGGTCAGAACAGGGAACTTCACCCAGATGGTGTGGGATTCGTGGTCGTGGTATTCAACTTCAGCTTCAGCCAGAGCGGTCTTTTCAACGATAGACCACATAACAGGCTTGGAACCGCGGTAAAGCTGACCGGATGTAGCGAACTTCATCAGTTCGTTAGCGATCACAGCTTCACTGTCGTAGTTCATGGTCAGGTATGGGTGTTCCCAGTCACCTTCGATGCCAAGACGCTTGAATTCTTCGCGCTGAACGCCGATCCACTTGCTCGCGAACTCACGGCATTCATTACGAAATTCGTTGATCGGAACAGCGTCTTTGTTCTTGCCTTTTTTGCGGTACTCTTCCTCGATCTTCCATTCGATAGGAAGGCCGTGGCAGTCCCAGCCCGGAACGTAGTTGGAATCAAAACCCTGCATCTGCATGGAGCGGGTAACGATGTCCTTCAGAACCTTGTTGAGCGCGTGGCCGATGTGGATGTTGCCGTTTGCATATGGAGGACCATCATGCAGAAGGAACTTCGGCTTACCGGCAGAAGCTTCACGAAGACGTTTGTAAAGGTTCTGTTCCTCCCACTTTTCGAGGATTTTTGGCTCGTTTTTCGGCAAGCCAGCTCGCATAGGGAAGTCGGTTTTCGGGAGATTAAGCGTCTCGGAGTAATCTCGGGTCGCGCTATCAGTCATTGTTTCATCCGATGAATTTGGGCTGCAACTGGCCCTAAAAATTTGCACTGCGCCATGATGTGTCTTGGGCGCACACGACAAGAGGTTTTAGCGGCAAAGGCTAAAACAGATCCCGGTCCCTCGGGGCGCTCACTCGGGCGCCTCAGCCGAAGGCCGGGCAAGTAATTCGTATAGCTGCTCTTTTTGCTATCAAGGCGCGGTGGCTTTCACCGCTACCGACCTGCAAAAAAAGGCAGTTCAAGGTGTCATCTGCGCAAAACATGGGATGAGCTTTTAACAGTGCTTCCGCACGGAATAAAGAGGGGGAAAAGAGAAACTGCGAAAAATTGCAGGATCTCCTGTCTTCACGACAATAAGAGCCTGTAACTGCGCAGTTTCTCATAGGCTTTTTATTTATTCAGCCGGCATTGGCGGAATGTCGTCTTGCCGTGCATCAATCGCATCACGCGTGGAGTAGGCAATGTAGATACCGCCAGCGATGATAAGGGAAACGCCTATCCATACCGTTGGTTCCGGCCAGTCGCCAAACACCACAACGCCGAAGATCGTCGCGCTGACGATTGAAACGTAGTTGAGCGGGGCGAGAACCGACGCAGGTGTCCGATCAAACGCAAGAATGATGATGCCGTGCGCTGACAAGGACACAAAGCCAAGAGCAAGGATTGCCCAAAGGTGTTCAAGGCTTGGTGTGGTCCAGATCGCCAGATCGTAGTCGGTCATGGTGCCGACGATCAGAATTGGTGCAAGGGCCAACAGACCGGCAATGCTGGTGGAGATCTGTACGCCAAGCACAGTTCCCTGACCCGACAACCTGCGGGTAAGAAGCAGATAAACGGCGAAGAACGTGGCGGCAATAACCGGAAGGATCGAATAAGCGCTAAACGCCCCGGTACCCGGCTGGATGATAACCATCGCGCCAATAAGGCCAACGACCACTGCACCCCAACGTTTTGCGTCTACCTTCTCTTTCAAGACGACAGCGGAAAGCGCTGTAAGAATAAGCGGTTGCACGAAGAAGATCGCAATCGCGTCTGCCAGTGGAACGTATTTGAGCGCCACAAAGAAGAAGACGGAAGACAGTGCAATACATGCACCGCGCCAGAACTGGCCCATATCAAACTCGCGCAGCAAGGCGAGGATATCTTTTCTCAAAGCAAGCGCAACGCACAACGCCAGAAAGCCCTGACCGACATAGCGCAAAAACGCAACCAAAACAGGCGCGTAGAAGTAGGTCAGGTACTTGGCGATGCCATCGATAATCGGCCCGAGAAGCATGGCAATCGTCATAAGCAGGATGCCCTGCAACGCAACAGAAGACGGGCGCACCGCTGCTGCACTAGAAGTCATTTGGGACATGGACGCAGTGATTTCTACTTGAGGTTTTGTTGCAGGCTTACTGCCTTTTGGATTTGCGAGGATATATCACCAATTGCCGCAGGTGGGCCCCTATCCCCACTGCCGAAAGGCGGGCAGGGGGCGCGGTTCAATTGGGTTTGGTTATGTTCTGCGGTGACTTAAGGAAAGGTGGTATGCGCGCGCCTGCGCGCACACCCGTTTCATGTAATTATTCGCCGCCCGAAAGCGCTGCCAACTGCTCTGCACGAGCGCGCTTTGCAGCAAGTCGTTCACGGTGGCCAAGGTAAAGGCCGGACAAAACGATGAGCGTAATACCGATCCAAGCGGTGAGATCCGGCACCTCGGAAAAGAAGAAGTAGCCCATGGCCGTTGCTGAGAGAATATCAATGTAATTCAGCGGGGCGAGGAGCGAGGCTGGTGCACGCTCGAACGCTTTTACCAAAGCAACGTGACCAAGAACGGCAACGCCGCCAAGAGCCACAAGCCACATCACCGGCCAGAACGGAGCCTCAACAACGGACGGTTCGTAGATCGGGCCGCCAATGTCGAGGTAGTAGGCGATGATACTCACCGGCAGCAAAACCATTGCGCCGGAAAGACCTGCCGAGAACTGAATGCCAAGCTGGGTCGCTCTGCCGGAGTAAAGGCGGTTGACCATCAAATAGGTGGCGAAGGTTACAGCGCAGCCGAACGGCAGCAGGGCGTAGTAGCCGAACATGCCGGAACCGGGACGCATCACAATAATCACACCGATAAGACCGCCAACAACAGCTGCCCAACGATGCATGCCGACCTGCTCCTTCAAGAAGATGACAGACAGAACAGTCAGCACCATCGGCTGAACGAAGAAAATGGCAATAGCGTCGGTAATCGGAATGTACTTCAAGCCGATGACCATCATGATGGAGCCGATGGAAAGCAGCGTACCGCGCAGCACCTGCACCCAAGTAAACTCTCGCAGGAGGCTGGCTAGAGAGCGGCCATAGAACGGCGCTACAATCACGATAATCAATGCGTGAATGAAGAAGCGCACAAGCGAAATAGTAAGCGGTGAGAAGTGCGCGCCAAGGTATTTGACGATACCGTCGGTTCCCGACAGCATGAGGAAACCGATAATTGCAAGCACAGCACCTTGAACCGTGGGGCTAGACCAAGGGCCAGCTCCAGCGGTGGAGACGTTCGTTTTCATTTTTGTTGTCGCCTAAAAAGGCACTGCGCCGTGCAGGACCTTAAGGATAAAGAGCTGTATCGAGATCAGACAGCGGGCGCATGGAGGCGATCATCGCTCTAGCTTCCATACTGTCCTGATCCATCTGTTTTATCAGGGCTTCCGGGCCATCGAATTTCATTTCTTCTCGAATGTATCCGATCACACCGACCCTTAGAGTCTTGTCGTAGAGATCGCCTTCAAAGTCAAACAGATGAACTTCAAAGAGCGTCGCACCATCATCAAAGGTCGGACGGCGACCAAAGCTTGCAACGCCGTCATAAACTACACCGTCAACAACAACGCGAACGGCGTAGATACCCTGCTTCAAGGTGCAGTTGTCAGCAAGGCGCAGGTTCGCAGTCGGGTAGCCCAAAAGGCGGCCACGCTTATCGCCGTGCTGTACCGTTGCCTCTACAAAGTAACGGTAGCCGAGCAAACCGTTAGCAAGAGGCATATCTCCTTCCGCAAGCGCTGCGCGAATACGGCTGGAGGAAACAACATTGTCGCCTTCGTCACGCTGTGCGCCAACGATTTCGACATTAAAGCCATGGCGTTTTCCAGCATCCTGAAGAAACTCAGGTGTGCCTTGACGCGCTTTGCCAAAGTGGAAGTCGTAGCCGGTGATGCTTTGGCTAATGCCAAGCTGGTCAACAAGTATGTCTTTTACAAAGTCTTCGGCACTCATGCCAGCAAAGTCTGCGGCAAAGGCAACCTCTACGAGGCCGTCGATACCAATGGCTTCCATAATCTCCGCCTTTGCATGGGCAGGAGTAAGACGGAAAACAGGCTTATCTGGGCAAAAGAACGTGCGCGGATGCGGCTCAAACGTCATGGCGAGAACCGGTACACCAGCTTCTCGCGCATCTTTAATAGCCAGCTCCAAAACAGCCCTGTGGCCACGATGAACACCATCGAAATTGCCAATAGCAACTACGCCGCCGCGCAGACTTTCCGGCACGTTCGAAAGGTCATTCAAAATGCAAAATGGTCTGTCGTTGGTCGCCTGAGGGGCCATATAGAGCGTCCGTTTTTACCCGTTTGATTACCGCAAGACTTGCCTTCTCCTGAACCGGAGCGCAGACGGAACCATGCCTACTCCAATTCAGAAGAGAAAAATAGTCGCTCGCGCGGTTATTAAGCCTTAAAGCGGAACATCTATATCAACTCTTGAGGGAACTTTAACAGTTGCTTCCCCTTCAAGAACCAGAGTTTCGCCCGTAAAGCACTCGCAGCGTAAAGTGGCATGACACTTTTCAACGCGAAGGTCGGTTACTGTAACCTTCACCAATACATCATCGCCGATGTAAACAGGTGCTTTGAACTTAAGACTTTGGGAAAGATAGATGGCACCCGGACCCGGTAAGCGGGTGCCAAGAATAGCGGAAATCAGGCTGGCTGTATAAAGCCCGTGAGCGATACGGTTCTTGAAAGGTGTTTTTGCGGCAAAATGCTCTGAAAGATGGATGGGATTACGATCCCCTGAAACCTCGGCAAAACCAACAATGTCTTGAGCGCTAATATGCTTGGTAAACGCTTCTTCCATTCCAATATGAAGGTCTTCAAATGCGAGGGTGCGCAACTGCAACATGCGGACTGCCCCTTATAATATCCTTAAAACTGCAAAATCCTGTTAAGAATAAACTAGCCTTAAGGTTTTGGACAACTAAGCAGATAGAATAGCCCGCTGCATTGTAAAATTAACCTAACCTTTAACTAGGGAGGTTAATTCTGCCATGTGAGTGGGGTCATGTCTGAGATTTTGCCGATAGCTCTGAGAGCGTAAATTGGCCTATCCAGTTTGATTTAGTTTTGCTTGTAAGTTTTGGGCGATCGGTCCAGACCTAGGTATGGAGTTTTACATGGCTGTCGATCTTCAGATGCCAATCTTGGTAGTCGATGATTATAAGACCATGATTAGGATTATTCGTAATCTTTTGAAGCAGTTAGGCTTTAATGACATCGACGACGCAGCTGACGGTCAGGAAGCTTACGAGAAGATGAAGCAGCGCCGTTATGGCTTGGTAATTTCCGACTGGAATATGGAGCCTGTGACCGGTTACGAACTGTTGAAACAGGTGCGTCAGGACCCTGCGCTCTGCAAGACGCCGTTCATCATGGTAACGGCCGAATCAAAGACCGAAAACGTTATTGCCGCTAAGAAGGCTGGCGTTAACAACTACATCGTGAAGCCGTTTAACGCACAGACGTTGAAGGGCAAAATCGAAGCGGTTTTTGCTGATTAATCTGTTTTCCTAGGAAAGCGATTTTAACTGACTTACGGGCGGTCGCGCTATTTTGTGCGGCCGAATGCTAGCCCTTTGTCTGCTGCCCGTAAGCGGTCCACAACATGAATTGTGAGATAGTGCTATGGAGGCATTAGAAAAAATCGACCTTCAAAACGTCATTGAGTTCTTGGAGGAAAACAGGAACCGCACCTCGGAAGTTTCTCTAAACGACGTGATGCGGCTGGCCGAAGTTATGGCCGACTCTCTCTCTGAAGTTGTTATGGAAACAAAGCCTGACATAACTGAAGAGATGATGGCGATTGCCTTCGAGATTGCCCGCATGAAGCAGGAAATCAAGAAGCTGCGTGTTTCTGATATGAAGCACAGCCGTATTCCTGAAGCAGGGCAAGAGCTTGATGCGATTGTTAATGCGACGGAAGAGGCAACAAACACCATTATGGAAGCGGCTGAGTCTATTATGGCGGCCGATCCAAGTGATATCGAAGCCTACCAGCAAACCGTAAATGCTCAGGTGATGGAAATTTTTGAAGCCTGCGCGTTTCAGGACATCACAGGTCAGCGCATTTCCCGTGTTATCTCAACGCTCAACTTCATTGATGATCGCGTAAGCGAGTTTATCGAGCAAGTTCGTCTACGTCCTGAAGAGGAAGTGGATGAGGGGCCAGAGGAAACTGCGGAAGAAAAGCGTGCGCGTGAGCTTATCTTGCATGGTCCGCAGCTTGATGGCCAGGGCGTAAGCCAAGACGATATCGACAAACTATTCGGATAACGAACGCTAAAGTGTTCTGCATAGGTGCCGCAGCTTGCCTGCGAAGAAAGTGGCCGCTAAAGAGCCGCACAGCAGAACCCTTAGCCGCTCTTCGGTTTTAAGTGCGAGATAGGGCCTCGTGCCATGAACCCGAAGCCTACCTGCATAGGTTAAAGCTTGTGCTGCCAGTAAAGGACAGGGGCTTTACCAGCGCAAAGATGGCAGTAACGCAGCCGCGTTCATGCCTTCCTGCTTAAACCGCTCTTCCACCTTCCCAATATCCGGATTATCGACGCTGCCATATTCCAGAGCGTGAATGCCGTTGCTGATGAAGAGTACCGGAATATCCATCGCGTTCGCGCCCTTGATATCGGTTGGCATGCCATCACCAATGGCAAGAACACGATCTTTGGCGACAGGCTTTCCTGCAAGCTCGTTGATTTTTGCAAGCGCTGCATCGTAGATCGGCGCGAAAGGCTTACCCATAATCAGGGTCTTGCCGCCCATTTGCGCGTAAAGGCGCGCGAGAGAACCGGCGCACCAGACGAGTTTTTCTCCTTCGTGGGAAACAATATCCGGATTGGCGCAGACAAAGGTGAGATCACGAGCCAATAGACGCTCGAATAGAGGGCGGTAGTCTTCCGGCTCTTCAGCATTGCGGTTGTTTAAGGCTGTGCAGACGATCACTTCCCCGGTCTCTTCATCGCAGATTTCGTAGGAAAGCCCACGAAACAGTGACCGGTTTCGCTCTGGTCCGATGTGATAGATTTTCGGCTCTGGCTGCTTTTCCAGATCAGCGCGAACCACATCGCCAGATGTGACAATGGCATCGAAGCTGTCACGGGTGATACCCATGGAAGCTAGGTGTTCTTCTATAGCATGGTTCGGCCTTGGTGCATTGGTGAGCAGTACAACGGGCTTTCCCGTTTCTTCTCTATACCGCTGCAGGGCATCCTTGGCAGGTTCGAAAGCGCTCAAACCGTTATGCAGCACGCCCCATACATCGCAAAGGAGAGCGTCATATTGCTCTGCAATCTGGGACACTCCGTGAATGACAGGAATCTGGGGCATACGTTTTGAGTCCTTGGGAACAAGCAGGTAGGAGACTTGCAATGCGCAGACCGTTAGGCCAAACACAAAACATGCGGGTAAACGTCTACAAATCGTAGGTTTGAACACCATTCTCTTAGGGCAGGTGATAGGTCTTTGTCCAGAGACCGTTTGCACCAACGAGCCGCTGCAACTTGGAGACACCATGAGAGTTAGACAGCTCAGCGATACCACAATTAACAAAATTGCAGCGGGCGAGGTAATCGAGCGCCCTGCAAGTGTAATCAAAGAGTTGGTTGAAAACGCGGTGGATGCGGGAGCGACCCGTATTGAAGTGGTAACGGCTGCTGGTGGTAAAACCTTGATGCGCGTGACCGACAACGGATCGGGCATGACGCATGAGGATTTGGCCCTTGCTGTGCGCCGCCACTGTACCTCCAAGCTGCCTGAAGACGACCTAATGAACATCCGCACCATGGGTTTTCGTGGTGAAGCGCTGCCGTCTATCGGCTCTATCGCCCGTCTGACCATCACAACGGCCCATGAGAGCGAAGAGCATGCATGGAAGATTGATGTAGAAGGCGGTCAGACCGGTGATCCCGAGCCGACTTCGTTTAACCGCGGTACCCGTGTTGAGGTGCGCGATCTCTTCTTCTCCGTTCCTGCCCGATTAAAGTTTCTAAAGACAGACCGCGCTGAAGCCTCTGCTATTACGGATGTTATCAAGCGTGTGGCGCTGGCAAACCCGAACGTGCGCTTTTCTCTGTCCGGTTCCGACCGCCGTACGCTGGACTATCCAGCTTGCACTGGCGAGAACGCTCATCTTGCTCGCATCGGGCAGATCTTGGGTCCCGACTTCACAGAGAACGCCTTGGAAATTAACGCCGAGAGGGAAGGGGTACGCCTAACAGGCTTTGCCGGCTTGCCGACCTTCCACCGTGCGAACTCCCAGAACCAGTTCTTCTTCGTAAATGGTCGTCCAGTGCGCGATAAAATGCTGCTGGGAGCACTGAAGGGCGCGTACTCCGACGTTTTGGCGCGAGATCGCTACCCTGTTGCGGTTCTTTCCATTGATCTCGACCCGCACCATGTGGACGTAAACGTGCATCCTGCCAAGGCTGATGTGCGCTTTAGGGATGGTCAGCTCGTACGCGGTTTGCTGATTGGTGCGCTCCGCCACGCCTTTGTGGTGGCAGGGCACCGTGCATCCTCCGCCAATACCCAAGCGGCTATGAATAGTTTCCGGCCAATGGGCGGTGCGGCGCAAAACATGCGCACGCATAGCGGTGTGTCCTCAAGCGGATATACGCCGCCACGCACTGAAAATAGGAACTACGACTGGCAGCGCTCTGAAAGCAGGCCTGTTGGTGAACCTGAGGCTATGCACGGCTTCAACGAGCATCAGAGTGAATTCGTGATGCCCATGGAGCCATCCGGTTCAAGCGGGCTTTCATTTGATTTTGGTGCGTCGGAAGCAGGAACCCAGCATCAGAGTTTCGTTCAGCCATCTGCAGATGCGCGGGCGTTTGACGAAATTAGAGATGATGTCGAGGCGCTGGCAAATCCGCTGGGCGCTGCACGGGCGCAGATCCACGAGACTTACATTATTGCCCAGACTGAAGATGGTATTGTCATCGTCGATCAGCACGCAGCCCACGAACGTCTTGTTTATGAACGCCTTAAAGAGCACTCGCCCAAAACGCGGTGCCGCGCCAGATGCTTCTAATTCCAGAAGTCGTTGAGATGCCCGAAGATGATGTCGGAGCCTTGGATGAACGCGCTGCCGAGCTTGAAGAGCTTGGCCTAGTTCTGGAGCGCTTTGGTCCGGGAGCGGTTATTGTTCGCGAAATTCCGGCAATGCTAAAGAATTTGGCGATCAAAAAACTCGTGCGCGATCTGGCAGATGACTTTGTTGAATGGGAAAGTTCATCCCGACTGCGCGATAAGCTGGATCATGTCGCCGCTACTATGGCTTGCCACGGCTCTGTGCGTTCTGGTCGGCGTATGCGCTCTGAGGAAATGGATGCGCTGTTGCGGGAAATGGAGGCGACGCCGCTTTCCGGTCAGTGCAACCATGGTCGCCCGACTTGGATCAAGCTCAAACTCACAGACATCGAACGGTTGTTCGGAAGAGACTAGAGGCGCTGCCTTTAGCTAAATTTGCTAATTTAGCTAGTTCTTGATGGAAGGGCGCCGAAGGTGAGGCCTGTAGGCCCATGTCCAGAGCGCTACTACCCAGCCGCACACTCTAGCAGCCAATAAAAAAGCCCCGTTAAGGGCCTCATTGAAATACTGCTTCTAAACGTTTTCGACCGCGCCTTGTGAAAGGCGCGGTCGACGGGTTCTAAGTAGTGGCCTCAGAAGTCCCTTTGAGCACGGATCACGACGATAACTTCATCACGCTCTGTGAGGCGGGTATCGCGTGTCTTGATGTCGGTGTAGTCGATGTAACGGTATTCGATTTCTGTACCGATTTCGAAACCATCAACCGGGGTCCAGCCGATTTTACCGATTACGTCGAACTGATCGATGTCTGGAAGACGGTCGAAGTCAGCCTGAGCGTAAGAAGCCTGGAACGCTGTGTTCCACTCTGGGGTCCATTCGGTGTAGATACCACCTTCAATCGACCATGCTTCGGTCATGCCATCACCGCGCTTAACGGTTCCGGTTGTTGTAGAAGCATCAGTCGGGATGCGGAAGTTGGTTGTACCGATGGCAATCGCCCGCTGATCCCAGCTGGAGTTCACGTAGTCGATTGCGCCCTGACCGTAGTCACCCTGAAGGGCGAACTGGCTGTCACCAAGCCAACCGAGGTTAACTTCAACACCGGCACCGATTGCCCAGCCCACATCACCAGAACCTAGAGAGTCAAGGTAACGGACTTCGGAGATCGCACCCATGATCTGAGCACTACCCCAACCTTGGTCAACGCGGAAGTTCAAGACCAAGCTAGGCCAACGAGTGCCGCCATAACCTTGAGCAAAGCCGGTTGAGTTCAGGTAAGTACCTGCGAAGAGGTTTTCGTTGCGGAAGGAACGATCTTCAATCGCCAGAGAGGAGGAGAAGCCGTTGCCGAAGTCCGCTGTATAACCCGCAACCCATGTCTTACGGTCAGAGTAAGCTACGGTGTTGATGGAGCCATATGCATAACCGGTCCAGAAGTCGAAGAACGACTGGGTCCGACCAACAGTTAGGCCGCCGAACTGGATGAATGCACCGTCAAGTGTCGTACCGACTGCGGAGGACAGGATAGAGCCAGCTGGTTGCGTATCAGATGTCCAATAAACATCGATATAGGCACGCAGGAGGCCATATTCAGTCTGAGTACGAGCATCCATTCTCAGGTATGCACGACCGCGGGTTTCGGTACCGTTCAGATCACGATCTGTCCAGCCATTTGGTTCACTACCGAAGTTGCGGAAGCGGTATTCAGCACGAACACGGCCTCTGATCCGCAAGCAGGTATCAGTACCAGGAATGAAGAAGTAGCCTCGACCGTAGGCGTCACAAATCTGAACGTATTCTACTGGTTCCGGTGCAACAGGGAGATCAGCTGCATAGACCGGAGAGGCACCCATTAGAAGCGCTGCCGCGCCTTGAATTAATTTGCGCATAGTCCGACTCCTGAATAGGGGACACTAACCCCCCACTAAAAGTTTATTGACACAATTACTAAGTAATGACTTTATGAATGTCATATCTGTACTTGGGTTTTATTCAAAAACGCGAATTCCCTGACGTCATTGATTGCATTCGACTCGAACTTTATCAACTGAAACGCAGAAAATAACGCAGAGTTATGGGGACGGTTGGCAAAGTTGTTTCATTCCTGCAACGGTTTTGTTGGAAACTACGTAATCGTTACAAGTAAAAAATAAGGGCGAAGCTGTGGGAATTAAGGCCTTGTTATTGTTGGTTTACAGCTTCTTACACTCGCTGATTTGAATCATGCGCCGATTTGGGAAAACATTAGTTCTGGCGATCAGGGGTGATTTGGTCGTTTATG
>NZ_SMMA01000065.1:43474-44277 GCF_009711345.1 Pseudovibrio flavus
TTTAAAAGTAATATTGAAGTAAATGACAATAAAAAAGCCGGATCAGGTGATCCGGCTTTTGTTTTCGTTTTTTAGCAGTGCTACTGTTTGGCTCTTAGGATTGTCACCTGACAATCACCAGTGCGTCGCTCGTCCAGAAGTTCAAAGCCCTCTGGAATGATAAGGGCCGCTCTCGCGTCCTCTTCCCAAACGATTAGCGCACCCGGTTTGATCCAGCCGCCTGCCAGCGCGCTTTCCAGTGCCTTTTCACCCAAGCCTTGATTGTAAGGCGGGTCGAGGAATACAAGATCACAAGGCTCCATAGTGCCTACGATGCCAAGAGACGTTGCATCACGGCGCAGCAGCTTGGTTGCGCCCATCATGCCAGTTGCCTCGACATTGCGGCGGATAAGGCCACGGGCCTCAACAGCCTCCTCCACGAAAGTGCAGAAGCGACCGCCACGGCTCATGGCTTCAAGGCCAAGAGCGCCGGTACCGGCAAACAGGTCCAGAATGCGCGCATCCTGAACGGGATTGTCAAAGGCGTGCGCAAGAACATTGAAAATGGTCTCGCGCATACGGTCTGTGGTCGGCCGCGTATCCTGAGATTTCGGCGTGGCTAGCTGTGTGCCCCGAAATTTTCCCCCTACAATCCGCACTGTCTATTAGTCCTTCTTGTGACGTGGACCGCCGCCGGTGCGTGGGCCTTTGTTGAAGCCACCCGGTTTGCCGTCACGCTTGAAGCCGCCTGGTTTACCATCGCGTTTGAAGCCGCCTGGTTTGCCGTCGCGCTTAAAACCACCTGGCTTGCCGTCGCGGTTGAA
>NZ_SMMA01000065.1:44442-44888 GCF_009711345.1 Pseudovibrio flavus
CCTGGCTTGCCATCACGTTTGAAGTCGCCCGGCTTGCCATCGCGCTTGAAGTCGCCTTTGCGTTCGAAAGACTTTCCGCCTTCTTTGTTGAATGGCTTCGCACGAGGTGCATCACCCTCATCGCGCGCAGGACGGGAAGGACGCGCAGGCTTGGTGTCTTTTACAGCGTTTGGATCAGTCGCGCGCCAAACATGCTTAGGACGTGGAGCACCAGCGAAGAAGTCATCACGCTTTTCGCGTTCCTTCGCGGTGTACTCCTGCGGACGGTATTCACCTACATGACCATCTTCGCCCAGAATTCGGCGTGGTTTAGAGGTCACGTCACCACGAACGTTAGAACCGTAACGGGTTGCAGGCTTGTCGCGGTCACCAAATGGCTTGCGGTCGCCAGATGGACGGTCACCAAAAGATTTGCGCTCGCCGAAGGACTTGTCGCGGTCACCGAA
>NZ_SMMA01000065.1:45041-299530 GCF_009711345.1 Pseudovibrio flavus
TTTCGGTCGCCAGATGGACGGTCGCCGAATGGTTTGCGATCACCAAATGCCTTGCGCTCGCCAAACGGCTTACGATCGCCAAATGGGTTGGAGCGACGCTCTTCGCGCTCGCCGCCAGCAGAGCGCTCTGCTTTATTGAACTTTGCGCGCTTCTGGGAGGAAAGAACAGCTTCAGCGTCTTTCGCGCTCATCCAGCCGCCACCAGCTCCGCCGGTACGCTTCTTACGCTCTTTCTTTACAGGACCTGCATTGTCAGGGTTGGACTGGTGCAGAATAGGTGCGTCGAAATCAAGATCAGCATCGGCAATCAGTTTTTCGCCAAGCTGGTCGCGCAGCACACGGCCACGGATCTCGCGAACTTCACCAATACCAAGGTCACCCAGCTGGAATGGACCGAAGGAAATACGGATCAGGCGGTTCACAGCAAGGCCAAGGTGCTCAAGCAGGCGCTTGACTTCGCGGTTCTTACCTTCACGCAGGCCAATCGTGAGCCAGACGTTCTCGCCCTTTTCGCTGTCCAGTGTCGCTTCAACGCCGCCGTACAGGATGCCGTCAATCGCCACACCGTCTTTCAGGGTGTCGAGCTGAGCTTGGGTCACTTTACCAAATGCGCGTACGCGGTAACGGCGCAGCCAGCCGGTGGCAGGCAATTCGATAACGCGGGAAAGGCCACCATCATTGGTCAGCAGCAGCAGACCTTCGGTGTTGATGTCCAAACGGCCAACAGTCACAACGCGTGGCAGGTCTTTTGGCAGAACTGAAAAGACAGTCTGACGGCCTTCCGGGTCGGAGTTGGTGGTCACAGTGCCTTTAGGCTTGTGGAACAGCCACAGGCGGGTGCGCTCTTTCTGAGGAAGCGCTTCACCATCGACAACAATCTTGTCTTTCGCGGTAACAGTCATGGCAGGGGTGGTCAGCACGGTGCCGTTTACAGCAACGCGGCCAGCTTCAATCCATGCTTCTGCTTCACGACGGGAGCACAGGCCAGCGCGGGCAATTGCCTTGGCAATGCGTTCGCCGGAAACCACTACAGCAGAGTCGTCTGCTTCAACAGCGTCTTTGCGCGGCTTTGCGCTTCTTGCAGGCTTACCTGCGAATTTGGATTTGTTTGGATAAGGTTTTTTTGCGCCGTCTTTGAACGGAGCTGCGGGCTTTTTCGCCATGTGTCTTGCCTACTTCTCAGAGGTAATGCCACGCTTCGAATAAGGGATCAGCGGCCTTGTGGGATCAGTTTGGTCCGCGGTCGTTCGAGCGTTGGTCTTGTTCTTTATAAAATCAAACTTGCCGCGTCATAGCAGAGTAATTCGTTTTAGCAAACGTTCTAGACACGCATTCGCGGAAAAAATAATTTTTCGTGGCTCAAAGAGGTAAATCTCTGCTAACAGCAGGGCCGTTAAACTGATGCCCAAAGCCAGTCTTGAAGGACCTTTATGAAAAAGACCGCCACACGATCCGGCTTCATGGAACTTGCCCTAGAACAAGCGCGTCGCGCTGAAGAACGGGGCGAGGTGCCGATCGGCTGCGTGATCGTAAAAGACGGGCAAGTGCTGGCAGCAGATGGCAACCGCACAATCGAGCTGAACGACCCTACGGCCCACGCAGAAGTGCTCGCCATTCGCCGCGCTGGCGAGGCGCTGGGTTCGCAGCGGCTGGAAGGGTGCGATCTCTATGTAACGCTGGAGCCGTGCCCCATGTGTGCAGCAGCGATTTCCTTCGCCCGCATTCGCCGTCTTTATTATGGGGCAGGAGATGAAAAGGGTGGGGCAGTTGACCACGGTGTCCGGTTTTACTCTTCGCCCACCTGCCACCACGCGCCGGAAGTTTATTCCGGACTGGCAGAACCCGACAGCGTCGCCATGCTGCGCTCCTTCTTTAAAGGAAGGCGCAAGGACTAGAACTGGCTCTCATCCAGTTCTAGACAAGGGCATAGGCAAGAGATCTACGCACAGCGATATATGCACGAGAAAGCAAAGCCAACGGATATAAACACCAAGAGCCAGCTTACGCTAGGCTTAGCTAGGCAACGCATGGTGAGGGGTTTAGCCCTTCGGCAAAGGACGTTCTTCCAATTTAAATTGCAAAGATAAGTGGATACACTTAATTCTGTTCTCTGGGGATTTGGGTGCTCTGACGTTGGTCAGATTACCCGAGCAGCTCGCAAGGAGCTAAAGGAGGTAGGGTCAGGTGTTTCGCTCGTTTTTTGGAAATGTCCGCTGGTTGCATTGGTCGCTGCTTGGGTCTTTGATGATCCTTGGGGTGACGTGGTACAAGGTGCAGCTAGACGTTGATATCAACGAATGGTTCGGCAGCTTTTACGACCTTATCCAGAAAGCCCTCAGCGAGCCGGGCTCTGTCGGCTTTGACGAGTACATGAGCGAGCTGTTCACCTTCGCGGAGATCGCTGGCCTTTACATTGTCATTGCGGTGCTGCTGGACTTCTATATCCAGCACTTCATCTTCCGCTGGCGCACAGCCATGAACGATTACTACATGCAGCACTGGCATCTGGTGCGCCATATCGAAGGCGCTTCCCAGCGTGTGCAGGAAGATACCATGCGCTTTGCCCGCATTATGGAAGGGCTGGGTATCTCGTTCATGCGCTCTATCATGACGCTGATTGCCTTCCTGCCTATTCTCTGGACGCTGTCTGCCGATATTACCGAGCTGCCTTGGATCGGCCACGTTGAGCATGCGCTGGTGTTTGTAGCCATTTTATTTGCGTTGTTTGGCACTGTTCTATTGGCCGTGGTTGGCATCAAGTTGCCGGGCCTGGAGTTCCAGAACCAGAAGGTAGAAGCGGCCTATCGTAAAGAGCTGGTATTTGGCGAGGACCATGAGCACCGTGCTGACCCGAAATCGGTCAAGGAGCTGTTTGGTGATGTGCGCACCAACTACTTCCGCCTGTACCTGCATTACATGTACTTCGGCGTTGCTAAGTGGTCCTACCTGCAGTTCGGTGCAATCGTGCCATACCTTGCACTGGGTCCGACCATTATTTCCGGCGTGATTACCCTTGGCCTGATGCAGCAGATTATCCGTGCGTTCTCTCGCGTGGAAAGCTCGTTCCAGTTCCTCGTCAATTCATGGACGACCATCGTGGAGCTGATGTCGGTCTACAAGCGCCTTCGCGCCTTTGAAAAGAACATCCAGTCCCATCGTCAGGGGCAGGGATCTGTAGAGAGCTACTCGGCTGGCTAATAAAGCACAGCCGGTAACCAGCGGCCTAGAGGGGGGATGATGGCTGGTCGGGCGCAAGGCTTATGGCAATGCGTCCCGACCGGCTGTCGGTTGTCTCTACAACTGCGCAGCCAGCCTCGGCCAATTCCTGCGCTGCACGTATAATCAGCGCATGCTCAACACCAAGCTCTTTCGCGATCCGGCGCGAGTTTCCAGATAAGCCCCCACGCAGCCCGTAAAGAATAAGCAGCGCTAGACCATCAAGCATTGGATACTCTGCTTTAAGCGCAGCCAGAGCCTGTTCAACGTTCTCGTCAATCATGCGGTTTGCGCAGGTTCACTACGGGTGATCGTCACCGGAATGGACTTTGACGTGGGCGTGTAAGAGCCTTCACCGCGTGCATAGAGCGGAACAAGAACGTTCGTTTCTGGATAGTAAGAGGCGACGCAGCCCACCGGAATTTCAAAGGGCGCGATAACGAAGCGGCGGGCGACACGCTCCTGTCCATCTTCGCTCACAGTGCGCATATCCACCAGATCGCCTTTCACAAGGCCAAGGCGCTCCATATCAGCTTCACACATAAACACCACATGCCTCAGGCCTTTCACGCCGCGATAGCGATCATTCATGGCGTAAACGGTAGTGTTGTACTGATCGTGAGAGCGGATCGTCTGAAGCGTAAAGGTTGGCTCTTTGCTGGCAAGTGTGCGCTGATAAACGGTCTGGGCCGGAAGCGCTGCGGCGCAGAACTCTGCTCGCCCGCTGTGTGTTTTCCATTTGCGCTGGGCGGCGCTGTTGCCAAGGTAGAAGCCGCGTGGAACCCGCACCCGCTCATTATAGCCAGCAAAGCCCGGCACGGTCTTTTCAATGAGAACGCGAATATCATCGTAATTGGCGATGAGGCTATCCCAGTCCACCAACTCTGACCCCACTGTCGCTTTGGCGATGCCTGCCACAATGGCTGGCTCTGAAAGCAGGTGCTCGCTAGCCGGTGGATTGATGCCAGCCGAACCATGAACCATGGACATGGAATCTTCCACGCTCACGAGCTGGCGACCGCTGGCTTGTTCGTCAAACTCGGTGCGGCCAAGACACGGCAGAATGTAGGAGGCCTTACCCGTAATCAGGTGACCACGATTAAGTTTGGTGGCGATGTTTACGGTTAGAGCGCAGTTGCGTAGCGCTTTTTCCACGACCGCAGTATCGGGCGTTGCGCGGGCAAAGTTGCCGCCCATACCGATGAACACCTTCGCGGTTCCATCGCGCATCGCTTCAATCGCTTGCACGGTGTTGAGGCCGTGACTACGCGGCGCTTTGAACGGATAGAGCTTTTCAAGATTATCAAGGAACCAACTCGGCGGCTGTTCATTAATGCCGACAGTACGGTCACCCTGCACGTTGGAGTGGCCGCGAACAGGACACGCTCCAGCGCCTTCCTTGCCGATGTTGCCGCGTAGCAGCAGAAGGTTGGCAAGCTCACGAATGGTAACAACAGAATGGGCGTGCTGGGTAATGCCCATAGCCCATGTGAAGATCGTTGCACTGGATTGAACATAGATAAGCGCTGCATCTTCAATCTGCTGTTTAGTAAGACCAGACTGCTCTTCAATGTGCGACCATGTTGTTTGCTCAACGGCGGCTTCATAATCCTCAAAACCATTGGTGTGCTCGGCAATGAAAGCGCGGTCGATGGTGCCGTTCTGCAAAATACGCTCGGCATCCCATGCAAAGATAGCCTTTGCCATGCCGCGCAGCATAGCCATGTCGCCGCCAAGCTTCGGGGTGAAGTAGCTGGTCGCGATAGGGCGGGAGCCACCAGTTAGCATCTCCAACTTGTTTTTAGGATCAGAAAAGCGCTCTAGCCCACGCTCTTTAAGCGGGTTAACCGCCACAATGCGTGCGCCGCGCTCATGTGCTTCACGTAACGATGTAAGCATACGAGGGTGGTTGGTGCCCGGGTTCTGCCCAAAAACAAAGATTGCCTCGGCCTTTTCAAAGTCCTCAAGGCGCACTGTTCCCTTGCCGATGCCAATAGAAGCGCCAAGGGCTACGCCGCTGGCCTCGTGGCACATGTTAGAGCAATCAGGGAAGTTGTTGGTGCCAAAGACACGGCCAAACAATTGGTAAAGGTAGGCGGCCTCATTGGAGGTGCGGCCAGAGGTGTAAAAGAGCGCTTCATCAGGGCTATCCAGCGCTTTGAGGTGCTTGCCGATATCCTCGAAGGCTTTTGCCCAGCTCACCGCTTCATAGTGACCAGAAACAGGATTGTAACGCATCGGCTGGGTTAAACGACCGGCGCTTTCAAGTTCCATATCGGAAAAGCGCAGCAGATCTCTAACGCTATGCTTGGCAAAAAAGGCTGGTGTAACGCGCTTGTCTGTCGCTTCCCATGCAACAGCTTTCACGCCGTTTTCGCAGAACTCGAAGGAAGAGCCATGCTCTGGGTCGCCCCAAGCACAACCTGGACAATCAAACCCGTCCGGCTGATTGGATTTGGAAACGGTATAAGCCCCTGTAACTGGGTTAGTGGTGCGCCATAGTACCTGAGCGCAGCTTTTTAGCGCGCCCCAGCCGCCCGCTGCCCCTTTGTAAGTCTTTAACTGATCACGACTTTGCATGTGATCCTCTCCCTTGAAAAAGACAGCCGTTTCCTACCCTGCAATTATGTTATGCATTGATTTTATTATAGTAAACAAGCGTGCGACCCCGATGGGTCGAAATTAGATTGACCCCGCTCTGCTTGGCAAGCTTAACGGAAAGGTCGCTTGGCATAGCCATAACAACAAGCGCTCCCACACCTGTTACGGCAACCTTTTGCACCAGATCAGCACTGCACCGGCTAGTGGTCATGGCAAATTCGATGGTGCACTGCGCTCGCAAGGCCGCGCCTAATGCCTTGTCCAATGCGTTATGGCGACCAATGTCTTCGCGCAGGTAAATATCGCCATTTAAAGCTTTCACCAGTGCGCAGTGCAGCCCGCCACCATAACGCTTGCTTAGCGTCTGCCCCGCTTCTAATTCGCTTCCCGCTGCCTCGATATGGAGCGGGCTGGGGAGGGGCGAGGTAGTTAGTTGTGGAAGAGGCCTCATAGCTGCAGCAAGGCTATCAACGCCGCAAAGGCCGCATCCAGCCGTTGCTGTCTGCGCTCTCCTGCGTTTCAAGGCCGTAAAGAAATGATCGTCGCTAATTGACAGATCAACGCTGTAACCCAGCTCCCCGTGCTCAACCTGCTTTATTGCAGAAATGGCGGTGAAGTGAGGCACGATACCCTCGCTAACCGCGTAGCCGACGGCAAGGTCTTCAAGGTCCTGCGGGGTTGCCATAAGCACGGCAAAGCCTTCGCCATTCAATGTGATAGCAACAGCTGCTTCCGGTGGCAGCTCACTGGGTGCTACACTCTCTGCAAAGTCTTGCTCGGGTACTTGAACCATAATTCTTTTCTGTATTCCTCTAGGAGGAGGACTTTCCGTCCTTTAGCTTTTCCTCAATGTGCTCGGCGAGCTGACGTTTTACCGCTTCACGCATGGGAGTAGTGGTCGCCAGAATCTCGTCTGTGCGCAGGAAATCCAGAACCTGAAAGTCATCGATAGGAGGACGGATGAGAAGGTCTGGGCTGCGTTCTTTCAGCTTTTCCTGCACGATAGTCTGCATGAGAATTTGCATGGCGCCAAATAAACTATCGGTTGGTGTTGGAAACTGACGTCCGTCCCGCTGTGTTGGTATGCCCACAACATCAACGGCAATAACTATATCACATTCTTCCGGCAGACGGTCGAAGGGCAGCGGGTTTACTACGCCGCCATCGATCAGCAGCTTCTCTCCGCGAACAACAGGCCTGAACAGGAACGGGATCGCGATACTTCCCGCAATCGCGCTAAGAAGCGGGCCAGTGGTTAAATCCACCTCGCTGGCGGTGTAATAGTCTGCTGCAATGGCTGTGAACGGGATCTTCATCTGGGTAAAGGACGCAGGCAGGACCTCTCCTGCAAAAATCTCCAGAACCTCCTGCGAATCCAGCTGCACAGGATTGGGAACAAACAGGTCCGAGAATTTGCGTGGACGCAATTGCCAGAGCTTGCCCAGCACCTGATTTCGCTTTCCGAAGGTTGCGCTTACGTATTCACGGATGTCGTTTCCACTCATGCCGCCGCAGTATCCAGCGCCGATTAAAGAGCCGATGGATGTGCCGGTTACAGCGTAGGGTGTAATCCCCAACTCATCGAGAGCTTCAAGCACCGGAATATGGGAAAGGCCACGGGCTCCACCGCCCCCTAGGGCAACACCGACTCGGATTTCGCTCATGAATGTATCCCCGTTTTACCTTTGATCGGGTGCCTTAGAATAGGTTTATGTCCTTTTAAAAACAAAGCTATCGCTATTTTACGGCAATGCTTGGTTGCAAACTGCCTTTGGTAACTATTACATTAATTTTACCTACGGGATTTTAAGTATCAAGGTGGTGGGAGCGGAAACGTTTGGTTGGGCTGGTAACAAGCTGGGCAGGGAAGGGTGCACATTTGGAGCATTTCGAGCTTGCCGAGTTCTTTGCCAGTAACCCCACTGCCGAGAGTGCCTTCAACAAATATCGACAGCTGCTGAACCGCTTCGACTTTTGGGGCGGCATGTACGGACTTGCACCGGAAAAAAGCCCCGGCAGTACTGAGGAGGCCATGCGCCTCCTGAGCAACTACTCCGAGAGCTTTATGAGGGAATACGTCCATTATGAGTTACTCGTCACTGATCCGCTGGCGCAGCACTGTATCGCTGGGCGAACGACGCCTCTCTCATGGTGTATCGAAGGGTTCCGGCCAGAAGGAAAACAGCAGGATATTCTCGCAGATCTGATGAAAGCAGAAGGGGAGCTGAATTCTGAAGGTCAGGTGCGGGGTGTTGCCTTTTCGGTGGGGCCTCCAGACCAATACGGGCTGGGCGGTGTTTCGCTCATGTCAGCGGCCAAGACACAAGAGGAGCTAAACCGGCAGCTTGAGGCATCTTGGGAGCAAGTCCAAGGGCTCGCTAACATGCTTCATGCCTACATGATCCAGCCTTCTATCACCCAGTCTCTTGTCGGTCTGACTACAAGAGAGCTGGAATGCCTGCATTGGCTTGCCGCTGGTATGAACGTTCAACAGATTGCAGACCGGCTAGGGCGGGCTGATGCAACCATACAGAACCATATTGCTACTGCCTCTCGTAAACTAAGGGCAAACAACCGCACACAAGCTGTTTCAAGAGCAATGCTCTTGGGGCTGATAAATTTGTAAAATGACAATAAAGGTGAAGAAACACGCATGGATGACCAACTGCTCGGCAAAGAAAACCGTCTTGATCTCACGATGGATAAGCCCATGGACCTTCATCAGGTCTGGCAGCAGTTTTGTACTCATCTAGACTATTATGGCTTCAACTATGTGGCTTACGGCGTTCTTCCGCCCAGCGATCGCAACGCAAACTCGCGCTCCGGTTTTTGGCTTTCCACGTTCCCTGAAGCATGGGTCAGCGGCTACGTGGAGCAGCGCGTCTTCGCAAGTGATCCGATTATGGACTACTGGGCAGGGCCGCTGCTCACGCCCTATCTGTGGGACTTTAATCAAAAGAACCTGAGTAATCCGGATATAGCAAAGTTCCGCACTCAGGCGGCAGATTATGGCATGCGCTTTGGCATATCGCTCAAGCTTGGCTGGCTACGGGGCGGCATAAAGTCAACGCTGATACTGGCCTTTGACCAAATGGACGAGGAAGCGTTCCAGCAGCATCTGCGCCTTAACCTTGAACGCGTCGAAGCGTTGGCCGAACAATTTTACACTACGATCACAAGGCCCGGCATGCTCAACCAGCTTGTAAGGTTAACTGCAAGAGAAATGGATTGTTTGAAAGGTGCAGCGCTAGGCCATTCAAGCGAGCAGATTGGCAAGATCCTTGGTATCTCCAAAAAAACTGCTGAACGGCATTTGTTGAGCGCCTCTCAAAAACTGAAGGCATCAACCCGCACCAATGCGGTAGCCAAGGCAATTCAGATGCGCCTCATAAATCCATAGGTGGACGAAAGTCTAAGATTGACTGGTTGAAATTGCCTAGTTGCACAATTGCCCTAACGGACGTTTGATAGGGCGTGGATTTCGAGGGTCGAGATGCTTGAAACGCCATATATCGCGGCATACTCAAGGCGATAGTATTCCTGCATCATTATTTTTGAGATGCGTAATGGGTTTTTAAAGAAACTTGCCCAACCCCTCCAGCAAGTCTGGAGGGGTCTTTTTTTGGGGCAAATTACTCGCCGTCGCGAGCCAGAGCGCGCCACGCAATATCTTTGCGGCAGAAACCTTCCGGCCAGTCGATCTTGTCAATCGCAGCATAGGCTTTCTCGCGTGCTTCACGCACTGTATTGCCGCGAGCGGTGATGTTCAATACGCGGCCACCATTGGCAACCAGCTGACCATCCACCATCTTGGTGCCGGCGTGGAAAATCTCAACGTCCGGATCGCTTGCAGCTTCTTCCAAGCCGTTAATCGCGCTGCCTTTTTTATAGTCGCCCGGGTAACCGTTTGCGGCCATCACAACAGTTAGAGCAGGCTGGTCGTGCCACTCAACTTCCAACTGATCGAGGTTACCTTCAGCGGTTGCCAGCAGAACAGGTAGTACATCGCTCTTCAGGCGCAGCATGAGAACCTGACACTCGGGATCGCCAAAGCGCACGTTGTATTCGATCAGCTTTGGACCACTGCTGGTGATCATGAGACCGGCATAAAGCACGCCCTTGAACGGGTAGCCCTGCGCCTTCATGTCTGCAACGGTTGGCTTGATGATCTCTTCCATCACCTGCGCAATGATTGCATCGGTCATAACAGGGGCAGGGGAGTAAGCACCCATACCGCCGGTGTTAGGGCCTTCGTCACCATCAAACGCACGTTTGTGGTCTTGTGCTGTTGCCAGAGGCAGAACGTTCTCGCCATCGGAAAGTACAAAGAAGCTGGCTTCCTCACCTTCCATGAATTCTTCAATCACAACCTCTGCACCGGCATCACCAAATGCACCGTCAAAGCACTGGTCGATAGCAGACAGAGCGTCTTCTTCGGTCATGGCAATGAACACGCCTTTACCGGCTGCAAGGCCGTCTGCCTTAACAACAATCGGCGCACCGGTTTTCGCAATGTAGGCTTTTGCAGCAGCAGCATTATCAAAACGGCCATAAGCAGCGGTTGGAACGCCAGCGCGGGTGCACATTTCTTTGGTAAAGGCCTTGGAGCCTTCCAGCTGTGCAGCAGCGGCAGATGGGCCGAATGCACGCAGACCAGCAAGCGCCAGAGCATCGGCAAGACCATCTACAAGCGGAGCCTCTGGACCGATGACAACGAAGACAATGCCTTTTTCTTCGCAAAAGTCGATAACCGCGCGGTGGTCGCTCACATCAAGAGCTACGCATTCGGCAACAGCAGCCATGCCCGCGTTACCCGGAGCAACGTAAAGCTTGTTCAAGCTAGGAGACTGGGAAAGCGCCCATGCCAGCGCGTGTTCGCGTCCGCCGGATCCGATCAAAAGTACGTTCATTGGTTACGACCCTTAAGGTGGAAGAGGGTGACAGAGTGGGTGACAGAGCGTCCTCACTTTTGTGGAGCCTCTTACAGGAAAGGGGCGCAGGCGTAAACGCCAAACGCGAAAGGAATGGCACGAATGCAATCTGTATCACCCAGTGTTGTGGCGGTTAATCCAATGCAGATGGAACGCTTTCTGGCGACAGTGAAACTTCTGCGAGATCTTGGTGGTGATCCGCTGGAAGAAGAGCAATTGGAGGCACTGCGATCTCTCCTTGTGGATGCTTCATTAGGGCAGGCTTGGTTGGTAGAATTGGGGCTGGGAAACATCGGCTATGCAGTGGCCAGTTTCATGCAGGATATTGAGGCTGGTGGTCGCATCGCACTGGTTACCAACATTCAGGTGCTCGCCGAGTACGCCAGTGTGGAGCTGTTTCGCCTCATCATTGCCGGTATTGAGCGGGACCTGTCCGCCTATGCCATTAAAGCGGTGGGAACGGCACTTTTTGAGCCGCAAAAAGAGCTTATGCAGGTTTTTGCGGAGCAGGGCTTCTTGACGGACTGCGGCTTCTTTACGAAAAAGACCATAAGCTCGAATTGGAAAATCCCAGGTTTATAACGAAAGCGAAGGCAGCATGTTCAAGGCGCATGATACCGGCCCTGTCGCCGATGCGGTGAAAAAGCATTGGGTGGACACCAAGCTTCCATCAGGTCTGCGCCCTTATGCAAGGCTTGCCCGCTGGGAACGGCCTATCGGCTGGTGGCTGCTTTTGTGGCCATGCTGGTGGTCTGTCGGCCTTGCAACAGTTGCCAGTGGCGCAGTCGTGCCTAACCTTTGGTACCTGTTCCTGTTCTTCGTCGGCGCAGTTGCTATGCGCGGGGCGGGCTGTACTTATAACGATCTGGTTGATGTCGATATCGACGCGCAGGTGGAACGTACACGTTCGCGTCCGATTCCATCGGGACAGGTTACCCGCTTTCAGGCAAAGTTCTTCCTGATCCTGCAAGCACTGGCGGGGCTTTTGGTGCTGCTTCAGTTCAACACCTTTGCCATTTTGCTTGGTGTCGGTTCCTTAGGCGTGGTGGCGGCTTATCCATTTATGAAGCGTATCACCAACTGGCCTCAGCTTGTTCTTGGACTGGCGTTCTCTTGGGGCGCGCTTATGGGCTGGGCGGCGGTGTTTGGCTCGCTCTCCCTTGCTCCACTGCTGCTCTATGTGGGTGGGATTCTCTGGACCATCGGCTACGACACGATCTATGCCCATCAGGATAAAGAGGATGATGCCATTGTCGGCATTGGCTCAACGGCGCAACTCTTTGCTGGCCGCACCAAGCAGGCGCTTGTCATTTTGTATGGCGGGGCGATAGCACTATTTGCGGCAGCGATGTTTGCGGCAGGGGCGGTAGGGCCAGCTTATATCGGGGCTTTGCTGGCTGCTGCGCACATGGGCTGGCAAATCAAGACCATTGATATCGACAATCCAGACCAGTGTCTGGCGTTGTTCAAGTCCAACACCAAAGTGGGCTGGCTGATCTTCCTTGGCCTCGTGGCAGATGCAGCGCTTCAAGCGCTCATCTAAAACACGAAGGGATTAACGAGCGCAGGCACTGCGGTGAACGGTGTTGGCCAGTTCAAGATTGCCGCTGCTTCTCTTTACGAGAAAGCGTGGACGGCGGCCTGTAAGCGAAGCCATTTTACGGCGCGGTGCAGGATTGCCGATAATCACCTCATTTGGCGCACTGCCTACCTTCTTCAAAGGGCCATGAGCCTCTTTGATGAAAAGGGGAAGACCAAGCTGACGCGACCATAAAAGCCACTCTGCAACGATGTTGTCGAGGTTATCGGCCGTATGCAGGCAAACACAGTAATTTGGGTTTTCGTGGGATAGCTGAAGCGTCGCACGGCATTCACCGCTCGTTTCGTCTTCAGTCGCACTGGCCACAACACCGGTAAACTCTGAAAGTGGAATTGGAGTGTGGTAGCGAACGCCGCAAACACTACGCTCTACAACCAGTACACCCTTGGATTTAACCAGTCGCGCAGTTGGAGTGCGAAGAATACCCTTCTTCGAATCTATATGACCTTCTGCCGCTTTGCTGGTTTGACTTCCGGCAGAGGTGCGAACCCGATCCGCACCTCTGTGTCCGGAAGGACAAAGATTTTGACGCCCTGACATGTTGCCCCGTTATTTCAAGTTGCAGTCATTTTTGACCGCCTTTGTTATGGGTAAATGTCTATCAGCGGGCTATGGGGATTCACTTAAGAAATAGAGTTAAATTTCTGTTGTTTTTAAGAGGGTTAGCAAATGGTAAGCGAGGCGTTGACGATTTGGTAAACATGACGCCCGCACTGCCCTTTCGTTAACGGCGATACTTAGGAAATTTGAAAGCTCGCTGCGTAGTAAAGCTTGCCCCGCACCTAGATACCTCTTACATCCTAAACTGTGATTTTATGGAGAAGTAGCTGTGACCACTGAAACCTACGACAAGTCCAAGCTGGAAGAACGGGCACTCCGGCTTGTTGAAGCGGCCAAAAAAGCAGGCGCAGATGCTGCAGATGCTGTAGCGGTGACCGGCTCTTCCCTGTCTGTCTCTGTTCGTGAAGGTAAGGTGGAAGACACCGAGCGCTCTGAAGGTGAAGACTTCACCCTGCGCGTGTTCCTTGGCAAAAAGGTCGCCAGCATCTCCACCAACTCCTTTGAGGATGTTGAGGCACTGGCAGAGCGCGCCGTTGCCATGGCAAAGGTTATTCCCGAAGACCCATATGCGGGCCTTGCCGATGAAGACCTGCTTCTCAAGAAAATTCCAGAACTTGATCTGCTCGACCCGCGCATCGTGCTGGCAGATGAGCTTAAAGACTTAGCGCTGGAAGCTGAAGAAGCGGCAATGGCCGTTGAAGGCGTTACCAAATCTGGCGGCGCAGGTGCCAGTTGGGGGCAGTCCGGCCTCGTACTGGCGACCAGTCACGGTTTTGTAGGCGCTTATAGCCGTTCCCGTTCCGGCTTCTCCGTTACCGCAATTGCGGGCGAAGGTACCAATATGGAGCGCGACTACGAGTTCGATTCCCGCACATATTGGGATGAGCTGTCCAGTGCCAAAGAAGTAGGCCGCAAAGCCGGTGAGCGCACCGTTATGCGCATGAACCCGCAGCAGCTCAGCACCCGTAAAGCGATGGTGCTTTATGAACCTCGCGCGGCTCGCTCCATCGTTGGCCATCTGGCAGGCGCAATCAATGGCGCAAGCATTGCCCGCGGCACCAGCTTCTTGAAAGACAAGATGGGCCAGCAGATCTTTGCAGATGGCATTGTAATCTCTGATGATCCGTTCAAGCCAAAAGGCGGCGGCACTTCTCCGTTCGACGGCGAGGGCGTTGCAGCCCAGTATCTTGAACTGGTCTCCAATGGTATATTGAGCCACTGGTTGCTTGATTGTGCATCGGCTCGCGAGCTTGGCCTTGTAACCAATGGCCGCGCACGCCGCTCCGGTTCTACGACCTCTCCGGGCACAACCAACCTCACACTCCATGCTGGCGAGAAGTCACTTGAGGACATGCTCTCCGAAATGGGCGAGGGCCTTTGGGTAACCGACCTTATCGGCCACGGCGCAAACGGTATTACCGGCGACTATTCACGCGGTGCAGCTGGTTTCTGGATTGAAAACGGCAAGATTGCCTATCCAGTGAGCGAAATCACCATTGCTGGTAATATGAAGGACATGTTCATGAACCTCACTCCGGCCAGTGATCTGGATGACCGGTATGCGGTTGCTACTCCAACACTTGCCATTGAAGGGCTGACGATTGCCGGAAGTTGATCAAAAACAACAACAAGAAGATATCGACTTAATGCAGCGTGCCGCCCTTGAGGGCGGGCGCATTGCAATGTCCTTCTTTAAAAACAATCCAGACAACTGGATGAAAGAAGGGGACTCGCCTGTTTCCGAGGCTGATCTGGCTGTCGATAATTATCTGAAATCGACACTCATGGGATCGCGCCCCGATTACGGCTGGTTGTCAGAGGAAAGCGAAGACGATCCGGTTCGGCTGGAAAAGTCCCGCGTCTTCATCGTTGATCCTATCGACGGTACCCGCGCCTATCTGGAACAGCGCACAGAATGGTGCCTTTCCCTTGCCGTGGTGGAAAACGGCCTGCCGGTTGCCGGTGTTATCTATGCTCCGGCCCGTGAGGAACTCTTTACCGCTTTGAAAGGGCAGGGAGCCTTCTTGAACGGCGAGCGTATTTATGTTTCCGATCAGGAAGAGCTGAAGGGTACGCGGATCATTGGCCCTATCGGCTACTATTCACGGCCGGAAGCGCAGGCGGAAGGTGTGATCGATATTCCTTACCTGCGTTCCCTTGCATATCGTTTTGCAATGGTAGCGTGTGGCCGCATTGATGCTTCTGTCGCAAGGGCACGCGCTCGCGACTGGGACCTCGCCGCAGTGGACCTGATTATTTCAGAGGCTGGCGGACAGCTGGTATCTGTGGAAGGGCATTCACTTTCCTATAATAATTTGTCTACAAAGCACCCTGCACTGGTGGCATCTCCTGCAAGACTCTTTAAAAAACTACAGAGAATCACGAAGGTGTAATCCACGCATCGTGGTTCCCGTGGAGCGAGTACTCCGCCAGAGATTTGCTCGCGGAAATTTGTCAAAGGCAATTCTGGAGACTTTCAAGTGAGTGGGCAGGAAAATAACAAACAACTTCTTCACCTCGTATTTGGTGGGGAGCTGGACAATCCAAACTCTGTAGAATTCCGGGATTTGGAAAAGCTCGACATTGTTGGCATTTATCCAAACTATGCGACCGCGCATGCTGCTTGGAAATCCAAAGCTCAAAGCACGGTAGATAACGCACATATGCGATACTTTATCGTGCATATGCACCGCCTACTGGACCCTCAGGCAGAATAAGGGTATCAAGCGCCGTTGATGGCGCGGTGCGCCCAGATCTCAAAGGGTGAGACTTATAAAAAATGTTTAAAAAATTGGGCCGCCATCCTTTAACCATCAAGTTCATCGGCAACTCTTTAGCGTGGTATTTGCGCTTCGTACGCCGAACAAGCAAGTTTACGATTGATCCGCCCGACTTCTTCAGCAGTGGCCGGGTGGAAGCGCCATATATTGTTAGTATGTGGCACGGTCAGCACTTCATGATGCCGTTTGCCCGCCCAGATGGCTGGGACGTACGCGTTATGATCTCCCGTAGTGCTGATGGTGAAATCAACGCGATCGCTGCGGAAAAACTCGGCCTTGGGCTGGTGCGTGCATCAGGCTCCCAGCAGGGCCGTCAGATTTCCAAGCGCGGTGGCATGCGCGGTTTTATTGAAGCCCTACGCTGCCTGAAAGAAGGCGCAACCTTTGCAATGACCGCCGACGTACCGAAAGGTCCTGCGCGAAAGTCGGGTAAAGGTATCATCCAGCTGGCAAAATACTCCGGCCGTCCGATCATTCCAGTTGCTATGGCAACAAGCCGTCACTACGATTTTAATAGTTGGGACAAGGCGAGTCTTAACCTGCCTTTCAGCCATCTATGCCTATGCATGGGTGAGCCGATTTATGTCTCCGAGGATGCAAGTGATGAGGAAATCGACGCGCTGCGTGAACAGCTGGACACTGCCATGAACGCTGTAACCGACAGAGCCTACGGAATTGCAAAAGGGCGTATCAAGTAAATGCCTTCAATTTTGCTGGCTCTTTACCGCGGATTGGGCGAAGTCTCCAATCCGCTTTTGAATGCTATTCATTCGCGCCGTGTTCAGCGTGGAAAGGAAGACCCTTCCCGCAAGAACGAGCGGTTTGGAAGAGCCGATATCGCACGTCCTGATGGAGCGCTCATCTGGATTCACGCCGCAAGCGTTGGCGAAACCATGACGGTGCTGCCCCTTGCGCAAAACGTTCTCGGCCAAGGCTACAAGGTGCTGCTGACAACCGGCACACTGACCTCTGCCGATACGGTTGCCCGTGCTGGCATTGAGGGGCTGATCCACCAGTTTGTACCTTACGATACCGCCCCATGCGTGCGCCGTTTCCTCGACCATTGGAAGCCGGACCTTGCGATTACCGTAGAATCCGAAATCTGGCCAGTTATCTTCTCTGAATTGAAAAACAGGGAAATTCCGCTCGCTATTATCAATGGCCGGATTTCCAAAAAGACTTTCAAGGGTTGGAAACGACTGCCGCCGTTTACAAAAGCGGTGCTTGGCGGCGTTCGTGTTGTGCTTGCCCAGTCGGCCCGCGATGGTGCGCGTTTCAAATCTCTCGGAGTTCCTCATGTTCGCTCGGTAGGCAACATCAAGTTTGATGGTGCCAGCCTTGATGTGAACGAGAAGATGCTTGGCGAATTCCAGTCCGGCATTGGTGAACGTCCTGTTTGGTTGGCAGCAAGCACGCATCCGGGCGAAGAAGAACTCGTGATGCAGGCCCATCTTGCATTGAAGCAGAAATACCCTGACTTGCTGACTATCATCGTCCCGCGCCATCCGGCACGCGGCGCTCTTTTGCGCAGCGAGATTGAGGATAAGGGCGTAACAGTTGCACAACGCTCCAAGGGCGAAGCCATCAGTGACGATATCGGCGTTTACCTTGCCGATACTCTTGGCGAACTGGGTGTCTTCTTCAAGCTATGCTCAATCGTGTTTATGGGTGGCTCTCTGGTTCCCGTCGGTGGCCATAACATTTTGGAGCCTGCCCAGTTTGACTGTGCAATCTTGAGTGGACGCGAAGTCGCCAACAATGCCGCGCTTTTCAAGGCTTTTGAAAACGCCGAGGCAATTGTTATGGTCGACGATGCAGGTGAGCTGTCTCGGGAAGTGGACGAGCTTCTCTCAAATCCCGAGAGCGTTAAGGCTTATGCAAGCTCTGCGCGTAAACTGTTTGATGCTGGTCGCGGTGCACTGGCCCGTACCTGTGACGCGCTTGCGCCGTATCTGCCCAAGCTCGATGCTTGAAGTCTATGCCCGTAACGGCTGGAAGGTCGTTGCAGGCGGGACCATAAAGGCTCTGTAATAAACGAGGCATGTGGACATGAAGGCACCTGACTTCTGGTGGACACCAAAGCTGGAATGGCAATCGGCACTGCTGGCGCCCGTTGGGGCTGTCTATGGCTTTGTCTCGGCCTTCAGAATGGCACGTCCTGCCCGTTATAGCTCCAAGCTTCCGGTTATCTGTATCGGCAACTTCACAGTTGGCGGCACTGGTAAGACGCCGTTTGCCATCGCCCTGTTCCAGCAGATGAAAGAGCGTGGCTATAAGCCATCCTTCCTCCTTCGCGGTTACGGCGGAACCATTCGCGGCCCTGTTCGCGTTGATCCAGATAAGCACCGTGCGGAACTGGTTGGCGATGAGGCGATGTTGCTTGCCCGTGTTGGCCCGACTGTCGTTTGTGCAGATCGTCCCGCTGGTGCCAAACTGCTTGAGAGCCAAGAGGATGTAGACCTCATTCTCATGGACGATGGCTTCCAGAACCCGTCCTTGCGAAAGGACTTCTCCATTGTTCTTGTTGATGCCGCGGTTGGCACAGGCAACAACCACTGTCTGCCTGCAGGACCACTACGTGCTCCGCTTGCTCCGCAGGCCAGTAAAGCCGATGCAATCGTTCTGGTAGGTGAGGGCAATCAGGCTGTTGAAGCGCTGCGTGTGGCGTCCTCCTACGGACTAACAGCTCATAAGGCGCATATAGAACCGCTCTTCGCTGACAGCATTGAAGGCGAGCGTGTGATCGCTTTTGCCGGAATTGGCCGTCCGCAGAAGTTCTTTGCATCTGTGCGCATGTCAGGGGCCGAGTTGGTTGAAGCGCTGCCGTTCCCTGACCATCACCCATTTACGAGTGAAGAAGCAGATCAAATTCTCAAGACCGCTGAGTTGAAAGACCTGATGCCGGTAACCACCGCCAAGGACTTTGTTCGCCTTAAAGGGCACAAGGACAGAACACTGCAAGAGCTTGCCAGCAAGTCAGCAGTGCTTGATGTCTTTATGCAGCTGGATGAGCCTGACGATCTTATCGAGGAAATAGAAAAGGCCCTTGGAAGACATCACACCGGCAAATAACTTGCCAAACGTGGTGATGCCTCAGGGCCTTTAAATCTCTAAGCTTTGAAAGCTGGTAAGCAGCGAGTTACGCCTGCTTGTCGTTGCGCACGTATGCTTCGTGAGCAGCAGCTGCATCCACATAAGCTTCCTGACGCGATACGCTCCAGTACTTCAAATCATCCAGCTGAATGGTCTGGCCGGTTACAGCACACCGAACGAAAGTACCCGGTACATCAACGTGATAGTCACCATCCAGGTAAACGATCTTGGCTTCTCTAGGCAATTGCGTGTTGTCAAAACGGTTCATTGTTATAGTTCCGGTTCCGGTTGGTGTTCCGTGCTAATAAAGGGGGATGCCCCAAAAAGCCAGCAATTGTTTAACGAGCGGTATCCAACGGTCCTAAGAGCCTTTTGCAGCTGGTTGCGCTTCCGCTGTCATCAGCGAACTCTCGCTATCAACTGGCTGACCGGCTCTGTCTGCCATGGATCGCAGCGTCACCCTTATCACCACAAGCGCTGCAATACCAAACACTATACCGCCGATTGCTTGGCCTGCAAGAACACCATTAGCACCGAAATAGTGACCGCCAACCCATGTGAACGGGATGGTGCCAAGCGTTGCCCGTGCCCAGTTGAAGGCGGTGGAATAAAGCGGATAGCCCAGATTGTTGAAGGCCGCATTTGAAACAAACAGTGCGCCGTTGAAGATAAAACCGGCAGCAGCAAAAGTGCAGAAGAAGGCGATCAGAGAGCGGCTGTCGCCTTCAGCATTGAAGACGGCGGCAATCGGGTCTTGCAGTATGGCAAGCAGTCCCCATGCGAGGAGCGAGTATGCGAGCACGAAGATGATGGAGTCGCGCATGGTTCTGGAAAGGCGCGTGTAAAGGCCCGCACCAAGGTTCTGCCCCAGAATTGGGCCAACCGCACCTGAGAGCGCAAACAGAGCACAAAACGCCACCGGAATGATGCGGCCTACAACGGCCCAGCCGGCAACAGCTTCATCCCCAAATGCGGCGATTTCTGAGGTGACCCACGCATTGCCAACCGGTGTTGATATGTTGGTTAGAACGGCAGGAACTGCCACGTAGAGCAAGGCCCGCCCGTCTGTCCAGACGTTTGCAAGCGAAGGCATTGCAACCATCTTGTGCACAGCAAAGCAGGCATAGACGCCCATACCAGCCATAATGAAACGGGCGAGAACCGAGGCGATGGCTGCTCCGTTGATGCCCATGTCCAACCAGAAGATAAATATTGGATCAAGCACTGCCGTCGCCGCGCCCGCCACCAAAGTAAGGGTCATTGCTCGCCGTGCATCACCCTTTGCTCGCAAAAGAGCAGACATTGCCATACCAAGACACATAAGCGGCAACGACGGCATTACGATCTGAAGAAACTCCAGAGCATAGCGGTGTGTGTCGCCGTAGGCGCCAAGTGCGGATAGCAGCCCGCCAAGGAACGGGAAGACACAGGCGACGAATATGCCAGAGAGGAAGAAGGAGACGAGCAGGGCAAGACCAGCCATTTGCTTCGCGCTATGCCCTTCGCCTGCACCAATGCGGCGCGATACAGTCGCACTTGCTGCAATAGAAAGGCCGATGCCAATAGCGGTGTTGAAGAAGATAATCGTGCCTGCATACCCGATTGCAGCTGCCAGCTCCTGCGTGCCAAGCTGGGAAATGTAAAACAGGTTTGCGAAGTCCACGAGGAAGACCGAAATCAGCCCGATCGTGCCTGTAGAGGTCATTACCAAGACATGACGCATTGTCGAGCCTTGGGTGAACTTTGCCGAATGGGCCGGTTTTGCGGTCATTTACGTCCTATCTGCTTTTTGTCTGCCGTCGCCGCTAAAGCGGGATGATCCGTATTCAGCGCTTCTAGTACGCGGCAGTCATGTACGTGCCCCTCGCATGCTTGCTCCAGCACACTCTTCAGCTCATCCCGTAATACGGTGAGGCGGCGGATCTGGTCTTCAATTTTGGCCAGATGCTCGCGGGCGATGTTATCGGCGCTGGCGCAAAATGCACCGGGCTCGGCGCTAAGCTGCAACAGGCTTTGAATTTTCTGCAGCGAGAAACCCATGTCACGGCTATGGCGAATGAATGTGAGCTGCTTGAGATGGGTTTCGTCATAACGACGCTGCCCACCCTCGGTACGAGGTGGAGCGGCTATGAGGCCCTTTTCCTCGTAGTGACGAATAGTCTGCACACTTGTGCCAGTCCGCTTTGCAAGATCACCAATCGAATAGTCGTGGGACATTTCTAACCTCGGTCCAAACGTAGAGCGGATGAATAGCGCCTACGCTATTCCAAGTGCAACAAAAAGCACAGCATCTAAGATGGTGTGTTTTCGTCGTCCTCAGTACGAGGGGTGATCTTGTGCAAGGTTTCTGTGCCGGCAAAGAAGTCCCCTTCAAGCTGCATTGCCAGTCGCTTGCTGTCGCGCTCGCGCACATCCGCCTCGATTGCGTCAATACGGTCTTGCGGTAGTCCCAGATGTTCTAGGGCGGTGCGGCCAAACACAACACTACTTTCGAATGTCTCACGGATCTGGAAGTCAACGCCCATGCGAGTTAGATCCAGCGCGTGCGCTCGGTCTGTTGCGCGGCAGAACAGAGCAACATCAGGGAGCTCCTGCCTGATCTGCGAAATTGCCGCCTTCATAACGCTATCATTTTCGATGCAAAGGGCGATGAGAGCAGCATTGCCAGCCCCAGCGGCTTTCAAAACATCAGGGCGGGTTGCATCACCAAAGTAGATTTTGAAACCGAGCTTTTTGGCATAGGCGATACGGTCTGGCCGGTTGTCGAGAGCGGTTACAGAAACGCCTTCGGAGGTCAGCATCTGCGCGACCATCATACCAAAGCGGCCAAAGCCCACGATGAGAACACTTGGTGTTACATCTTCAAAAGAGTCGATCTGATCAGAAGGGACACCCGCCTTTTTCATCTTTGCAGCAAGCCATTCAAGGATGTTGCCTGCAACTGGAGTTAGCAGCATGGTGATGATGACGGTGGCGCTCAAAATGTTTGCGGTAAGCTCTGGCAGAATGCCGAGCGCCAATGCAGCAGTAAACAGCACAAAGGCGAACTCGCCGCCTTGCGGCAAGGTAACGGCAACACGAAGACTGTCGGAGTTGGAAGAGCCAAACGCTCTCGCCAAAGCCCACAAGATCGCGCCTTTAGTGAACATCAACACGATGACCGCAAGAAGGACGGTCTGCCAGTTGTCCCAGATAAGATCAAACTGCAGGGCCATGCCAACGGCCATGAAGAACAGACCCATCAGCAGAGAGCGGAACGGCTCGATATCTGCTTCAAGGGTATGGCGATAGCTGGATTCAGCCAGCATCACGCCGGAAAGGAACGCCCCAAGCGCCATTGAAAGGCCAACAACGGACATAAGACCGGCACTGCCAAGCGCAACGAGTAGGGCTGCAGCCAGCATAACTTCGCGTGCGCGTGTCGCTGCCAGAATTTGGAAAAGCGGAGAGATGAGATAGCGGCCAGCGACGATAACCGAGGCAACGGCGCCAACAACCAGCGCGACTTCGTAGATAACATCGAGCGTTGTACGGGCACTCTCACCAGGTGCCATCAAACCTACGATGGCAAGAAGCGGCACAATGGCAATGTCCTGAAACAGCAAGATGCCAAAGGAGCGCTGACCGTAGTTGGTACCCAGATGGCCGCGTTCCTGCAAAAGCTGAAGGGCAAAGGCGGTTGATGACAACGCAAGGCCAAAACCTGCCACAAAGGCTACCTGAGTGCTTAGGCCAACGTAAAGGCCAATACCGGTAAGAACCGCGCCGGAAATAAGAACCTGACTGGAGCCAAGGCCGAAGATATCCCGCTTCATCGTCCAGAGCTTGCGCGGGTCGAGCTCAAGACCGATGATGAAGAGCAAAAGCACTACGCCCAGCTCCGCAAAGCCGAGAATTTGTTCTGGTTCGGAAAAGAAATTCAGCACATACGGGCCAAGAATGATACCGGCTGCAAGATAGCCGACGACAGAGCCCAACCCGATGCGTTTGAAAAGTGGAACGGCAAGAACTGCTGCTGCAAGCAGCATAATAAGCTCGGCGAAAAACGGCGGCAGGTGGGGCTCAGGCATGTAGTTTCCCGTAGGTGGATCTTAGGGTTGTTTAAACGATTCCACATGAAGCGCAAATTGCATCATATGGCGAACGCACCAAGGCGCCCAAGCATTGCAAAAAGGGCACAGTATCGCTCTGTGCCCTGTTCTTTACAGCTCTAGTCCCAGTTCCTTTATCGCAGCCTTTAGCCCTGCTGCACTTTGGAAGACATGACCGGAAAGACTTGCTGAAATAGCGCCTTCAACGTTCTCAGCCAGATCGTCAATGAAAAGGCAGCGCTCTGGGGCGTGTCCATAGCGTTCGCATAGGACGCGGTAAATTTCAGGGTTTGGCTTGGCAAGCCCGAGCTCTGCAGAAATGTGTAGGTTCTCGCCAAAAATCTCGACTGCTTCAGGCGCGCATAGCTCCCAATGGTCCTGCAAGATAATGCAGTTATTGGTAAGGATCGCCGTATCAACGATCTCGCTGAGCTGGGAGGCGATGGAAAGCACACTCGGGCGAGGGCGCATCATAGAGCGGCGGATCTGCCCCCACTGCAAGGAGGTAATCGGATAGCCGAGATGCTCGCTATAGCCTTTGAGGTAATCTTCTGTGTTATCCGGCTTGCCTTCATCGGCGCCTTCTTCAAAACCACCTGCGGCATAGATAGCCTGATGAACTTCATCAGGTGTTTTGCCGCTTAGTTTGGAAAGCGCTTGCAAGCGCACAGGACGGTTAAAGTCGTAAAGGACATCGTCCATATCGAAGATTACAAAATCAATAGCCATAGTTCTTGTCCGTCGAACCTGTTTCACACGGTCCGTTGCATTCAAAAGATAAAGAAGGGGCCCGAGTGTTCCTTGGGCCCCTAAAAAATTCGGTTTCGGGCGGTTGCCTTATCAGGTTGCTGTGCCGCCAACTGTCATTGCGTTAATGCGCATGGAAGGCTGACCAACGCCAACAGGAACGCCCTGACCGGCCTTGCCGCAAGTTCCGATGCCCGGATCAAGCTTCAAATCGTTACCGATCATGCTCACACGGGTTAGGGCGTCTGGACCATTGCCAATAAGCATAGCGCCCTTAACCGGAGCGCCAACCTTGCCGTTCTCAACGCGGTACGCCTCGGTGCAGGAGAACACGAACTTGCCAGAGGTGATATCAACCTGACCACCGCCAAAGGAAACAGCGTAGATACCGTCTTTGACGCTCTCCAGAATTTCTTGCGGGTCCTTGTCGCCGTTCTCCATGATCGTATTGGTCATGCGCGGCATTGGCTGATGTGCGAAAGACTCGCGGCGACCGTTGCCGGTCGGCTTCATGCCCATCAGGCGAGCGTTCTGGCGGTCCTGCATGTAGCCCACAAGAATACCGTCTTCGATAAGCGGTGTGCGGTTGGTCGGGGTGCCTTCATCGTCAACGGAAAGGGAACCACGACGATCAGCAATCGTGCCGTCATCAACGATGGTCACGCCCTTTGCTGCAACGCGCTCACCCATAAGGCCAGCGAAAGCAGAGGTCTTTTTGCGGTTGAAGTCACCTTCAAGGCCATGGCCAACAGCTTCGTGAAGCAGAATGCCCGGCCAGCCAGCGCCCAGCACGATATCGAACGTACCAGCAGGAGCCGGAACCGCGTCAAGATTCACAAGGGCCTGTCGTAAAGCCTCATCCGCTGCGGCTTGCCATGTGGTTTCGGCAACAAACTCGCCAAAACCCTCACGGCCGCCCATGCCATGGCTGCCCGATTCCTGACGATCGCCTGAACCGGCCACGATAGAAACGTTGAGGCGAACCAGTGGGCGCACATCTTTAATACGGTGTCCGTTGGCGCGAAGGATATCGACAACCTTCCAGCTACCAACGATGGAAACGGATACCTGCTTAACACGCGGGTCTTTTGCGCGGGCATAAGCGTCAATCTTCTGGAGAAGCTGAACCTTCTCTTCAAAGCTAGGGCTGCCGATTGGATTTTCGTCGGTGTAGAGTTTGCGGTTAGTGCGCTGTGGAGCTTCAGCATAAGTGCCGGTGTGGCCGCTTTTTACAGAAGACACGGCATCAACGGCGCGGCGCAAGGAGCCTTCGGAAATCTCGCCGGAGTGAGCATAGCCGGTTGCTTCACCAACTACGGTGCGCAGGCCAAAGCCCTGACCACTGTTGAAGCTGGAGCTTTTCAGACGGCCGTTATCAAAGACCAGTCCTTCGCTCTCGGAATATTCCAGATACAACTCGCCGTCGTCTGCTCCTTGAAACGCCTCGGAGATGATGGAGCGGGCTTTTTCTTCACCCAATCCGCTGGTTTCAAGAAGATCTACGGGCTGTTGTGTCATCTTGTTTCTAGCTCCTGTGAGGCGCACGCCCCGCGCTGTCCTGCGAGGATTCGGGCTTCCGCAAATGATTAGTCACCCTGTCATGTGCAACTTTGATCAGGTGAATGCAAGTAGCATAGTGGCAGCAGCAATGAGCACAACACCACTAATTTTTTGAAGGATATGGGCAGTTTGCCCATCTTCTGCAAGGCTACGAGCACTTGCGCTAGCTAGGGCCATTACACTGTCGATGCAAAACGCTAGGGCAAGGTACGTTACCGCCAGAATGGTGAGTTGCGGCTCAGCCGGAAGGGAAGTTGTCATAAATTGCGGAAAGAGTGCTGCGAGAAAAATAAGTGTCTTGGGGTTTGAAAGACCCACGAGAAACCCACCAGCAAAATGGCGTGAGCCAGACAGAGCGGGCTTCTGAATACTCTGCTTCTTCAAGAGTGCAGTGATGCCAAGATAGAGCAGGTAGGCCGCCCCGCCGTACCGTATAGCTTCAAAAACAAGGGGCGCTTGCTGAACAACCCAACCAAGGCCAAGCGTTACGACGATGATCTGCAACAACTGCGCGATTGTGGCACCAACAACAGTGAGAAGGCCCGCGCTAAACCCGTGGGAGAGGGATTGGCCGATGATGAGGATCATATTCGGTCCCGGCGTGATCATCAGCAGGCTAACGGCCAGAACAAACGCAAGATAGAGCCCGATATCAATCACAGTAGCCTCACCAAGGGTAAAGCGTCAGTTTTGTAGATGCCTTCAGATTCGACAACTCAAAAGGCAATAAAAAAGGGCCGGAAACCCGACCCTTTCAAAACTCTTGGAGGCTTGAGCGCTTATTTCAGCTGCGCATAGCCTTCTTTAAAGCCTTCAAGTGCAATCGGAATGCCGATGCCTTCTTCCGGTGTCTGGAAGATGATGAAGGTCGCAAGCTTGCCGGTGGTCAGGTGGGTGAGCAGGTCATCCTGCATCATCACTTCTGCTACACAGCCGTTTGGCAGACAGCGCACAAAGGCAGCGCGGCCGATATCCTTGTCGTCAATGCGAAGGCCAAGGCCGGATGGCAGCAGCACACCGAGCGGAGCCAGAACACGCATAATGTCTGCCTGCTTGTCGGCTGTTTTCAGCACGATAACGGTAAGGCCAACGTTGTCACGGTCTTCTGCAGTCACGTTTTGGATAAGTGCGCACTGTTCTGATGGCGCGCCTGGAGGTGTGTCGCAACGTAGCTGCCAGTCATTATAGACGGAACGAACCTCACCCTGCGCCATTGCTGGGAAGGTGATGCCAACGCTCAAAACCGCTGTTGTTGCAAGTGCCACGACAAGGCGTGAGAAGCGGGTAACTAGATCCAAACGAACTTCCTCCGTTCGACGCTCAACCTGTGAATGCCAAGCAATGACGAATCAATAGGGATTAGTAAATGATTGTGCCCGCGAGCTTTCCAGCTTCCGTTGAAAATGGAAAGTCGCATTTACACCTTAACGACATAATTCCATCAACATGGGTTTTTAAGCGAAAAATCTCCCTATCCCGTGAAAAGTATCCTTAAGTTTCGTGGATTGTTGCGCTGCGCATGCGTGAAAGTACCTTAGGTAGCATTGCTAGCGTGGCCAACTTGTGGTTTCTCTCCAGAACATTGATACATATCAAAATAACGTGCGACCAAACGTCGCTTCGACCTACGTGGAATCGCGTATTTCCCGTATGTGAGCTAGAGTGTCGCAGGGTTAAATTTGATCTTGGCCGTCGTGTCGCGCGTAGCGGGACGCAAGAAATCCGTGAAGTCGGCGAGTAGTTCGCCGCTACCAGCGGCCTAAAAAACGGAATGAGGGAGCGCAAAAGTGACGAAGCTCTGGGAACGTCACATGAGAACACTAGCAACAGTCTTTGGGCTTGTTGGCGCGCTTGTGTTTTCTGCTGGCATTGCATCAGCTGCACAGCCGGAACCTTGGCAGATGGGCTTTCAGCCTGCTGCAACCGAGGTGATGGAATTTGTTCACTGGTTCAATAATTTTACATTGATCATTATCACCGCCGTAACGCTGTTTGTTCTGGCGCTGCTTATTTATTGTGTGGTGCGCTTCTCCAAGCGTAACAACCCGGAGGCTTCTAAAACCTCCCATAACACCATGATTGAGGTTGTGTGGACTGTCGTTCCAATCCTCATTCTGGTGGTTATTGCAGTTCCGTCCTTCCGCTTGCTGTTCATGCAGCAGGTCATCCCGCAGTACGACATGGTTATCAAGGCTACTGGTTACCAGTGGTACTGGGGCTATGAGTACGTTGACGAGGGCATGGAAGATGTCGCGTTTGACGCGATCATGCTGTCCGACGAAGAGCGTGCCGAGAAGATGGCCTCTGAAGGCCTGACTGAAAAAGACGTGCCGCGCCTTCTGGCGACCGATTACAACATGGTCGTGCCAGTTGATACCACCGTTCTGGTTCAGGTTACTGCTGGCGACGTAATCCACGCATTCGCAATGCCTGCCTTTGGTGTGAAGATTGATGCTGTTCCGGGCCGTTTGAACCAGACTTGGTTCCGCGCCGAGCGCACCGGCATCTACTACGGCCAGTGTTCTGAGCTCTGCGGTAAAGACCACGCCTTCATGCCAATCGCTGTTCAGGTTGTAACCAAAGAGCAGTACGCGGTTTGGGCAGAAGCAGCCAAATCCGACGTTGACGAAGCAAACGCCAAGCTTGCAGCCCTGATCAAGAAAGAGAAGGTCGCAGCAGCTAAGGGTGCGGACGACACCCTGACCGTGGCGGCTTCCAACTAACTGGCATTACCGAATTGCTGCGCCGGGTCCAAATGGGGCCGATCCGGCGCACCTTTGAAATTTGATGAGGGAGTAAAGCAATGGCCGCGTCTGACGCCCATGCACATGACCACCCGACAGGCTGGACACGGTGGGTCTATTCCACCAACCACAAGGATATCGGCATCCTTTACCTGATCTTCGCGATCATGGCCGGTATCATCGGTGGTGCTCTATCTGTTGGTATTCGTATGGAACTTCAGGATCCGGGGATGCAGTTCTTCTCCGATCCGCACATGTTCAACGTATTCACCACCTCGCACGCGCTTATCATGATCTTCTTCATGGTTATGCCTGCGCTTATCGGTGGCTTCGCGAACTACTTTGTTCCGATCATGATCGGTGCGCCTGATATGGCGTTCCCGCGCATGAACAACATTTCCTTCTGGCTTCTGCCGCCAGCGTTCATCCTGTTGCTGATGTCCCTGTTCGTACCGGGTCCTCCAGGTGCAAACGGTGTTGGTGGTGGCTGGACGATTTATCCGCCGCTGTCCACCTCCGGTCAGCCTGGTCCGGCTATGGACTTTGCAATCCTGTCTCTTCACGTTGCAGGTGCATCCTCCATTCTTGGCGCGATCAACTTCATCACCACCATCTTCAACATGCGTGCGCCGGGTATGACCCTGCACAAGATGCCTCTGTTCGTATGGTCAGTTCTGGTTACTGTGTTCCTGCTACTGCTCTCCCTGCCTGTTCTGGCTGGCGCGATCACCATGCTGCTCACAGACCGTAACTTCGGCACCACCTTCTTTGAAGCTGCTGGTGGCGGTGACCCTATTCTGTTCCAGCACCTGTTCTGGTTCTTCGGTCACCCTGAAGTGTACATCCTGATCCTGCCAGCATTCGGCATCATCTCGCACATCATCTCCACCTTCTCCAATAAGCCTGTGTTTGGTTACATCGGCATGGCATACGCAATGGTTGCCATTGGTGTTGTTGGCTTTGTTGTGTGGGCGCACCACATGTTCACCGTTGGTCTTTCCGTTGAAACACAGGCGTACTTCCTGTTCGCTACTATGGTGATTGCGGTTCCGACAGGGGTGAAGATCTTCTCTTGGATCGCGACCATGTGGGGAGGTTCCATTTCCTTTACCACGCCAATGATCTGGGCAATCGGCTTCATCTTCCTGTTCACCGTTGGTGGTGTAACCGGTGTGCAGCTGGCAAATGCTGGTCTCGACCGCGCTCTGCATGACACATACTACGTGGTAGCTCACTTCCACTACGTTCTGTCTCTGGGTGCTGTGTTCGCGATTTTTGCGGCTTGGTACTACTGGTTCCCTAAGTTCTCTGGCTACATGTACTCCCAGTGGCTGGGCAACCTGCACTTCTTCGTAACCTTCATCGGTGTGAACCTCGTGTTCTTCCCTCAGCACTTCCTGGGTCTTGCTGGCATGCCACGCCGCTATGCTGACTACCCAGATGCTTACTGGGGCTGGAACTACGTTTCCTCCATCGGTTCTTACATCTCCGCATTCGCTGTCTTCATCTTCCTCTACTGCGTACTGGAAGCCTTCATGAAGAAGCGCGTTGCTGGCGATAACCCATGGGGCGTTGGTGCGAACACTCTGGAGTGGACCTTGAGCTCTCCTCCTCCGTTCCACCAATTCGAGACACTGCCGAAGATCAAGTAAGCAAAGTTTGACGGAACAAGAGGAAGGCGCATCCGGTGCCTTCCTCCAATAAGAGCGAAAACGCCGAGCAAGCAAAAATGAGAACCTGCCACCGAAGGCAAGGTCACAGCTCCAATCAGGGAAGGGGCTGAAAGAGTTGAGGGGACGCACATGACGCTCATGGAGCAAACAGAAACAATTGCTGAAACCGGCGGGCACGGTGAAGTACGCGATTACATCGCGCTGTTAAAACCGCGTGTCATGTCGCTTGTCATCTTTACCGCTCTTGTGGGCGTGGTGCTTGCACCAACAACACAGCACCCTGTTCTGTCTTTCGTTGCGCTTCTGTGCATTGCTATTGGCGCTGGTGCATCGGGTGCGCTGAATATGTGGTGGGATGCTGACATCGACCGCATTATGAGTCGCACGCAAAATCGCCCGATCCCTGCAGGCAAAGTTACACCGCAAGAAGCCCTTGCGTTTGGCCTTACTCTCTCCGGCGGATCAGTCGTTACGCTTGGTCTTGCAACCAATTGGGTTGCCGCAGGCTTGTTGGCCTTCACTATTTTCTTCTACGTGGTCATCTACACCATGTGGCTTAAGCGCAGCACGCCGCAGAACATCGTTATCGGTGGTGCCGCTGGCGCGCTTCCTCCCGTTGTTGGCTGGGCAGCTGTTACCGGCACCGTCAGCATCGAGAGCATCGCACTCTTTATGATCATCTTCGCATGGACGCCGCCTCACTTCTGGGCGCTGGCTCTGTTCAAGAACGATGACTACAAGGCCGCGAAAATTCCTATGCTTCCGGTGGCTGCTGGCGAGACAGCGACGCGCCACCAGATCCTACTTTATTCTGTAATTTTGATGCCTATTGGCGTGTCTCCATACCTGCTCGGTTATGCGGGTATTGGATACGGGGTTCTTTCCACCGTCGCTGGCCTAGGCTTCCTCTATTACGCCGTGCAGGTGTGGCGCACCCGTGAAGGTGATGCAGCCCACAAGGCAGCAGTGAAGCTCTTCAAGTTCTCTCTGCTTTATCTGTCCGGCTTGTTCGCAGCTCTTCTTATCGAGCACCTCTTGGGACTGGGAGTTTAATAATGACAACTGAGAAAAACGTTCTCTCACAAGACCAGATTAAAAAGCGCCGTGGCCGTTCTATGGCGATTGCCATCAGCCTCGGCCTGCTTGTCGCTCTGTTCTACTTGGTGACCATCATCAAGCTGGGTCCGGGCATTATGGACCGTCCGCTTTAATCGTGACGAATGGACTTGATGGAACACCATGAGCAGCACTAGCAACAACCAGCAGAACAAAAACGGCAAAGTCGCGCTTATTTGCGTTGGCATCTTTGCTGGTATGCTGGGCGCGGCCTTCGCCGCCGTGCCGCTTTATGATTTGTTCTGCCGTGTTACCGGTTACGGTGGCACGACCCAGCGCGCTGATGAGGCATCGCAGACCATTTTGGACCGCGAGATCATCGTGCGCTTTGATGCGAACACCAACAGCGATCTACCTTGGGACTTTGGCCCAAAGCAGAAGGTTGTGCGCGTCAAACTAGGGCAGATGGCAGAGGTTGCTTACGAGGCCCGCAATTTAGCGAGCGCCAAGACCACCGGCACCTCTACGTTTAATGTTTCGCCTAGTGAAATGGGCGGTTATTTCAACAAGATCGACTGCTTCTGCTTCACCGAGCAGCCTTTGGCCTCTGGTGAATCAATAGACATGCCGGTCCTGTTTTTTATCGATCCTGAGATGGATAAGGACGAAGACCTTCGTCACATTAAGGAAGTCACGCTTTCCTATACATTTTTTAAAGTCGACGCAGAAGAACAGACCGCCGCTGTAGAAGCGCCGGACGCATCATCTGCGCCAAACAAGCTTTAGGTTTTTCTTCAGGCGGAAAAACCCCAGAGGATTTGGGAGCAATTGAATGGCCGAGGCACATAAAAAGAACCACGATTACCATATTATAGATCCGAGCCCCTGGCCGTTTCTCGGATCAATGGGCGCACTTGTACTTGCAATCGGTTCGATCGCGTTCATGCGTTCGTCCAACGGCGATAGCCTAGGCTTCTTTCCATACGTGAACGAAGCTGGCGAAAGCGTCTATGGTATCGACCTGACCGGTTGGGGCCTGTTTGCGATTGGCCTTGCCATCGTGCTTTACACCATGTTCTGCTGGTGGCGCGATACCGTTAAGGAATCCCGCGAAGGGCATCACACCCGCGTTGTTTCTTTGCACCTGCGCTATGGCATGCTGCTGTTCATCGCTTCTGAAGTGATGTTCTTCGTTGCGTGGTTCTGGGCGTTCTTTGATGCATCCCTGTTCGCAGGTGAGGCTATTCAGGTAGACCGTGTTGCCCACACAGGCGGCGTATGGCCTCCGCAAGGCGTTGAGACCTTTGATCCTTGGCACCTGCCGCTGCTCAACACCCTTATCCTGCTTCTGTCCGGTACTGCTGTAACTTGGGCGCACCATGCTCTCATTCACAATGACCGTGAAGGTTTGAAGTGGGGTCTGATCGCAACCGTTGCCTTGGGTATTATCTTCTCTGCACTGCAGGCCTACGAATACTCCCACGCCGCGTTTGGTTTCTCTGAAAACATCTACGGCGCGACCTTCTTTATGGCCACCGGCTTCCACGGCTTCCACGTAATCGTAGGTACCATCTTCCTGTTCGTCTGCTTTATGCGCGTGCTTGCAGGCCACTTCTCGCCAAACAAACACTTCGGTTTTGAGGCAGCAGCTTGGTACTGGCACTTCGTTGATGTTGTATGGCTGTTCCTGTTTGCCGCTGTTTACATCTGGGGTGGCTAAGCACTAGTTGCTTGGATTTACACAGAAACTACAGGTAAAGGCGGCGCGTGCCGCCTTTATTGTTTCAAGATTGTTTCTTTCCAAAAACAAGAACTCTGGGTTGTTCGCAGAGTGCCAATAGAATGCGAGAGATGGAAAAGAATAACGAGATGTCACTGGCCCGAATTGTTGGCATTGGTCTACGCGGAAAATGTCCTTTCTGCGGGCAAAGCTCCATATTCAAAGGTTATTTGACGTTGCGTTCTCATTGCCCTAGCTGCGGGTCATCGCTAGAGAGTGCCGATCCGGGCGATGGCCCAGCCGTATTCATTATTATGTTCCTTGGCTTTGTCATCGTTGGCGGCGTGCTGTTGGTTGAAATGGCCTATCAGCCGCCGATGTGGCTGCATCTGGTCATTTGGCTTCCGCTTACAATCATTTTGTCATTGGTAGTTTTACGCCCTTTAAAGGGATTAATTATTGCCCTCCAATTCTTTAACAAGGCGTCTGAGGGGAAACGCGATGAGTGAAAACAAAGAAACACCCGATCGTGAAGAGAACGATACTCCTGAACATGACGATAACGTTCAAGTGGAGTTTGATCCTACAAAACAGCTAGACGATCTAGAGTTTCAGGAAGCGATAGAAGCCGATTTTGCCGGAAAAGATACGGATGAGGACGCTGAAGCCTCTGAGGGTGAAAAGCCCGTGCCTTTCTGGAGAAAGCACCTGATCCTCAATATTTGCGTTCTGGTTTCCTTCGCGTTTCTTACGAGCCTCGGTATTTGGCAACTCCAGCGCCTTGCATGGAAGAACCAGCTTGTCGAGTTTGCAACCACTCGCGCTGTCCAGCCGCCTGTAGCACCGCCTGCTCCCGATGAGTGGGAGGGCCTCTCCAACGAAGATATCGACTACTTGCCGGTTAAAGTCACCGGCCAGTTCCTCATGGGTGAGCTTTTCTATTTCGACACGCTGGTAAAGCCGAAAGGGCCGCTTGGCGGGCAGGGATACTTCCTCTTCCAACCGTTTGTGACGGAAGATCATTGGATCTTGATGGTGAACCGCGGCTTCATTCCGCTGGATCGGCGGGAGTTCAAAACCCGCCTTGGTTCGCATCCGCCTAAGGAAACCGTAACGATCACGGGCCTTGCGCGTAGGGCGGAAGTGCCAAGCATGTTTACGCCTGAGCCAAACAACAAGACAGGTGAATGGTACGCCCGCGAACCGGTTAAGATGGGTAGTGCTCTGGGTTTTCAGGAATTCCCGATTGCGCCTTACTCCGTTGATCTCACGGAGAACCTGAATGAGTCTGGCGGCCTGCCGCAGGCCGGTGAAACGCGCATGACGTTCCGCAATAATCACCTGCAATATGCTGCTACTTGGTTCGGTCTCGCGCTAACGCTTCTAGCCGTTTACATCGCTTACATTCTTACCCTGCGCAAAGCCGCACGGCAGGAAGCTGGTGAAGAAGATGACGATGACGAAGACTTTGATGATGATGAAGAATACGCAGACCCACGTCTGACACCTCCGCCGGATTATGAGGATGATGATCCAAAGGGTGCCAAGCGTAAAAGCTAGCTCTAAGAGCAATCAGGGTGTGCATGCATTTTAAGGCAGATCACCCAAATAGAACCAGCGAGTTTGATGGCAGGGGCAAGCCCCTGCCATTTTTTTGTCAGGCCTTACAGAGCCTTGAGAATTTCGTCAGCGCCGGAAACTTCCATAACAGATGGATTTTCTTCGACGTTGAGCACCTTCACGGTGCCGTTGTCCAGCAGCATGGAATAGCGCTTGGAGCGTACACCTAGACCGACTGCGGAGATGTCGATGTCTAGGCCAACAGCCTTGGTCAGTTCTCCGTTCGCGTCGGAAAGGAACTTGATCTTGCCTTTGGTATCACTGGATTCTTCCCACGCGTGCATAACAAACGGGTCGTTTACAGATACCACCGCAATCATATCAACGCCTTTGGCGAGGATTTCGTCAGCATGGTCGCGATAAGACGGAACGTGGCTCGCGCTACAGGTCGGCGTAAACGCGCCGGGAACCGCGAAAAGAACAACCTTCTTGCCTGCGAAAAGATCGGAGCTACTCACAGCCTCCGGTCCACTGGAACCCAGCACAAAAAGGGTTGCTGATGGAAGCGTTTCTCCAACTTTAATCGTCATGGAATACTCCTGAATTGAATGGGGGTGCTGGTTTGGGAGCACCGAAAAACCACACTCTTACGATTCCAGAGATTACGTAGATCGGCGTAAAGAGGAAGGGGTAAAATAAAAAAAGGGAGGCTAAAGAGCCTCCGCAAATCCTTTCGGTAGGGTAATTTCCTGCGTTTCCTCAAAGGTTCTCTGCCCGCTTACCAAGGTCATAACAAGGTCTAGCGTGTTACCTTCATGGGCAAGGCCGTTCATTGGAAGCTGCCATGTGGCAACGTCGCCCTTAACGCCCTTGAGTTTGGGAACGCCGTGATAGGACATTGGTGGCCCTTCAACAAACAGGGCAGGGTCGGTGTCACCCTCTTGCACCTTGCTGGTGAACTCCAGAACAGGTTCCTTGCCGTTTTTGGAAAGGCTGACCGTAATCTGGTTGTCTCCCGCTTCATGGGCTTGAGGAATACTCTTTAGCGCATCGTAAAACAGGGCATCAGAAGCTGTATCCTTCTTTCCTGCGGATGGAAGGGTAGTTGATAGCTCCGTTGATACGGGCACGCAGACCTTCTCGCAGATGCCAAAATCCATTTTGGCAACAACAACCGCTGGCCGCTTGTCGCTCTTGCGCTCTATGCGAACAGGGAGGGTCACTTTGTCCTTGTAGACGATGCTGCGGGAAAAACCGTCGAAGTACTCCTGCGGTGCAGGGAACATAAGCTGCGCATCTGTCAGATTGGTCGATGAGGAAAAATCCACCTCAGTCGGCACACCAGCTTCACCGGGGTAACGCCAGTACATGTGCCAGCCCGGTTTTAGCTCGAACTGGAATGCGGCTAGATAGCTACCATCGGCCTCTGGAGCACTGGCGCGGACAAGGCGAACCTGACCACCTTCAATAGGGGTCCAGTCTGTGCCAAATGTTTCCACAGCCTGCGCTTGGGTGGCGAGGGGAAGTGCAATGATCGCAAAAAGTGCTGTTTTGAGTGGATTTATCATCCTCTTTCCATAGACCAAACCACCAATACTCCAAAATGACATTCTGCCGCGTGGCTTCACAACTTCGAGAGGGACACAGAATTTACCTTGTATGTGTGCATCTTCCTAAAATCTCTGAAGTTCATTTGCAATGTGCTGTCAGGTAGGTAGGCTATAGCAAAGTTCGCTAAGTGCCACAGGAGAGATCGCCGCATGGATAATGGCGACCCAACTACCTACATGGACGGGCAATATCTGATAGCGATGCCGACGATGGAAGACGGGCGCTTCGCGCACACGGTCGTCTATCTGTGCGCCCACTCCGAAGAGGGGGCCATGGGCATTGTGCTGAACCAGAAAGCCACCAACATCACTTTCGATCAACTGTTGGAACAGCTTAACCTCCTACCCGAGGACGATCCGTTAATTCTGCCGCTAAACCTCCGCCAGATGGAAGTCCATCGCGGTGGGCCGGTGGATACGGGTCGGGGCTTTGTTCTGCATTCCGATGATTTCTATCTGGAAAGTTCCTCGCTCCCGATCCGTGATGGTGTTTGCTTAACTGCGACTGTCGAGATCCTGAGGGCGCTTGCAGAAGGGCGCGGTCCTGCTCAGGCTATGCTGGCGCTTGGCTATGCAGGTTGGGCACCGGGACAGTTGGAGGCGGAGATACAGGCAAACGGCTGGCTCACTTGTGAAGCTGACCCCACTTTGATCTTCGATAGCGATATTGAGAACAAGTGGTCAAAAGCCCTAGGCATCCTTGGTATCGATCCGGGCATGCTATCGTCGCAAGCTGGTCACGCTTGATCTGCGAAACTCACCCTCCATACGTTGAAAGCCCGTAGAGGCGCACGCAATAGGGCATAATTGAGCCAATTAGTAGCCTTTGGCCTGTAAAAGAACAGGTATTGCGGGCGTTCAATCCCTTGCAACAAAGGGCGCAGACGTTTAGTTTGCGCTCACTTAATTACGGGCGGATTTGCGCCCGAAAGACACCTTCATCAAAAGGGTTATTGCAAGTGAGATACGTAAGTACGCGAGGCGAAGCACCAGAACTGAACTTTTCAGAGGTTCTGCTCACAGGTCTAGCGCGCGATGGTGGCCTGTATGTACCAAAAGAGTGGCCACAGCTTTCTAAAGACCAGATCGCATCTATGGCTGGCAAAAGCTATGCCGAGATTGCTTTTGAGGTAATTTCTCCATTCGTTGGCGATGCAATTCCTGAAACTGCGCTGAAAACAATGATCGGCGAGGCCTACGCGACCTTTGCACACGATGCGGTTACACCGCTTGTGCAGACGGGCGCGAATACCTTTGTGCTGGAACTGTTCCACGGCCCGACCCTTGCGTTTAAAGACGTTGCAATGCAGCTGCTTGGCCGCTTGATGGACTATGTGCTGGCAGAGCAGGGCAAACGCGCAACCATCGTTGGCGCGACCTCCGGTGATACCGGCGGCGCTGCTATCGAGGCATTCCGTGGCCGCGAGCGGACTGATGTTGTAATTCTCTTCCCAGAAGGGCGCGTATCTCCGGTGCAGCAGCACCAGATGACCACCTGCAAGGAAGAAAACATTCACGCACTGGCCCTCAAAGGCAACTTTGATGATTGTCAGGCGATCCTGAAAGACCTGTTCAACAACTTCCCGTTCCGCGAGAAGGTGGCTCTGGCTGGTGTTAACTCCATCAACTGGGCTCGCATCGTGGCGCAGGTGGTTTACTACTTCACCTCCGCGACTGCTCTTGGCGCGCCGCACCGTGAAGTATCCTTCACCGTTCCAACCGGTAACTTCGGCGACATCTTTGCAGGCTATGTAGCCTACAAGATGGGCCTTCCTATCAAGAAGCTGGTTATCGCAACCAACACCAACGACATTCTCGCCCGCACCATGGAAAGCGGCCGTTATGAAACACGTGGTGTAGTGCCAACCATCTCTCCATCCATGGACATTCAGGTTTCTTCCAACTTCGAACGCCTTCTGTTCGAAGCGCAGGACCGTGATGGCGAAACTGTACGCCGCCAGATGGATAGCCTGAAGCAGTCCGGCTCCTTCGATATTCCTGAAAAGGCTTTGGCAGACATTAAGCTGATGTTCGGCGCAGGTCGCTGTGACGAAGAGCAGACCTCTGCAACCATTAAGGAAACGCTGGCTGAAACCGGCTACCTGTTGGACCCGCACACAGCAACTGCTGTTAAGGTTGCCAAGGAAAACGAAGAGCAGGGCGTGCCGATGATCGTTCTGTCTACCGCTCATCCTGCTAAGTTCCCTGATGCAGTGGAAGCGGCAAGCGGCATTCGTCCGGCTCTGCCTCTGCACCTTGCAGACCTTCTTGACCGTGAAGAGCGTTTCACCGTTCTACCGGCAGAAACCAAGGCAGTTGAAGAATACGTGGAAGCCAATGCCCGTGCTGTAAAGGCAGGCGCATAACATGGCAGTAAAAACAACGGTTCTCGAAAACGGCCTGACTGTCGTCACTGATCATATGGAGCACCTGAAGACCTCCGCGCTCGGCGTGTGGGTGAAAGCGGGTTCTCGTTCGGAAGGGGTGAGCCAGAACGGCGTCACCCATCTTCTGGAGCATATGGCTTTCAAGGGCACCAAGACCCGCAGTGCGCCGCAGATCGCAGAAGAAATCGAGGCCGTTGGCGGCGAAATGAACGCTTCGACCAGCATTGAGCACACCAACTACTACGTGCGAACGCTGGCCGAGGACGTGCCTCTTGGCTTGGATATCCTTGCTGACATCTTGCAGGAAAGTGTCTTCGATCCGGAAGAACTGGCCCGCGAGAAGAATGTTATCATTCAGGAAATCGGCGCGGCCAATGATACGCCTGAAGATCAGGCATTCGATCTTCTGCTCGCTACAGCTTGGCCGGATCAGGCAATCGGTCGTCCTATTTTGGGTACGCCTGAAACTGTAAACAGCTTCAGCCCAGACGCTATCCGCGAATATATGGCAGATCACTACCGCGCATCCTGCATGGTGGTAGCAGCTGCAGGCGCTGTTGATCATGATGAGCTTGTAAAGCTGGCGAGCGAGCGGTTCTGCAGCCTTCCAGTGGGTGAGGGGCAGGCGTATCCTGCCGCTACTTACCACGGCGGTTCTTGCTCAATCGAAAAAGACCTTCAGGAAGTGCAGGTTATTCTGGGCTTTGAAGGTCTGCCGTACCATCACGAAGACTATTATGCAGCGCAGATCCTTGCTTCTGTGCTGGGCGGTGGCATGTCCTCCCGCCTGTTTCAGGAAGTGCGTGAAACGCGCGGCCTTTGCTATTCGATCTATTCGTTCCACTGGGCGTTTGCTGACAACGGCTTGTTCGCAATTCATGCAGCCACGGGTCCAGAAAACACAAGCGAGCTTATGCCGGTTGTGCTGGAAGAGCTGAAAAAGATTTCTGCCTCTGTCAATGACAAGGAAGTCCAGCGCGCTCAGGCGCAGATCAAGGCAAGCCTACTCATGGCACTGGAGAGCCCGACAGCTCGCGCAGGCCAGATTGCCCGCCAGATGATGATCCACGGCCGCATTATTTCCGTTGAAGAACTGACAGAACGCGTTAACGCCGTGACGAGTGAGCAAATTCGCCGTGTTGCTGCAAAAATGTTCTCCTCAGGTGCTCCAACACTGGTTCACGTCGGGCCGAAATCGGATATTCTGACCCACGAGCAAGTTAAAGAGGTCTTGAGTTCCATTAGCGCGTGAAACGCAGAAGATGGAACAGAAGGAGCGTGAGCAGTGATATCCAGGATCTGGAGCAGGCAAACGCACGATGACATTTTGGTTGGCGAAGGTGTCTACCTTCGCCCGCCCGTTCATGCTGACTATGCAGAGTGGCGTGAACTGAGAGAGGAGAGCCGCTCCTTTCTTCAGCCGTGGGAGCCGAAGTGGACCGATACCGAACTGAGTAAGTCCGCGTTCCGCTATCGTCTTCGCCGTTATTCGGCAGAGCGCCGCGCAGGTACCAGCTTTCCCTACTTTCTCTTCAACGGGCTAACCCATCAACTGCTTGGCGGCATCAATATCACCCACGTTCGACGTGGTGTAAGTCAAGCCGCTTCCATGGGCTACTGGATGGGGCAGCGTTATGCTGGCTGCGGCTACATGCGCCGTGGAACCCAACGCCTTTTGCGCCATATGTTCGAGCATGAAAAGCTCCACCGCGTGGAAGCAGCGTGCTTGCCAAGCAATGAAGTATCCATCGGACTACTGAAACGGGTCGGTTTTCATGAGATCGGTTATGCCCGTGATTACCTCCACATCAACGGAAGGTGGCAAGATCATGTGTTGTTCGCGTGTTTAAGTGAGGATCTCCGTATTATTGACACGATATCGCCATCAATAGAGGTGAGTGGGGATAAATCGCCTCTTAAAGGCGAAGGAGACGTGAAACACGCTCTGTGACACGGTACACAGGGTCTGGCCATTTTTAGGGTCATCGGGAATTCTCGGTCTCAATGACCGCTGGGGAGTGTGCAGGTGCACTTTATAAGACTATTCATAGCCCTTTGGTTTAGCGCGTTTTTTGCGCTTTCAGTCAATCAGGCAACGGCGCTGGAAGCGATTGCGGTTCCCGGCGATGTTGATGCCGTGGATCTGACGGAGATCATCTCCATTTATCCTGAGGCAGGGCCAAGTCTTCAAGTCTCCACCGCTCCGGGTAAAGACGGTATTGTGCGCCGTATCGAGGTGCGCTCCGCCGCGAACAACCACTCCTCGTGGGCCGTGTTTGCGTTGTCCAACCCCGGTGATCAGCAAATTGAACGCTTGCTCGTTGCGCCATACTACAAGATGGCAGGCGCGGGTATCTTCAATCCTGACCTTGGCGAGCGCCGCATTATTTCCGTGACCCCTAGCCAAGGTGTTGCGCCTACCCGCGAAAGCTCCGCACAGGCTGACGTATTCCGTATCACGCTGGACCCTGGCGCGGTCGTGACCTTCGTTGCGGAAATGAAGGGACCGGAGCTTCCTGAGCTTCGCCTCTGGACGCCGGATGCCTACAAGGACAGCACCAACGCTTACACCCTTTATAAGGGGATCGTGCTTGGTATTGCGGGTCTGCTTGCACTCTTCCTAACCATCCTGTTCGTGGTTAAGGGTACTGTTCTGTTTCCAGCAACTGCCGCTCTTGCTTGGGCCGTTATGGCCTACTTGTGTATCGACTTCGGCTTCTGGAACCTCATTTTCGGGGCAACACTTGGAGAAGATCAGTTCTATCGCTCTGTCGCTGAAATCAGCTTGACGGCGTCTCTGATCGTTTTCCTCTACGCCTATTTGAACCTCAACCGCTGGCACATCCATTATTCGCACCTTGGCCTTGCAATGGGCTTGATGGTGCTGGGTCTGATCGCCGTCGCTCTTTGGGACCCTAACGTTGCTGCGGGCATCTCCCGTATCTTCTTTGGTTCGTTTGCGGTTCTCGGTTTCCTGACCATTCTCGGCTTGGCGTTCAAAGGGTATGAGCGCGCTATCATGCTCATCCCATCATGGTTCTTGCTTTTGGCATGGATGGTGGGCGCTGCTGTTACGACCTCCGGCAACATCAACAACGACCTTGTTCAGCCTGCTCTGGCTGGTGGTCTCGTTCTTATTGTTCTGCTGATCGGTTTTACCGTTATGCAGCACGCGTTTGCATCCGGCGGTATTTCGCAGGGCATCGTAACGGACGTAGAGCGTAAGGCTCTGGCGCTGACCGGTTCCGGCGACATCATCTGGGACTGGGACGTTGATCGCGACCGCATTACGACCAGCAGTGAACTGGAAGAAGCCCTCGGCCTCAAGCTGGGCGAGTTGGCTGGTCCTGCACGCGATTGGCTGAACTACCTGCACCCGCAGGACCGTGATTTGTTCCGTGGCACACTGGATGCAGTCATCGACCAGCGTCGTGGCCGAGTGAACCAGATTTTCCGCCTGCGGGGTGAAGACAGCCATTACCTCTGGCTCAAGCTGCGTGCCCGCCCAATTCTGGGCAGCGACGGCGAAGTGATCCGTTGTGTTGGCACTCTGCTTGATGTGACATCCCAGAAGACCGCAGAAGAGCGTTTGATGCACGACGCGGTGCACGACAACCTGACCGGCTTGCCCAACCGTGAAATCTTCATGGACCGCTTGCAGGCAGCCATCGTTCGTAGTCAGACCGAAGGTGCAGCGCATCCTTCCGTGATCCTTCTGGATCTGGATCGCTTCCGTCAGGTAAATGGTTCTATCGGACAGTCTGCGGGCGACACTATGCTGCTCACAGCGGCACGTCGTTTGTCCCGTTTGATGAAGCCGCAGGATTCCCTTTCTCGCATTTCGGCTGATACCTTTGGCGTTCTGGTTATCTCAGAGCAGGCGGCAGACCGCATTGCTGAACTGGCTGAAGAGCTTCGTAAAGCGCTGCGTGTACCTGTAACCTTTGGCGATCAGGAAGTCTTCCTGACTGCGTCTTTGGGTGTTGCTATTCTCGAAGATGAAAAGGCAAAGGCGTCCACGCTTTATGCCGATGCAGAGATCGCTCTCAATCACGCCAAGCGCGTTGGCGGTGATCGCGTTGAGATCTTCCGCCCAACTCTGCGTCCGGTCTCACAGAATATTCTGGCGATGGACAATGACCTGCGTGCAGCTCTTGAGAAGAAGCAGATCAAGGTTTTCTATCAGCCTGTTATTCGACTTGCTGATAAGTCTATCGCTGGTTTTGAGGCTCTTGCCCGTTGGGAACATCCGACACGCGGCATGATCCCTCCATCCGAGTTTATTCCTCTGGCAGAAGAAACCGGTGTGATCAATGAGCTTGGTCTGTTCATTCTGGAGCAAAGCGCAAAGCAGCTTGCCCAGTGGCAGCGCCAGTATCGCTTTGCAGCACCGCTCTCTGTTTCGGTCAATATCTCATCTCGTCAGTTGTTGAAACATGATCTCATCAACGATGTGAAGGCGGTGCTTTCCCGCTCAGCAGTGGCTCCGGGCACTTTGAAGCTGGAACTGACTGAGTCCCTCGTCATGCAGAACCCTGAGTTCTCCGTGAAGGTTCTAGAGCGTCTGCGCGGATTGGGTGCAGGTCTGTCTCTCGATGATTTCGGCACTGGTTACTCGTCGCTCAGCTATCTGCAGCGTTTCCAGTTCGATACGATCAAGGTGGATCAGTCCTTCGTGCGGTCCAACGGCCAGAGTGCACGTCCTGTTATCCTGCGTTCCATTGTGGCGCTGGGGCATGACCTTGGTATGGAAGTGGTCGCTGAAGGTGCGGAAACGGAGTCTGATGTTCTTGAGCTTTATCAGCTGGGCTGTGAGTACGTGCAGGGCTACCTCTATGGCCAGCCGATGACACTCACCGAAGCGAACAAGATGCTGAAAGAACAGCTTGCAGATGCTCGCTCTCATCAGGCACAGCAGCAAGCAGCAGCTTATACCCCAGCATCGGGTGAGGCTCTTTCCTAAGAGCCTAAAAGCATCAATTAGAAACGATTTTGCCGCCGCGTGTAGCTAGTCTGCTCGCGGCGCAATTACAGGTAGGGTAGAGCTGGTGCTTTCCAGCACAAGCGGCGTGCCGCCAAAAGGCTCACCATCAATCTGGACGGCAGCAGAGCGGTAAGACTCAATATAGGCCTGCTCTGCCTTGATAATCTCGACATCCGGCGCGCTGTGGAAACGGCGCAGCCATAGGCGTAGCAACAGGCTGCATAAGAAGCCGAGGTTGTCTTTCTTGATCAAGACAAGATGATAACCGCGCTCAAAAACCGATCCCTCAGGTGTAATCAGGTTCTTGCCAGCGTAGTACTTGCCTTTAATGGCAAGAACCATAGCGCAGTCGTGGCTAGAGTTATTGACACGAACGCGGAACTGGCTGGAACGGCGGGTTAAACCCAGATGGATCGCTTTGATAAAGAACGCAAACTTGCCAAGCTGACGTTTCAGCCGATAGGGCAGAACATGCACCACTTCAGCGTCAAACCCTGCGGAGGCGCAAGTATAAAACGGCCTGCCATTCGCGAGGGAATGGGTCAGCTTTCTAACGCTTTTCTTGAGGATGAGTTCTGCCAGTTTTTCCGGTTCTTTCGGCAGCCCGATTTCAGCGGCGAGGACGTTGGCAGTACCGAAGGGGAGGATAGCAAGAGCGGGTTTTAAAGAGCGCTCTTGCAACGCTTGGGCGGCCTCGTTCACCGATCCATCACCACCTGCAATAACAACAACGTCGGCGGTGAGTTCTGAAGAGGCGCAGGTGTCAGCTATTTCGCCAACACGGCGGGTGAGCTTGACTTCCACCTCCACATCATTGCGTTCGAGTTCTTTTACAAATCGCTTGATGTCATCGGGGCGGAAATGGCTGGCAGTGGGGTTTGCCAGCACAAAAACTTTTAGTGCAGCAGATCGTTGGGTCGCCGTATCAGAAAGAACGGCAGACTGTACGGTGCTATCCATCGTTCGGCAGAGGCTCTTTTTTATTGGGCTGGAAGGGCTTCATTCCGCGGCGAGCCAACTCATCGGCGCGCTCGTTTTCTTCGTGTCCAGCGTGGCCCTTCACCCAATGCCATGCTACATCATGGCGCTTGGCTGCCTCATCAAGGGCTTGCCAAAGATCGGCATTCTTTACCGGCGAGTTGGAAGCTGTGCGCCAACCCTTCCGTTTCCAGTTATGCATCCACTGGGTAATGCCGTTTTTCACGTAGGTACTGTCGGTATAGATATCGAGCGATACTCTGCGGGTCAGCGCCTCAAGAGCGTTGATTGCAGCGGTCAGTTCCATCCGGTTATTGGTGGTTTCCTGCTCGCCGCCGCATAGTTCTTTCTCATGCTCGCCATAACGCAGCAGAACACCCCAGCCACCCGGGCCCGGGTTACCGGAGCACGCTCCGTCCGTCCATGCCTGCACGCGTTTTTCATCGCTCATCGATCAAGACCGTATGCTGTTGCGCTCGTTACCCCGCGATGGAACCGCAATTTTGCAAGATACTCAAGCGGGTTTTTCGGCGTAACCAATGCGCCTTCAGGAACGCTTAGCCAGTCATAAAGGCGGGTGAGCAAGAAGCGCAGGGCAGCGCCGCGGCAAAGCAGAGGCAGTGCATCAAACTCTTCCTGAGAGAACGGACGTACACTCTGGTAGCCGTTCAACAGGGCGCGGGCCTTGGTAACGTTGAACGCACCATCATCTTCAAAGCACCACGCGTTCAGGCAGATAGCCACATCGTAGGCAAAGAAGTCGTTGCACGCGAAATAGAAGTCGATCAGACCGGAAAGCTTTTCACCAAGGAAGAACACGTTGTCCGGGAAGAGGTCTGCATGGATCACGCCCGCAGGCAGCTCATGCGGCCAAGTCGCCTCCAACTCGTCCAGCTCTTCGCGCAGGTTCTCATAGAGACCGGCTTTAACTTCGTGAGCGCGTTCGCGGCTTGCTTCCAGAAGTGGGGACCAGCCATCAACGGAAAGGCTGTTCTTACGCTTAATGGCAAAGTCAGCGCCAGCCAGATGCATGCGTGCAAGGCCCTTACCCAATTCAGTGCAATGGGTCAGCTTTGGTCTACGCACAGACATACCGTCCAAGAACGTAACCATCGCAGCAGGACGGCCAGCAAGCTCGCCAAGCATCTCGCCATTGTCAGCGATAAGTGGAGTAGGGCAGTTAAGACCAGAGGCAGCCAAATGTTGCATCAACCCGAGGAAGAACGGCAGTTCTGCAGGGTTCACGCGCTTTTCATAGAGTGTGAGAATGAAGTTGCCAGCTTCTGTGTGAACGAAGAAGTTGGAGTTCTCAACACCCTCGGCAATGCCTTTGTAAGAAAGCAACTTGCCAATGTCATAGCGTTCAACGAAAGCGGAAAGCTCGTCGTCGGAAACCTCGGTATATACGGCCATTATTTACTCTGCAGCGCTGGTAGCGGTTCTAAGCTCGCGGGGAAGATTGAAGGCGATGTCTTCGTGGGCTGTTCTAACGGTTTCGAGGGTCACATCAAAACGCAACCGGAAAGCGTCAACAACTTCTTCGACAAGAACTTCTGGCGCAGACGCACCAGCTGTAATGCCAAGCGTTGTGATGCCTGAAAGCTCATCCCAGTTCAGCTCACTTGCACGTTGGATCAAGAACGCTTTGGATGCGCCCGAACGCAGTGCAACTTCACGAAGGCGCTTGGAGTTGGAGGAGTTCGGAGCACCTACTACAACGACTGCCTCACACTTAGGGGCAATCGCTTTAACAGCTTCCTGACGGTTCGTCGTCGCATAGCAGATATCGTCCTTATGCGGCGCGACAATATCAGGGAAGCGTTCAGTCAGCTCCGCAACAATTGCCTTTGTGTCGTCGACAGATAGGGTTGTCTGCGAAATCCATGCAAGCGTCTTGTCGCTTTTTGGCGTGTAGGTGCGTGCATCCTCGACAGTCTCGATCAGGTTCACAGTGCCTTCTGGCAACTGGCCCATGGTGCCAACCACTTCAGGGTGACCTGCGTGACCAATAAGGAGGATCTCGCGGCCGCGCTTTTCATGCAGAATTGCTTCCTTATGAACTTTGGAGACCAGCGGGCAAGTCGCATCCAGATAGAACAAATTGCGCTGTGTTGCAGCTTCAGGAACGGATTTCGGTACGCCGTGGGCAGAGAAGATCACCGGACGGTCATCGGACAGGATTTCGTCCAACTCTTCCACAAACACAGCCCCTTTGGCGCGCAGCGAATCTACAACGTACTTATTGTGTACGATTTCATGGCGCACATAGACAGGCGCACCGTATTTTTCGAGCGCCAGCTCTACGATTTGAATGGCGCGATCAACACCGGCACAAAAGCCGCGCGGCGCAGCAATGTAGATTTTCAAAGGTTCCATAGAACAGTCAGACCTGCCTTCATATCCAAACATCGTCTTTAGATGCCTATTGAAAGGTTAGGAGCCTGCCTGTCAAGTTGACACTACGTTTTTGATTGGTGCTAGGTCGTTGTGGGAGGAAGGGTAGCAGACGGTCCACCACTAAAACGCCCCACGTCAACTCAATGGGGCCGCTTGGCTCGCCAACGACCTATGACCTTGCTATAACAGCGCAAACTCAAGGAAACCAATGAGATTCGTATGGTGGGTAACCGTAGCTTGGAGATGCTCCTTTCCTCTATGAAAAATGGAGCGGTAATTTTGGCAGTAACTCTGCCTATCGCAGCTTGTGGTTCTGTGTCTTCTTTGATGGGCTCAGATGATGCCGAGTTGGAAACAACGGCGCAGCCACAGCAGGCAACCCCTGAACTTGCTGCTGTTGCCAAGCAGGCGACCAGCGGTCCAGCGGGCGTTCCAATCTCCTGCCCAGCTGTTGAGCAGCTACCGGATACCAACCTGGTAACCAAGTACACACGCCGCGGGCAGGATGACCCTGCCGAGCTTCTTTATCAGGCAAACACCACCAACTCTTCTGCTTCTTGTGTGACTGCTGCAAACGGTATTTCCATGAATATCGGCGTTGCAGGTCGCATTACGCCGGGTCCAAAGTGGAATGGTGGAGAAGCTTTCTTGCCGATCCGTATTGCCGTGGTTCCGCGTGATGGCGATAACCCAAAACCTATTTCATCCAAACTGGTTACAGTGCCTGTGACTTTGGGTGAGGGCTCCCCAAGTGCCGCTTGGGCAGTTGTTGAGGAAGGCATAGTTATACCCAATGATCGTCGCGTAAAGGTTTTATTTGGATTCGACGACAAGTAAAAAAACGGGTAATTAGGGCAAGATTCATCCGGTGAACCATCTACGTGGTTCTATGGAATAAAGAAGGGTCGGGGTTTATGTTGTACCCCAACCCTTTGTAGCCTTACGTGGCTGCAAGCCCGAATATGGCACGGGAGAGAACGTCGCCAATAGGTGATGTCGCCGAAGGAGCAACCGCCCCGGAAACTCTCAGGCAAAAGGACCGTGTCGTATCACAGCACTCTGGAAAGAAGCGGCTGCATTGAGCTGGCCGCTCACCGAAGGAGTAACCGCCTAACCGGACAGACCGGTTGAAAGGGCGGGAATCTCTCAGGTTCTCAGGACAGAGGGGGCGCGATCATCTCTTTCAGGGAAGAGATGTGAGGATTCGCGCACCAACTCCGGGAGGACCACATGGCTGATACCGCCGCCACTGATCTGGCAAAAACCCCACTTTACGATCTTCACGTCGAGCTTGGCGCCCGTATGGTGCCGTTTGCGGGCTACTCCATGCCGGTTCAATACAAAGACGGCATCATGAAAGAGCATCTGCACACTCGTGAAGCTGCTGGCCTGTTTGACGTATCCCACATGGGGCAGGCGGCTCTTATCGGCCCTGACCATGAAACAACCGCTGCATTCCTTGAAAGCCTCGTTCCATCGAACATGAAGGAACTGAAGCCGGGTAAGCAGCGCTACACCGTTCTTCTCAACGCTGAGGGCGGCGTGATTGATGACCTTATGGTCTCCCGTCCGGCAAACCCAGCTCAAGATGGCACCCTGTTCCTCGTTGTAAACGCAGCTCGCAAAGACGTGGACTATGAGGTTATCCGTGGCGCACTGCCGGAAGGTATCGCACTGGAAACCTATGAGGACCGTGCACTGCTTGCGCTACAAGGGCCGAAGGCGGCAGAAGTGCTTGCTGCCCACGCGCCGGAGTGCGCAGAGATGGGCTTTATGTCTGCCCAGCCGCTTGAGTTTGACGGCATTACCATCCACGCATCCCGTTCCGGTTACACCGGAGAAGACGGCTACGAGCTTTCCGTACCCGCTGGCGCTGCCGATGCAATTGCTCGTGCATTGCTTGCAGATGAACGTGTGAAGCCGATCGGTCTTGGCGCACGCGATAGCCTTCGCCTTGAAGCGGGCCTGTGCCTCTATGGTCACGACATGGACGAGAGCAACTCGCCGGTTGAAGCCAACATCACCTTCTGCATGCAAAAGCGTCGCCGTGAAGCTGGAGACTTTCCGGGCGGTGCGCGAGTGCTGAAGGAGCTGGCTGAGGGGCCATCCAAAATTCGCATTGGTTTGAAACTTGAAGGCCGCGCACCTGCCCGCGAAGGTGCGCAGATTTGCCTGCCGGGTGAAGCAACGCCAATTGGTGTGGTGACCTCAGGCGGTTTTGCGCCGACCATGCAGGCGCCAATCGCTATGGGCTATGTGCCGCTGGATTACAGCAAGACAGGCACCCAGCTTTCCATCGTGGTACGCGGCAAAGAATTGCCTGCGGTTGTCGCTGACATGCCATTTGTAGAGCAGCGCTACTATCGCAAGCCGAAATAATTCCAAAATTTTGCAGGATCCAAGAGGGGATAGATCATGACTACTTATTTCACCAAGGACCACGAATGGTTGAAAGTCGAGGGTGACGTCGCAACTGTTGGCATTACCGAATACGCGCAGTCCCAGCTAGGCGACGTTGTATTCGTAGAGCTGCCAGAAACCGGCAAAGCCTTGGCGCAGGGCGATGAAGCCGCTGTTGTGGAATCCGTGAAAGCGGCAAGTGAAGTATACGCTCCTGTAGACGGTGAAATCGTTGACGGTAACGCTGACCTTGAAGGTGAGCCAGCAAAGGTCAACGAAGACCCTGAAAACAGCGCATGGTTCTTCAAAATGAAGCTCTCCAACGCTGGTCAGCTGGAAGAGCTGATGAACGAAGCGGACTACAAAGCCTACGTTGAGAGCCTCTAAGGCCCTTTTTTGACGAAGTTAATCCGCCGCGCAGCGACCTTGCGGCGGCGGATCGCCCCAAGCCCAAGACACCGGAGAAGTGAACATGCGGTATCTTCCGCTTTCAAATAACGACCGGGCCGACATGCTGGGACGCGTTGGCGTTGATAGCATTGACGCTCTGTTTGCCGATATTCCTGCAAATATGCAGATCGAGGACCTTGAAAACCTGCCACGTCGCAAAAGCGAAATGGAAGTGGAACGCGTCCTCTCTCGTATGGCGTCCAAAAACGTATCTGCCAGCTCAGTTCCATTTTTCGTTGGGGCCGGTGCTTATAAGCATCACGTACCAGCAACAGTTGATCACCTGATCCAGCGTTCTGAATTTCTGACCAGCTACACCCCGTATCAGCCAGAAATTACGCAAGGCACCTTGCAGGCGTTGTTCGAGTTCCAGACGCAGGTAGCTAACCTGACTGGCATGGAAGTCGCCAATGCCTCCATGTATGACGGCTCTACCGGTGCTGCGGAAGCTGTGCTTATGGCGCACCGCATTACCAAGAAGAAAAAGGCTGTCCTTTCCGGTGGTCTACACCCGCAGTATCGTGAGGTGATTGAAGGCATTACGCATCAGTTGCCGGGTGGCTCTGTCGTCTCCATGCCTGCTGATCCAATGGGCACTGAGGATATTCTGGCGCAGATTGACGATGAAACGTCTTGCGTTGTTGTTCAGTCGCCTTCCTTCTACGGTCAGCTTATTGATCTGAAGCCGATTGCAGACAAAGCGCATGAACACAAAGCGCTGTTGATCGCTGTGTTCACCGAAGTGATCTCCCTTGGTCTTGTAGAAAGTCCGGGTGCTCAGGGCGCTGATATCGTCGTTGGTGAAGGCCAGTCTCTTGGCAATCCGTTGACATTCGGCGGCCCTTACGTCGGCCTATTCGCTACCCGTCAGAAGTACGTCCGCAACATGCCGGGCCGTGTGTGCGGTGAGACGAAGGATGCGGAAGGCAAGCGTGGCTTCGTACTAACGCTCTCCACCCGTGAGCAGCACATCCGCCGTGATAAAGCTACCTCCAACATCTGCACCAACTCCGGTTTGTGCTGTCTGGCGTTCTCCATTCACATGACCTTGCTGGGCGAGACAGGCTTGAAAAAGCTGGCGCGTATCAACCACACAAACGCAATCAAACTGGCTGACATGCTGGCGGGTATTGAAGGCGTGGAAGTGCTGAACGACAGCTTCTTCAACGAGTTCACCATCCGCGTTCCCGCAAATGCTGACGATGTGATCGAAGCATTGGCTGTAAACGGCGTCCTTGGCGGCCTTCCGGTTTCTCGTCTGGAGCCGGGTAAAGACGGCGTTCAAGACTTGATCGTTGTCGCGGCAACTGAGGTCAACACAGATGAAGACCGCGCGGCATTTGTAAGCGCGCTCAAGGAGGTGCTGGCATGAGCATGAACACGCAAGGGCGTCCAACCTCTGCGGGCGAAGCAGCAGCAACCGCCCACAAAACCTTCACCGGCAATAAAGCGCTGGATATGGAAGAGCCGCTGATCTTCGAGATTGGCCGCACTGACATTTGTGGTGTTGATCTGGACGAGGTCGAAGACTTCCAGCCGCGTCTTGGCAAGCATGAGCGTAAGAGCGAAATCGGCCTCGTCGGACTTTCCGAGCCAGAGACCATGCGCCACTATGTGCGCCTGTCCCGTAACAACTATGCAATTGATGCTGGCCTTTATCCGCTAGGCTCCTGCACCATGAAGCATAACCCGCGCCTCAATGAGAAGATGGCGCGTCTGCCGGGCTTTGGTGATATTCACCCACTTCAGCCGATCTCCACGACAGCTGGTGCTTTCGAGCTTATCGACGAGCTTGCTCGCTGGCTGATGGAAACCACAGGCACAAGCGCTGTTGCCATGAGCCCGAAAGCGGGTGCGCATGGTGAACAGTGTGGCATGATGGCGATTAAGAAGGCACTGGAAGCACGTGGTGAGCCGCGCTCTATCGTATTGGTTCCAGAAAGTGCGCACGGCACCAACCCTGCAACCGCAGCGCTTCTTGGCTACAAGGTAGTTGCAATTCCTGCCCGTGAAGACGGTACAGTGGACGTATCTGCTGTTCAGGAAAAGCTGGACCTCTACAAGGGTGAAGTTGCGGCATTGATGCTGACAAACCCGAACACCTGCGGCCTCTTCGAGCCTCAGGTTGTTGAGATTGCAAAAGCGATCCATGACGCTGGCGCTTACTTCTACTGTGATGGTGCTAACTTCAACGCTATCGTCGGTAAGGCCCGTCCGGGTGATCTTGGCATCGATGCCATGCACATCAACCTGCACAAAACCTTCTCCACCCCACACGGTGGCGGTGGCCCAGGTTCCGGTCCGGTTGTGCTTTCTGATCGCTTGGCACCTTTCGCGCCGCTGCCATTCATTCGTAAGAATGGCAGTGAGCTGGAAGTGATCGAAACCCGCGATCAGCTTGTAGAGGGTGAAGATCCGTTCGGCCGCATGACGGCGTTCCACGGTCAGATGGGCATGTTCGTTCGTGCGCTCAGCTACATGCTCTCACACGGCAGCGATGGCCTTAAGCAGGCATCGGAAGACGCGGTTCTCAACGCGAACTATGTCCGCGTCGGCCTTCAGGACCTCATGACGCTGCCGTACGGCGAAAAGCCATGCATGCACGAAGTTCTGTTCGACGACACCTTCCTTGATGGAACGGGGGTAACCACACTCGACTTCGCAAAGGCGATGATCGACGAGGGCTACCACCCGATGACTATGTACTTCCCGCTGGTGGTGCATGGTGCGATGTTGATCGAGCCGACAGAGTCGGAAAGCCGCGCGTCGCTCGATCTGTTCGTTGCAACTCTGCGTGATCTGGTTATGAGTGCCAAGAGCGGTGAAACCGAGCGCTTTGCTGGTGCTCCGTATCATGCTCCGCGTCGCCGTCTGGATGAAACCAGTGCCGCACGTAAGCCGATCCTGAAATGGACACCACCTGCACCTGCGCAAGTGGAGCCACTGGTTCCAGCAGAATAGGACGCTGAAGCGTAACTACAAAAGCCTCCGCTGGTAAAACTGCGGGGGCTTTTTTGTTTCCAAGCGAAACAGAAGTTTATTGGCTATGGTCGCTATGAAATGGCAGGGTGCCAGAGCAAAAAGGGAGGCATCTATGGCGTACGAACTGGTGATTTGGGATTGCGACGGCTGTTTGATCGACAGCGAGTACATTGCCTGTAAGTTGGACGCCGAGATTTATACAGAAGCTGGCTATCCCATTACGACTGATGAAGTATGCGAGCGCTTTATCGGAGTGCGTGAGGAAGATGTCTTCGCGATCATCAAGCAGGAAATAAACCGAGACCTGCGAGAGCATCCTGCATTCGACAACTATGCTTCCCGCCTGAACGATGTCTTTACTCGGGAGCTAAAGCCCATTGAAGGCGTGAAGCAGGTTCTGGCACAACTTGATGTACCCGTTTGCATCGCGTCAGGAAGCTCGCCGGAGCGCCTACAAATGTCTCTCGGCGTTACCGGACTGCTGGATCATTTCGAGGGTAAAATCTATTCTGCAGTGGAAGTGGAGAAGGGTAAACCTGCACCTGATATCTTCCTCTATGCGGCCTCCAAAATGGGTGTAGCACCGGAAAAGTGTCTGGTGATTGAGGATAGTCCAGCGGGCATTCAGGGCGCTAAAGCTGCGGGCATGGATGTCTTCGGTTTTACCGGAGCAAGCCACATTTCACCGCGTGTCATCGACATGATCGAGCAGGGAAAGCCAAAGAAAATTTTCTCTCATATGGGTCAAATAATTGATTTAATGAAATAAAATGAAATGAGTTGGGTGAGGGTTGTCCCGTATATTTAAGTCGCTTGACATTCGCTTTCTTTTTCCGGCATACACTGAGCCCATGAGCAAGAACCTGAACATCACCAGTTTTGTATATTATTACGTGGCGCACATATCGGCGGCACGTGTTTCAGTATGCTCTTAAAAGATTTTTAGAGAAACGAACAAAAAGCCGCCGCTCAGGCGGCTTTGTTCTTTCTAGCTCCTGATGCGGCGGCGGGAGTAAAAAGATGAACCAGACCGTCGTAAACACCACCAACGCGTTCCGTCCTAAATCCGAAGCTCTGCAGCTTCTGATTGATCGCGGCTTCATGCACCAAACCACCGACCTTGAGGCGCTGGACGCCAAAATGGTGGAAGGTCCAATCACAGCATACGCTGGTTTTGATGCCACTGCAGACAGTCTGCACGTAGGCCATCTGCTGCCGCTAATGGCAATGCGCTGGATGCAGAAGCTCGGCCATAAACCGATCCTTCTCGTCGGCGGTGGCACCACCCGTATTGGTGACCCGAGCTTCAGAACCGAGAGCCGTCCGATGCTGGACGATACACAGATTGCTCACAACCTTGCAGGCATCAGCAAAACCGTAGAGCGCCTCTTTGACCTTTCCGAAGGCGAGGGCCGTATCGTCAACAACGCCGAATGGCTGGATGAATTCCGCTTTCTTGAGTTCCTGCGCGACTTCGGTAGCAATTTTACCGTTAACCGTATGCTGACCTTTGATAGTGTGCGCTCCCGTTTGGAAGCCCAGCAGCCACTGACCGTGCTAGAGTTCTGCTACATGATGCTTCAGGCGGTTGACTTCGTTGAGCTGTCCAAGCGCTTCGACTGTTCGCTCCAGATCGGCGGATCTGACCAGTGGGGCAACATCGTCAACGGTGTAGACCTTGGTCGCCGTGCTGGTAAACAGCTGTTCGGCCTCACACTCCCACTGCTCACCACCGCAGGTGGCAGTAAAATGGGTAAGACCGCACAAGGCGCTGTCTGGCTTAACTCTGACCGTCTGACGGTCTTCGGCTTCTGGCAGTTCTGGCGCAATACCGCAGACGCTGACGTTGCCCGCTTCATGAAGCTGTTTACCGATCTTCCGCTGTCCGAGATTAATCGTCTTGCGGAATTGAAGGGAGCCGAGATGAACGAAGCCAAGAAAATTCTCGCAACGCAGGTTACCGGCATTGTGCACGGTCTCGATGCTGCCCAATCTGCGATGGAGCAGGGTGAAGCGCTGTTCGCTGGCAATGTGGAAAGCAGCGAGCCAACCCACGTTATGCCACTCGCCCGTTTGGCAACACGTATCGGCCTGCTGGAGTTGATGGTTGATACCGGCTTTGCAAACAGCAACAGCGAAGCGCGCCGGTTGGTACGCTCTGGCGCAGTGCGTATCAACAATACGCTAGTGATGGAAGAAGACCGTGCGATTTCCGAAGGCGATATCAGCGCTGGTGATCGCCTCGTTATTGCCGTTGGTAAACGCCGTAAGGCTTTGATCGCCTTTAAGTAATTAGTGATTATGCAAAAAAATACCCCGCTCCAAGGAGCGGGGTAGTCAGGGTCAGGAAATAGGCCGCAGTTAACGCGGCATATTCGATCGGATGATGGAGCGCAGGCAGTCCACTGGTTCCAGTGCCTTTCCGCGCTTTACATGCCAATAGGTCCAGCCGTTACAGGCTTGCTGTCCTTGCACCAAAGCACCGACCTTATGGATCGAGCCCGAGTGCTCACCGCAGATCAAAGAGCCATCAGCGCGAACGGTTGCTTTGTACTTACCGTTCGCATCCTGTAGCTCGGCTCCCGGCTTAAGCAGGCCTGCTTCAAGCAAATTGCCAAACGGAACACGAGGCAGGGCGCGTTTGCCCTGTGTCATTTGCAGGTCGTCATCGTTTGCAGGGGTTACCCGATCAATGCGCTCGGAAGCGGCTTTGATGTAGGTGTCTTCCCGCTCGATGCCCACAAAGTGACGGCCAAGCTTTTTGGCAACGGCACCGGTGGTTCCGGTTCCAAAAAATGGATCAAGAATGACATCGCCCTTGTTGGACGTAGACAAAAGCACGCGGTAAAGCAGGCTTTCCGGCTTCTGGGTCGGGTGGACCTTGTCGCCGTTGTCGTCCTTCAAACGCTCATGGCCGGTGCACAAAGGCAATACCCAGTCAGAGCGCATCTGAAGGTCGTCGTTAAACGTCTTCATGGCGTCATAATTGAAGGTTGGCTTGGATTCACGAGAAGGCGTGGCCCAGATAAGGGTCTCATGCGCATTCGTAAAACGTTTGCCGCGGAAGTTAGGCATCGGATTGGTCTTAAGCCACACAACATCGTTATTGATCCAGTAGCCGAGATCCTGAAGGATCGCGCCAACACGGAAGATGTTGTGATAGGAGCCAATCACCCAGATGGAACCATTCGGTTTCAAGACACGGCGCACAGCAGTTAGCCAAGCACGTGTAAACGCATCATAGGCTTCAAAGCTGGCGAACTGGTCCCAGTGATCGTCACAGGCATCCACTTTGGAATGATCTGGACGATGCAGGTCCCCACCGAGCTGCAGATTGTACGGCGGGTCCGCAAATACCAAGTCTACGGAGTTTGCAGGTAGCTTGTTCAACGCAGCTACGCAATCACCCTTGATAATTGTGTCAAGCCATTGAGGCTTAGTGAAAATGTGGGGTGCCACAGCGGACACCCCGTTACGCTGTACTCTCATTGCGACGCATTACCTCACGCAAATTCGAGGCTTATGGTTACCGGATATGGTAAATTGAATGTTAATGGCGTGAAGGTTTTATTCTTTTAGAATCAATAGTTTATTTACGCACTGTGAAATTTAAACCAATGTTAACGGCAATTAATATTTGCCCCAAGGTTTCCCTTGGTCAGTCATTGACAGAGGGTTAACCGGATTGGTGAGTGGGTAAGAATTGTAAAAAGAAAAAATTTTCGCCGGACTCTGCAAAGCGCGAAATTGTAAATATCAACAGCGGTGAAATTAATAGGATGCCGCATGGTCACAAAAACGAAGCACCTTTTCCTTATATGGCGAGACTACCGGAAAATGTTGCGTGAGCCGCTTCGCCAGAGCGCTGAATACAATCACAGCTGGTGAAAACTTTTGCGATACGTGTAAATATTTCCACTTATTGAGTGTGCTCTCTTGACCTTCCGGTAAAGCCCTGTCAAAGAATAGGGGACACGAATAAGGAGTTTATTTCAGTGTCGACTATATCCGGTAGCGACGTTCTCGCAGATTTTTCCGAAATTTTAACACCAGAGCCAGTTGCCGTGGCCAGCTTTACTGACGCCACCGCCGCAACGGACTATCTCATTTATCTTTTTGAGCGTAACACCAAGTTTCTCCGCAAGGCTTTTAAGAAGGCAAGTGCAGGTGAGGGGCCAGCGGGCCGCGTTCGCGCATTCTATCCAGAAATGAGGATGGAGCTTTCAAGCCACTCCCGAGCAGACAGCCGCCTTTCCTATGGCTTTGTCGCCGGACCTGGCCGATATGCAACCACTGTTACGCGCCCGGACCTGTTCCGCGGTTACCTCATTCACCAGATCGAACAGTTGCTGCGCAATCACGGCGGAACTGTAGAGGTGGGTGAAAGCACGACACCAATTCCACTGCACTTTGCGTTCTATCATGGTGCCCATGTAGAAGGCGCGTTCGCAGATAGTCCTGAACGACCACTGCGCGACATCTTTGATGTGCCAGATTTGGCCGTAATGGATGATGCGATCGCCAATGGCACCTATGAGGCAGGGGACGGACCAGAGCCGCTGGCACCGTTTACCGCGCCGCGCGTTGATTACTCGTTACACCGCTTGCAGCACTACACCGCGACTGCTCCGGAGCATTTCCAGAACTTCGTTCTCTTTACCAACTATCAGTTCTATATCGACGGCTTTGCCCAGATGGCAAAGGAGTTGATGGCTGATCCATCAAGCGGTTACACAGCCTATGTGGAGCCGGGCAATCTGATCACCAACGCTGGTGAAACCGCGCCGAGTGAAGGTGTGGCACCACCACGGTTGCCTCAGATGCCTGCCTATCACCTGAAACGGGCTGATAACAGCGGCATCACCATGGTCAACATTGGTGTGGGCCCATCTAACGCCAAGACGATCACAGACCACATTGCGGTCCTACGCCCGCACGCATGGTTGATGCTTGGTCACTGCGCTGGCTTGCGCAACAGTCAGCAGCTGGGTGACTATGTTCTGGCCCATGGCTATGTGCGTGAAGATAAAGTGCTTGACGCAGACCTGCCAACATGGGTTCCAATTCCACCGCTTGCGGAGGTGCAGGTAGCACTTGAGGAAGCGGTAGAAGAAGTGACTGGCTATAAGGGCTATGACCTGAAACGCGTTATGCGTACCGGCACAGTAGCATCGATTGATAACCGTAACTGGGAGCTACGTGATCACCGTGAGCCAGTACAGCGGTTCTCCCAATCCCGTGCAATCGCCTTGGATATGGAATCTGCCACCATTGCGGCAAATGGTTTCCGCTTCCGTGTGCCTTACGGAACACTGCTTTGCGTCTCTGATAAGCCATTGCACGGTGAGTTGAAGCTGCCGGGTATGGCGACCGATTTTTATCGCCGTCAGGTGGCTCAGCATTTGGAAATCGGCATAAAGACAATGGAAGCTCTAAGGTCTATGCCTTTGGAAAGCCTCCATTCCCGCAAGCTCCGCAGCTTCGCGGAAACAGCCTTCCAGTAGTATTGTCAGTTGCTTTCGTGAAGCTGTTCAGTTTCACGAAAGCGATCCATGCCTAAACAGCACTGTAGAAACTTTTATCTTGCTGGTAGGCTTTGGTGTTCATTGCGGCTTTTCCGGCAAGTTATGGTGCCGGATAGGAGGATGCAATGGACCGACGCACGTTCATTAAAGGCGCAAGCTTTGCTGCCGGAACAGGTATTGCAACGAGCGCGCTCGCCAAGCCGTTTATTGCAAAAGGCATCCTCGAACTGCGCATGGTCACATGCTGGCCAAAGGACTTTCCTGGTTTAGGCGAAGGCGCTCAGCGTATTGCGGATCGCATCTTCCAAAACTCCGGCGGCAGAATTCTCATTAAGGTCTATGGCGCAGGCCAACTCGTTCCGGCGCAAGAAAGCTTTGATGCTGTTGCCGGTGGCTCTGCAGACCTCTACCACGGCGCGGACTACTACTGGCACGATAAGCACAAAGCCTACAACTACTTCGCCTCCGTTCCTTTCGGCATGACAGCAGATGAATTCAACGCATGGGTTCGTTTTGGTGGCGGTCAGCAGTTGTGGGATGAGCTAGGTGTAGCTTACGGCGTCAAGCACATGATGGCAGGCAACACCGGACAGCAACTCGCAGGTTGGTTTACCCGTCCAATTAATTCTGCTCAGGACCTTATCGGTCTGCGTATGCGCATTCCCGGAATTTCTGGCGAAGTACTGCGTCGTTTGGGTGGTAGTGCAGTAACCATTGCAGCAGATGAACTTGCCCTTGCTATGAAGACAGGCGGTCTCGACGCAGCTGAATGGATAGGCCCATGGTCAGATATGCGCCTTGGCCTGCATAAGGTGGCTAAGTACTGCTATTATCCGGGCTTTCACGAGCCGGGCTCGGCGCGCTCCCTCGGCATTAATCTGTCTCTTTGGGAAGGGCTTTCCAAGGAAGATCGAGCCATCATCCAAGGCGCCGCTGATGCAGAAAATGACGTCATGCTTGGCCAGTTCAATTGGCACAACGCACAGGCTCTTTCTCAGCTCGCCAAGTATAGCGGCGTCACTATGATGGAGATGCCGCAGGATGTTATGGATGCCTTCTCTGTAATGGCGCGGGAGGTCCTCCTCGACATCTCATCCGAAAGTGAGCTCTCCCGCCGTATTCACATGAGCTACTTCGCTGCGCGCGATAATATGGAGCGCTGGAGCGCAACCAGCTACCTGCCATATATGGCGGCGCGAATGAAGGCGAACAGCTAACAGCTAGGCGCGGCAGCCAATCTCAACGGCTTTCCTCATCACAGTTGGCAGCGCTTCTCCGGAAATCTCGGAGGGGCTCGACCACCAATGATCTTCCGGTGTCTCAAAGTCTTGGGCAACACTTGCGGTGTAGACACTCATTTCCAGATGGAAATGGGTAAACGTATGCCGCACCAATTCATCCCTTAGATCCCAGTCGAGAGTAAAAGGGGCCAACTGCAAATCATCAAGCGGGGCGTCAACGCTCCAAGGTGTGGTGAGGGGTTCACTCATACCTGCAAGCAGACCCTTGTCTGGACGCTTGCGCAGCAGTACCGCACCATCACTGCGCACCACCAAGAAGGCCATCCCGCGCCTTAAAGGTTTTTCCTTCTTGGGTGCCTTTCTTGGAAGGGTTTCAGCGATGCCAAGCTTTCGCCCTTCGCATACATCCATCCATGGACAGATGAGGCAGTTAGGGCTACGCGGCGTACAAACGGTTGCGCCAAGGTCCATGATGGCTTGCGCAAAATCGCCCGGGTGCTCATCGGGCGTTAGTTCGCCCATCAACTCCTTAACTTCTTTCTTCAGCGCGGGCAGGGGTGTCTCTATAGCGAAGCGACGGCTGAGAACGCGCTCCACGTTGCCATCGACAACTGCTGCGTGGCGTCCAAAAGCAATGGCGGAGATGGCTGCTGCGGTGTAAGCGCCAATACCGGGAAGCTTCAGAAGGCGTGCTTCTTCCTCGGGAAATCGCCCATTATGGTTAAGTTGGACAGTTTTTGCACATTTGAACAGGTTGCGCGCGCGGGAATAGTACCCCAAACCGGCCCATGCCTTCAGCACATCCTCTTCCTCAGCGCTTGCGAGGTCGGAAAGATCTGGCCAGTTTTGGGTGAAGTGTTCAAAGTATTTTTTGACAGCTGCAACGGTAGTTTGCTGCAACATGATCTCTGACATCCAGACATGGTAAGGGTTTGCTTTTAAACCGTTTTCCCTGTCACAAGGGCGAACGCGCCACGGCAGGTCGCGTGCATTTAATTTGTACCAGTCCAGTAGAATTCTGCTGTCAGATTTCACTTGTATATGCCCTGTCAAGTATGCTCCCCAAAAATCTATGGGATCCTTGGTATTTTAAGGTATCGCGGAAGTTATTCGTCGTTTAAAACTATAAATATCTAAAGGTCACATAAGCGCCGTATTTTTATGAGGTTGTGATAAGTGATGGTCAAAGCTGTGCAAAGACAAAGAGGAAAGCAATCCCAGCACCAACTCAGCGAGTTGGTTCGCTCCGCTATGCACCCTCTTGCCCGCAAAAGGGGCTTTGCTACTGCTGACCTTATCGGATCTTGGCCGGACCTTGTAGGTGAGCGCTACAAAGACAGCGTTCAGCCGGGTAAGTTGATTTGGCCTCGCCGTCAAGATGTTGACGGTATGTCTGTGCCGGAGCCTGCAACCCTTGTTGTTCACGCTGATGCCGCCTCCGCCTTGCTGTTCGCTCATGAACTACCGCAGCTCAGAGAACGCATCAATTCGTTTTTGGGTTGGAATGCCGTGGACCGTATCAAAATCGTCCAGCGTTATGCTCGCCCAAAGCCGAAAGTAGAACGCGCAAGGCCGCGTGCTTTGTCTTCGCAGGAACAGGCCACCATCAAAAACAAGGTGCAGAAGATTTCCAACCCGCGCTTGCAGGAAGCTCTTGAGCGCTTGGGTAAGGAAATTGCCTCCCGTTCTCCGGCAGCTTGAATTTCCCAGCAGTAGAAACAAAAAAGCGGCGCATATGACGCCGCTTTCTTCGTTATTGATGGCTTAGAACAAGGTCATGTCCCAGCGCTGTGTAGCCAAGCAGAAGGTCTGGGCGCTCCATCAGCAAAAAGGCGAGGCTGGTGTCGCTTTCGTCATGCAGTTCAATCGTGTCGCCATTGATCTGCCAGCCAACCGCCTTCGGCAATTCCTCGCTGGTGCAACCTGTTGCGGCCGCTTTGCCCTCTGGCCACATTAGGCCGTTGGCGCCTGCCGAGCTTGCAGTGCCCGCTGGCACTGTGCCTTTTTCAAAGCGGAGCCTGCAGTTACTGCTGCCGCCCCCTTCACTGACAACCCAGCTTCGACCGGTCAGTTCTTTCAATTCCACTGTACCAGTATAGACCTGTTGATTTGTCGACGCGGCCGCATCTGCATCACCTGCAGGCGTTTCAGCAGTCGTTCCCGCCTTGGTATCGACAAAATCTTCTTTCATTGAAGCTTGGCAGCCTGCAAGTGCAACGCCAAGTAGAGCAAGTAGTGTTAGCCGCAGCATGTTCCCCGGAATCGATTAGAATTTTAATGAATTAGATTATCTAATGGTTTATGACCTAGCGTGAAAAGAAATGGAAGCTTCCTCGCGCATAAACCATGAAAAAATCGCCGTTTTACAAAGTTTGAATGGCCACTTTAAACGAAATGTGCAAAGTGCGAAATTAGGTCACTAGGGCTAGAAGTTCACCCCTTTAAAAATACAATGGTGGTGGGCACACTGTCCAAAATTTGCCCCTAAAAGGTGCAGGTACAATAACGATAAACTTGATCCTGAAGGACAGAAGAATGAAATACTCCCGTCGTGCATTCGTTAAACTTTCGGGAGCTGCGTTGATCGCTGGTGCTCTTACTCTGGCGCTTCCATTCAAGGACGCAGCTTATGCAGCTTCGCAAGACGAGCTGATGGAAAAAACACAGCTCAGCGATATGGTTCTAGGTGATGAGAATGCGCCGATCACTATGATCGAGTATTCGTCTTTGACCTGCAGCCACTGCGCTTACTACAAAACGAACATCTACCCAAAGATCAAAGAGAACTACATCGACACCGGTAAAGTTCGCTACATCTACCGTGAACTCCCGCTCGATATGGTGGCGGCAGCAGCATCCATGATTGGCCGCAGCCTGCCGGAAGACCGTTACGACGCGTATCTGGGTGTTATGGCTGAGAAGCAGAAAGACTGGGCATTCACTGACAACCCTTATCAGTCGCTGCTAAAAATGGCGCAGCAGATGGGCATGACAGAAGCACAGTTTAAAGAAGCTGTCAGCAATCAGGAGCTTCTCAACGGCTTGAATGAAAAGCGCGAAAAGGCAATGGAATTCGGTGTGAATTCTACACCAACTTTCTTCGTGAACGGAGAAATGGTCAAAGGCGCGCTGCCCTATGAAGAATTCGAAGCGATCTTCGAGAAAGACCTGAAGTAATTTTGACAGGGCTTTGAGCTGGTTAAGCCACTCAAAGCCCTTATTGCATCACGAGTGCGTGAGTCAGGTGTGAGGGGACAACCAAAGAAGCGCTAGACAGGTGGGGTTGCAATCTGCTTTTGTGTAACTAGTTGGTATCACTAATGATGATGATACTCATTCGGTTTTACGAGGCAGGACGATAGTTGTGACCATTACCCGCAGAACGTTTCTTGAGCATAGTAGCGCCCTGAGCATTGGCGCAGTTTCCCTTTCTGCCGTTGGCTTTTCTTCAACGGGCGCTTTAGCGGCGACCGAAGAACAGCTGATGTTTGCTGGCCCGCTTGGTGAAAAAGAGCTGGGCTCCAAAGACGCCCCGGTCACAGTTATCGAGTACGCGTCCATGACTTGCGGACACTGTGCCACCTTCCACAACACGACTTACAAGCCATTTCTTGAAAAGTACGTGGATACCGGCAAAGTCCATTTCATTTTCCGTGAATTCCCGTTTGACCCTGTTGCTGCGGCAGCGTTTATGTTGGCTCGCTGCGCACCTGAAGAAAAATATTTTGATATCATTACCTTCATGTTCGAGCAGCAGCGCCAGTGGGCCTTCAGCGACAACCCGCGCGGTGCGATTTTCAATCTAGGCAAGCAGATCGGTTTCACGCAGAAAGAAATCGAGGAATGCTTGACGAATCAAGAAATTCTCGACGGAGTAACGACCGTACGTAACCATGCGGCAAATGTTTTGGGCGTAGACGCTACGCCGACATTCTTTATTAATGGCGAAAAGGTGAGCGGAGCGCTCTCGATTGACGAAATTAGCAAGTACGTGGACAAGCACCTGTAACAGGCTGTGGGCGGCTAAAAGCGCTGCCTGCTTTGCTACGTCTATTGCTCTTGCAAGCGTCTTTGCGGAGGGCGGGAAATGAAGTTCTCCCGCCTTCGCGTTCTCGGGTTCAAATCCTTCGTTGAACCCATGGAACTGGTCATTCAAGACGGTTTGACCGGTGTGGTCGGTCCTAACGGCTGCGGTAAATCCAATCTCGTAGAAGCGCTGCGCTGGGTTATGGGAGAGAACTCCTATAAGAACATGCGCGCCTCCGGTATGGATGATGTCATCTTCTCCGGCAGTTTGAATAGGCCAGCGCGTAACAGCGCAGAAGTTACTCTCTTTCTCGATAATACTGACCGCACAGCACCAGCAGCCTTTAATGACTCTGATATGCTGGAGGTTACGCGCCGCATTGAGCGCGAGTCCGGTTCTACCTACCGCATTAATGGGCGGGAAGTGCGTGCCCGCGACGTGCAGCTGCTGTTTGCTGATGCTTCGACTGGTGCCCGCTCTCCGGCAATGGTCCGTCAGGGCCAGATTGGCGAGATGATCTCGGCAAAGCCAACCGCACGCCGGAAAATTCTTGAAGAAGCGGCAGGTATTTCCGGTCTTCATTCCCGCAGAAACGAAGCCGAAAGCCGATTACGTGCTGCAGAAACCAACCTAGACCGTCTTGAAGATGTACTGGTGCAGATAGAGGGGCAGCTTGAGGGCCTGAAGCGTCAGGCACGTCAGGCCGTGCGCTATCGCAATCTTTCATCAGAAATTCGCAAAGCCGACGCGGCCATCTCTTATCTGCGCTGGCAAGAAGCGACACAGGCGCTTGAAGTCGCTCGCAAGCAGTATGTCGAGGCAGAGGTGGGACTGCGCGATATCAGCGTTACGCAAGCCCAGACTGCCCGAGAGCAGGCGATAGCTGCGCATGAGGTGCCAAAGCTTCGTGAAGCTGCTGCCGCAAAAGGTGCTGCTGTCCAGCGTTTGACCATTGCGAAGAACGATCTTGATGGTGAAGAGCGCCGCATCAAAGAGCGTCTTACAGATATCGCTCGCCGTCTTGAGCAGATTAATGAAACGCTCAGCCGTGAAGAAGAGCTACTGGAAGAAAACGCTTCCGTTCTGGCAAAGCTGGAAGAAGAGGCTGAAGGCCTAACTGAAGAAGCCGAGTTGGAAGAAGAACGTGCTCTGACAGCGCAAGAGACCGTCTGGCAGGCGCGTGGAGCTCTTCAGGAAATCGAAGTAGAGCATACAAGGAAGACACAGGAGCAGGCTGGCCTTATTGCCAAGCGACAGCAGCTCGATATGAATATGAGCAGCTCTCGCGCCAAGGTGCAGCGTTTTCAGAGCTTGTCTCAAGAACTTTCAGAGCAACTGAAGATCGTAAGTGAAGAAATCGCAATGGCGAGCGGTCCGCGCGAAACGCGAGAAGCTCTTGAGATGGCTCGCGAGGCACTTGCAGAGGCAGAAGAGGAGGCGGAAGCCGCCGCAAGCGAGGTTGTTGGCGCTCGTGATGCAGTGGAAACTGCAAAGGAACCGCTTGCGAACCAGCGGGCAAAGCTGAGCGAAGCCGAAACAGAGGCGCGCACGCTCTCGCAGATCCTTTCTGCTGGACAGTCGGATCAATGGACCGCCATTGTCGATGAAATCGAGGTGGATGCAGGGCTTGAGCAGGCTTTAGGCGCTGCTCTGGGCCAAGACCTCGATGTGCCACTGGAAAGCGATGCTCCGTCCCATTGGTCTGGTGCCAAGATACTGCCGGGTGATCCTTCTCTACCAAAAGGTGCCGAGCCTTTCAGTACGTTCGTTCGTGCGCCGAAAGCGCTTGGGCGTCGCCTTAGCCAAATTGGCTTGGTAACGGCAGAGCTGGGGCAACAGCTCTCACAGGAGCTGAAAACCGGTCAGGCGCTCGTAAGTAAAGAAGGTGCATTCTGGCGCTGGGACGGCCTCGTTGTCGCACCGGACGCTCCAACGCCTTCTGCAATCAAACTTTCTCAAAAGAACCGCTTGGCTGAGCTGGAGATCTTAAGAGAAGAGCTGGAGGAGCAACTTGAGGTTCTCTCTGAGCTGGTCGAGGACGCGCAAACCAAACTTGCTGTCGCAAGCGAGCGTGAACACGCAGCGCGTCAGAGTTTGCGTGTACAGCAAAGCAACGTTATGGCCGCGAATGAAGCCTTTGCTGCTGCCGAACGTGCGCTCACCCAGCTCTCCATGAAGCGCAGCAGTTTGGAAGAGCAGCAGCGCCGCGCCGAGCAGGACACAGAAGAAGCGCAGATGCTCGTTGAAGAGCTTATGCTTCAGCTTGAGGAGCTGCCGGAGACAGAAGAGTTGGAAGAGGCTCTGGCGGAGCTCGCAGCTTCCGTCGCAGCAAAACGCTCGGATTTGTCTCAGGCGCAACTCGCTGCCGATAGCATCGAGCGGGATCGGCAAAGCCGAAAACTACGCCTCGGGGCGATTGTTCAAGAAAAGCAGCGCTGGATCGAGCGTGGGGCAAAGGCCAAAGAACAACTCGAAACCCTGAAGGCACGCGAAACAGAAGCTCTTGAAGAGCGTGAAATGCTGCTTGAAGCACCTGAGGAGCTTGAGGGGCGACGGCTTATACTTTCTCGTGAACTAGATAAGGCGGAGCAGGAACTCAAAGCTGCTAACGACGCTCTTGTTGAGGGTGAGGCGAGACAGACTGAGGCTGATCGCAAGGCCAAAGAGGCACTGGAAGGCCTCTCCGGTATCAGAGAGCGAAAAGTCCGCGCTGAAGAGCGTCTTGAAGCTGCGAAAAGTCATCGCCGCGAGATTGAACGCTGGGTCGATGAGACCTTGGAAATTCAGGTCACGGAGCTCTTCTCTGTTGCTGAGCTCAAAGAAGGTGCGCCTCTGCCAGATCAGGCTGCTACAGAGCGCAAACTGGAGCGCCTCAAAGCCGAGCGTGAGCGTTTGGGTGGGGTCAATCTGCGGGCAGAGCAAGAGGTGAGGGAAGTTGAGGAGCACTTCTCTACCCTTATTACTGAGCGAGATGACCTGATTGAGGCGATTAAGCGCCTACGCGGTGGCATCGGCAATCTCAACAAAGAGGCACGTGAGCGACTTTTGACCTCATTCGAGATCGTCAATGATCACTTCCAGCGTTTGTTCACCCATCTGTTTGGTGGGGGTACGGCTGAGCTCAAATTGGTGGACTCTGAAGATCCTCTGGAAGCGGGTCTGGAGATCTTCGCGCGGCCTCCAGGGAAGAAGCCTCAGACAATGACGTTGCTATCGGGTGGCGAACAAGCCCTAACAGCAATGGCACTTATCTTCGCGGTGTTCCTGACGAATCCTGCGCCTATATGCGTACTCGATGAGGTCGATGCACCACTCGATGACGCTAATGTAGAGAGGTATTGTTCCCTACTTGAGGACATGTCAGCCAACACAGAAACGCGTTTTGCCGTAATTACCCACAATCCAATTACGATGGCGCGCATGAACCGATTGTTCGGCGTAACCATGGCAGAACGGGGAGTTTCTCAGCTTGTTTCTGTGGATTTGGAGACCGCAGAAGGCTTCCGAGAGGCCTCCTGAGTCTTTTTTGATCAGGCAAACCGCCGCACTTTGGGTGGTATTCCTTGTTAATAAAAGGCGAAAACTCAATAAAAACAACGATCTATACGAGATATGGTCGATCTTGACAGCTTTTATACTGCCTACTATGGTGCCCCCGTCTTTCAGGGGCAACGCTGACGAGATCAAAGCTGCTTGACACTTAAAGGTAAAATAGACACATGCCTGAAGAAGAAAAGCGCGAGAACCAGTTGGCTGATGACTCTGATAGTCACCTGTCTGAGCGATTGAAGAAGCTGGGACAGACGCTTGAATCCAAGGAGGAAGGTTCACGCAAGGGACCGTCTAAGGATACGGGTGCTGTTGCCGGGTTGTCTCAGGCTTGGAAGATGTCTTCCGAGTTTATTGCCGGTGTCTTGGTGGGGGCCGGTATGGGATGGCTAGCTGATACTTGGCTCGGAACCAAGCCATGGGGAATTGTTATATTCCTTCTGCTTGGGTTTGCTGCGGGGATTTTAAACATGCTGCGCTCACTTGGCCGTATGGCTGAACCAGAGCGCCGTTTAAATCAGCGCAAAGAGCAGGATAAATAATTCATCGCGCTCTTTGGGCGCACGTCTTTTAAGGCACTCTAGGGGATTTAGCCGGTGGCTGGAAATTCAAGCAACGCGATCGATCCGATCCACCAGTTCCAGATCAATAAGATCTTTGATTTGAATATCGCTGGTGTGGATTTCTCCTTTACCAACGCCTCTCTTTTCATGGTTGCCACAGTCGCTGTCGCGACTTTGTTCTTGGTCATGTCCACTTCTGGACGCGGCCTCGTACCAAGCCGCATGCAGCTATTGGCGGAAATGTCTTACGAGTTTGTAGCCAGCACGCTGCGTGGCTCGGCAGGCAACGACGGAATGCGATTCTTTCCGTTGGTCTTTTCCCTGTTCATGTTTGTTTTTGTGGCAAACCTGATCGGGATGGTTCCGTACTTCTTTACGGTAACCAGCCAGATCATCGTCACCTTTGCACTGTCTTTGGTGGTTATTGGTACGGTAACAATTTACGGGTTCTTCAAGCATGGCACTGGCTTCCTGAAGCTTTTCGTACCAAGCGGCGTTCCTGCCTACGTGGTTCCATTGGTTACCACTATTGAAATCATCTCGTTCCTCTCTCGTCCTGTCAGCCTGTCTGTTCGTCTTTTCGCAAACATGCTGGCCGGTCACATCACCCTGAAGGTTTTCGCAGGCTTTGTTGTCATGCTTACCGGCCTCGGTGCTATCGGCATCGGCGCAGCTATCATGCCGCTCATCCTGACTATTGCGATTACAGCTCTCGAGTTTCTGGTCGCGTTCCTTCAGGCCTACGTCTTCACAGTTCTCACTTGTATGTACCTGGCAGATGCGCTCCATCCGAGCCACTAACAGGACTACAGCTATCCGGGTCGTCAAACACCCACACTTAGTTACACACGCAATTTGCTAGTTTTAGGAGCACGTGTCATGGAAGCAGAAGCAGCAAAATACATCGGCGCTGGTATTGCCTGTCTCGGTATGGGCGGCGCAGCTCTCGGTCTGGGTAACATCTTCGGTAACTTCCTCGCAGGCGCACTGCGTAACCCTTCCGCAGCTGACGGCCAGTTCGGTCGCCTCATCCTCGGCTTCGCGGTAACCGAAGCTCTCGGCATTTTCTCCCTTCTGGTCGCTCTTCTTCTCCTGTTCGCTGTATAAGCAGCAGCCTAGAAGATTAGACGCCTAAAGAGTCTAGCGGTGCATCTCAAACAGGATGCACCGTCTCTTTAACAAACGGCGTTTTTAGAGCGTTCACGGAGAAGACCATGTCCAATACCCAGGGCGAACAACTGAATACCGGAACATTGGTACCAGCTGACGGTCATGCGGCGGAAGGTAACTTCCCTCCATTCGACAGCACTACCTATCCATCTCAGCTGTTGTGGCTGGCAATTACTTTTGGCGTCTTCTACTGGGTGATGGCAAAGGTGGTTCTGCCACGGATTGGCGGCATCCTAGAAGATCGCCGTGATCGAATTGCCGGTGACATGGCAGAAGCCTCTCGTCTGAAAAAAGAAACAGACGACGCAATTGCCAGTTACGAACAAGCTCTAGCTGATGCGCGCAAAAAGGCCAATAACATGGCCAGTGAAGCACGCACCAAGCTGTCTGCAGAAACTGAAGCCGCTCGCGTAGCAGCTGAAGACAAGCTGGCAGCAAAGCTGAGTGAAGCAGAACAGAGTATTGCCAAGATCAAGGCAGACAGTCTGGCTCAGGTGGGCGACATTGCTGCAGATACGACTGGCGACCTTGTTAAGGTGCTGATCGGCGGTAAAGCCCCAACCAAAGCTTCGGTAACTAAAGCCGTAGCTGACGTGCTGAAGTAAGGAGAACCCCAGACATGATGAGTGATTCCTTTTGGGCACTTACTGGCCTGATCCTTTTCTTCGCGCTTCTGGCCTATCTCAAGGTTCCTGGTAAAGTTACCGGTGCTTTGGACCAGCAGGCGGACAACATCAAGCAGGAGCTTGAAGGTGCCCGTAAGCTGCGTGAAGAGGCTCAAGCACTTCTTGCTGAGTATCAGCGTAAGCGTACTGAAGCAGAAGCTGAAGCCGAGCAGATCGTTGAAGATGCAAAAGCTGAAGCTGCCCGCATGGCAGAAGAAGCAAATGTTGCTCTTCAGGACATGATTGTCCGCCGTACAAAAGCTGCAGAAGCAAAGATTGCACAGGCTGAAGTGAATGCTATCGCTGAAGTACGTGCAAAGGCTGCTGACGTTGCAGTTGCTGCCGCCGAGCGTATCGTAGCCGATGCCCTCGCTGACAGCGCGAAGCAGGACGAAGTCCTCAAGGCAAGTATCAAGCAGATTTCCACTCGCCTTAACTAAGCGCGAGACAACGGATTTCATTAAAAAAGGCTCCGAATTCGGAGCCTTTTTTTATTGGCCATTAAAGCCGTTATTTCTTCAAAGCATTGCTGCAATAGGCCGGAACGAACGGCGGTGGTGCTCGGTCACGCCCAGCTTTTTAAGCGCTTCTTGATGGTCTTTAGTGCCGTAGCCTTTGTGCTTGGCAAAGCCGTACCCTGGAACGGTTTCTTCAAGACGAACCATCATACGGTCCCGCATAACTTTCGCGACAATTGAAGCCGCTGAGATTGCCAGACAGCGACCATCACCCTTAATCAGCGCCTGCGCCTTTGGCAGCAGCGGGGCAGGAGCATCGCGGCCATCGACAAAGAACATCTGTGGCTCGACGGCAAGAGACTTGGCGCATTTGACCATGCCTTCAAGTGTTGCACGCAGGATGTTTAGACGGTCAATGGTTTCTGGCGACTGAACGCATACGCTCACATGGGCCGAGCGCAAAATATCATCAAACAACGCTTCACGTTTCGCTTCGCTTAGCTTCTTGGAGTCATTCAGCCCGTCTGGCAGAGCATCGTAGTCTAGCGACACCGCCGAGATAACGACAGGGCCTGCCCACGGACCGCGGCCAGCTTCATCAATGCCAGCGATAATGCCGCCAAGCTGCTTTTGCACATCGCGTTCGTGTGCCGCGTCTGGCGCGTCTGGAAATGGAATGTCGAAAAGGGAACCGAATGCATTTGTCATGGTTCTGCACTAGGACAAGCACTCCGACACTTCAAGCAAAACCGTCAGAACAAGGAGAGCTGCACACCGCCTTTGGAAGGACGTTGGAACTGCTCGCAGTCCAGCTTGCTGCTGCGCGCCTTCAAGCCTAGCCGTTTACAGGCGAGTTGGAAGCGTTTCGATAGCTGGTCAGCATAAGGGCCTTCGCCGCGCATTCGCTTGCCCCACTCTGCATCGTAGTCCTTGCCGGAGCGCATGGATCGAATGAGGGAGAGGACATGACGATAGCGGCCCGGAACCTCCCGAAGTAGCCAGTCTTTGAATAGCTCACTTACTTCCATAGGAAGGCGCAGCAGAATGTAGTTCGCCTCTTGCGCACCTGCCGCCTGCGCTTCTTCCAGAATTGCTTCAAGTTCATGGTCTGTTAGGCCCGGTACCACAGGAGCGACCATAACACTGGTTGGAATGCCAGCATCCGACAGCGCTTTAATTGCACCAAGACGGCGGGCAGGGGAGGAGGCACGCGGCTCCATACTGCGGGAGAGCTTGTGATCAAGCGAGGTTATAGACAACGCAACCTTCACTAGGTTCTTCTGTGCCATCTTTTCCAGAATGTCGATATCACGCTGAACGAGCGCGGACTTGGTTACAATGGTAACGGGATGGCTACAGCGCTCTAAGACCTCCAGAATTTCGCGCATGTTTTTATGTGTGCGCTCAATGGGCTGATAAGGGTCTGTGTTGGTGCCGATAGCGATCGGGCGAGCCTTATAGGATGGAGAGGAAAGTTCCCGCTCAAGAACTTCCCCGCAATTCTCTTTGGCAAAGAGGTTGGTTTCAAAATCAAGCCCTGCTGATAGCCCAACGTAAGTATGACTAGGCCGGGCAAAGCAGTATGTGCAACCGTGTTCGCAACCTCGGTACGGATTGATAGAGCGGTCAAAAGGGATATCCGGAGAGGTATTTCGGGTAATAACAGATCGCGCCTTTTCAACTTGCACACGCGTTTTCAAGGGTGCAACGTCTTCAAGTGTTTCCCAGCCATCGTCGAAAGGAACAGCTTCTTCCTTTTCAAAGCGCCCTTTAGGGTTGGTTGCGGAGCCTCTACCACGGTGAAGATTCGTTGGTAGCGCTGCGCCTGCACCTGCCTGTTGCTTGGAAATCTGTGGGGTTATACCCATTTTCCGCTCTCTTTTATTCCGAGAAAATAGAACATAAAGAGAACATGTCCGAATTCACATGGAAATTCAAGCCTTCACGTTTTAGTCGCTCGCAAACGTCGGGTAAAAGAAGTCATGCTTACTGTGATTATTCCCAGCCTCAATAGTGAGAGCACTCTTGTGCCAGTCTTTTCTGCCCTTGTGCCAGCTTCTGCTGAAGGCGTGGTGAAAGAGGTAATCGTTGTGGATGCGGGTTCCAACGACAAGACTGCTGAGATTGCAGATGCTTGCGGCGCTCTTTGGCTTGAGCATTCCGGCACCGTTGGAGAGCGAGTTTCGTTCGCGGTGAGCCATGCCACCCGGGGCGAGTGGTTGATGTTCCTGTCGCCAGCAGCTGTTTTGGATGCCTCATGGACAGGCGAATTTACCGCCTTCACTGATCGCTTGGCGCGGATAGGCCGGCTCAACAAAATGGCAGCGACCTTCAGCTATCGAAGTGAGGACTTCGGTTGGAAGCCAAGGCTGAGAGAAAGGTCTTTGTCACTGAGCACCCAGCTTTTTGCTAAGCCTTCGGATATGCAGGGCCTTTTGCTGTCAAAGGCGCTTTATGATGCTCATGGCGGGCACGATCATTCAGCCCGTAGCGGAGTTGTCTCTCTGAAGCGCCCTCTAAAGCGCAGCGAACTTAAACAACTCGCATCTTGCGCAACGGACTTCTCCGCCATCGCTTAGTATAAGTGACCTTGCGGAAATAAGTTTGCCCGCGGCGCCCTCCAGCTGTTAGCCTACCCGAGATTAATCCCGTGGGGAGGGGCTGCACGATGGATTTAATGGCGCAAGTCAATCATTACTGCGAGCGGACCAATGCTGCGTTCTGGTCTGAACCGCTGAATGCCATAACCAACCTTGCTTTTATCATCGCGGCCTTTGCGCTTTTCCTACTGTGGCGCAAGCAAGAAAGTAGAGACTGGGCGCCCCTGTTGCTCATGGCGATTATCGCAATTATCGGCATAGGCTCTTTTCTATTTCATACCTACGCAACCATTTGGGCGATGCTCTCGGACACCATCCCAATAACCATCTTTATGCTGGTGTATTTTTACTTCGCTTTCACCCGCTTCTTGCATGTCAAATGGTATTGGGGGCTGGTAGGGGTGCTGGTGTTTTTCGCGTTCCTTTCCAGCGGCCCAATGCTGTTCGGCGCATACGTGGGCTCATCTGCTGGCTATGTGCCCGCACTACTGGCGATATTCGCATTTGCATTAATAACCAGTTTTACGCAAAGGAATGTTTCACCAGCCTTTTTGCTGGCAGGCATTGTGTTCACCATTTCTCTATTTTTGCGCACAATGGACACGCAAATCTGTGCTTCACTCCCCATTGGTACACATTTCCTGTGGCATATGCTGAACGCGGTTGTACTATACGTACTTACTCGCGCTTTGATCCTGTACCATGTGCATGCGGAACGTAAATTGACTTCTTCTTCTGCGCAGCAAAGAGCGGGCTGATAAAGTCATATATGGGACTGGCAAGAGCTGACGAATGACAGAAAATAACAAGCCTAAATCCGGCAATCTGGACGAGAACGCCCTTTTTTACCACGAATATCCAAGACCCGGTAAACTTGAAATACAGGCAACCAAACCGCTTGGAAACCAACGAGATCTCGCGCTGGCCTATTCGCCTGGTGTTGCCGCGCCTTGCCGCGAAATAGCAAAAGATCCTGATAAGGCAGCGCTTTATACAGCTCGCTCCAACCTTGTCGGCGTCATCTCCAACGGCACCGCAGTTCTGGGTCTTGGGGCCATCGGCCCGCTTGCCTCCAAGCCAGTCATGGAAGGTAAGGCGGTCCTTTTCAAAAAGTTCGCAGGCATTGATGTTTTCGACATCGAGGTAGATGAGCGCGACGTCGATAATTTTGTCAATTCCATTGCGGTTCTGGAACCGACCTTCGGCGGTATCAATCTGGAAGACATCAAAGCGCCAGAGTGTTTCCAGATCGAAGAGCGCTTGCGGGCGAAAATGAATATTCCGGTCTTCCATGACGACCAGCATGGAACGGCCATTATCGTGGCAGCGGCAGTTAGCAACGCCATGGAGCTTTCGCGCAAATCCATCGAGGACGTTAAGATCGTCGCCTCTGGTGCGGGTGCTGCAGCTCTAGCCTGTTTGAACCTGCTGGTTTCTCTTGGCGCTAAACGCGAGAATATCTGGGTAACCGACATTGAAGGCGTTGTTTATGAAGGCCGCGAAGCCCTCATGGACCAATGGAAGTCCGTCTTCGCCCAGAAGACTGACAAGCGCACCTTAAACGATGTGATCGAAGGGGCAGATGTCTTCCTCGGTCTTTCCGCAGCCGGTGTGTTGAAGCCTGAAATGGTTGCCAAAATGGCAGCACGGCCGCTGGTGCTGGCCCTTGCCAACCCGAACCCTGAGATTATGCCGGAAGAAGCGCTGGCCGTTCGTGATGACGTGATGATGGGCACGGGCCGGTCTGACTACCCGAACCAGGTCAATAACGTCCTTTGCTTCCCTTACATCTTCCGTGGCGCGCTGGATTGCGGCGCAACAACCATCAACGAGGAAATGAAGCTTGCAGCCGTTCGGGCCATTGCAGAGCTAGCACGGGAAGAGCCAACAGACGTTGTTGCCAAGGCTTACGGCGGCAACATGGAGACTTTTGGTCCCAAGTACCTCATTCCACTGCCATTCGATAACCGCCTGATCCTGCGCATTGCACCCGCCGTTGCAAAAGCTGCGATGGAAACAGGCGTTGCGACGCGTCCGATTGAAGACTTTGAAGCCTATATGGACCGGTTGAACCGGTTCGTGTTCCGCTCTGGCCTTGTAATGAAGCCGATCATCCAACAGGCGAAATCAGACATTAAACGTGTGATTTATGCCGACGGTGAAGACGAGCGCGTGCTGCGTGCTGTTCAGGTGATCATTGAAGAACGCCTTGCAACTCCAATTCTTATTGGCCGCCCAAGCGTTCTGGAAAGCCGCTGTGAGCGCTACGGTCTGAAGATCAGACCGGGTAAGGACTTCGAATACGTCGATCCGCAGGATGACCCTCGTTACCGCGATTATGTCGATACTCTGTTCTCACTGGTTGGCCGCAAGGGCGTAACGCCGGAAGCTGCACGAACCATCGTACGCACCAACAATACGGCGATTGCCGCTTTGGCGGTGTATCGCGGCGAGGCTGACGCACTGATTACCGGTCTTGAGGGGCGATTTGAAAAGCACCTGCGCGATATCTCCAACATCATCGGTCGCAAGGAAGAGGTGGACGACTTCTCGACACTCTCCCTGCTTATCAACAGCAAGGGCGCATTCTTCCTTGCAGATACCTACGTAACGGGGAACCCGTGCGCTGAGGAAATCGCGCAGATCACCGAGGCCGCTGCACGCCAGATCCAGCGGTTTGGTATCACCCCGCGCGCAGCCCTTCTTTCTCACTCCAACTTCGGCTCTAGAAATACCGAGACGGCTCGCAAAATGCGTGAGGCTCTGGAACTGCTTTGCCAGCGTTGTCCTGAGCTGGAGGTGGACGGTGAGATGCACGGCGATGCCGCTCTGAGCGAGGATGTGCTGACACGCTACATGCCGAATCCACGGCTTTCAGGGCCTGCAAACCTCTTGGTTTTCCCAACACTTGACGCGGCAAACATTGCCATGAACCTCATCAAGGCAATGACAGAAGCGCTTCACGTTGGCCCAATTTTGCTTGGCCCGAAAAAGCCTGCTCACATCATCACGCCGTCGATTACATCGCGCGGTATTGTAAACATGACAGCGCTTTCGGTTGTGGATGCACAGTCCGCGAAATAGGCTTCATTTCACGATAGAATAGTTGAAACCGGCTTTGCTAAACGGCAGAGCCGGTTTTGCTTTTTATGAGCAACTTCGCGTTTCTTTACGCTGCGAGAGTCATCCTCAATACACCTTATAGGTGTTTTCTCCATATTGATTTGCCAAGGTATGCCATGGTCATTAGTGGCCATCCCCCGAAAGGGGAGCAAGTAGAGGTGCATTGCCTATCAGTACTTTGGAAGAGGGGGGACCCTTAGAGGCCAAAGGAAAGGAGACGATGCCGAAGGATTTTGGGAGAGCCATCTCCGTATCCTGGGGCTGCATTTAACAGATGTAGCACTGTCATAGGAATTAAACCCCGTATTGCGGGGGCAACAATGACTATGGAGCGCTACTGGAGTAAAAAGCTGAGATTGCTCGGCGTTTACATCCACGACCAAAAAGGTCGTTCAGCAGCCTCCATCGTTTGAGAACAAGAAGTATAAACGATGGCACTCGTGAGCTACGCCGACTCGGCATTCTCCATTCTTCCTCCTGTAGTCGCAATCTCCATGGCGATTGTGACACGTAAAACTCTTATTTCGCTCGGCGTTGGTATTCTCCTCGGCGTGTTTATGCTCACTGATTTTTCCGTTGGTTTTGCATCCTCCGAAATCGTTCGCCGCGCAACCAATCTGTTCTGGGACGGTAGCTCCCTTCAGGTCTGGAACCTGAACACCATTGGCTTCCTGCTTTGCATGGGCGCACTGATGGCACTGATCTCCATCAGTGGCGGTACCCGCGCTCTGGCAGAATATGCTCGCTCCCGCATTTCCCGTGGTCGTGACGCAAAGCTGCTCACCATTGGTCTGGGCGTTGTTATCTTTATCGATGACTACTTCAACGCACTGCTCGTTGGTAACGCTGCCCGTCCTGTAACCGATCACTACGGCGTTTCCCGCGAAAAGCTCGCTTACTGCATCGACACCACTTCCGCACCTGTTTGCGTTGTGTCTCCAATTTCCACTTGGGGTGCGTACATCATGTCCCTGCTTGCTGGTCTTTTGGTGACCTACGAGCTTACCGATGCAACCCCGCTGTCCATCTTTGTTCAGCTGATCCCGATGAACTACTACGCGCTCACCGCTTTTGCGCTGCTGATCTGCGTTGCTGTGATGCGTCTGGATATTGGCCCAATGGCTGCTGCTGAAGAACGCGCTGCTCGTGGTCAGCTGTGGGATCCTGAAAAGGGCATTCCAGCAGGCGAAGAAGTTGGTCTTCCAGAAGCAGACAACGGCCGTGTTCTCAGCTTCATGGGCCCGCTCATCATGCTCGTGGTTCTCGTTGTAGCGCTGATGCTTTACTCTGGTACTCAGGGCCTAAACGGTAAGGGCGAAGCATTCTCCGTAATCGGCGCTTTGGAAAACGCAAACGGTTCTTGGGCAATGGTCACCTCCGGTATGATCACTGTAGCGGCAACCATCGTTGCGCTGCTTGCTCAGAGCACTCCGGTTTCCCATATCGTGATCGCACTCGGGAAAGGCATGAAGTCCATGCTGCCAGCTGTTTACATCCTGCTCATGGCTTGGTCTATCGCAGCTGTAGTGTCCGACCTTGAAACCGGTAAGTATCTGGCAAGCCTTGCAGAAGGTAACCTGCCTTCCGGCCTGCTGCCTGTGCTCATCTTTATGCTTGCAGCAGCTGCTGGCTTCTCCACCGGCACCAGCTATGGCACCTTCGCTATCATGCTTCCAATTGCTGCAAACATGTCCGCAGCACTTGACCCGACCCTGATGATGCCTGCAATGGCGGCAGTTCTGGCTGGCGGCGTATTCGGCGACCACTGCTCTCCGATCTCCGACACCACCATCCTGTCCTCCACCGGTTCTGGCTGTCACCACATCGACCACGTTTCCACCCAGTTGCCATATGCACTGTTGGCAGCAGTGGTTGCTGGTGTTGCGTTCATCGTGATTGGCTTCACCGGTTCCCAGCTTATCGGCTTTGCAACTGCTGCTGCTGGCCTCGTGGTTCTGGTTCTCGGCCTTCGCCGCGCTGCTGCTAGCAATGCAAGCGATACGGTAGCCGCTCCAGCTGAATAAGCTCGGACATACCAATCAAATCAACGAAGCGGGAGGCTCGAAAGGGCCTCCCGTTTTTTATTGCCTGACAGCGCGAAAACCGATCCTAAGAGGCAACTTGAAAGCGCTTTCCCTTTACGGCACCATGATCGCTCCATGAAACTGGGGAGGGAATCATGGGAGTATCCAATACAAACAGCCGCCGGATAGACCGACTGCTGGCAGAATACGGCGAGAGCCACCAAAACCATCAGAACAAGCTGATCCACTGGATCTGCGTTCCAGTTATTGTCTGGACCGTGACAGCATTGCTCTGGAGCATTCCAACACCTGCCATGTTCGAAGCTGTGCCTTACCTTAACTGGTGCACCTTGGTGATCGCTCTGGCATTCATCTACTATCTGACGCTCAGCTTTACGCTAGCGCTTGGCATGGCCGTTATCTCGGGCATCTGTATCGCCATTAACGCCAGTTATTCTGGCCCGCTACCGCTTTGGCAAACAGCGCTCATCGTGTTTGTTGTGGCGTGGGTTGGTCAGTTCATCGGCCACAAGATTGAAGGTAAAAAGCCGTCGTTCTTTAAGGACGTACAGTTCCTGCTGGTAGGGCCAGCGTGGCTTCTGTCGTTCCTTTATAAGAAGATCGGCATTCCCTACTAGGTTCGCCACATTGGAAGCGGTGCAGGGCTAGGACATGCGCCGCTTTCTAAAATATATGCGGTTGTAGCCGTCTTCTTCCCGCCGCTCGGTCTCTTCGTATCCAAGGCGGGAGTAGAGCGAGAGGTTATCGCTCATATGCTCGTTGGTGTAGAGCTCAATGGCATTCAGCTCATTCTTCTGAGCTAGCTTTTCTGCAAAGTGCAGCAGCGTTTTGCCATGTCCTTTTCCTTGGTGGACTGGGTGCACCGCGATGTTTTCGATGAAGAGATGATCATCCTGCGGGTAGACAACGATAAAGCCGCAGTCTTCTCCGTCAGTTCGCAGAATATGCAAAATGCCAGCACCGACCTGCGCATGATAGTCCGCAAACATCGGCGCAGGCTTCTTGCCTATCCGCGCCTCGTAAATGGTGTAGGCGCGGTTGGCGCACTCCTGCACCCATTCGATGTCTTTATGCTGCGCTCGCCTGATACCTGTTCCCATGGGCAGTTCTCCATGGCTGGTTTCCGATAGCCTAGAAGCAAGCATAGCACAAAATAAAAAGGCCCGAAGCGTACCTTCGGGCCTTTTCTTGTCTTCCTTAAGCGGGTGTCGCTTAACCGCTGATCTTGGAGAAGTCTGCCACCTGGTGTACAGCTCCGCGGATCTGGGAGAGAATTCTCAAGCGGTTGTCGCGGATCTCGGCTTTCTCTGCGTTCACATGGATATCTTCAAAGAAGGTGTCCACTGGAGCGCGAAGCTTAGCAAGCTCTGCCATAGCGCCGGAATAATCTTCTGCTGCAATGAGAGAAGACAAAGAGGTGAGGGCAACGTTGATCGCCTTGGTCAGTTCGATCTCTGCAGGCTCTTCAAGTAGGCCTTCTTCAGCTTCGCCATCAAAGGTTTTGCCGTCTTTCTTCTCTTCCGCACGAAGGATATTCGCCGCACGCTTGTAGCCCGCCAGAAGGTTCACACCATCTTCGCTGCCAAGCAGTTCTGCCAGCGCATCAGCGCGTTTAACGATAAGTGCGATGTCGTCCTGATCACCAAGTGCGTAAACCGCATCGATAAGGTCATAACGTACGCCCTTGTCTTTCAGAACCACTTTCAAGCGGTCCGCAAAGAAGGATAGCAGGTCGTCGATAAGGCCCTTTTCCATTGGCGCTTCTGGTACGATTTCGGAGATCTTGTCCAGAACAACGTCAGCCGCTTTAGAAACCATAGCGAACACGTCTTTAATGACATGGCCGGCTTTTTCGCTTTCCTTCACAAACGGCAGGTCAGCAAGTGCACCTTCACCGCGTGCTGCAGCAATGTCCGCAAGGTTGCGGCGCAGGCTCTGCACGAGCACATGGCGCAGTGGCAAACGCAGATCGTTTTCAAGCACAAGGCGGATAACGCCAAGCGCAGCACGGCGCAGTGCGTAAGGGTCTTTAGAGCCGGTTGGCTTCTCGTCAATCGCCCAGAAGCCGGTCAGAACATCGATCTTGTCTGCAAGGGCAACTGCAACGGAAACAGGGTTGTTAGGAACGCTGTCAGAAGCACCTGCTGGCTTGTAGTGATCTTCAATCGCCTGCGCTACTGCTGCATCTTCACCCTGAGCTGCTGCATAGTAACGGCCCATCAAACCCTGAAGTTCTGGGAACTCGAAGACCATTGCCGAGACAAGGTCAGCCTTACAAAGGCGGGCTGCACGCTTTGCCTGATCAACATCTGCGCCAACCAGCGGAGCCAGCTCTGCTGCAAGGTTTTCAAGACGCTGAACACGCGCTGCAACAGTACCGAGCTTTTCGTGGAACACGATGTCGGAGAGCTTGGCGTTGTTGGATTCCAGCTTGGTCTTCAGATCGGCATCCCAGAAGAATTTCGCGTCAGAAAGGCGAGCGCGAACAACCTTCTCGTTACCGTGAATGATCTGCTCGCCGCCATCTTTTGCAATGATGTTGGTGGTGAGCGCAAACTTGTTGGAAAGGCGGCCGGAGTTCGGGTCACGCAGAACGAAGTTCTTCTGGTTCACCTTAATGGTCAGCTGTACAGCTTCATCAGGGATCTGCAGGAACTCTTCTTCAAAGGAACCGATCAGCACGGTTGGCCATTCGTTAAGGCCAGCCACTTCTTCCAAAAGGCCTTCATCTTCAACAAGCTCTAGACCCAGTGCCATAGCAGCGTTCTTGGCATCGTTTAGGATGATGTCTTTGCGGCGGTCAGCGTCCAGAACAACCTTTGCGGCTTCCAGCTTGGAGACGTAGTCATCAAAGCGGCGCACTTCAAAAGCATCCGGTGCCATAAAGCGGTGACCACGAGAGACATTACCGGACTTGATGCCGTCAATCTCGAAGTGGATCACTTCAGGCTCTTCGGTTTCAGGACCGAAGGTGCAAACGATGGAGTGCATCGGGCGAACCCACTTCAGGCTGCCTGAACCCCAACGCTGCGGCTTCTGCCATGGGAAGTTGCGGATAATGACCGGCATAGCCTCGGCAATGATCTCGGTTGCCTCGCGCCCCGGCTTTTCGATAACCGCGACGTAGAAATCACCCTTTTTCGGGTCAGACTGGATCTGTGCTTCGTCGATAGAAGACAGGCCTGCGCCTCTCAAGAACCCCTCCAGCGCTTTCTCGGGAGCGCCAACACGCGGGCCTTTACGCTCTTCACGAGTTGCTTGGGATGCTTTGGACACGCCTGCGACGGTCAGGGCAAGCCGACGCGGAGTTGCGAACGCCTTGGCCCCTTCGTAGGTCAGGCCCGCGTCAACAAGAGCATTGGTCAGGAGGGACTTCAAATCCTCTGCTGCACGGCGTTGCATGCGGGCAGGAATTTCCTCACTAAAGATCTCTAGGAGTAGGTCGGGCATTGGAGAGACACGCCTTCAAATGGTGATCGTTTCTAACAAATATTGGGCTAGTGCCTAGCAATCCTAGGCCAAAAAGTCACCCCTTATTCAATAGTCGTGTCTACTTTTCGCAGGTTTTACGACGCCAAGGCAGGCAAGCTTCGCAAGAGCTCCGTTAAAGAGGCGTAATTTAACCAATCCTGCGGATTTTATCTCTCATACCCACCGGTTTTGAGGTGTCTTGCTGTGACTTACGGGGAAGAGGAAAAACCTTCTTAGCTCCGCTGAAATTGTACGCCTTAACTGCTGGGCGCTGCCTGCACCTTTGCCAGTTTGCGAACTAGCTCCAGAAAAAGGCCAAACGGTCTACTGCCAAGTACCATAAAGAAAATGCCGGAACTTACGGCCAGTGCGATCTCCTTCACGCCTGTGCCGGAGATAACAAGCGCACCGACATAAACCGGAACCTGAAAGCTGATGAAAGCGGCCACATCCACAAGTGTACGACTAAGAGTTCTGTTAGGCGCCAGCTTGGCAAATACCCAATCGCGCCAAAGGCCATAGGGCCTACCGGTTGCAATCATCATGGGGATCATGATTGCGCGGGTCATAACAACCTGCATCGGTTCCATACCCGCGATGAAAAGCTCTGTTGTAGCAGCGGCAATGGTGAAAAAGACAATCGTGGCAATGGTATCAACGAGAAAGGCATACATGCCTCCCACCTATCTGATTCCGGTAGGAAAAGTTAAGCCCAGCTCCATAATCACTTCGATAAAGGTCCCTTGAGGAAAATACAGGGAGTAGACATCTCCATTTTCCCAAGTCTTGTAAGGTGATACAAGGAACCACCTTTCCTTTAGCCCAAAATGGGCGCTCTCCTACTTACCGCTTGGGGTCCAATGCGTATTTTTATTAGTGTCGATATTGAAGGTGTGGCTGGCGTTTGCGAAGTAGAGCAGGGCCGACGTGGCAACGCGGAATATGAAGCTGCACGCCGCCTTATGACGGAAGAAGCCAACGCTGCCATTCGCGGTGCCTTTGCAGGCGGCGCAACCGAGGTGGTCGTGGCAGACTCCCATGGTCCGATGCACAACATGCTCAGCGAGCAATTGGACCCGCGTGCAAGCGTTATCAACGGCTCAGGCCGCGCTCTTTCCATGATCCATGGTATCGATAAGACCTTCGATGGCGCGATCCTCATCGGCTACCATGCATCTGCTGATCATATCGGCGTTCTTGCTCACACCATCAGCGGTGGTGCATTCCGCCGGATCGAGTTTAACGGTGTGCAGATGGGCGAGACTGCTCTGTTTGCTGGCCATGCGGCTGAAATCGGCGTTCCTCTTCTGGCTGTAAGCGGTGATGACCAGCTTGCAGCTGAAACCAAAGTACAGTTTCCAGAAGCTGAGTGCATCGTGGTGAAGAAGGCAATCGGCGCCGTTTCCGCCCATAGCTTGTCGCCAACCAACGCCCGCAAGCTGATTGAAGAGAAGGTAACCGAGGCGGTTGCTAGCGCAAAGACCGGCAAAGCTGCGGTTCCAACGCCGGCACCGCTGGATGTAACCGTTCACCTCAACAAGCAGGTCCTCGCTGACATCGCTTGCTTCGTTCCAACTGTTGAGCGTGCAGGTGCTCAGGCTGTCCGCTATCAGGCAGCATCCTACAAGGAAGCGATTGCCGTACTTCTGGCATTCATGTGGATGTCTGCTGGTGCGCTCAAGTAGACAAGTTCGCTTGTAGTGAGCTGCTGAGAGTTCCTTTAAAAAGGCGAGGGCAATACTGAAGCTTAAGTCTTCATTGCTCCGCTCTCGAAGCTCTAGTTCAGTTCTAGTAACTGAGTGGCGCAGGTGAATGCCTGCGCCTTTTTGTTTGCCAATTAAAGGTTATTGGGCGGGGTTGTTCAAGTCATGCAGCTAGCGCCATAGTTCTTTGCGCCAGTTAAACCTTCAGCCATCAAGCCTCTCAGCTGCTCTAGAAGTGCCGCAAGTGCTGCTCGCGATAGCAACACCTAACCCGCATCGCTGAGAGTGAAAGGCACCATAAGCCCATCGGGATCGTGGCTATGCTGCCCAACGAATAACTCATAGGTCGCCGGTTCAAGAAGAAGTCTGTCAGACTGCTCACAGTAATACGCAAGTCGCGAAAGAGGGATCGTCAGAGTGACTTTCTGCTTCTCTCCAGCTTTCACTGCCACGCGTTGAAACGCCTTAAGCTCCCTTGGAGGGCGCTCAATTCCGGAATGTGGCGTGTGAACATAGGCTTGCACTACACTCTCGCCATCCATCAGGCCGGTGTTTTCAACCATGAGATCAGCAAGCAGAACAGGAGTTTCGGGCTCTCCATTGTGGCGAATACTCAGCTCGCTGTAGCGATACTGGGTAAAGGAGAGCCCGAAGCCAAAGGGGAAGGCAGGGATAATGCCTTCCCGATCCATGCGCCGATATCCGTGCCAAAGCTCGATAAAGTCACGAGGCGTGTTCTGCGGATATTCGGGGTAATCTTCTTCCCGGCGGGCAAGGGCGAAGGGTAAGCGACCGCTTGGGTTTACGAGCCCTTGAAGCAGTCGGGTGAGGGCGATGCCGCCTTCTTGGCCGGAATACCAATTGAGAATGATCGCCTGAGGCAGGTCTTGCCAGTCGCCTGTCACGATTGGCCCGCCTCCTACCACCACAACAATGCAGCGGGCGTTAACAGCGCAAACTGCCTCTATCAAACGCCTGTCGTGAAGACTGAGGCGCAAATGATCGCGGTCGCCGCCATCCAGCTTAGTGGGCTTGCGTTTATCACTGTAGAGTTTTTGGAAAGCTTGAGCTGTGCGGGCGTCTTCCGTGGTCTCCGGCGATGGTATGCGCGTCTCGACAAGCTCATAGAGGTTATGGGGAACGTGTTCTCCCTCCTCTCCTTTAGCAAGGCCAACGAAAACAACAGCAGCATCCGCCAGCCCTGCGATCTTGCTGGCATCAGCCAGGTCTGTACCCCGCGTATGCATGATGTTGAGCTGGTGGCTAAAGTTCCGCTTCATAGCTTTCAGCGCACTGATAGTGCGTTCGGGAAATGTTGCGCTGCTGCCGCTATCGCCAAGGTTCGGCTCACCTGCCATGACGCCAATAACAGCGAGAGAGCTGATGTCGTCCAAGGGGAGGGCATCCCCTTCGTTTTTCAGCAAAACGAGAGACTTTTCAGCGGCTTCTTGCGCCAGCTTTCTGGCGGCACTATTGCCCAGTTCTTTACGGCTGTATTGCCCACGGCCTAGATGCTTGAGCTGGGGCAGTAATGCGCGGCTTGCGCTGCGTTCTTGTGAATGCGGATCATTCATGCCTTGAAGGACACTGTGCATCATTCCTTGGAAGGGCAGCTCGACATCTACACCCGCTGCGATGGCCTCATGAGCGTCTTCAATGGCAAATAAGAACGGCGTGACTACCATTCCCTGATAGCCCCAATGCTCCCGAAGAATATGCTCCAATAGCATGGAGTTCTGGCTGGATAGCGTTCCATTGACACGGTTGTAGCCACACATCACCGCTGCAATATTATCTTCTACCGCCATGCGGAACGGGAGCAGGTGGATTTCATGGAGCGCACGGCGCCCGATAATCGTATCGCCAGTAAACTTCGCGCGCTCTCTTATGCCGACGGTAAAGTACCTGCCGCAGGCCATCGCGTGCTTTTGGATGCCGCGAGCAAGAGCGCTACCCATTTCACCTGTAACAATGGGGTCTTCTCCATAGCTCTCCTGAGCCATGCCCCAACGAGGGTGATAGAGAAGGTTAAGGCAAACACTGGAAACGAAAGTTGCGCCGCAGGCGCGGGCTTCATAGCCCATAACAGCACCGATACGTTCTTCTAAGTCACTGTCAAAAGTTGCCGCTCGCGCTATGGGAACGGGAAACGTTGTTGCTCCCTTTGCCGTGATACCTTTAGGCCCTGCTATATAGCGTAGGCCGGGAATGTTCCGGTCTGGCAAAGCGCCTGCTTGAAAAACTGGCGGCCCACGCGAGGCGGAAAGCATCTCCTGAAGACCTGCCCAAAACGGCAAGCCGCTGGAGCGCAGAGCAAGCTTTTCACTGTCATCAAGGCTTTGTAGTAGCTCACGAGCGAAGTGCTCCAGATTAGGCACATGTGGACCAAAACCGTCAGCGACCCTTTCAGGTGCTTCGTGTTCGGATGGTTCCACAATAACGCTGTTTTGACGCTCGCCTGTCACTCATTGCCCCTTACGGCCTCGTTCTTGAGAGCACTCTAGGACGGGGCGAACGCTGAGCGAAACTGCTCAATACAGGGAGTGAAATCCGGCCTTGTTAATAATATTTAGCCAGAAAATATGAGCGCAATCAAAGGGCTGGAAACAAAAAAGCCGGAGGGGTTCCTCCGGCTTGAATTCAATAAAGCTGCAAGAAGCAGAGGGGGCTTAACCTTTGTAGTTTACGCCGCCTGCTTCAGTCTTCAAGAATGCGGTACCGCATGCTTTTGCAAGCTCTCGTACGCGCAAAATGTAGCTCTGACGCTCGGTCACGGAAATTACGCCGCGTGCATCAAGAAGGTTGAAGACGTGGGATGCTTTGATGCACTGGTCATAAGCTGGCAGAACCAGTTTATGAATGCCATCACCAGCTTCTTCCATCGCCTTTTCACCAGCTTCCAGAAGGCGAATGCACTCTTCTTCGTGGTCTTTGAAATGACGGAATAGAACCGCAGTGTCAGCGTATTCGAAGTTGTGACGGGAGTATTCCTGTTCAGCCTGAAGGAAAACATCACCGTAGGTGACTTTTTCATCGCCTTCGCGGCCGTTGAAGTTCAGGTCGTAAACATTGTCTACGCCCTGTACGTACATGGCCAAGCGCTCAAGACCGTAGGTCAGCTCACCGGAAACCGGATTACAGTCAAAGCCTGCAACCTGCTGGAAATAGGTGAACTGGGAAACTTCCATGCCATCACACCAGCATTCCCAGCCAAGACCCCAAGCACCCAAAGTCGGGCTTTCCCAGTCGTCTTCTACGAAGCGAACGTCATGGATTTCGGTGTCGATGCCAATGGCACGCAGGGACTCAAGGTACAGCTCCTGAAGGTTCTCAGGAGAAGGCTTGAGGATTACCTGAAACTGATAGTAGTGCTGCAGACGGTTAGGGTTCTCACCGTAGCGGCCGTCGGTTGGACGGCGGGATGGCTGCACATATGCTGCTTTCCAAGGGCGAGGGCCCAAGGAGCGCAAAGTGGTAGCAGGGTGGAACGTCCCCGCGCCAACTTCCATGTCATAGGGCTGAAGGATGACACAGCCTTTATCGGCCCAGAACTTCTGCAGAGTCAGCAAAAGACCCTGAAAGGACTTGGTGGGCTGCATGTGAGCAGGAACGGCGTCGTTAGACATCTGTTTAGCTTCCTAAAATCGAACAGGTAAGCGCTGGCACCGCGCAAATACATTGGCAGGACAGGTGCCATGCCCAGCAGCCAAGGTCAAGCATTGCCGCACGTTTAGGGCCTCCTCCAAACAGCAAAATGGAAAAGGAACCCCGGTTTCGAAAGAAACAGGCGCAGCCCTATGGATAACAGGTGGAAATTAACGCTCGATCGGGCGGTATTTACCGGTAATCGGATCCTGTACGAGGGTAGGGTAATCATTCTGCGGACGGCGTGCCTTTGCGTAGGCGTAGGCCGGTGCAGGCTTGGCTTGGTTCATGGCTTCACGAAAACGCTCGGCGTTCTTCTTAGCCATTTTGTAAATCGCATAGCCACCAGCAAACAGAGCAGCAGCACCCAATACTTCGGTCATCCAGCTTTTCCTTTTCTTCTTCCTGTCCCCACTCTCGCTCTACAGGCCAAAACGAGCCCAGAGCGAACGCTCTTCAACAACAGACAGAGCAGAGGCGGGAAGTGTCTCGCAAACCTCGTGGATCTGACTACCCAAATTTGACTTTGTCATGACCTTGCCAAAAAAACCGCGTTTGGCACTGAGGTATTTGGGTTTCACATCCTTACCGTACCGCTCTTGCAGCACTGAGTAGAGGTCATTAACGCCATCTACCAGTCCCAGCTCATGGGCACGGTGTCCGGTCCAGAACAGACCGGAGAAAATGTCCTTGTCGTCGCTTAGTACGTCACCGCGACGAGATTTGACCATATCGATGAAGACTTCATGGATCTCGCCTTGCAGCGACTTGATGTATTCAATGTCATCTTCTTTTGCAGGGGCAAACGGGTCCAGCGTAACCTTCTTTTCGCCGGCGGTATAAACGCGGCGCTCAACACCAATCTTGTCGATCAGATCGGTAAAGCCAAAGCCTGCCATAACAACGCCGATAGAGCCGACGATGGAGGTTGGGTCAACGTAGATCTCATCCCCTGCCAGCGCGATCATATAGCCGCCGGATGCCGCAACATCTTCAACGAAGACCAGAACGTCTTTGTTGTGTTCTTCAGCCAGCTGGCGAATGCGCTTGTAAATCAAGTGAGACTGGGCAGGTGCCCCGCCTGGCGAGTTGATCACAATGGCAACGGCAGGCGTGTCTTTTAGCTTGAAAGCCTGATCCAGAAGCGGCGCCACACTGGCGATATTCAGGCCCTTGCGGAATGTTGAGGGCGCGCCAATTGCTCCTTGCAGGCGAACAACCGGAACAACGGGTTTGATCTGACCCATCTTACCCGGAAGGTATTTTCGCAGCGAGTTCATCATGGCTTGAGGCGCTCCCGTTCCAACACTGTTAAACTGTGGTACGCCAACCAATATAGGAACATTCTGCGCGGATTTAAGAGGCAGAATTAAAGAAGATGCGCCAAAGGCAACTTGCCCACACGTTTAAAGCGCACTAGAGCCAGTGAAACCGGAAAATCAGTTACTTATCAGCCAATGCTTCCCTTAGGGCGAGCAGGTCGCGCCAAGAGTACCGCTTTTCAAGCGGAGATCGTAGTAGATAGGCCGGATGGAACGTCGCCATTGCCCGTCTTTCTCTAACTGGACTTGCATAGCTGATCCAGCGTCCGCGAAGACGGCGAATGCCCTCGCTGGCACCGCTCAGCGTCTTGGCAGAGGCAGCGCCAAGGAACACCACAAAGTCAGGGTTCACAAGCTCGATCTGCTGCTGAATGAACGGACGGCAGATCTCTGTTTCTTGCGGGGTAGGGGCGCGGTTCCCCGGTGGGCGCCACGGAACAACATTGGCAATATAGACCGAGCTACGCTCCATGCCTGCTGCTGCCAACATGCGGTTAAGCAGTTGACCAGAGCGGCCCACGAACGGAACGCCTTGCAGGTCCTCATCGCGGCCCGGAGCTTCACCAACAAACATCACACGGGCATTCGGATTACCGTCGCCAAACACAAGGTTCTTTGCAGTGAGGCGAAGATTGCAGCCGTGGAAGTCTGCCAAAATTGCCCGCAGTTCATCCAGCGATCCGGCTTTGGAGGCCATCTCACGGGCAGACGATACCGCTTGTGCATCCGGCACCACCGCGCCTGACCCTATAGGGGCAACAGAAGAGCCTGCTTGATCAGAAATCTGTTTCTGTCGCTGCAAAATCGTTTGTGCTGCTTTATGGGCATCAAAGTCTTCTGGCGGGCGATTTGGAACGGATACGGTGCGGCCGCGCGGTTGCTCAGGCTCGCGAAAATCTGACGGCATTGCAGATGCAACGCTGGCTGGCTGACGGGCGACTTCAGCAGAAACGGTAAAGCGATCAACAGGGGCATCGTCTAGACAGCAGTCAAAGCCTGCTGCCACCAGAAACTCCAGATAGGCCTCAAGTTGAGCCGAATCTATTTCGTGCGTTTCTGTCATTACCCGTGTTTACATCCAGCTAGTGTACCGTGAGGGATAAGCGCAGTACTTTATAACACTGCCTCATTCCACAAAGTCGCAACTTACCCCGTTGCGGTGCTTTTCATAGGTCTGTAGGACCAATCATGCGTAAAAACATAAGTTATCACCGTCTACGTGTGGAGAACTAGCCAGTCGTTCGCACGCCCCTACGGCATAACGTAGATCGCACTGCAAAAATGGGACCTTAATCTCATTGCATGAGGGGTTTCCCTCAACTAAAGAAAAACTAAGGTATTTTTGGCGGAGTGCTCGGAGGGGGCTTCCGTCTCGGGAAACTGCCCATCTTCTGGCATACGCGAATTTGCAAGAAGGGTCGGGCAGAGAGGGAGAAGCATATGGTTGAGGCTGAGGGCCTTCCTCCACGCGAGTCTATGGAATTCGACGTTGTGATTGTCGGCGCAGGTCCTGCGGGTCTGTCTGCTGCAATCCGTATCAAGCAGCTGGCTAACGAGCGCGGCGAAGATATCAGCGTTGTCGTTCTTGAAAAGGGTTCTGAAGTCGGCGCGCACATCCTGTCCGGTGCGGTTATCGACCCTATTGGTCTCGATAAGCTCATTCCTGACTGGCGCGAAGACGATAGCGCACCTATCAAAACACAGGTAAAGCAGGACAAGTTCCTTGTTCTTGGCCCTGCCGGTTCCATGCGCCTGCCAAACTTCATGATGCCTAAGCTCATGGATAACCACGGCAACTACATCGTCTCTCTGGGCAATGTGTGTCGTTGGATGGCAGAACGGGCCGAGGCGCTGGGCGTGGAAGTCTATCCGGGCTTTGCTGCTGCTGAAGTGCTCTACGATGATGAAGGCAAGGTCATCGGCGTTGCGACCGGCGACATGGGCGTTGGCCGTGATGGCCAGCCAAAAGACAGCTACATGCGTGGTATGGAGCTGCTTGGCAGATACACTCTCATCGCAGAAGGCGTGCGCGGTTCCCTCGCAAAGACCCTCATCGACCAGTTCGATCTGGACCGCGACAGCGATCCGCAGAAATTCGGTATCGGTATCAAAGAACTTTGGGAGGTCGACCCAGCGAAGCATCAGCCGGGGCTTGTACAGCATACCCTCGGCTGGCCGCTGAACAACAAGACCGGTGGCGGTTCTTTCCTCTATCATCTTGAAGATAATCAGGTTGCCGTCGGCTTCGTGGTGCACCTCAACTACGAAAACCCGTACCTGTCTCCGTTTGACGAGTTCCAGCGCTTCAAAACGCATTTGGCAATTCGCGATGTCTTTGAAGGTGGCAAGCGCATTTCCTACGGCGCTCGCGCGATCTCCGAAGGTGGTTACCAGTCAGTACCGAAGCTGTCCTTCCCGGGCGGTCTTCTCATCGGTTGTTCCGCAGGCTTTGTGAACGTGCCGCGCATCAAGGGCTCTCACAACGCAATGCTCTCCGGCATGTTGGCTGCTGAGCACGTTATGGAGTCTCTGGCTGCTGGCGAGAGCCATAAGGAGCTGGATGCCTACGATGCTGCGTGGCGTGCAAGCGAGATCGGCGCAGACCTGAAAAAGGTTCGCAACGCCAAGCCTTTGCTTTCCCGCTTCGGCACCATGCTCGGCACTGCGCTTTCCGGTATGGATATGTGGACCAACGAGCTGTTCGGCTTCTCGTTCTTCGGCACTCTGCATCACACCAAAACGGATGCGGCGAGCCTGAAGCCTGCAAGCGCGTGCAAGCCGATCGCCTATCCAAAACCGGATGGCAAGATTTCCTTCGACAAACTTTCCTCTGTGTTCCTATCCAACACGAACCACGAGGAAGATCAGCCGATCCATCTGAAGCTGCGTGATGAAGCGCTTCAGAAGCTGTCCGAGCATGACAAGTTCGATGGTCCATCAAACCGTTACTGTCCGGCTGGTGTGTACGAGTGGGTTGAAGAAAATGGTCAGGAGCCACGCTTCCAGATCAACGCCCAGAACTGCGTACACTGCAAGACTTGTGACATCAAAGACCCGAACGGCAACATCACTTGGACTGTGCCAGAGGGAACAGGTGGCCCGAACTATCCGAACATGTAATCGAAGTATTTGATTGGTGGCGGTGGGTTAAATGCTTCTTTACCCATCGCTTCTCAGATGATGGAGTTTTACTTTATGATGACTAAGCAAGAAGAGTTCCTATGGATTGTTCAAACTGCTATTTTGAGTAACTCCATTTCTTTGGCTGCAAATTCAGATACCTCGCACGCAAAAAAATACAGCTATGTGTACTCCGAGCGTGGTGTTCGCATTGTTATGCGTGAAGCGGTGCGTGCGAGCAGAATCATTCCCTCGACGATGGATGCCGCAGATGCGGCAGATGAGTTCAATGTCTATATGTTGAAGAACCTACGAGATATATTGGATAGTGATAGCTCCCTAAAGGAATGCCCTTCTTGGTTTGCGAGATAAATTTGTTTTAATCACGAGAAACCAAAAAAGCGGCTCCAAACGGGGCCGCTTTTTGTATTTGCATCAATAGCAGAAGCGCTAGTTCATACTCGCCAAATCCAGCTCAAGGTGCGGTTCGCCGTCAGAGCGCTTTTCGGTGGTCTTTCCATCCGGATTAACAGTCGCGTTGATGCGGCTACGGAACGAGGAAAAACTGTCAAAGCTCACCACATCAACCGGCTGATCAAGCTGAATGCTAAGCCGTGTGCGGTCATTGGTTTGAAGCGATGCACTCACCACTTTTCCAGTAAATGCCTGCCCAAGATAGGTGCCGTTAACGCGAGCTCCCGGAGTAAGTGAGAAAACCGGAGACTGGTCGCCAATAGCTGCCACAAACGTGTTCCAGTCACGGTACCCATGTTGCTTGGAAACAAGCTCCAGCGACTGGGAGTGGGAAACGGTGGTGCCTTGGTCAGCAAGACTTGTGCGAAGGCGTTTAGCCTGCGTCTTTACACCCGTAAGGGTAGGAAGTGCCTGTGTCATGAATATACCTCATGTCGCGCGGGGGCTGCATGATGGGGCTCGCATTTCCATCAACCCGCAAAACAATGGGTCGATTCAAGAAAACTCTAAGGCTGTCTTCACCAATGCCATAATCGGCACGCGAGCGGCAGGAGCCAGCATCCTGAGCGCATATTTGGGATGAGGAATACGTATTGTCAAGAGGTGGTGGAACCGCTTGTTCTGGATGCCGGATCGTAGTCCGGCATGACAGCAAGACGTGAGCTTGTGCTCTGCCTTGTTCTCTTTGTCAATTTGGGCAAGCCGAAAGCGCAGATCTTATATCCGGCGATCCCTGCAATAAAAAAGCCTCCCGTTCTTTCAAACGGAAGGCTCAAATCTTCAAGCTCTAAAGCGGGTTCAGAGGATCTCGATATCCAGACCAAGGTCTAGCACTGGCGCGGAGTGGGTGATCCAGCCAACGGAAACAAGGTCAACGCCGGTTTCGGCAATCGCCTGAATCGTAGAGAGGTTCACGCCGCCTGATGCTTCCAGTACAGCCTGTCCATCGTTGATCCGTACCGCTTCACGCAGCATGTCTGGGCCCATGTTGTCGAGCATGATCACGTCAGGGTTGGCCGTTAGCGCTTCACGCATCTGATCCAGTGTATCCACTTCCACCTCAACGCGTACAAGGTGACCAGCGAATGCGCGGGCGCGCTCGATAGCTGTCACCACACCGCCAGCAACCGCAATGTGGTTGTCCTTGATGAGGATCGCATCATCCAGACCGAAACGGTGGTTTGCACCGCCGCCACAACGCACTGCGTACTTCTCAAAAGCACGCAGACCCGGAGTGGTTTTGCGGGTACACACTACACGGCAATCTGTATGGGCAATCTTGCTTGCAAACGCATGCGTAGCAGTCGCAATACCGGAAAGGTGACCAAGGAAGTTCAAAGCCACACGCTCTGCGGAAAGCAGCGCTTGAGCGTTGCCTTCAATGCGCATGACTACGCTGCCCGGATCAAGCAACGCGCCGTCTTCTTCCAGAACGTCGATCTCGAAGTCGGGATCGCACTGGGCAAGGGCGCTGATTGCCAGATCAATACCGGCCAGAACGCCATTCTGACGGCTGACGATGGCTGCGCGGGCAGTAGCTTCCGCCGGAATGGTTGCCTGCGAAGTGATATCACCTGCGCGGCCGAAGTCTTCCAGCAGAGCTGCCTTAACAGCGTCGTCCACCTTGATCTGCGAGAGTGTTGGAAGGGATGCCAACATTATAGACCCTCAGCTTTAATCGCTGCCTGACCAGCTTCAGAAGCCTGCGCTTCTTTCACCAGTTCGTTGATCTGCTTGATGGTAACAGTAGAGCGTTTTGCCAGCTCTGGGTTCTTTATCGGGAAGTCGGAGCGGAAGTGACCGCCACGGCTTTCTTCACGAAGAAGCGCAGAACCAGTGATAACTTTTGCAGCTGTAACCATGTTGCGGATGGATGCGCGGCGGCACATCGCATCAGCCTGACCCAGAAGCGCAAGAACTGCCTGCAGGCCATCTCTGTCACGCACAACACCAACATGCTTGGACATGTTGTTGCGGATAAGGTCCACAACAGCGCGTTCCTGAGGGTTGCGGCGGGAATCCTGATCTTCGCTGTCGTCGATCTCTGCCCAGTGGTGAACACGTGGGTGAGGCATCAGGCCAGAAATGTCTTCAGCAATACGAGCTGCAAACACAACAGCTTCCAGCAGAGAGTTGGAAGCAAGGCGGTTTGCACCATGAGCGCCGGTGGAAGCTACTTCGCCACAAGCCCAGAGGTTGTCAACGGAGGTACGGCCAGAAGCGTCAGTCAGCACACCGCCCATGTGGTAGTGAGCTGCCGGGCTGATTGGCAGAAGCTGGGTAACAGGGTCGATGCCTGCTGCTTCACACGCTGCATAAACAGTCGGGAAATGTTCAGGGAACTTCGCACCGATGGCGCTGCGGGTGTCCATGTAAACGCTTTCGCCGCGAGCGATTTCGCTATGGATCGCGCGGGCAACAACGTCACGTGGTGCCAGCTCTTTAAGTGGGTGGAGAGCTTCCATGAAGCGCTCGCCCTTGCTGTTGACCAAAATAGCGCCTTCACCGCGCAGCGCTTCGCTGGCAAGTGGGGCAGGGTCAAGCGCAACGTTAAGAGCTGTTGGGTGGAACTGCACAAACTCCGCATCGGAGATCAGCGCGCCAGCACTTGCGGCGATTGCAAGGCCGTGACCGTTCGCTTCAATCGGGTTCGTTGTCGTACGATAAAGATGGCCAACACCGCCGGATGCAAGAACCACAGCCTTTGCAGGAATGGTGATGCGCTGGGTGCCGCCACGACGACGTGCGGTGATGCCGGTTACATAGCGGCCGTCGCGAAGAAGTTCGCAACCGATGTAGCCTTCGATAACGCGGATGGAAGGGGTGTTACGGGCAGCTGTAACCAGCGCCTCCATAATCGCCTTGCCTGCCATGTCACCACGCACGCGTACAACACGGTTTTCCGAGTGCGCCGCTTCGCGGGAAAGTTCCAGCTTGCCAGCCAGATCTTTGTCGAAAGGCACGCCATAGGAAAGAAGGTCGCGAATGCGGTCCGCCGCATCGCTGGTCATACCTTCTACAATCGCTTTCACGCAGATGCCGTCACCGGCTTCCAGTGTATCGAGTGCATGCTTTTCAGCTGTATCACCATCAGCCACAGCTGCTGCAATACCGCCTTGCGCCCACGCAGAGGAAGCGCCGCCGCCAATTGGGGCGTTGGTTACAATGGTGACCGGACGCGGTGCCAGCTTAAGGGCACAAAATAGACCGGCAAGACCGCCGCCGAGAATAACAACGTCATCCACGCCGCCGTTGACAACAGCGGGGGCCAGCAAAGATGAAACTTGAGTCATTGGCGCTCAATTCTGCTTCAGGAGTTCGGGTTTGGTGCAGCGTATAACTACGCTGCACGAAATTGGGGAGGTGGTAAGCCGCCGCACATTTCAAAACGGGCGGCACTTTACCCAAATCAGACCCGCAGGACTAGTTAGTTCTTGAGATTAATCATGCGTTCAACAGATGCTCGCGCTTTTTCCGCGACATCAAGGTCAACCACAACCTCGCCGGACATATTGACCAGTGTATCAAGGATCTTCTGCAAGGTGATGCGCTTCATGTGCGGGCACAGGTTGCACGGACGGATGTAGCTCACACCCGGCGTTTCAGAGGCAACGTTGTCTGCCATGGAGCATTCAGTAATCAGCATAACTTTCTCAGGCTGATTTTCCTTAACCCAATCAATCATATGCGCGGTGGAGCCAGCAAAATCTGCCTCATCGACTACCTCTGGCGGGCACTCAGGATGGGCAATGATTTTCACGTCCTTGTCGATCTGGCGGTAGTCGCGCAGCTCCTGTGCGGTGAAGCGTTCATGCACCTCGCAAGAGCCTGCATAGGTCAGAACTTCAACGTCTGTCTGGCGCGCAACGTTCGCTGCCAGATACTGGTCAGGAACGAGGATAACTTTGTCTGTCCCCATTGCTTCCACAACTTGCACAGCGTTGGAAGAGGTACAGCAGATATCACATTCCGCTTTTACGTCGGCAGAAGTGTTCACATAGGTGATGATAGGCACGCCCGGATGCTGCTCACGCAGCTTGCGTACATCAGCGCCGGTGATGGATTCAGCGAGGGAACAACCGGCATCCATATCAGGGATAAGAACGGTCTTCTCCGGGCTGAGGATCTTAGAGGTCTCGGCCATAAAGTGCACGCCGCACTGAACAATCACATCAGCGTCGGTTTTGGTTGCTTCTTTGGCCAGCTGTAAGCTGTCGCCAACAATATCGGCAACGCCGTGGAAGATATCCGGCGTCATATAGTTATGCGCCAGAATAACCGCGTTACGCTGCTTCTTGATCTTGTTGATGGCGTGGATGTACGGCGCAAGGGCAGCCCATTCAATGGCCGGAATGAAATCCTTGACCTTCTCATAGGCTTCGGCAGTGGCCTCGGCTACTTCTGGGGTGTAGGCAAGGTCTGGATACGCAATTGTTTCAAATCGCGCAGCGCCTGTTGCTGACGCGTTTGTTGTTTTCATTTCTTCTTGCGTTGCCTTGTCCAAGAGGGCTCTCATGCGCTGTTCCTTTGGCGACCCGATCTACTCAGCTACATATGCTCATTTTGAGCAAAAGGGGGTCAATAAAAATTGCGGCCTAAGCCGCCCTTATGCTCATTTGGTGCATATATAAGCATTGAACTTCGGAAAGCAAAGGTTTTCTCGCTCTTCCAACTTAAAATTCGCTGATGGAAACCTGTCTAATTGCCTGCAATTTTGCGTAAAATGCCGTCTCAAACAAAAAATTACTCAGCGGCTTCTACAAGGTGCTTCTATTTGGCATCTAGAAGCTTTTCTTATGAATGTCATTCATATTTGTAATTTCACTTATTTTATGCGTCCGGTTAAAGTAGTGGGTAATTGATCCTCTCTATTTTCTAGGAATTTTATATGAGTACGACCCGCTCGGATGCCGCTTACACAGCGCTTCTTATCTTCTGTGGCTGTATGATCGCCATGATCTCCTTTGGGCCGCGCTCAGCGATGGGTTTGTATCTGTCTCCAATGACGATGGAGCATGGCTGGACTCGCGAGAGCTTTGCCATGGCCTTGGCAATCCAGAACCTTGCGTGGGGCGCAGCGCAGCCGTTGGCAGGCGCGATTGCTGATAAGTTTGGCGTTGGCCGTACGGTTATCATCGGCGCGGTTCTTTATGCTGCTGGCCTCTATCTTATGACGCAGGTTTCCTCGCCACTGGAGTTCCAGTTGACCGCGGGTGTGTTGATGGGGGCGGGCATTGGCTTTAGTTCTTTCGGTATTATTCTGTCTGCATTCGCTCGCACTATCCCTGTCCAGCAGCGTTCCATCGCGTTTGGCCTTGGTACGGCGGCAGGTTCCTTTGGTCAGTTTCTGTTTGCTCCACTTGGACAAGCACTGATTGACGGGTTTGGTTGGCAGCAGAGCTTGTTGGTGCTGGCTGGCTTGTTCGTACTGCTGCCAATTCTGGTCATTCCGCTTAGAGGCAATGCTCAAAGCACTCCTGCGCAGGACAGCGGTGAAATTGAAAATCTACCTCAAGCACTGGCGCTGGCTTTCAAGACGCGCAGCTACCTTCTTTTGACAGCGGGCTTTTTCGTCTGCGGCTTCCATGTCGCCTTCATCACCGTTCATATGCCGGCGTACATCTCTGATCTTGGGTTTTCACCGGCATGGGGCGCGTGGGCTCTGGCGCTGATCGGCCTCTTTAATATCGTGGGGTCTATTGCCTCTGGCTTTATCAGTGGGCGCTATTCGAAGCCTTACTTCCTCTCGCTGATCTATCTAGGAAGATCAGTGGCCATTCTGGCGTTCATAATGTTGCCGATCACGCCAGCCAGCATTCTCGTTTTCTCTGCGGTCATGGGGCTACTGTGGCTATCAACGGTGCCACCAACCTCTGGCCTTGTTGTGGTGATGTTCGGTCCGAAATTCATGGGAACGCTGTTCGGCATCGTCTTCTTCTCCCATCAGGTCGGCTCGTTCCTTGGCATCTGGCTGGGCGGCAAATTTTATGACGAGACGGGCTCCTACGATCCAATCTGGTGGCTTGGAATCGCCCTAGGTATTCTGGCAGCGCTCATCCATTGGCCAATCCGCGAAACGGCGGTATCTCCAGCAAAAACTGCCTTAGCGTAAACACAGGCAAGTTGACGCATTGGTCACCCGATGTTTCTACCAGTGTTGTGTTCGTTTTTGGGGTATGGCAGTGTCATTCGGTCATACCCTAATCTTATAGGCAGGTAATACAACATGGATGCTTTCAAGGCTCTCTGGATTACAAAAGAAGAAGGCGCGAAAAAGCCAAATCCGGCCGAGTGGAAGGACATTACCATCGATGACCTTTCCGAAGGCGATGTGGTTGTTCGCGTAACCCACTCTACCGTCAACTATAAAGACGGTCTTGCAATGGCGGGCAATCCGGGCGTTCTGCGCAAATTTCCAATGGTGCCGGGCATCGATGTGATCGGTGAGGTTGTCTCCTCCCAGTCCCCTGATTTCAAAGAGGGCGACGCGATCATCATGAACGGCTTTGGCGTTGGCGAAGTGCACACTGGCGCTTACGCAAAATACGCACGCCTGAAGAGCGAATGGCTGATCAAACGTCCAGTTGGTCTTTCTCCTGCACGCGCTGCTGCTATTGGCACAGCTGGCTACACCGCAATGCTTTGCGTTATGGCGCTTGAGCGTTATGGCATCACCCCATCCCACGGCCCTGTTGCTGTAAGTGGTGCTGCTGGCGGCGTTGGATCTGTTGCTGTTAGCCTGCTTTCCAAGCTCGGCTTCCACACTATTGCAATCACTGGCCGTGAGAGCGAAACCGAATTCCTCAAGAGCCTCGGCGCTGCTGAAGTTCTGCCACGCGCTGAGTTCTCCGAAGCGGGCCGTCCTTTTGGCAAAGAACGTTGGGCAGGTGCTGTTGATGTGGCTGGTAGCCATACTCTGGCGAACCTGCTGGCACAGACCAAATACGGCGGAGCAGTAGCAGCATGTGGCCTTGCACAGGGCGCAGATCTGCCAACCACCGTTATGCCGTTCATCCTTCGCGGCGTCTCTCTGCTGGGTGTAGACAGTGTTCAGGCTCCTATCGCTTTGCGTCAGGAAGCATATGACCGTCTGCTCGCAGACCTTGATATGGACAAGCTTGACGCTCTGTCCACCACTTGCAAGCTCGATGACGTTCCAGAAAAGACCTCTGCGATCCTCAAGGGCGAGATTCGTGGTCGTGTGATCGTAGAAATCGACTAAGCACTTCAGACTGTTTCGGGAAAGGTCCAGTTTCCTGAACTAATGAAGGCGAAAGAACAAAAAACCGGCGTCAGATTTGGCGCCGGTTTTCTTTTATGAAACTCGCTAGGAAGCAGGCCGCTTTCGCGTTGCGATTAACTCCAGCCGCCTTTGTAAGTGCGGTAGAAGATGTGATCGCCAACCTTGCGAAGGCGCTTCATGTGCGGTGCCCACTTAGGGCTCACGTATGTAGCGTGGTAGTGAGTGGATGCACCAACTGAATCAAGGTGCACCTCACCATCAACGGCTTTGGCAGCAATTGCCTTTGCCTGACGCCAAGCGCGGCCAGGGAACACTGCTTCTGGCTGGCCGTCACAAGCGAAGGAGAACTGGCAGGCATTGCGCATGTGCTCGTTCTGGTAAACCACATCGCAAACTGTTGCTGGGTAGGCCGGATTTTTCACGCGGTTCAGAACAACCTGCGCAACAGCAACCTGTCCGTCGTAAGGCTCGCCGCGTGCTTCGAAGTAAATTGCTTCAGCTAGGCAGCGAAGTTGCTTCTTGTCTTTCACGGAGGCTGGCAATGGGGTGTGGTACCACCAGTGCGGGTTCGCCTCGGAAAGCTTGAACATGTTTGCCCGCGGTTCCGGTACAGAGATTTCCGTCTGCTGCTTGCCCTTCAAAAGAGCGTTGAACGGCGCGGAAATGTCTTCGCCAGTCGCTGGCGCGTAAGCGGTCACGAGAGAGGTGGTGGTTGGTGTTGCAACCGGCACCGCGTTCTCGTCAGCATCGATCATCGGCTTTGCTGCTGGCTGAAGAACCGCATGGGCGATGGCGATACGCTTCCGTGGAGGGATAAAGGTGTTTTGAGGCAGCAGGTTATGGTCAGGCTTCTGGAACATGGTGTCGAGTGTCACCATCGGCTGAAGCGTTTCGATACCCGTCTGCTTGGAGGTTTTCTCCGCCGCACCGCTGGCAAGGGAAGCAACCACGACAGGCGCTTCCGGCTTTGCTTCTGGCACAACACCTACTGGAATTACGGTTGCCGCGACAGACCACATCCACCGCGGCTTCTCCTTCTCTGCCACCTCATATGCGCTGCCCACATCTTGGAGGGCAATAGGCGCTGCTGAAGCTAGAAGAAACAGAAGGGCAGCTGCAGAACTGAAAGTCCAAGTCTGGCAATGTGCGCGCAAATAACCTGACCTGTTAAGTGGATCGCCCGACATACGCAATAAACTCCAAAATACTCAAGCAGCCCCATAAAACGCTGGGGTGTCGCAGCATGCAGAGAACTATCATCGGTAGATCTGCTAAACTGCAGGATGTGCCAATGATGTTCTGTTATGCTTTATAGATCGTTAAGAGCGTAAAGAAATGCTGCGAGAGGGGAAACTGGCAGTTCTCGTAGGTGTAAAGGCGCGGTAGAACAAAGCGCTGAAAAGAAGACCGAATTTTAAATCAGGAGCGCGTAACTCTAAGGCCCATGGATGGGCGTTCTTTGAGGATTTCTCTGCGAAAACGATACATTGCAGCGGGCCGACCTCCGGTTGTGGTGGAGGTTCTGCCGTTGGGTTCCACTAGCTTTGCAGCATCCACAAGGCGTCTGAAATTTTGTTTGTGAAGATGATGCCCTGAGATTGCTTCAACCGTTCTTTGCAGGTCCGTCAGCGTAAATTCAGGCGGCATAAGCTCGAAAACCACGGGTCTGTACTTCAGCTTGCCACGCAGGCGAGATACGGCTGTTGCCAGTATTCTGCGGTGATCGAAAATCAGCGGCTCGCCGAAGTCGGGCAGGGTAGAGCGAGTTACTGCCGAAGGGCGGAAGTCGTGAAGGGCCTCCTTGATGATTCCCGCACCGTACATCAGCTCATAGCGCTCAAGAACGCGCTCTTCATCCCAAGAGCTTGGGTTCTCGCCAAAGGCTAGGGAATATTGCAGCTGGCGGCGCGTAACCGTTGACGGGTCGTCGTGGTCAGCCTGTGGGTCCGCGCAGTAAGCTTCCAGTAGCGGGTAAACTTGCTCTTCAAGTATCTTGGGAGCGCCGGAGCGCCAGTCTTCCCATGGAAAGAAATCGTACCAAGGGCGCCAGCGGGCACCTTGAGCACTCAGCATTTCCTTGGATTCTGGCGTTTGACGGGTCAGGGCCAGATAGCCAACAGACACCATATGGCTTTCGCCTTCTTGCAGTGTCATGTGCCGGCCGCGATCACCAAAGGTGTAAAGCTGCTCAACGTGGCCGAGGCGTAGGGCTGTCTGCTGCTCCACAAACGCGCGCAGGCCTACCTCGAATGTGCGATGTTCCAGTGGGTCAAAGTGGCCGAAAGGAAGGCCCTCATAGCCGTCATACTCAGCGTGTGGAATGGTCAGAACATAGGGCGTCGACTTCTCTACAGAGACGATTACCGCATTCAAACCAATCTCGATAGGCGCATGAGTGGCGACCATGAGTATCAAACCCTTTTAAAATCAATCAGTAGCATGGCTACGCAGCTGAAACTGTCAGTAAAAACGGTGTCCCGCAAGACGTCTCCGCGCCTCTACCTATCTTGCTGACAGCTTCAATCAACGCCCCCTGCCTACCAAGCAGCTTATCTGCATGGGCAATCATAAGCGGATTTGGTGTCGCAAAGGGCGCCGCTTTCCGTAGCTCTAAGGCAATGCTATCAGTGCAAGCGTCAGGTTCACAGGCAGCTTTTACAATCACAGCCGCTGCTGTGGAGCGGCTAACCCCGAACCAGCATTGGCAAAGCAGAGGCTTATGTTTCGGCCAATTGCGAGCAAAAGCAATAATGGCAGCAACATCGTCTTCGCTGGGAGCAACGAGCCCTTCCTGCGGCGCTGCTATATCATTGAACCGCAGCACCAGCCGCTCACCCGTAAATCCGGCTGGCAGATCAGGCACGGTGTTTGCCTGCGACAGCAGACAAATGATGTGCTGGGCGCCTGTTTCCTTCAAAACCTTTTGAAAATCATCCAACGCGCAAACGTGGATTTCGGCCTCATGCATTTACTGCTGCCCGCTAAACGCTTTTTCGATTGCCTGAAAGCGGCCAATAAAGGCGGCCTGAGCAACAACAGGCTCCTGAGGAGTGACCATCTCTGCAATGATCTTCTGCTGGCTTGGCGTTAGATCATCAGGGGAACCGAAAAGCTCCTTAGCCTCATCCTTGGAGAACCCTGCAAGCTCAACTGCCTCGAAATAAGCGCTAATGATATCTGCGCGTTTGGCCAGCTTTGTAATCTTGACTGGAGGATCAGCTGGAAGGGAAAAACGCAGGTGTATGGCTTGGTGCAGGCCATGCTCCACTTCTCTGTAGTTTCCGCCAAGCACGTTCTTGAAGGGCGAGATCATGTCGCCAATCACATACTCTGGCGCATCATGAAGAAGTACCACCAACTGCCAGTCAGGTGTCAGTTCAGGCTCCAGCATTCTGGCAATTTCTTCAACGACAACGCTGTGCTGGGCAACGGAAAAAGCATGGTCGCCAATTGTCTGGCCATTCCAGCGTGCAACGCGGGCAAGGCCGTGGGCAATGTCTTCCAGCTCTACATCAAAAGGGGACGGGTCAAGCAGATCAAGACGGCGCCCAGAGAGCATTCTCTGCCACGCGCGTGCATTTGTTTTGCCTGCCTTCTTCGCCATAACCTTTATTCCTCCAATGCTTTGCTAGTCTTGGTTCTGAGGCCAATTGAACGTCGCGTACTGGGGAATGGAAAGGCGAACCTTCGTCTCGTCCACCATTAAGTCCGTATCTTGATCCATCGCGGTCTTGGCGCGGTCTAGCCGAATAACCGCAACGGCATGGTTGCCACTTGCGGGTCCCATGGTGCCAACGGGCTTTTCACCTGCATAGATTTCGCCGCCACCGACTGGCAAAGGCCCGTCAGCTTCAACAATCACCACACGCTTGCGGGCAGTGCCTCGGTGCTTCATACGCGAGACAACTTCTTGCCCCACAAAGCAGCCTTTCTTGAAACCAACGCCGCCGAGTTCATCCATGTTGACATCGTGCGGGAACACATCCCCCAAGGCGAAGTCCGTGATGCTTTCCGCAATTCCGAGCTGCACGCGGTGCGTGTCGTAAGCTGCCTTGTCTACAACAGTTCCCGTCTTGGAAAGCTCGCCGAATTGCTCGGCGCTTAGAATAGCGCGAGCACCAAGAGCTGCGAGGCGCGGATCTGCCGGAAGGTACTGCGGACTATCTTCTCCCCAAAACGCGGCCACAATCATCGCGCTGTCATCAGGTGAAATGGTAAGCTTGGAGCGGAGCTTATAGAGCGTAAGGCGCTTTTGCAGCGCATCTACTTCTTGCTTTGGCGCATCAATCAAAAAACCGTCTGGCGCGGTTTTGAAAATGAAAAAGTCCCAAAGGATTTTGCCTTGAGGCGTGAGCAGGGCGGTAAAGGCTGACTTGCCAACCTCCAGCTGCGAAATGTCCGCGCTAACAAGGTTTTGCAAAAAGTGCTCGGCTTCGGCGCCTTCAACCTTCAAAAGCGCTCTGTCTTCGAGAATGACTGCATTGAAAGCCATGATACCAAAATGCTCCGAATCTTGTGCCGCTTTAGATATGGGGTCCCGACAGATATAGGCACTCTGCTCACGAAAAGCAGCCCGTCTCTAACAACAATTGTTAGAGACCTGTCGCATGGTCTGTTTGCGCTTGGGTAAGCCGTAGTCGGCTTAGTCTCCTGCTACGAAATAAAGCAGATCACCCTTTGGAGAAATGGCGACCTTATAGAAGGTCCATGCACCATAATCGCGCATCTCGAAATAATCGATGGAGGTCACAACGCGGTACATCTCAACCAGCTGCTTGTTGTCTAGGCTGTCGAGCGGGTACTGCGCAAAGTACGGCCACACGTAGGCTTCGTCTTCTTTACCCTCGTTGATGTGAACGTATCCGGTCTCGAGAATGTCCTGCATGATCGCAAGAAGCTCCAAACCTTCACCATCACCTGATGTGTCTTTCAAGAAGGCGATCGGGTCTTCAACGCGGTCATAAGAAAGGATCGGCTTTACCTGCTGTGCATCGAAGATTGCGCGGAAAGCTTCGATGTTGCCTTCCTTGGCCGCATTGTTCAGCTTCTCGCGCATTGCCACAACAGGTGCGGGCAACGTCTCAGCCGAATACAGAACCTGCGGAATTGGAAGCGGTGCCCGTTCCTCGGTTTCCTCGTAAAACTCCTCTGCCGGGTCAAATTCCATGTGATTTGGAATTGACGGAACGTCAATTGCCGGAGGCGGGGTAATACGAATGGTTTCCGTCTCTACCGCGCGCGCAAAAGCGTTGGAGCAAAGACCAACTGCAACAACTGCAGCGAGAAAACCGGCTGGGAACATTTAAAACTCCGCGGGCAAAATTTAGAGGGCGAGTAATCATACTTTAGAAGCACCGGAGCCTTACTGCCAGATTCCAGATAGCTTCTTCACAAACCTTATCTGTTGAAGACTTCATCCGCGCCGTTGTATGCATGGTCCAGCCCACGATCAGAGGAAAAAAGTGACTAGCCTACTCGACAGTGAACTCGTTCTAGCCGGACTCGCAATTGGTGTGCTGACTTCAGCACCAGTGGGGCCGGTCAATGTAATGGTAATTAGAAGGGCGCTTCACTACGGGTTCTGGCCGGGCTTTTTTTCAGGCCTTGGGGCCGTGTTTGCAGATGGGCTATTCGCTGCCGCTGCTGCCTTTGGCATCGCAGCCGTAGTGCTGGTGGTCGATGACTACTTTACCATCATAGAGCTGGTAGGCGGTTTGCTGCTGCTCGTCTTCGGGGTGAGCGTGATGCGCTCACATCCACATCTGGAAGGGCAGGACCGGCCACGCTCGATAGCCCGTGGTTCTATCGCGGCCTTCTTTATGACGATTGCAAATCCGGGAACGTTTTTGGGCTTCGTTGCGATCTTTGGATCGCTCGGTTCGCTCGCCCTCAAACCCGATGATCCTGAAGCAACGGGCCTGCTTGTACTTGCAGTTATGGCGGGAGCAGTTTGCTGGTGGGCCTTTTTGTCATTCACCGCAGCGCGCCTGCGCGTTGCTATAAAGGACGAGTGGCTGGTTTGGATAAACCGTTGTGCCGGAGGTTTATTGCTTTTGTTCTCCGGCGTCATTCTACTTCGGGCATTTTGGAACATCGCGGTGCATATGAAGTGGCTTTAGCCTCCGCGATCCTGCCTTGGTAAACTTAGTGAACCAGACGATCGACGGAATAGTCACCCCGTTCCACGCGCATTGGCAACTCTTCCGCAAACTGTGTGACAGCTTCTTCGCCAAACTGCGAAACCAAGTCCATCATTGCACTAAAAAGGGCAGCGTGAGCCAGAGCAGAGGAGTCAATGCCGTGGGCCAGTCCTTCGTCCCAAGCTTCGCGGATAAAGCTCAGGGCTAATCTGCGCACGTCTGCGTCTGTGATCTCTACTTCTTCGCCATTGGCATCGACCATAACGCAGCTTGATTGATCTTTGATCATTGTATCCGGCAGTCCTCTCGTGTCTTCGCGCCGCATATCGACTGCCTCCATTATGGACTGGAAACAAGCGTTGCGACTCAATATCCGCGAATTCACGTTAACAAGGGTGCCGTTGGCGGGGAAGCGAATGTAAATGAAACCTAAATGCTGTCCAAAACTTCGCGAAGTTATGGTTAACGACTAAAATTACAACCATATATACACCGTTCATCAACAATGAAACCTGTGGATAAAGGGTGTAAGTTTTCAGGGTGCTATTCTCGGCTGTACCTGGCGGTCACATCTCGGGTAATCTCCGCGCCTTCAAACGCGTATCTGCGCGAAGCTTCCATCGCAGAAGCCGTACAGCGACGATAAACAGCCGCGAATCCCCTGTACCCTTGATTGAACCGCTCCACAAAACGGCGCCGGCGCAGCTCGTTTTTGACCTCTGCATCAAGCAGGGCCTGCATTCGTCCGCTCCATTCATTCGCCTCGGAGTGGCCGCATAGCGGGCGCAGGTAATGCAATCCGCCAAGAATTTCGGCAAGTCGCATAAGCTGCTTTTCATAGGGCGGGGAGAGCGCTTCCAGTTGCTCGGTCGGGCTTTTCTCTGCCTCCGTGCTTTCCTGCTGCTGAGCAGGTTCGCCTTCGCTTGTTTCCTGCGCATGAACTGTTCCCAGACCAAACAGTGAGATCAGTCCAAAAACGATCATTGGCTTTGCAAGTTTATGTCGAAGACGCAGATACACACGTCGCCCCTTTTGGTGCTCTTCAAGATGGTGTCGCTGAGTGTAGTCTAAGGCTGCAAACGGAGTCTTTAAATAGAAACAATTTCCCAAAGGAAACTGGAGGCCGCGAGCAGCAGGCCGTAACCTCTAAGAATTGAGGGCCCTTGGGAGAATCTTAGGCGCGGCTAGGGCAATGCTTGGGTTGAAACGTAAAGCTAGAGTGAGGTGTGCTTGGGTAGTATTCTTGGTAACCGGCAGCGCTAAGACGCTGTAGAGCCACATACGCCCGAATGGGCTCCGCGCTCGCGCAGTGCCAAAATCAATCCTAAGCGTTTGGGCAAATCAGTCGAACAGCGCGTCTACTGCCGCCTGTGCTTCCTCATAGGCAGGGCGAACGCCTTCTGGCAGCTTACCGTGAATGATGCCGCTGGCCTTCATAATCATGGGATGGAGTACGCTTGCCGTTCTCTCGCTGGCTTCAAGCAGCCGTGCCTCTTGGGGGATACTTTCATCCACGAGCAGTTTTTGCAGGCTGATAACTTCCCCATCTATTTCTGCGGTGGCTTGCTCAAGTGCCAATCGCAGGTGCGCAGGCCCCGTGTGGTAGGCTTCAATTGCTAGGTCTTTGGCAGAGAAACTGGAGGCTTTGAAGTGTTCTTCATAGGTGCGCGGATGCCATTCCACCACATCTTCAATACACTCCGGCATGGCTGAAATCATCTCAAGCAACATCACAACCTCATTGAAATGATTGAGGTAATCGGTTGCCAGTCCCGTCTCGGGATGTATATTGGCGCGCTCTAGGCACTGTGGGGCCAAAGACCCTGAGCCAAACTGCGAGCTTGTTTGCGCCATTAGAATCTCCATAAATTAATGGTTAGGGTGTCCTACAGAACTAGTAAGTATTACACACTAAAAATTAAGGGGTTACTATGTGCGGACGATTTGCACTCACAGCGACACCGGATCAGGTCCGGCAACTATTTCGCTACATAGAAAAACCTGAATTTCCGGAGAGATACAACATTTGTCCGAACCAACCAATTGCTATTGTTAAAAATGAGCATGGTGGTCGGCACTTCGATTTAGCCAGATGGGGATTAATTCCCTCATGGGTAAAAGATCCAGCCAGCTTTACGCTTCTGATCAATGCACGAGCAGAAACGATTCTAGAAAAGCCCTCCTTTAGAAATGCGATGAAGCATCGTCGCTGTCTCATTCCGATGTCAGGTTTTTATGAATGGCGACGGACACCGTCCGGCAAGCAGCCATACTTCTTTGCCCGCCCTGATGGTGAACCCTTCGCGGTGGCAGGAATATGGGAAACCTTCTGCGATCCTGCAGGTGGTGAGCTTGATACAGCGGCGTTGATTACCGTTGAAGCCAACGGGGTAATGAAGCCGATCCACCACCGTATGCCTGCAATCATCCAGCCGGATGGTTTTGACGAGTGGCTCGACACCGGAAACATTCGCGATAAAGAAGCGTTCAAGCAACTGCATGCAGCAGCTGATGACGTTCTTGTCGCGTGGCCTGTATCCCAGCGCATTAACATGCCAACCAATGACGACCCGTCGTTGATTGAGGAGTACAGCCCGCAGGACGAAGAGGAAAACTATCTGCCAAACCAGCTTGCCAAGCGCAACGCGGTTAAGGAGCGCGAACTGAAAGGCGCTCATGCTGACGATAGTGATGATGAGCCTGCTCAGGAACAGCTAAAGCTCATTTAAGGAGTGCGCGTGTGAAGGGGCTGTCGCCCTCAAGATATCAACCCGCACTCTCTATATATAATGTCGAATGCGCCGAGCATGCTCAGCGCTTGCTAGACAGGAATGCTCCGGGCCCTAAAGAATGCGGCCCGGACTCAAGATGCCTTTAGGGTCGAGCGCGTTTTTGATGGTGCGCATCAGATCCATCTCCACCTGACTTTTCACATCCGGCAGCAGGTCTTTCTTCAAGCGGCCAATTCCGTGTTCTGCGGAGATCGAGCCGTTATATGTGGCCACGATACCGTGCACCAGTTCGTTCACTTCATCCCAACGAGCGAGGAAGGCGGCTTTGTCTGCACCTTCAGGCTGGGTGATGTTGAAGTGGATGTTGCCATCGCCCATATGGCCAAATGGAACAGGACGGCATCCCGGTACCCGCTCTTCAACGGCGGCAATGGCTTCAATCAGGAAGTCTGGCACCTTCTCGACCGGAACGGACACATCATGCTTGATGGAACCGCCTTCATGTTTTTGCACTTCAGACAGGCCGTGACGCAGCTTCCAGAAGTCCTCCGCCTGTGCTTGGCTCTGGGCCAGAACCGCATCCAGAAGCATTTCCTTCTCGAAAGCCTCTTCGAAGATGGTCTCCGTCATGCTCTCAAGGTCAATGTCAGGTGAACCTGCAGAGATCTCCATGAGGATGTACCAGTTAGCAGCCTCGGACAGAGGCATGCGCGCACCGGGCAGATGCTTGAGAGCGAATTCCATACCCACGCGCGGCATAATTTCGAAGCCAGTAAGCATCGTTCCGGCGTGTGAGCGGGCCAGCGAAAACAGCTCCAGAGCCTTGTGAGGCGAATCTAGACCGCAGAACGAGACGTGCGTAGCGACCGGCCGAGGGAACAACTTGACGCTAGCGGCGGTTACGATGCCCAGAGTGCCCTCTGATCCAATAAATAATTGTTTCAAATCGTAACCGGTATTGTCCTTGCGTAAGGTGCGTAGGCCGTTCCAGATTTCACCGTTCGCAAGCACCACTTCAAGGCCCAAAATGAGGTCTCTGGTGTTGCCATATGAGAGCACCGCAGTACCCCCTGCATTGGTCGAAATATTGCCGCCAATCTGGCATGTGCCCTGCGAGGCAAGGGTCAACGGAAACAGTCTGTCAGCCTGCTCCGCAGCGTCATGAATGGCCTGCAATGTAACCCCTGCATCCACTGACATGGTGTAACCAGAGGCGTCTACGCTGCGTATTTTATTCAATCTATTCAGAGAGATAACAATCTCGCCGCTATCAGGAACAGGGATCTGTCCGCCCACCAGTCCGGTGTTGCCCCCTTGCGGTACTACTTTCAAACCGTGTTGGTATGCCAGCTTCATAATTGCACTGACTTCTTCGGTAGACCCCGGACGCAGCACCATGGGGGTATTTCCAATGAACTTGTCTCGCCACTCCACCAGGTACGGAGCCTGGTCGCCCGGAGCGGTCAGAACATTGTTGTTACCTAGAATGGTTTCAAACTGAGAGCGGATTTGATCGAGTGTCATGATAAAGTCATTTTAGTGAAGATTGATCTGGCGATGCTTATCAGATATTGGGGGCAAAACAACGTGTCCAACCCGACTTGGGTATAATAAGGGCGCCTTGATGCAAAGCCATCAGTATGTAATAGCAACAATAGTCTGATAGGCTGATCAAGAAATATTCACTCAGGAGAAGAATATGGCAGAAGCGAAAGGATTGATGGAAGGCAAGCGTGGCCTCATCATGGGTCTCGCAAACAATCGGTCTATCGCTTGGGGTATAGCTAAGGCTCTACACAATGCCGGTGCAGAGATTGCACTGACCTACCAGGGCGACGCCCTGAAGAAGCGCGTTGCGCCGCTGGCCGAACAGCTGGACGCATTTGTCGTTGGTGACTGTGATGTAACCAATGAAGCTTCTATCGACGCTACTTTTGCAGCTCTGGAAGAGAAATGGGGCACCATCGACTTCGTCGTTCATGCGATTGCCTTCTCTGACAAGAACGAGCTGACCGGTCGTTATCTGGACACCAGTTCCGATAACTTCGCAAAGACCATGCAGATTTCCTGCTACTCTCTGGTTTCCGTTACCAAGCGCGCTGAAAAGCTGATGTCTAACGGTGGTTCCATCCTTACTCTCACCTACTACGGTGCAGAGAAGGTAATGCCGAACTACAACGTTATGGGCGTTGCTAAAGCTGCACTGGAAGCAAGCGTTAAGTACCTTGCCGTTGACCTTGGCCCGCAGAAAATCCGCGTTAACTCCCTTTCCGCAGGCCCGATCAAAACCTTGGCAGCTTCCGGTATTGGCGATCTGCGCTACATCATGAAGTGGAACGAGTACAACTCTCCACTGCGCAACAACGTGACCATTGACGAAGTCGGTAACTCCGCACTTTATCTGCTTTCCGACCTCAGCTCTGCTGTAACCGGTGAAACCCACCACGTTGACTGCGGCTACCATGTAGTTGGTATGAAGGCGGTTGATGCGCCGGATATCGCAGTGGTCATGAACGACTAATTTTTAAGGTAAGGCCGATAACGGCTCTTAGTCTTTGAAAAGTTCAAAAGGCGCCTTGCAGAAGGGCGCCTTTTTTGATTCCACTGGATGATGCATTTCACCTATCTGATGCCCTAGGTATTTAAGGTATGGTGCACACCGGAAGCGTTACACACCAACGTTACGTTTGATACGTATACCGTGGAAACCGTGTCACATCAGGATTTGTCGAGAGCCAACTTGGAAACAATGACCGTAAAAGCCACCCGCGCTGCACAGCTTGCCCCAACGCCGATTTTCTTCATTCGACATGGTCAGACCGACTGGAATGCAGAGGGGCGAATGCAGGGGCAGCAGGATATCCCGCTCAACGAAAAGGGTAGGGGGCAGGCCCGCAGAAATGGTCAGGCGCTCAAAGCCTATCTGGAAGAGCATAATCTAAAGCCTGAAGACCTTACCTTTATGTGTTCTCCGCTCATCCGTACCCGCGAAACCATGGATTTGGTGCGTGAGGAAATGGGACTTGAAGCGGGCGACTATAAGCTTGATGACCGCTTGAAAGAGATTACCTTCGGTTCGCTGGAAGGTAAGACCCTTGCCGAGATCGACGAAGAAGCGCCGCACTTAGGCGAAGCGCGCAAAGCCGATAAATGGGGTTTTGTTCCGCCGGAAGGTGAAAGCTACAAGATGCTTTCTCTTCGTATTGAAGGCTGGTTGATGACCCTTTCCAAGCCGTTGGTAGTTGTTTCTCATGGCGGCGTCATGCGCGTTCTGCGCGGCTTGCTGCTGGACTATCCTTCCGATGAAATTCCGGTTCTCAACGTACCGCAGGACGAGATCTTCCTCTGGAAGGATATGCAGGAAAACTGGATTTGATCGTCTACCAAAAAGGACCGCTTTGCGAACAGCACGTTCCGGCGGTTCTTGATATCTGGCTCGAAGCATCCTCAAAGGCGCACGACTTCATGCCGCGTATCTTTTGGGAAAGTAACCTTGAAGCAATGCGTGATGTTTACCTGCCGATGGCTGAAACCACGCTCTGCATGGCTGACGGCAAGGTTGTTGGCTTCCTCTCCATGGTGGAAGAAACCGTCGCTTGTTTGTTTATAGAGCCGAGCTGGCAGGGCAAAGGAGCTGGCCGCTTCTTGATGGATGTTGCTAAAGCCTCCCAACCCCGCCTGACGCTTTCCGTCTATAAAGAAAACGAGCAAGCGCGCCGCTTCTATGAGCAGAGCGGTTTTCGTATCACCCTAGAGCAACAGGACGCCCACACAGGGCACCCTGAGCTGATTATGGAATGGGCTGCTAACTAGCGTGCGTTGGTTGGCGCGGTTAGAACGGCCTTGCCAAGAACGTGCTGCAAAATGAAGTAGCCAGCCATGGCTGGTGAAGCGCTCGGCTTTACTTCAATCTTTGGAATGTCCAGCGCGTAAACGGTGATCTCGTAATTATGCGGTTTCGAATTCGGCGGTGGGCATGCGCCGCCGTACCCTTTAAAGCCAAAGTCGTTGGTCAGCATCATTGCGCCATCAGGCAGATTGCCGCCGCCTTCTGATCCAGCGTCTAGCTGCAGTTCCCTAGCACTCTCTGGAATATCGATGACCACCCAGTGCCACCAGCCGCTGCCAGTTGGAGCGTCAGGATCATACATCGTCACTGCAAAGCTTTTGGTGCCTTCTGGCACGTTGCTCCATGTCAGCTCTGGCGATTTGTTGTCGCCTGTGCAGCCCCAAGAATTATAGATCTGTCCGGGTTTGAAGGTTTCGCCGTTGGTAACTTCACCACTTGTGAGGTCCAGCGTCGCTGGCTCACCTTCCTTCGACAGTGCTGGGGCGGTAAACATTGCAGCCATGGCGCATGACGCGAGTGCAGTTGCTAGATAGTTCATCGCTAGAGATCCATTTTGTTATTGTTGGACCAGAGCCTAGTGGTGGAGGTAGGTGATTATACGGCAGGTCAATGATGTTCGAGGAACATGACTAATGGTATGCCGCAGAGACGCCGCTTGAGAAAAACACATCCATACAACAAGGCCGCGATTATTGACCCGAAGCACGAAGCCTCATACAACCAGCGCGTAGGTTCTGTTTGTATTTGAGAATTGGTCAATGTCCCATAACAGCTTCGGCAATTTGTTTCGCGTAACCACTTGGGGGGAAAGCCACGGACCAGCGCTTGGCGCTGTTGTTGATGGATGTCCTCCGCTTCTGCCTATTACAGCGGAAGAGATTCAGGTTTATCTGGATCAGCGCAAGCCGGGGCAGTCCAAATATACAACCCAGCGCCGCGAACCTGATGCGGTGAAAATCCTGTCTGGTGTGATGGTGGATGAAGACGGTGTTCAAAAGACCACCGGTACGCCCATCTCTCTGATGATCGAAAACACAGACCAGCGCTCCAAAGACTACTCCGAGATCAAGGAGCGTTACCGTCCGGGCCATGCTGACTATACCTACGACGCAAAATACGGCATTCGCGATTATCGCGGCGGCGGCCGCTCTTCCGCCCGTGAGACCGCAGCACGCGTTGCAGCCGGTGCAATTGCTCGCAAGGTGCTTGGCGACATTAAAATCCGCGCTGCACTTGTGCAGATAGGCCCGCACAAAATTGACCGTGATAACTGGAACTGGGACGAGGTTCACAACAACCCGTTCTTCTGCCCAGATGCAAAGGCTGCTGAGTTCTACGCCGAGTATCTTGATGGTATCCGCAAGGCTGGCTCTTCCATCGGTGCGGTAATCGAAGTTGTTGCAGAAAACGTTCCTGTCGGCCTTGGTGCGCCGATTTACGGCAAGCTGGATCAGGATCTTGCCTCCGCCATGATGTCCATCAACGCGGTTAAGGGCGTGGAGATCGGCAACGGCTTTGAAGCGGCCTGCCTGACAGGTGAAGAGAACGCTGACCAAATGCGTATTGGCGAAGACGGTAAACCGGTATTCCTCACCAACCATGCAGGCGGCGTTTTGGGCGGTATCTCTAGCGGTGCCCCACTGGTTGTGCGGTTTGCAATCAAGCCAACCTCTTCTATTCTAACCCCGCGCCAGTCCATCACACGCTCTGGCGAAGAGGTGGATGTTATGACCAAGGGTCGCCACGATCCATGCGTCGGCATTCGCGCGGTTCCTGTAGGCGAGGCAATGATGGCTTGCGTGCTTGCAGATCACATCCTCCGTCATCGTGGGCAATGCGGGTAAATTCATGAACACACAGCGCGTCACACTCATTACTCTTGGTGTTGAGGATCTCAAACGGTCTCGCGCCTTTTACGAGGCTATCGGTTGGCGCGCTCATGCCAGTTCAAATGACGACATTGTCTTCTTTCAAGCAAATGGCATGGTATTTGGCCTCTATCCGCTGGAAGCGCTGGCAGACGATCAGCAGCGTCCAGTTGAAGAGCTAGGCAAGGGCGCAACGACCCTTGCAATCAACTTCTCCAGTGAGGAAGAGGTTGATGCATTCTTTGCGCTTGCCCTCGGCTCAGGCGCAAGCCTCGTTAAAAAACCTCAGAAAGTCTTTTGGGGTGGTTACTCCGGTTACTTCGCTGATCCCGACGGTCATCGTTGGGAAATCGCTATGAACCCGTTTTGGCCGCTTAGTGAGGACGGGAGCCTGACGCTTCCCGATGTCCAGCCAGCCTCGGCAGACTGACGAGCCTTCTGAGCGGGTTTATCCCCTCTGACCTTGGGAAATCTCCTTATACATAGGTGGAAAGCAGCTTCGGCTGCTTTTGTTTTCACTTGCGCTTTGCATATAAACGCCCCATATTTCAGGGATACTGAAATAAGTGGTTCTCTAATACAGAGCCGCTAATCGGGATGATCAGAATGCAACTGTCCAAGTGGTTGGAAAAAAGTAAGGAATCGCGCATCAGTTTTGCACGCCGCGCAGGTCTTTCCCCTGCCTCCGTTACAGCAATGTGCAATGATCCTGACGTCTGGATTTCCCGCGAAATGGCACAGAAAATTGCCAAGGCAACCAAAGGGGATGTTACCCCGAATGATTTCCTTGGCCTTAGTAAATCCAAGGAGTTAGCGGTGTCTCAAGCGCGTGTTGCGGAGGCCCTTCGGGCATTTGAAAATGGTGAAATGGTTGTTGTGACCGATGATGATGATCGCGAAAACGAAGGCGATCTCATTGTTGCGGCCAGCAAGATTACACCGGAGCAGATGGCATTCATCATTCGCCACACTTCGGGTATCGTTTGCGCGCCGATGACCAACGAAACGGCAAAGCGCCTGCAGTTGAACCCTATGGTCGCTTCCAACGATGCGCCTTTGGCTACCGCCTTCACTGTTACCGTAGACTATGCGCCGGGCCTAACCACTGGCATTTCCGCGGAAGAGCGCTGCGCAACCGTTCGCGGTTTGGCAAACCCTAATGCTGGCGCGGCAGACTTTGTTCGCCCTGGTCATATCTTCCCGCTTATCGCCAAGGATGGCGGCGTCCTCATCCGCTCCGGTCATACCGAAGCTGCGGTTGATCTGTGTAAGCTGACAGGCCTGCCAGAAGTCGGCGTGATCAGTGAGCTAGTCAACGATGATGGCACCGTTAAACGCGGCGATCAGGTTGCAGCATTTGCTGAAGAACATAACCTTAAGATGGTGTCGGTCGCAGACCTCATTGCTTGGCGTCAGCGCAACGAGTCCTTCGTTGAGCGTGTGGGCGAGCAGGAAGTCGAAACCCCATTCGGCAAGGCTATGGCCATCTCCTACACCACGCCGTTTGATAGTATGGGCCATCTGGCGCTCGTCTACGGTGATATCCGTGACGGCTCTGATGTTCCGGTCCGCCTGCAGCTTGAATCTGTCCTTGATGATGTCTTTGGTGAAACAAAAGCGCTTCATGATGTAATGGAGGACTTTGCCAAACGCGGCCGCGGGGTTATCGTTTACCTTCGTGAAGGCGCTGTTGGTGTTGCCCGTTCTTCTTCGCGTCAACGTTCCGGCTTGGAAGCTGCTGAAAACGAGCAGCATCTGTCAGCTCAGGCGCGTAACGAAGACTGGCGCGAAATCGGCTTGGGTGCGCAGATCCTGCGTGATCTTGGCGTAACGTCCATCCGCCTGCGTGCATCGCGAGAACGTTATTACGTTGGTCTTGAAGGTTTCGGCATCAAGATCGAAGAAACCGAGATCGTGGGCGATTAAATTAGCGCCCATCCGGCTTGAGGAGGGGTGTTTTGCGTAATCACAGTATGGATCCATGGCTGGATGATGAAACGCTAACCAAAGCCCGCCCGTTTGCCGTTGGTTTTAAAAAGAAGTCAGGGGAGCCGTTGGTCTACGGCTCCTTTTTGCTTGCTGCTTGTATGCTCGCCGTCTTTCTGATCACCGGCTCGCCGGAATGGGGCCTAATCGCTATTCCAATGCTGGGCCTTGCATACTGGTACTACCCGATGATTGCCGGCTGGCCGCAACTAGGGGCCAATGATGACGGGCTGTTCGTAGAGCGCATAGGCTTCATCCATTGGGCCTGTGTCGAGAAAGTCTCTCTCTATGAGACATCGGTTAGAACACTGGTTTTGCACCGGGCGCAGATTATCCTTAACCGGAATTTGGAGGAGGCCATAGCCAAGCGCGAGGCCGTTGCTTGGTGGCGCTATCCCATGATGCGCAATTGGTCTCTCAAGAAGCTGGAAAATCAGCGCGTTATGATTGATGTGCAGCTTCATACCTTATCTGGCGACCCCCATGAAATTTGCAGGGCGCTCAACGCTTTTCTTCGCCGCTAACATCCACCGGCTGCACCCGCTCTTCCATTTTTCAGTGTCTGGGACTTGTCATTCCCCCTTGCTTTGATAGTCTGCAAGCTAACCTTACGTAAGATGAGGCGCTGCAAAAGGCGGGACCAAAATATGCACATAGCACCAAGTGGAACCAACCCGACCAAGCAGTCTCCAGCTTTCTCCGAGAAGGACTGGGCTGCGGATGATCAGTTTCTTTTTGATTTTGCTTTGGAACAAGGCAGAAGCGTGCTTCAGATTGCCTATGGCAGCGGAGCGCTGGCTGCCAAGCTTGCCTGTGCAGGGCTAGATGTGGTCGCTCTCGATAGTGACCCAACCCTGCTCGCAAAAGGGCTCAAATGCTCCAAGAGCGTTACTTGGGTGGGAGCGGATGCAAGAACAGTGCGACTAGGCCGCCAGTTCGATACCGCGATTATCGCGGGCCATGCCTTCCAATCCTTTACCACCAATACAGACCAGATATTGCTTCTTCAAACGATCGCCGCGCACCTCAAGCCCGGCGGTCGTTTTTCGTTTGGCACCCGTAATCCAAAGATGCGCCCTTGGGAAAAGTGGATGAACGAAGAGCCACTTCCAGATTGGGCGCAGATCAAATCCGGCAAGGTTATGCATTGGCGTGATTTGGATGGACCGGACGAACAGGGGCTTGTGCACCTTAAAACCCACGTTGATACAGGCGCCGAGCGTTGCTCGCTTGATAAAAGTCGCCGCTATGTGGAGCAGGGCCACCTTGCCGCGCTTTTAGAGGCTGTAGGACTGTGTGCAGACTGCTGGCAAGGCGCGTGGAGCGAGAAGGCCGCCGAAGCGGGTGAGGGGCCGGAGATCATCGTCACCGGTTATAAGCACTAGATATTCGGCGCTAGGAAATGGTCTCTCGATCTAGCTGGCTTCGCCTGTGACGCTATTTCTTTGCTGTACGTAAGCCCTTGTGTTGTTGAACGCCTCGGCGATTGGCAACTCGTTCACACGCCGCAATGCTCCCAATGCCCTCCGACTGGTTCCCACATCTCGTGCGGGATGACGGCAAAGCACTCCAATAGCTCAGCTTTCCCTCTCACACATCTATGACAACAGACCCTATCCACCGCGCTCATGGAGGCGACAATAGACTGAGCTGGACAGAGCTGGATCAACATGCGCACCCACCACAGCCGTCACGCCGGACTTGATCCGGCGTCCAGAAACACATGGGCATTCACATCAACTGTATCGCGTTTCTTTGAACTAGTGTTAGGACTGGTTAGATCTTCCGCCTTCCCGCTCCGCTGCGTGCGGGATGACATAGGGAGTGAGACGCGCATACTCATCCTGCTTCAGTCTGGGGTTAGTGGATGTTCCCTCAATAGGCCACCAAGCTAACCTCTCCCAACAAGACTGCCATTCTGCACTCTGCCAAGTAGGCGAGTTTTCCATCAACCTACGCACCCACGCAGCCGTCACGCCGGATTTGATCCGGCAACATGCGTACCCACAACAGCTGTCACGCCGGACTTGATCCGGCGTCCAGAGGCAAGCAGGGCAAGGTAGACTGAACAACACCTCTCGCCCCGCAGCATGTCTTAAGTAAGAGGCTTAAACCCCCTCAAACAGTACAAGAGAGCATTTTGCGTTCGCGTGGCGAAGGGCTTTGACCGGCTCGTACTCTTTACTATCAGCAAATGCCTTAGCCTTTTCCATGCTGTCGAACTTAAGCAGCACTAGGCGAGACGGGCTCCACAAATCACTTTCCAGAATTTCCATAGGTCCGCCGCGAGCAAGGTAAGCGCCGCCGTAGCTTTCTACGATCGGGCGGGCAAGGGCCTTGTATTCTTCATAGGCTTCAGGGTTTTCGATTTTCGTATCGACGATAATATATGCAGGCATAATAGTTCCTCTTAAATCGAGGAGGAGCCTAGCAGAAAAGGCTGGCGGGGGAATATCTATCTGCTTTTATGCCGATTATGCTTTTGTAGCAGGCGCTTATCGAGGGGCTTGGTGCGCTTTAAAATACGGCGCAAGCGTTCGCCGCAACGTTCTTCAATCCAGATGATCGAGTTATTCAGCCACTGTGTCGCCTTACGGCGTCGGCGTACAAAGCGTGCAACATTACGGCTGGAAGCGACAAGAATGACCGAGCCAATGGCAAGCAGCGGCACGCCCGTTGGAATGGGCAGCCAAACCGTCGCCAAACCAAGCACGATACACACAAACGCAATTGACCAGTAAAACGCCTTCCGCACGTAGCATTCTCTCCTTATCTTTAGAGAGTAATTCTACCAATATTACGTGACCATTATGGGGCTGGTTTCATGCAGGGCTAAGAACGCCTTAATCCATCAGCTAGAACTGTTCTTAGCCTTGCGATAATGACCGATGCGGGAAAAGAACGCTGGCTCTACGCTAACCTCTTCCAAACCGCTGTCCGCAAAAAGGGTCTTTAGGTCACAAGCCAGATAGCTTGCGTAATATGGCTCGTGGAACAGCGATGGGAACAGCTCCAGCAGGCCGTCATAGTCCGGCGTATCGCCCGTTTGCAGGCTATCAACGAAGATAAGGTGACCATCAGGTTTCAAACAACGGGCGATCTCGGATGCGACGAGAGCGCGAACCTTGGGCGGTAACTCATGGAATAGATAAACGCAGCTGATCACATCCAGACTGTTGTCTTCGAATGGCAACTGCTCCGCGTTAGCGTTCACATAAAGCGCACGGCGATTATCTAGCCGCTTTTGCGCAAGATGCAGGTAAGGGAGCGAGAGGTCCAGTCCAATACCCTTCAGGCGCGGAAAGCTCTCAAGGGCCGGATGGAGCAAACCGCCCGTGCCGCAGGCAAGGTCTACATAGTTGCACTGGCGCTGATCGATATCCTTCAGGATGTTGGAAAGCACGACCAAACCTTGGCGCCGCATCGCCGCTGTCGTGCCCTTGAAAAGCACCTCTACTTGAAAATCATAGATGCGGGCGGATTCATCAGAGAACCAGCCGTCGGTCTGGTAGTGGAAGTTCTGGCGGTAGTAGCGCGGAAGATGGGTGTTGGATTTGGAAACTTCCTGATGCTCACCCTGCGCGCGCCGGCGCGCTACCATCGGAACGTCTTTCAAAAAGGCATTTCCGGCCGAAATTAGTTCTCGTGCGTTGCTGTAAGGGCCGCGATTGATGCGGAAGTATCCCCGCCGCGCATCTTCCAAATCTTTGGCAAAGAGCCGTGCAATGCCTTGAAAGAGCTGGGTTTCGCTTGGAACGGGAGAAGAAGGGCGGGGCGCTTGTGCCCCTTTCTTCATGTGCGGGCGCGCAGACTGGCGCATCGCTCGCTCGTAAAGAGCGTAGAAGGCCACGCGGGCCGCCTGCTCGCCGTAGTATCGGGATGATCCAATAAACGATTGCGAAACAGGCGATCTCATCGTGTTACCTCATTATTTGCGCTCCAGCAGGGCAACGACCTCTACATGAGGAGAGTACAGGAACTGGTCGATCGGGACGACCTTGGTAATCTTGTAGTCGCCATCAATCAGTATTTTCAGGTCGCGAGCAAGCGTTGCTGGGTTACAAGAAACTGCCACGATCTTCTTCAAGTTCGCGCCGGCCAACTCCTTGGCTTGCTCCATCGCACCTGCTCGCGGCGGATCGAAAATGACCCCGTCACAGCCTTTGCCATAGTCATAAAGCTCTGCGGCGTTCATAGGGCTACGGAAGAGATCCCGCTTTTGGATCACGATGTTTTTCAAGCCCTTGGTGCTGCGGCGTGCATTGTCCAGCGCACGAAGGGCAGGAACGAAGCTCTCCGCTGCAATGACGTTGCTACGCTCTGCAATACGGAAGGTGAACGTACCAGAGCCGCAGAAAAGGTCAGCGACCTTCTTGCAGCCTTCCAGCCCTTCCAGAACCAGTGCAGACATTGCTTCTTCAGCAGACTTGGTTGCCTGAAGGAAGCCGCCTGCTGGCGGAACAACATGAGCACTGCCCATGGCCAGATATGGCGGGCGAAGCTCTAGAACCATCTCATCATCAGCAGTAACGCGGGAGAAACCGAACTCCATGGCGTCTTGAGAAAGGTTCAGCATATGGCGCTGCAAGTCTTTGCCGATGCCGGAAATAGCAACGTCCAGACCGTTATCTGTCGCCACTACAGTGATTTTCAAATCTTTGCGGCGCGGGATCGCATCGCCAACCATTTTGCGAAGGTTTGGCAGCGCTTTAACGATATCCGGATGCAGGATCGGGCATTCTTCAACGTCTACAAGGCGGTGGGATTTCGCTTCATGATAACCCAGAAGCGTCTTGTGTCCTGCTTTAACAGCGGTGAGTACAGCGCGGCGACGAGAATGCGGAGCGCACTGCACCAGCGGCTCAACCGGAAAATCAATGCCGCGTGTCGCCAAAGCGTCAACCACCTGCTGGCGTTTGAATTCAGCGTAAACATCGGCGGAAAGGTGTTGCAACGCACAGCCACCACAGGCTTCGAAGTGCTTACAAACCGGAGCGACGCGGTCCGTGCTTGGCTTTTCTACGCTCACCAAGGTTCCGCGCTGCCCTTCAATGCGGGCGCTCACAGTTTCACCCGGCAAGGTGAAAGGCACAAATACCGGTCCCTCGGCAGACTGGGCAACGCCGTCGCCTTTATGGGCCAGTTCGGTAATCTCTAGGCTTTGAACTTTTGTTGTCATGGGATGGCTTTAGCCTTGCTGTTGCTGCCCTGCAAGAGGCTTCTAGGGTTTGCGGGCGGCTAAAAGGAATTCTATGTTACCGTCTCCGCCTTTGATCGGAGAGGGGATCATATCGATAACGGTCCACTGGCTGCTTTTTACAAACCACTGTCGCACGTCTTCGGCAACCTGCTCGGCAACATCAGGAGCCACTAGGCCACCTTTGCCAATGCGGTCTTTTCCTGCTTCAAACTGCGGCTTTACAAGAAAAATGCCCCAAGCATCCGGCTTTGCCATTGCCAGAGCGTTTGGCAGCACCAGCTTGAGGGAAATGAAGCTCACGTCGGAAACGATCACTTCTGGCGCATTGCGATCCAGATCATCAAGCGTGAGGGAGCGTGCATTAAGGCCGTCACGCTGAACCACCTTACTATTGGAGGCAATGGATGGGTGCAGCTGGTCATGGCCAACATCGATGGCGTAAACGCATGACGCGCCAGCTTCCAGCAGAACCTGCGTAAACCCGCCGGTAGAGGCGCCAACGTCAAGGCACGTCTTACCTTCTGCGCTAAACCCGAAGTAGTCCAGACCGCTTTTGAGCTTCAACGCCGCGCGGGAAACATAGCCTGCTGCGGGATCATCCACGCGAATGGTTGGCTTACCAATAACCTTCTGGCTTGGTTTGCTGGCTGGCATATCGTTGACGAGGACAGTGCCGCGCAAAATAGCGTCTCGGGCACGAGCACGGGTTTCGAAAGCGCCGCTTTCTACAAGGTATTGGTCCAGTCGCATTAGGGCTTCACGCTGTGGTTAGAAACAGCCGGCAAGAGCGTTGATGACACGGTCGGCAAAAAGAAAGCTACCGTAGTGCATCCAGAGAGAGCCGGCAGCCAGTAAAAGGATGCCAGCGAACACGCCAAAGCCGATATATAGTGTGCGCTCACTCATAGTGGTCTGCCGTGTAAATTTCCTCTGTTTTGATGCTCTAGCCCGCCAACACTAACAGCTTTACGAGCTAGAGAGCAAATCCCTGATCTTTTTCATAGCGTTCTCATGATCTTCGCCATAGCTGATGGTGCCGATGAACTGGTTTTGCGGGTTCATCATGTAAACACCAGCGGTATGGTCCATGGTGTAATCACCATCCTCAAGAGGCACTTTGCGTGCGTAAACACGGTAGGTCTTGATGACGCTGTTCACCTGCTCCACAGAGCCGGTAAGCGGCATGATGCGCTCGTCAAACGAGCTAACATAATCACCAATGACATCTGGCGTATCGCGCTCTGGGTCAACGCTTACAAAGGCGTAGTTCAGCTTGTCTGCATCACTTCCCAGTTCTTCAATCCAGCCCTGCATCTCGGATAGGGATGTTGGGCAGACCTCAGGGCAGTATGTGAACCCAAAGAAGATGAGCGATGGTTTGCCAAGAAAGTTCTTCTCGGTAATCGTCTCGCCAGAAGAGTTTACAAGGGTGAAGGGGCCACCAATCGTGGCAACCGGTGCGAGCGGAATTGCTTTGTTTTCACGCCAAGTCACCATAGATACGGCTGCAATGGCGAAAGCAAGCACAGCAACAAGGGCCCAAGCGCTGTATCGGATGATTTTTGTTAAAGGCATGGTTCTTAATCCTGCATCGGTTGCGGCTGTTTAGTGCTTGGCGTGTGCTGGTGTCTTGGCGCCGATTTTCGCGGCAGGCATTTTCACAGGTACATCGCCGGCATTTTCAAACTGAAGAGTAACCTCGACCATCTCACCCTTTTTGATTGGCGCCTTCAGGCCCATAAACATGACATGGAAGCTGCCCGGCTTCAGCTCAACGCTTTGTCCCGGTTCAATTACCAGACCGCCCTCTAGCTTGCGCATCAACATCACGCCATCTTTTACGGCCATCTCGTGAATTTCGGTTTTCTTCGCAATGTCGGAAGCCGCGCCCACTAAAGTATCGGCAGTTTCGCCTTTGTTGGTGATGGTCACATAAGCGCCGCCAGCCTTTGCATTCAGCGGGGTCGCTCGGGTCCAGATTTTGGAAAGCTCCAGATCGCCCACAGATACCATTTCTGCATTAGCAGAAAGAGGGGCAAGGGAAAGGGTGAGCATAAGGGCAAGGCGTGCAAGTTTAGCCATGGAAACGAACTCCAATTGTGCAGTTAGAACGTGAAACTAATAGGAAAATCAGCGTTTAAACGCGTGGAGGTGCCCGTATAGCGACGCTGCTATAGTGCACTGCATGGAGTGCGGGAGACTGGATGACTTCAAATGAGGCATGGTGTGGCAGTCTGCACGCGGCAGCACCAGCGCTGCTTGGTAGTCCTTGCTTGTCAAAGCCAAGAAGAAAGTGCGGACAGGTATCACCGCAAGGGCAATCCGGCACATCAATGGGCGCATCGGCGCCCAGTTCGCTTTGCAAACAATGCCCGGTCTGAACCGCAAGCATCTCTGCACTTGCGGGCATAGAGCCGTATGCAACAACTAGCAGCTTGAAGAAAATGGCAAGGGTAGCGAGCAGGCCTAGCGGGAGGCGCTCACGATGAAAACAGCCAAGAAGTGGTTGTACCTTGTCCATGCGCGCCACTTTACCGCAAGTGGACCGCAAGTCTACGGCCCTCTACGTATTTTCCTAGTGAATTTACTAGTAACTTAGCGGCATTTTGAAGGAGCTATGGGAAGCCTGAGTGACCTCAGGCTCTTTGACCAATAGTGTTGAGGTCAGCACCAAGAACTTCAAACACCTTTGCCATAATGCCAGCTGCATCCAGACCAGCTTGAGCGTACATAAGCTCCGGCTTGTCATGGTCCTGATAGCGATCAGGCAGCACAAGAGAGCGAACTTTCAAACTACCGTCCAAGCAGCCCATTTCTGCAAGACTGTGAAGCACCTGACTGCCAAAGCCGCCAACCGAGCCTTCTTCCACGGTGAGAAGAACATCATGCTCGCGGGCAAGACGCGCGATGAGATCTGTATCCAGCGGCTTGGCGAAACGGGCATCAGCAACGGTTGTTGATAGGCCCGCAGCATCAAGGTCCTCAGCTGCTTTTAGGCATTCCTGCAAGCGGCCACCGAAGGAAAGAAGGGCAACGCGTGTGCCTTCCTTTACAATGCGGCCCTTGCCGATTTCTAGCGGCATGCCGCGTACCGGCAGGTCCATGCCAACGCCTTCACCGCGAGGATAGCGGAAGGAGATAGGGCCTTCATCATAGGCCGCCGCAGTGGCTACCATGTGCATCAACTCTGCTTCATCGCCCGGAGCCATGACCACAAAGCCCGGCAAGCAGGAGAGGTAAGCGGTATCAAACGAACCGGCATGGGTTGCGCCATCAGCGCCCACGAGACCCGCGCGGTCGATAGGGAAGCGTACAGGCAGCTTCTGGATCGCCACATCATGCACGACCTGATCGTACGCACGTTGCAGGAAGGTGGAGTAGATCGCGCAGAACGGTTTGTAGCCCTCTGTGGCAAGTCCTGCAGCAAAAGTTACAGCGTGCTGCTCTGCAATGCCTACGTCAAACATGCGGCTAGGGAATACGTCCGCAAACAAGTCCATGCCCGTGCCGTCTGGCATGGCGGCTGTAATGCCGACGATCTTATCGTCGTGTTTGGCTTCTTCAATGAGGCCTTGCGCAAATACCTTGGTGTAGCTCGGCGCATTGGCAACAGGCTTGGACTGCTTCCCTGTCACGACGTCAAAGCGAGCTACCGCGTGGTACTTGTTGCTTGCGCTTTCAGCAGGCAGGTAGCCTTTACCTTTTTGGGTAACGGCATGAACAAGGATCGGGCCTTCTTTCGCATCGCGCACGTTGCGCAGGATCGGAAGCAGGTGATCAAGGTTATGACCATCAACCGGACCGATGTAATAAAAGCCAAGTTCTTCGAAAAGCGTACCGCCAGTCCAGAACCCACGAGCGAACTCCTCAGCCTTTGCCGCTTTTTCCTGCAACGGCTTTGGCAGAGCTCGGGCAACCTGCTTGGCAGCTTCGCGAAGGGAATTGTAAGTTTTGCCAGACACCATGCGCGCCAGAGATGCCGACAGCGCCCCAACTGGCGGCGCGATAGACATGTCGTTGTCGTTGAGGATGACGACGAGGCGCGAGTTCAGGTGCCCTGCATTATTCAGCGCCTCATAGGCCATGCCTGCTGACATAGCGCCATCACCAATTACCGCGACTACATGGTTGTCTGCGCCTGCAAGGTCGCGGGCAACTGCCATACCAAGGCCAGCGGAGATAGATGTGGATGAATGCCCTGCACCGAAAGGATCGTAAGGGCTTTCAGAGCGCTTGGTAAAACCGGAGAGGCCGCCACCCTGACGAAGGGTGCGAATCCTATCCCGTCTTTCAGTAAGGATTTTGTGGGGGTAACACTGGTGCCCAACGTCCCAGATAACTTTGTCCTTGGGCGTATCAAACACATGATGAAGCGCAACCGTTAGTTCAACTACACCGAGCCCTGCGCCAAGATGGCCGCCGGTTTGAGACACCGCACTAATCGTTTCTGCACGCAATTCATCGGCAACAACCTTCAACTCCTCGTCTGACAAAGACTTGAGGTCCTGAGGGGAGTTAATACGGTCAAGGAGCGGTGTGTTCATATCTTATCGGACTCGCTTTCAGATTCTATGAACCTACGTAGTTGGGTAACCAAACGATTACAATATGGACCTTACTGGCGCAATTCATAGTTAGGCTGAACGATTTTGAACGGAAGTTAACGCCCAAATTTGTAGCCAAATTCAAGAAAATACGTATTTTTCCGAAAATACTACTGAAAATTGCAGGTTTTTCACCCCTAGGGGTGATGCGTGATCACGTAAAAAGCCCTATTCCATTTTGTGTGGTCGATGGGGCCACGTGCACAGTGATCGACTTGGGGCCGTGAGTTTCACGGTCCCCTTTTTTTTGCCTTGTGAACAATATCAAAGCAAATGTCGGTTAAATCGAGAATTCGATAGGGCGCTGAGTTTGTGGTCCGTTGGTTAATACTAGAAATCATCTAGATCATGCCAACTAGCTCAATTTGAATACTAAGAAATTGTAGTGATTTTCATAGAATCGATAATCCGCTCAACCGTCAACTTTTCCTCATGAAAGATTTCTTTCATTTTGGGAAATATGGGTGTTCCCGGTCAGTGGAATTGGTATTCTTCTTTTCGATATTTGGTACACCTACGTATGCAATAGTGTACGTTCTATCGACGCTGTTTTGACTTAATTTATTTAATCAATTTTCTCGGTATCAACGTTCGTCGGGCAATTCTTCTGTGCCAGAAGCCTGACCTGCGCCGCCAATCTGAATCTTTTCCACCTTGTCTTCGGCAGCTTTAAGCAGCTTTTCGCAGCGGGTGCGTAGCGCATCACCGCGTGCGTATAGCTCAATACTGGTTTCAAGCGGCACGTTGCCCTGTTCAAGATTACGAACGATGGTTTCCAGCTCGGCAAGAGCTTGCTCAAAGGACAGGGTTTCGATCTGAGGTTGGGATTCAGCAGAAAGTGTGCTCACGTGGCTTGCCCTTTTGCATAGGCCCGTTTGCGGGCGGACTTGGTTGATGGATCAAGGATCCATCAATGTCATTACATGGGATGCAACAGATCGTGCAAGCCCTTCAAGGTCGTATCCACCCTCCAATACCGATAGAACGCGGCTATCGCACTTTTTCTGGGCAAGGTTCATGGCTTCACGGGTAACCCAAGCAAAGTCGTGTTCAGTAAGGCGCAGTCCGCCTAGCGGGTCACGGGTGTGCGCATCAAAGCCCGACGACAGGACGATGAAGTCTGGGTCAAAGGCTTCCATGCGCGGGAGTATGATGTTCTCGATAGCATCTCGAAATTCAGCAGAACCATCACCGTTCTTAAGCGGAACATTGACGATGTTATTATGTTCGCCTGTTTCCTCCCTCAATCCCGTACCGGGATAAAGCGGCGCCTGATGGGTGGATACGTACATGACGGTTGGATCATCCCAAAAAATGTCCTGCGTCCCATTACCGTGATGAACATCAAAGTCGAGAATAACAACCCGCTCCGCGCCAAAGTTCTTTTGCGCGTGGCGAGCTGCGATGGCTGCATTGTTGAAGTAGCAAAAGCCCATCGCTCTGTTTTTCTCGGCGTGATGTCCCGGAGGGCGGATCGAGCAGAAAGCGTTGCGCACACGCCCGGTCATTATCTCTTCTGTAGCCTTACAGCACGCACCGACCGCTCGCATCGCAGCTTCCCAAGTGCCGGGAGACATGGTCGTATCAGCATCCAGATGAACCAATCCCTCCTTAGGAGCCTGATTGTGAATGGCGTTGATGTAGCTGGACGGATGCACCAGAGCGACTTCCGCAAACGTTGCCATTGGAGCGATATCGCGCTCCAAGAGCTGAAAATGCTCGTCTTCCAACACGCGATCAATAGCTCTCAGGCGATCAGCCCGCTCAGGATGACCAATCGGCGTGAGGTGATTTAGGAATGCGGGATGTTGGACTAGTAGAGTGCTCAAAAGAAACCGGCCAGTTTTATGAAGAGTGTATGTAAAACTCCATAAATTGTTGGTTCTGTCAATTGTGAGCGCTCGCAAATGCGCGGGTTCTATACCAATTGCCGACGATTGAGCACTGGCGAAAACTATCGCCTAAAAGAAATTGTGCGTGATGATATAGAAAAAGAAAGTACCGGGGCGCGTAATACGCACACCGCCCCGGAGAAGGTGCGAGCATCCTAAGTGCTCGTGGGGGAGGTCCGCTGCATCAACATCATGCATAGTCTTTTATAATGTTGATTTTCTTCGCACATGCACGATAAATACAATCCAGACCTTTAAATGAGGTTGGGTAATTGTATTTATTTTCAGATTCTTACAGTTCTTATGTTGCAAAGACGCAACGAAAAGACCCCGTTTTTGAGGGCTTTTCCCGAACCTGTGCATGAGTCGTCAGGGGTAAAACGATGACGACTCATTTCAATTAGAGAGAGGATTTAGCCGCGTGGCGCTGCTGCGCGGGCCAAGCGATCATTGATTGCTTCGCCAAGGCCCTCTACGGGAACAGGAACGACAGCAATCATGCTGCTCTCGCCTGCATCTGCTTTGCGCAGCGCTGTGAAGAGGTTTGCTGCAGCTTCTCGCAGACAACCGCTCTCACTTAGGTTGATGATGGAGCGGGCGTTTTCCTGACCTGCTGTGTATGTGTCGCCTAGAGTGATTAGCGTTTCGCCCTCTTTCACTTCCACTGCGTTCAAGCGAACGCCGCTCGATGGAGCATAGTGAGAGGTCAACATGCCCGGCGCACGTGGCGCGCTGTCATCCGTTCCTGCTGTTGCTAGTGACTGACCGAGCAGGGCCTCGATCTTCTCACGTTCAAGACCGCCCGGCCGCAATAGAGTAGGGCGTGGGCCAAGGAACGATACAATGGTGGATTCAACGCCAATGGTCGTTGGGCCATTGTCGATAATAAAAGCAAGCGAACGCTCAAGGTCGGCAATCACGTCATCAGCTGTGGTGCCGCTGATTTTGCCAGAAAGATTCGCGCTTGGTGCAGCAAGCGGACGGCCAATGCGCTCTGCTAGCTTTTGCATGACAGGTGCATCCGGCACGCGCAGCGCAACGCTATCAAGACCGGCGGTCGCAAGATCGCTCACGGTGCAAGAGGCGGCTTTGGGAACAACAATGGTAAGTGGGCCCGGCCAGAAAGCTTCTGCCAGCATACGGGCTGCATCACAGAAAACGCCGTGTTTTTCTGCAGCTTCCAATGATTCTACATGGGAAATGAGCGGATTAAACGAGGGACGGCCCTTCGCTTCATAGATACGAGCACACGCTTCGCCGTTGGTTGCATCGGCCGCGAGGCCGTAAACAGTCTCCGTCGGTACCGCCACCAACTTGCCGTCAATCAGCGCAGTGCAAACTTGTTCGAAAGTCTCACACGCTTCAAGTTGTTGATTTTCCTTCGGAAGCGTCCAGCGTTCCATGTTTTCGTTATCCTGAGTAAGACGAATGTATGGGTTCTGTCTATGTACATATCCTTGACGTTTACGTCAGCAATACTACTCTTCCCATAACCAAAAATGTTCAGCGGCGTTTTGATGGGCAAAAGCGCTTTCGTCAAGCCGCTAAGGGGGAAATGGACAAAATGTATCGCGCACCGCTCGAAGATATTACCTTCACGCTTAAGAATGTAACTGGTCTGGCCCAGCTTCAAAGCACCGCTACTGAGCTGGATATATCCGATGATCTGGTCGAAGCAATCCTTGGAGAGGCTGCAAAATTTGCAGAAGAGGAAATTGCTGATCTTAACAAGGTGGGTGATACGCATGGTGCCAAGCTGGTTGATGGCTCGGTACAAACCGCACCGGGTTGGAAAGAAGCCTACGCCAAGTGGGTGGCAGCTGGCTGGAATGGGCTGACTGGCCCAGAGGACTTTGGCGGACAGAGCTTGCCAACCATGCTGCATGTCGCGGTTCTGGAGATGCTTAACTCCGCTTCCATGTCTTTCGCGCTTGGCCCAACACTGACAACCGGTGCTGTTGAAGCGCTTGAAAAGCACGGCTCGGAAGAGCTGAAAAACCTTTACCTTGAGAAGCTTGTTACTGGTGAATGGACGGGAACCATGAACCTGACAGAACCTCAGGCTGGTTCTGACCTTAACGAGCTTCGCGCCAAGGCCGTACCTCAGGGTGATGGTACCTACAAAATCAGCGGTCAGAAGATCTTCATCAGCTATGGCGATCACGATATGGCTGACAACATCATTCATATGGTGCTTGCACGCCTACCGGATGCTCCGGCTGGTACCCGCGGTATCTCGCTTTTCTTGGTGCCGAAATTCCTCATTAATGAAGATGGCAGCATTGGTGAGTTGAACGATGTCAGCGTCGCAGGTCTTGAGCACAAGATGGGCATCCATGCTTCTCCAACCTGCACCATGTCTTACGGGGACAATGGCGGTGCAATTGGCTGGCTCGTAGGTGAAGAAAACCGCGGCTTGGCCTGTATGTTCACCATGATGAATAACGCTCGTCTTGCTGTTGGTGTTCAAGGCATCGGTATTGCAGAGCGAGCCTTCCAGCAGGCGCTTTCCTTCTCGCTGGAGCGTAAGCAGGGCAGAGCAAAGACCGCAGAAGGTGTTGCTCTTGCACCTATTGCTGCGCACCCTGATGTAAAGCGCATGCTTATGAGCATGAAGGCGCAAACGCAGGTTTGCCGTGTGCTTTGTTATGCTTGTGCGCACGCACTCGACATGCAGCGTTATGCCAAGACGGAAGAAGAGCGCAGCTTCTGGGCAGATCGCGCTGCTATGTTGACCCCAATCGCCAAAGCTTTGCCAACCGACATGGGCGTTGATGTTGCCTCCCTTGGCATTCAGGTTCATGGCGGCATGGGCTTCATTGAAGAAACCGGCGCAGCACAATACATGCGCGATGCGCGTATCGCTCCGATTTATGAAGGCACCAATGGCATCCAGTCCATCGACCTTGTCATGCGCAAGCTTCCTCTGGGTGGCGGCGATCATGTTGAGGGTCTCATCGCAGAGATTGCAGAGATCGCTGAAAGCGCCAGTGCAAGCAACGAGATTTCGCTCGGCTCCGCTCCGCACCGCCTGCATGCAGCCATTGAGGACCTACGTGAAGCGACAGCATGGATGAAGGCTGCGTTGGAAGCAGGAGAAGCTGATAAGGCGCTTGCCAGTGCAACACCTTACCTGCGCCTGTTTGGTTTAACGCTTGGTGCTGGCCTTCTGGTCAAAGGCGCTTTGGCGGCTAAAGACGGCACTTCAAACGCAGACAAGCAGCGCGGCCTGACTGCCCGTGTCTTTGCTGAAACAACTTTGAGCGAAACCTCCGCACTTAAAACAACTGTGGTGGGTGCAGCCGATGGCATTCTGGCGATTGAGCCAGAGATGATGGCCTAAGGCGCGATAGCTTACATACTCCAGGGGGATACCTTGATTAGTTTAGAAGTGAAGGACGGCGTTCAGATCGTACGTATCGACCGTGCGGAGAAGAAGAACGCGCTCACCTTTGATATGTACGAGACGCTTGCAGAAGCGTTCATCGTCGATAAGGAAGATGTCGGCTGTACGCTAGTACTTGGGCAGCCGGAAATGTTTACCGCTGGCAATGACATTGGTGACTTCCTGAAGTTCGCTTCGGGAAGCGATATGCCAATGGGCGGCGTGGTAAAGTTTCTGTCTTCTCTGACAGAAATCAAAACGCCGATGGTGGTCGGAGTCGATGGTCCTGCCATCGGTGTTGGTACCACTATGCTGCTCCATGCAGACATGGTTGTTGCCAGCCCGCGTGCCAGTTTTAAAACGCCTTTCGTAAACCTTGGTTTGGTGCCGGAGGCAGGCTCTAGCTTCATCGCGCCGCAAATCATGGGCCATGCAAGAGCATTCGAACTGCTTGTGCTGGGCGAGACGTTCACAGCGCAGCGTGCCTATGAAGCAGGCTTGGTAAACAAGATTGTGCCTGAAGAGGCCCTTGAAAACGAAGCTTTCGAGCTTGCCAAAAAAATCGCCGCAATGCCGCGTGAGGCTGTGCGCCTTTCCAAAGGGCTTTTGGATAAGAACAAGGCTGCAATTGGCGAGCGCATCAGCGATGAAATGGATATCTTCAAAGATCGCTTGAAGTCGGCTGAAGCTCGCAACGCTTTTATGGCGTTTATGATGAAATCAAAGAAATAGCCAACGCGGCTGGACAAACTGGAGATAAGCCTGATGCTTTCCGGAAAAACACTTTTTATCACAGGCGCTTCACGCGGGATCGGTCTTGCAATTGCGCTTCGTGCTGCCAAAGACGGCGCGAACATTGTGGTCGCTGCAAAGACTGCAGAGCCGCACCCGAAGCTTGAAGGTACTATTTACACAGCTGCTGAAGAAATCGAAAAGGCCGGTGGTAAAGCGCTGCCATTGGTTCTGGACGTGCGTGATGATGCCGGCGTTGAAGCAGCGATGGCAAAAGCGGCAGAAACCTTCGGCGGTATTGATATTGTGGTCAACAACGCCAGTGCTATCAATCTGACACCGCTCGATAAGATCGACATGAAGCGCTACGACCTCATGCATCAGATCAATACGCGCGGCACGTTGCTCTGCTCCAAAATGGCAATTCCTTACCTGAAGCAGTCGGATAACCCGCATATCCTGATGCTCTCTCCGCCGCTGGATATGAAGGAAAAGTGGTTCAAGAACCACACGCCATACTCAATGGCAAAGTACGGTATGAGCCTTGCCGTTTTGGGCCTTGCTGGTGAGCTGCGTTCCAAGGGCATTGCGGTCAACGCTCTGTGGCCACGTACCACTATTGCAACGGCGGCGGTAAAGAACCTTCTTGGCGGTGACCAGATGATGAACGCAAGCCGTACGCCGGAAATTCTGGCAGATGCTGCGCACATGATCTTCTCCAGCAGTGCCAAAGAGGTAAGCGGTAACTTCTTTATCGATGACACCTATCTCTCCGAGAACGGTGTAACAGACTTCGACCAATACCGCGTCAATCCAAAGGTCGATTTGGCACCGGACTTCTTCGTGCCCGAAGATAGTGTTCCGCCAGTCTCTTTGAAGGCTCTGGTAGACTGATAAACAAAAAGGGCCGGATCGCGACGATCCGGCCCTTTTTAATTCTGGCTAATGCCGTGAGCGAAAGCCTTACTCGTAGTCTTCACTGCGAGGATTGTAAGGGTTCACTTCTTTCCAAGCCTTCATAAGCGTCTGCAGTTCTTCGTCTTCGCGATCAGGAAGCGCAATCTCGATTGTCACGAAGAGGTCGCCGCGTTCGCCGCCTTTCTTCGGAAGGCCCTTGCCCTTCAGTCGCATGGTTTTGCCGCTGCTTGTATTCTCGTGAACAGTCAGGTTAACCGCACCCTCAAGGGTTGGTACGCGAACCTTGGCCCCAAGCACAGCTTCATAGAGCGCGATTGGAAGGGCGAGACGCAGATCATGTTCATCAACACGGTAAAGCGGGTGAGGGGCGTAACGCACCTCCACCATCGCATCACCCGGCTGGCCGCCGTGTGCAGAGCCATAACCCTGACCTTTCAGGCGGATCTTGTCGCCCTCAACGGTGCCTTCTGGGATTTTTACATCAACGGTTTTGCCGCTTGGCAGCTTTACGCGCACCTTGCCGACCTTCACAAGATCTTCAAGTGAAACACGCGCAACGATACTCGCATCAGCGCCTTTGGTTGGCTGGGAGCGTGGCGCTTCACCTGTAAAGCCTGCGCTGGAGCGTCTACGACCACCGCCGAAGCCGCCTAGAATGTCATTGAGGATGTCGTCAAAGCCGCCGCCACCGCCATCGCCGTGGAACTCTTGATGGAAACCGCCTTGGCCCTGCCGCGCACCGCGTCCGCCACCAAAGCCGCCAAAGCCACCGCCACCAAAACCTTGGCCGCCATAAAACTTCGGTTTGCCCTCGGCATCAATTTCGCCGCGGTCAAACTGTTCGCGTTTTTCTTTGTTTCCGACAATTTCATAGGCTTGGTTGATCTCGGCAAAGCGTTCTTTAGCTTTGGGATCACCCGCATTCTGATCGGGATGATATTTCTTTGCGAGCTTACGAAAAGCGCTTTTAATCTCTTTTTCATCGGCGGTTTTAGAAACGCCGAGGACGGAATATGGATCTCTCATAGGCTGCCATCTAACGACAAATTGGATTGGCCCATAAGCTGGACCATATTTACGGTGATCATATGGTATCGACGCGCAAAAAACATCAGCTACCTACCTATGCTCATCTCTAAGAGCGTTTGACCTTGTCTCGCATGGTCACTCAACTTGGAAAGAGCACGCAACTGTTTGTTTTAGCAGTCGTTTAGAAACGGTAAACAGGGGCGCTATTCAGAAAACGGTTCCATCTTAACAACCCGCATACTACGGTTTGTATCAGGGCAGGAGCGTCCTTGATAGGCTTTGATACCATCAATTGTGTTTGCGCTTGTCACAAACTCGGCGCAGCCAGCAAGGGCAGTATCCTTGTGCTCGATGAGTGAAAGGATGGTGCCGCTATTACCACTGGAAGGGTTTACCCATGCCAGCGGTTCGAAATAAGAATTGCTATTGGTGGTTTCTTCGCCGGTGATTGCTTCTTCAATCTTCTTTGAAATGATGAATTTGTCGCCTTGATCCACGCCGCCTTGCTCTTCCGTAGGAATGGAGCCGGTTGCAAGCATGGTGTCCTCGTCGCTAAAGTCGTCGGAATTAGAGCCCAGAGACATTGCAGTACAAGAGGAAAGACTTAACCCAATCAATATAGTTAGTACGCCGCGTTTAATGCGGGCCGACTCTTTGATATAGGATGCAGCAATCAAATTCATAGGACCTCTGGCCCTTTCCATTTTTGTAGGTAGCTGAAGAAAACTCGGCAGCTGGCTACCCCAAGGGGGAATTCAAAAAATGAACGATCAAAGTAAAGATTCTGATAATATATTTAGAAAAGATTACCTTAAGGAAGTCAATGGTCCCTTTCGGCTCTTCGGTGAATGGTTAAAGGAAGCCGAGAAGAGCGAGCCAAATGACCCAAATGCCATGGCGCTGGCAAGTGTGGATCCTGACGGAATGCCAAATGTTCGCATGGTTCTACTTAAGGGCTTTGACGATAACGGCTTTGTTTTCTACACAAACTTTGAAAGTACAAAGGGCCACGAGCTTTTGGAAAGCGGCAAGGCTGCGCTATGCTTCCACTGGAAGAGCCTGCGCCGGCAGGTCCGTGTTCGCGGTACGCTGGTAAAGGTGGGGGATGAAGTGGCGGATGAATATTACGCCTCTCGTCCGCGCTCCAGCCGGATTGGCGCTTGGGCTTCAAAACAGTCCCGCCCGCTGGAAAGCCGCTTTGCGTTGGAAAAGGAAGTTGCCCGTTACGCTGCCAAGTATGCGATCGGCGAAATTCCTCGCCCGCAGTACTGGTCTGGCCTGTGCCTACAGCCGCTTGAAATCGAATTCTGGCACGACCGCGCTTATCGTCTTCATGACCGCTTTGTTCTCAAGCGCGACACAATTGATAGCGAATGGAACATGACGCGCCTCTACCCTTAAGGGGCGCTCAAAACTATTGCCGAGCATAGCTGCAGACAAAAAATAAGGTGCGTCCTTTAAACGGACGCACCTTGTACCTTCACCAGTGAAACTGGATCAGTCTGTCGCGCATGGATAATCTGCATCTGGTTTAGTCGGATACTTATCTTTGGCTTTGGAACAGCAACAGTTTGCAGCTGCAACTGCTTGAATGCCGAGGGGTTTATAAAGACTATCCAAATCCGGCTTGGATGGCTTTGGATACTTTTCAGAGGTGTTTGTGGTCATCTCTCGTCTTGGTGGACTGCTGGTTTGTTTTAAGGGACCGCCTTCATAGAGATCGAAGCTTTCGATAACAAGTGGCACAAGTCCCATGGTGGTGAATCGCAGACTCGTTTAGTAACGCTGCACGGCACCAAATGAGCCTGAATTCAGGCACTATTATGATCGGTTGCTGTGCCTTTGATAGGTGACCAGAGAGCGCAGGAGTGGCGGATTTTCGCGGAAAAACTTGCGTGGTTAGGCTGCCTGTAAACCTGTCACGATGGGAAAAATACTTTATCTTCCGACACTTATGGATAAAACGGGTAGGTAATTTATCGATAAATTGCCGCTGAAAATACCCGTGGGATGTTTGGTGCTTCGTGTCGTTTGGTCGCAGTTTCTGCTGAGAATCTCTGGAAGAATCCGGAGTGATTAGGTATTAGGACTGATCAATATTAGTTGAGGGATATCCACTTCAATATTGAGGTCTAACCCATTGAATATAAGGAAATTACCCATTGGCCCTTTCTGCCGTAATCTTTGATCGCGACGGTACTTTGATTGACTTTGATGCAACATGGGGACCGGTCTTCGCCAATATGCTTTACGGTCTGACAGATGGGGACGAAATCGCAGCGGATAAAGCTGCCAAGGCCAGCGGGTTCGATCTCAAAAACAAGGTGTTTCTCACCGGCAGCCCAATCAAGGTTCAAACGCCCAAAGACTACTCTGTAATTTGGGCAGCAGCTCTTGATGAAGAGTTCACCGACGCATTCGTGGCGCGTGTAGAAGAGCTACTCCTTCAAAACGCGGGCATCGCAGTTACTCCGTTTAAGGACACTCTGAAGGTTATTCACGTCCTCTCTGAAATGGGAGTTCCTATTGGTCTAGCAACCAACGGCACAGAGGCATCAGCGCGTATGCAGTTGGAAGCGCTCGGCGTGCTGCAATACTTCGATTTTGTTGCCGGTTACGACAGCGGTTATGGAGCCAAGCCGGAAGCGGGACAGCTGCTCGCCTTTGCCAAGGCCTTTGGCTTGCAGCCTGAAGACATCGCGATGGTCGGCGATAGCCTTCACGATATTCATGCCGCCAATGCAGCCGGAATGGTGGGCATTGGCCTGACAACCGGCGCTATGACAGCAGAGCAGTTGGAGGCAGATAGCGACTATGTCTATGATGCTCTGGAAGGCATTTTACCCCACTTCACCGCAAAGAATGCCTAAGGGAAACGTGCAGGGCCGTTCCAATTTAATTAAAACTGCTGGATAGGGTCCCCATAATCGTACAGAGTCATATTTGCTCGGTTGTAAGGCGCGTTAAAACTCATAATATTGAGTGCTCTGGTACTTCCCGTTTTGCGGTCAATAGTTTGACCCAAGGAAAGACGGGTTTGGGCTGAGGACGGGTGCGGTAAAGTACACGAGGGGCAATGTACAACCTTCTGCCAATGCGGGTTTCCAAGTCAGCGTGGCTTAGCCGACGGATCGGTGCCATTGCACTACCGTTTCTGATCATATCCCTGCTTGCCCATCGCTTTCAGCTTATCAGTGCTCAAGAGCTTGTAATCCTCTTCGGCTTTGGTTTTGCCATGGGTGTTGCGGGCCTTGGGTTGGCTCTCTATTCCCTCGTCGATCTTTGGAGGGAAGGCGGCAAGGGCTTTGGCAATTCCGTTTGGGGTATTCTGTTTGCAGGTATAGCTCTGTTTCCGTTTGGCCTCGCGGTGGTAGGTCTCATGAACTATCCGCGCATGAATGACGTCTCAACCGATCTGCAAGAGCCGCCTGCGCTAAACCAGTATCAGGAGCTGGAAGCACCCCTTGATGCAGCAAAGATCGATCTGCAGAGAAAGCACTATCCAGATATCGTGCCGCGCCGTTTCAGAGTGCACCCGCATGAGCTGCATAACGCGGCGGGCAATGTGGCGGAGCGGCTGGGTTGGGTTGTCCTCTACGATGGGGCTTCGGACTTGTCGGATGAACCTTCCTTTTTCATCTTGGAAGCAACGACGCCGATTTTCGCTTTCAAGGATGATGTAGCGCTGCGCATTCGGCCTGATCCGGTAGGCTCTTTGCTTGATATCCGGTCCGCTTCCCGCTTCGGTGAGCATGACTTTGGCGCAAATGCAAAGCGTATCCGCAAGTTCTTGGATCAGCTTGATGCTGTGCTGCTGGAATCCTACGGCGATGCGGCGGTGCTGCCAACTCCGGGCCAGCTGGAAGGCGAGTTTGACCCTGAGTACGAACTGCCTGACTTTACAAAGGAGCCAGAGCAAAACTCTGGTCCTCTGAAACCACGTCAGATAACGCCGGTTCCAGATCTAAAACCTAGCCTTCGCAATTAAAAGAGCAGGGTAGAGGTCCACCCTGCTCAAAATCGCTGTATTTGCTTTCCGCGTAAGAGGCGGGCTTGCCGTCAGGCTTGCTCTTGCGCCGCTGCGGTGCCGGACTGGGAGCGAAGATCGGCAAATGCTGCCTCAATACGCGCGATAGCCTCTGTAACCATTGCACGCGGACAAGCAAGGTTAAAGCGGACGAACGTTTCACCGCCTTTGCCGAATGTCGCTCCGTGGTTCACCGCAACTTTTGCGTCCCGCTCAATGCGTCTGAGAACTTCGTTGAAAGGCAAGTCCACACCGCTGACGTCTACCCAAGAAAGGTAGGTGCTGTGTAAGCGCATGACTTTCGCGCCCGGAATAGCCGCTTCAAGACCTTCTGCCAGTAGCTTCTCGTTACCCTCAATGTACTCAACGACCGCGTCTACCCATTCGTCGCCGTTGTTGTAGGCTGCTGTTGTTGCGAGCGAACCCAAACGGTTAGGGCCGATTCCGCAAGCATTTGCCTGTGCTGCATAGCGCTTGCGGATATCTTCATCGCTGATAATCGCCGCCGCAGTCATAAAGCCTGCAAGGTTGAAGGTTTTGGAGGCTGCCGAGAAAGTGATGGTTCGTGCTGCGATCTCAGGTGAAAGGGTCGCAGTTGGAATGTGCTTGTAGCCGGAGAACACAAGGTCTTCGTGGATCTCGTCAGAGATGATCAAGATGCCGCGCTCAAGGCAGAAAGCGCAGATCTGCTCCAGCTCTTCTCTGGTCCATACACGGCCACCCGGGTTGTGCGGCGTGCAGAGCAGCAGGATCTTCGTCTTTTTATCGACCAAAGAAGGCAGGGTCTCGAAGTCGATCTTGTACTGCCCACCTTCAATAAGAAGCTGGCTCTCAATGAGTTTGCGGTTGTTTGCATGAACCGCGCGGCCAAAGGCGTGATAAACTGGAGAGAAAACTAAAACGCCGTCGCCCGGCTCGGAAAATGCCTGAATGGCAAGAGAATATCCGGCAACGACACCCGGTACGGTGGAGATCCAGTCCTTCTCGACAGTGAAGCCATGGCGGCGATCCATCCACGAGACGATAGACTGTTTAAATGCATCATCATCGCCATAGTAACCATTGATGCCATGCTCGGCCTGCGCCTTCAGCATGTCGTTGACAGCCTGCGGCGGACGGAAGTCCATATCCGCAACCCACATAGGAATGCCATCTTCAGCAGAGATGCCGTAGCGGCTTTCCATCTCGTCCCATTTCATAGAGTGTGTGTTCTTGCGATCAACGATGCTGTCGAAATCAATGGCCATGGTTACAGACTGTCTCTTGAATGTTGTTAGTTCTACGAGGATACATGCGCCCCTGAAGCGTTCCAAGGATGAGATAGGTCTCTATCCTTGAGTTTTTCAGAGCTATGCGGGAATAAATTTTCCGCTAAGGGATATTGGCAGTTCGCAGGAAACGCGCTTTTGCACCACAAGGTCTTCAAGATGGGCGAGAACGTTAAGTGCCGCTGCGCCGTGCAGTTTCGGGTCCACATCCTTGTAAATGACTGCAACCATTTCAGGAATACTCTCAACGCCTGCTGCGACTTGCTCCATAACTGCCGCTTCTCTTTGAAGACGGTGAGCCTTCAGAGCGGGTAGATATTGAGAAGGGTTCAAAATTTCCCCACCATGGGCTGGAAACATCCTGTGGTCGCCAAATCCGGTTAGTAGCTCAAGTGACGCCATATAGTCAGACATTGAACCATCCGGCGGCGCAACAACCGTCGTAGACCACGCCATAACATGATCGGCGGTGAGGACCACCTTCATCTCAGGTATGCGAAAGGCGATGTGGTTGACCGTATGTCCCGGTGTGTCCAGCGTCTCGATTTCCATTCCATCAATGGTGAAGCGGTCTCCGCCTTTGAGGATGCGGGCAGGGTTGTATGAAGCATCCGCGCTCGCCTGCATTGGGTTCTCTGGCATGTCCTTAAAGGCTTCCGCGCGGCGATGCTCGGTTGAGCCCCATATTGGAGCGCCCGTTCTGTCCTGTAGTGCCTGCGCAAGCGGTGAGTGATCAATGTGTGTATGGGAAACCAGAATAGCCTTAACGGGGCGCGAGCCTATTGCTTCCATAAGGCTTGAGAGGTGCGCCTCATCAAGCGGACCAGGGTCAAGAACCGCTACTTCTTTCTGCCCAATTAGGAAGGTATTGGTGCCGAAAAATGTAAGCGGACCGGGATTGTTGCAGGTAACGCGCGAAAGCCCTGGAAGTATTTCCACATGTTCTCCGTAGCGCGGAACAAATGTGCGATTGAACTCAAGCACTGCCTATCCTCCCCAAGCTTGCAGCTTCATACCCTTCTGGCTCTATGAGGAAACCTAGGGAATCTCAATGGGTAATTGGTTGTCCCATCAGTTAAATGCATCTCTAGGGATGCAAAATTTACCGAACTACGTGGTTTTTTAGATTGCAATTAAGAATGAGTTGCAAGTAGAGTGTGGATGTGCGTATGGTTTTTTCCGCGGCTTGTGGTCATTCTCTAAGCAGAATCAATGAACAAGCCCTTGTCTTGTAAAGAAAGATCAAAAGATGAAGTCGATCACCGGGAGTTTACGTAGCCTTTTGGCCGTGGGACTGCTCTTGGGTATGAGCGCTGTAGCAACAGCGAAAGAACCTCTCAACATTGTTGCCACCGTTGGCATGGTTTCTGACGCTGTAAAGGCTGTTGGCGGAGAGCGCGTAGAGACGGAAGCTTTGATCGGATCAGGTATCGATCCGCACTCCTACCGCCAGACACGTAACGATGTGGTCAAACTGGGCCGCGCTGATGCGATTTTCGCAAACGGCCTGTTTCTCGAAGCGCAGCTGGAAGAGCTGCTGCTGAAGCTGAAGACCAAGAAGCCGGTATTTTTCGTGGGTGAGGGTATCTCTAAAGACAAGCGTATGGGCAGCGCAGACTATCAGGGCCGTTATGATCCGCACGTTTGGATGAGCCCTGAACTCTGGATCAATGCGGTGAATGCTACAGAAGCAGCGCTGATTGAACTGGACCCAGAAGGCGAAGCCTACTTCAAGAAAAATGCGGACGAATATCGCAAGCAGATTGAAGCCCTTGCGGACTATGGCGATACGGTGCTTGCCACCGTGCCAGAGCAGAAGCGTGTGCTCGTAACTGCGCACGATGCCTTTGCCTACCTTGGTCGCGATTTTGGTATGGAGGTTGTCGGCATTCAGGGCGTTTCTACTAACTCTGAGGCAGGCCTCAACCGCATTGAAGAACTGGTGAATTTGCTGGTCGAAAAGAAAATCGAAGCTGTTTTTGTAGAATCTTCGGTTTCTGAGCGAAATGTCCGTGCATTAGTGGAAGGCGCGGCTGCCCGCGGCCATAAAGTTGTCATAGGTGCAGAGTTGTTTTCTGATGCCATGGGTGACCCTGGTACCTATGAAGGAACGTATGTGGGCATGATCGACCACAACATGACAAGTATTGCCCGTGCACTTGGTGGCAAAGCCCCGGAACGTGGCCTCAATAACAAACTTTCTCGAGGAGAAAGCTAATGGCGGCACAAGACAACTACAACCTTCAACAAAACGAAGGGGGTAGCGTGCAAGCTGAAACCGCGTGGAAGGATTCTCCCTTCCACGTTTCCGGTTTGACTGTAGCGTATCACCACAAACCGGTTCTCTGGAATGTCACATACACAGCCCCCAAAGGGGAACTGATCGGCATTATCGGTCCAAACGGCGCAGGTAAATCTACGTTTCTGAAGGCCGCACTCGGCCTTATCCCTAAGCTGTCTGGCGAAACCACCGTTTTCGGCAAGCCTGTCCGCAAGATGATGGACAAGGTCGCCTATGTCCCGCAGCGCAACGCGGTAGATTGGGATTTTCCTGCAACCGCAGTTGATGTTGTCATGATGGGCCTTTACGCCAAGGTGGGCTGGTTCCGCTGGCTTGGTCGTCGTCAACGTCAAGAAGCTCTGAAAAGCCTTGAAGCTGTGGGTATGACTGCCTTTGCAGATCGCCAGATTGGTCAGCTTTCAGGTGGCCAGCAGCAGCGTGTGTTTCTTGCCCGTGCTTTGGCGCAGGATGCTGATGTTTACCTCATGGATGAGCCGTTTGCCGGTGTTGATGCTGCTACCGAAAAAGCAATCATCGAAGTGCTGCGCACGCTCGTAAAACGCGGCAAGACCATTCTTGTTGTGCACCATGATCTGGAAAGCGTCACCCAGTACTACAGCCATGTATTGCTGATTAACGGTCAGCACATTGCAAGTGGCCCGACTGCAGAAGCCTTTACGGCAGAGAACCTGCAAAAAGCCTATGGCGGCCGATTGGCATCGACCCAGCTTGAAGGTTTGCAAAGTTCAGCTAAAGAACAAGAATAGGTCATAGCATGCCTTCACTTGTCGATATTCTCTTCCTGTCTGCTGGCTATAACACAGCGCTGGTGTGCATTGGTGCAGCTCTTCTCGGCGCTGCCAGTGGTGCAGTTGGTGTTTTTGTTTTGCTGCGTAAGCGCACGCTGGTTTCCGATGCTATCAGCCACTCAACGCTTCCCGGTGTTGCTCTTGCCTTCATCGTAGGAGAGCTGTTTTTCGGGGTAGGGCGCTCGCTGCCGGTTCTGCTAGTAGGCGCAGCTCTTTCTGCGGGCATCGGTGTGCTGGCGGTGGACTGGATCCGCTCCCATACCCGCCTAACCGAAGACACCGCAATCGGAACAGTTCTATCGACATTCTTTGCGCTTGGTATGGTGCTGCTTACCGTCATTCAGTCCATGTCTGTTGCGGGGCGTGCCGGTCTGGAAGGCTTCTTGCTCGGCGCAACTTCGGGCATGACCTATTCAGAAGCGATGATCATTGCCATTGCTGCCGTCGTCGTGGGCTTCGCGCTTCTTCTGCGCATCAAGGAATTCACCATCCTTTGCTTTGATGAAGGCTTCGCCGCAGCGAGCGGCTACAACGTTACGATGTTGGATAGAACACTGCTGCTGCTTCTACTGGCAGTGGTTGTTATCGGGTTGAAGACGGTGGGGCTCGTTCTCATCATCGCGCTGGCCATTATTCCTCCAGTCGCAGCTCGTTTTTGGAGTGAGCGCGTTCCTGTTGTCGTTGCTCTGTCCGCAGCTATCGGCGCGGTTGGTAGCTACCTCGGTGCAGCAATTTCAGCCTCCGCGCCAGATATGCCAACCGGCGGCATTATCGTTCTCGTTCTCTTTTCTTTCTTCGTGGTGTCTCTCATCGGTTCGCCGGTGCGCGGATTGCTTGCTGCATACCTGCGCCATCGTCGTTTCCAAGGACAGGTCCACATGCGCCAAGGTCTCCTTTCCATCGCTCATGATGAGCCAATCCTCGAGCCGGTAACCCGAAAATTGCTGGTAAAAGCGCGGTTTATGGAAGGTGATGGACGCGTCACACCAACAGGATATGCGCAGGCCCGCGTTATCGCTCGCGATCAGGCGCTATGGAACCTCTATAAACAGGAAGAGCCGGATGAAGCGGCAACTGTGCAGGAGTGGTCACTGAAGCTTATTCAAGAAGTGCTGCCGCCTGATACGGTTAAGTCATTGGAAAACAAACTGGGCGCTCGTGTAATTCCGGTAGGGGTGTAACAATGGAAATCTTCTGGCAATTTGACTTTCCAAGCATCCTTCTGGGCACTCTTGCAGCGCTGGTTTGCGGTTTGCTTGGTAACTTCCTTGTGCTGCGCAGGCAGGCACTTATGGGCGATGCAATCTCCCACGTCGTTCTGCCGGGTATTGTTGTCGGCTTCCTGCTTTCAGGTGGTGCTAGTGCACTTGCCATGATGCTTGGTGCCGGTGTCTCCGCTATCTTCGCGGTGGTGCTTATCGAGGTGATCCGCCGCGTAGGTAACGTTGAGTCCGGCGCTGCGATGGGTGTGGTGTTCACCACCATGTTTGCCGCAGGTGTTGTTATTCTGGAGCAGACAGGAACCGCCGGTGTTCATCTGGATGTAGAGCACGCACTCTACGGTAATCTCGAAAGTGCGGTTTGGCTGGAAGCAACTGGCATCGAGAGCCTGTTTGATCCGGCAGCGCTTGGCGCTCTGCCTCACGATATTGGCGTGCTTGCTGTCGTTACAGTGCTGGTTGTCGGGTTCATTCTGGCTCTGTTTAAAGAACTCAAACTTGCAAGCTTTGATGCGCTATTGGCTCAAAGCCTTGGCTTTTCACCGCGCTTCTTGGGCTTTGCATTGATTGTGATGGTCGCAATTGCATCGGTTGCAGCGTTTAGTGCAGTGGGCTCTATTCTTGTTATCGCCATGTTCATCTGTCCTGCAGCAACTGCACGAATGCTGACTGATAATATGGCAACGCAAATCAAGCTCTCCGCCGTTTTCGCTGTCCTCAGCGGCGTGCTGGGCTACCTACTGGGCGCATTCGGTCCGCTGATGTTTGGCTCTTATATGAGCGTTTCTGCTGCCGGTATGATCGCAGTTGTCGCTGGCTTCTTCCAGCTCATCGCGATGTTGTTTGCCCCTCAATACGGCGTTATTCCACGCCGCTGGCGCCAGAAGAACGATCTAAGCAACGGCGCTGCATCAGACGATATCCCCAGCGTTGCTTTGTAGAATTACATAGTCACTGCTAAGCTTCCTCAGTCGGGTGGCCATCATGGCCTGACTGAGGGGGTTAATATGGCAACAATCGAGGACGGCACCAAGGACGCGTGCCAGATCGTCGTGACGGGTTTGTTGAATGACGTATTCGACGCATTCTCGCAAAGCTTCAACGAGTGGTGGCCGATGGACTATCGCTTTGAGGAAGATAGCTTCATAGGTCTTTCGCCGGTACACGGTGGTGACTGCTATGAAGATACAGAGGACGGCAGACGGTTGGTGTGGGGCACAATCGAGAACATCGAGCGACCTTCAAGGCTATCACTATTCTGGCTCATTTCTCCCAAGCGCTTGCTCATTTCCGATCCGCAAAATGCAGGTGGCATCGATATCGGCTTTCGTCAGGAAGGTCATAGCGTCGTCATCTCGGTAGAATTCCATGGGTTCGATAACTACGGCGAAGATGGCCAGATCTACCAAAGCGCCATGCAATCTTCGGCTGGTTGGCCTTATTGCCTTCAAGAGTTTCGCAGGTTTTGGGAGGCGCAGCCCGCTCTGGCCTCTACTTGAGGCAGCAGGGTTTTGTGGGTGCGCATCGCTTGAACCGTAAAATCTGCACTTTGGTTGCTTGAAAAATGGTTGGCTCTGCTAAATATATCGCTTCTGGTCTCTAGAATAAGGGGCAGGGCTCCCATTGATGCTGCACGGTAAAGCACCACCAAATCAACGGGACTTCAAAATCGTTTAAACGAACAACTGGGATAGTCGTTAGAGTGTCATGCTCGGTGTTTAAGGTTTTCCTTCACCAAGTACATGGCAAGCTCTCAAGGGCTAAACCCCTAAGATAATAAAGTGGCGGTTATAATCATTGGCTAAGGCGAACGAGGGCAAAGAAGCGGAATTAAGCTCTGAACCGTTGGGCTTGAGGATCAATAGAAAAACGGTCTATCGCAAATCCGTTGATGTGCGCTGGTTACTGCTGACCTTCGCGCTGGTCCTTGCTTTCTTCTATCTTGCGTTCGATGTGCCGTTCTGGGCGCTGTTTACCGCCTTTGCAGTGCTGTTCACGCTGGTTATCGGCGGGGGCATGAAGTCCCGCACCAAGCTTAAACCACCAAGCGCCCTAGGCTCCAAAGAGGATGCGTCCGTTCTCGATAGAGGCATGAAATCTGTCGTCAACGCACTGCCCAACCCGTGTTATGTCGTCGATTATCGCGGCACCACGCAGTATGTGAATGCTGCTGCCCAAAAGCGCTTCGGTATCATCGCCCTTGGTGACCCGCTTTCCTTCCGTATCCGTGCACCGTCCTTGCTGGAAGCGCTGGACCGTGTTGCTCACGGTGGTACTTCAGAGATTATCGAGTGGTCTGAAAAGGTGCCGATGGAGCTATGGCTTGAAGCCCATATCTCCCCACTTTGGAGCGTTGCAGTGCGCCGCTCTGGTGGGCAGAAAAGGCCCGGCCTCATTCTCGTTGTTATTCGAGATCTGACCGAAACAAAACGTCTGGAGCGCATGCGTGCAGACTTCGTGGCCAACGCAAGCCATGAACTTCGCACTCCGCTGGCTTCTCTAACCGGCTTTATCGAGACCCTTCAAGGACCAGCCAAAAACGATGAGGTGGCTCGCGAGCGCTTCCTTGCCATCATGCTGGAACAGGCAGAGCGCATGCGCCGCCTTATTGACGATCTGCTTTCCCTCTCGCGTATCGAGATGAAGGTTCACGTTCTGCCTGAGACCATTGTCGATCTTCGGGACGTGCTAAAGCACTCCGTGGACTCCTTAGCGCCGATCGCCAAAGAGCTGGAGGTCGATGTCTCCATTGAAGTGCCGGATGCACCTGTTGTCGTGCGAGGCGAAAAGGATGAGCTCATTCAGGTGGTTCATAACCTTGCCGAAAACGCACTCAAATACGGTGGCAGCGGCGGTAAAGTCGATCTGAAAATCGAACGGGTTTCTGGTAGTCAGGACGTGCCGGAATGGCTCCTTTCAGTAAAAGACTATGGGCCGGGTATTCCACCAGAACACCTTCCACGCCTTACAGAACGGTTTTACCGTGTCGATACCCAGACAAGCCGCCAGATGAAAGGTACGGGTCTGGGGCTAGCTATCGTTAAGCACATTTTGACCCGTCACCGCGCACGACTCGAAATAGATAGTCATCTCGGAGAAGGTGCAACATTTCGCATATTTATACCGGGAGCTGTGTCGCTTATTACCGAGATGGAAGAAGATTAACGCGAAAAAACAAAGCCTTATACTGTCACAAAACTGAAAACAAACCTTCATATAACCATCATAGCGAAGGCGTAGTTTTCACCTCGTCCCGGACGGATGAGCGTCCGGGTTGAAGGGTTTAACCGATACTCCCAAGGAGACGTCAGGTGACAAATAAGGCATTGGCAAGCATTGCTATGGTTGGTCTGGTCAGCGCAATTGCTACAGGCTCTGCTCAAGCTCGTGATCAGATTCAGATCGTTGGTTCTTCTACCGTATTTCCATTTTCTACTGCTGTAGCCGAACAGTTCGGCCAGAAAACAGATTTCAAAACACCTGTCGTTGAGTCCACCGGTTCCGGTGGTGGCATCAAGCTCTTCTGTGATGGCGTTGGCGAAAATACGCCAGACATCACCAATGCGTCCCGCCGCATGAAGGAAAAAGAGCTGAAGACCTGCCTTGAAAATGGCGTAACGCCGGTTGAGGTAATGGTTGGCTTCGATGGTATCGTCATGGCTAGTTCCAAAAGCGGTCCATCCCTTGACCTGACAAAGGGCCAGATCTTCCTTGCTCTTGCCAAGGAAGTTCCTATGGACGGCAAGCTAGTTGCGAACCCATACAAAAACTGGTCTGACATCGACCCGTCTCTTCCAAGCACCAAGATCGAAGTACTCGGCCCTCCACCAACCTCTGGTACACGTGATGCGTTCTCCGAGCTTGCTCTTGAAGGTGGTTGTAAGGAAGTTCCAGGCGCCGCTGATCTGGGTCTGAAGAAAAAAGCCTGTCACGAAATCCGTGAGGACGGCGCTTACATCGAAGCTGGCGAGAACGACAACCTGATCGTTCAAAAGCTCGATGCGAACCCGAACGCTCTGGGTATCTTTGGCTTCTCCTTCCTCGACCAGAACGCTGACAAGCTGAAAGCTGCAAACGTGGGTGGTGTAGAGCCAACCTTCGAAGCAATCGCTGATGGCGCATATCCAGTTTCCCGCAGCCTGTTCTTCTACGTGAAGAAAGAGCACGCTGGCGTTATTCCGGGTATTGAAGGTTACGTTGCCGAGTTCACCAATGAAGATACTTGGGGTGACGAAGGCTACTTGGCAGATAAGGGCCTTATCCCACTGCCTGCTGAACAGCGCGATACCGTCGCAAAAGCTGCAGCAAACCTGACCCCATTCTCCTACTAAGCAAGTTACCCGGCCCCTGACGAGGGGCCGGGCCTTTTTTACGAAAACGAAGCGGGCTCCCAGACCTCGTTTCGAAATCCAAGGGAACAGCCACTTATGTTTCTGGCGTTGTTTTCAATAGTCATATCGATTGCGTTCTTTGCCTACTATGTAGGGCACCGACGAGCGCTATCATTGGCAGGAAACGATCTTTCCACTTTGCATTCACGTCCCGGCTATCATGGGGCGTTTTTGGCTATTCTAACGGCCGTTCCCGCTTTTCTACTTCTAAGCGTCTGGGCGTTTTTCCAAACTTCGGTTCTTGACCAGTTTGTCCTTACCCGGACAGATCACTTCCTCGTAGGTCTTTCATCTGCACAGATCGAAGCATTCCTACGAGACGCCAAGGCAATCGCATTCGGCGGTATTGTCAGCGGCGTGGATGAGGGTAAGGAATTTGCAGCCAGCCTTTACGCCCGCTACCAAAAGGTGGGCCACGTTCTGGCCGCCGGATCCCTGCTTGTGCTGGCAATAATTGGATTTTCTTGGGGCTATCATCGCATCTGCGCGAGCGCGCGCACCCGCCACTTTGTTGAACGCTCCATGATGGTTCTTCTGGTTGCTTGTTCGGCTGTCGCGGTTCTGACAACCATCGGTATCGTGCTTTCCTTGATTTTCGAAAGCTTGATGTTCTTCCGCAAAGTGCCTGTTCTTGACTTTGTGTTTGGCACTCATTGGAGCCCGCAAAGTGCTTTTGAAGGGGCAGGTGCAGACGGCACGCAGACAAACACCAAGATCTTCGGCGCTATCCCGCTGCTGGCCGGTACGTTTCTAATCACAAGCATTGCTATTCTTGTGGCTGCCCCAGTTGGGCTACTAAGCGCGATCTACCTTTCAGATTACGCGTCCAAGCCGGTTCGGGCATCAGCAAAGCCTGTGCTGGAAATTCTGGCCGGTATCCCAACTGTAGTCTACGGCTTTTTTGCTGCTCTTGTTGTTGCGCCAACCATCCGAGGTTGGGGCGAGGGGCTGGGTCTATCAGTCTCCTCTGAAAGCGCGCTGGCCGCTGGCCTCGTCATGGGCATCATGATCATCCCGTTTGTATCTTCGCTTTCAGATGACGTGATCAATGCCGTGCCACAGTCTCTGCGAGATGGCTCAGCAGGGCTAGGGGCTACCAAGTCAGAAACCATTCGCCGTGTGGTTCTACCCGCCGCACTTCCGGGTATTGTCTCTGCGCTTATTCTGGCGATTTCCCGAGCTATTGGGGAAACGATGATCGTGGTTATGGCTGCAGGTCTTGCCGCGAACATAACCGCTAACCCACTGGAAGCTGTAACCACCGTAACCGTGCAGATCGTTACCCTGCTTGTGGGTGATCAGGAGTTTGACAGCGCCAAAACACTGGCCGCTTTCGCTCTTGGTCTTCTGCTTTTCTGCATCACCCTTGCCCTGAACGTCTTCGCGCTGCGTGTCGTGAGAAAATACAGAGAACAGTATGACTGACCTGACATCCGCCGCCCGTCCGGAGCTGCCATCCGGTATCCATACGTCCAACGATGCGCGAGCCCGTCTCAAAAAGCGGTATCGGACAGAGCGCCTTTTCAAGCTGCTTGGTATGTCTGCCGTCGGTATTGCAGCCCTGTTTTTGGTGCTGCTGCTCACGTCTATCGTTTCCAAAGGGCTTCCAGCGTTCACCTATAATTATCTGCGGCTACCACTCAACCTGACTGCAGAAAAGGTGAACCCGCAAGCACCGGAAAAAGCCAGCTACAACCGTATCATTCGCGATGCGTTGGCTGAGCAATTGCCATTCGTTTCTGGGCGCAAAGACAAACGCGTCATGAATGGCCTGCTTTCCGGCGGTGCGAACGTAGTACTGCAAAGAGAAGTGGTCGCTGGTGATGTTCCCCTCGGTAGCGTGGCGCCAGTGGATGTACTGCTGTCAGATTATGCTGACCTCTACATCAAGGGCATGATCACACAAAAGCAGCAGCTTGAGACACAAGGCACGCTGAGCATTGCCGAAGAGGGGAAAACCTATACCCTAACCAGCTCGGATGCTGATTTTGCGCCTCTTACCCAAGTTGCCGTTAGCCACCTTAACGGTCAGTTGGAGGAGGTTCGAGAGCAGCTAAGCCTTCGTGATCTTTCTCGTCAGAATTTGGTCGCGCGTATCGACCAATTGAAAGGCAGCGTGGCAAACGCGGCGGCAGACCGGCAGGAAGCCCTTGGCCGCGAGATTGCTTCTAACGAGAAAGTGCTGGAGCGATTGGACGCGACAATCTCTGGCTTGCAGCAAAAAGCTAGCGGCTTCGAAGCTCGCCTATCTCCATCAAGTGCCAACCAGCAGTTAGGCGATGCGCTTCCAAGCTACTTCCTTCATGTAAATGGCGGTGTGGTCAAACTAACCGAAGTTGCAGGCGATACTGTTAAAGGTGAAGTGCTTGTTCCACTCTCCGAAGACACAGAAGCCTCGGCTGGCTCATGGAAGCTAGTAGAGATCGAAGTGCCGGAAGGCTCGCGTAAGTTCTCCGACAAAGAGATTGCCTACACTGACTACCTCTCCGAAAAGGGCTTGATTACCAACACATGGAACACGCTGTTCTTCACCTCTGGTGCAAGCCGAGAGCCTGAAACAGCAGGCATCTGGGGCGCAGTTGTCGGCACCTTCTGGACGATGCTGGTAACGCTTGCTCTGTCGTTCCCCATTGGTGTGGCGGCAGCCATCTATCTGGAAGAGTTTGCACCAAAGAACCGCCTGACGCGGCTTATTGAAGTGAACATCAATAACCTTGCTGCCGTTCCTTCCATCGTCTTCGGTTTGCTTGGCCTTGCCGTCTTCTTGAGTGTGTTTGGCCTGCCGCGCTCTGCTCCGCTTGTCGGCGGCATGGTGCTGGCGCTTATGACACTGCCGACCATCATCATCGCATCTCGCGCTGCACTTCAGGCGGTGCCACCGTCTATCCGCGAGGCGGCGCTTGGCGTTGGCGCTTCGCGCTTGCAGACAGTGTTCCATCACGTGCTGCCACTTGCCATGCCGGGTATTTTAACCGGAACCATCATCGGTATGGCTCAGGCTCTTGGTGAAACCGCTCCGCTTCTCATGATCGGTATGGTCGCGTTTATCGTCGATATTCCGGGTGGTCCGTTTGATCCATCAACGGTGCTTCCCGTGCAAATCTTTATGTGGGCGGATTTTCCAGAGCCTGCATTCCAACAAAAAACCTCCGCAGCAATCATGGTGCTTTTGGGCTTCCTCATAGCCATGAACGCCATTGCAATTGTGCTGCGAAAGAAATTCGAGCGTCGCTGGTAAGGCGAAAGGGACGAGTTATGATGAAATCCAATCTAGCGGCCGTTGAAAACGCATCCACTTCTGAAATGGGTACGGTTAGCGATATCTCCAGCGTCGTCTCGCCCATCAAAATGCAGGGCAAAGACGTTAACGTTTTCTACGGGGCCAAGCAGGCGCTGTTTGATGTAAATCTCGATATTCGCAAAAATCAGGTTACAGCCCTAATCGGCCCATCTGGCTGTGGCAAGTCAACATTCCTGCGTTGCCTCAACCGCATGAACGACACCATCGACATCTGCCGCGTGCAGGGCGATATCCTGCTTGATGGCGAAGACGTCTATAATCCGCAAATCGATGTGGTGGAATTGCGGGCTCGTGTTGGCATGGTGTTCCAGAAGCCAAACCCGTTCCCGAAGAGCATTTTCGAAAACGTCGCCTATGGTCCTCGTATTCACGGTCTAGCGCGCAACAGGTCAGAGCTTGAAGAGATCGTTGCCAAAAGCCTGCAACGCGCTGGTCTTTTTGAAGAGGTCAAAGACCGGTTGGATGAGCCGGGCACAGGCCTTTCCGGCGGTCAGCAGCAGCGCCTTTGTATCGCCCGCGCCATCGCGGTTTCGCCTGAGGTGATATTGATGGATGAGCCGTGTTCGGCCCTTGACCCGATTGCAACGGCCCGCGTTGAGGAGTTGATCGACGAGCTTCGCCGCAAATACACCATTGTCATCGTTACACACTCTATGCAGCAGGCTGCACGCGTTTCGCAGCGCACGGCATTTTTCCATCTCGGCCAGTTGGTCGAAGAGGGCAACACCGATGACATTTTTACAAATCCAAAAGACCAAAGAACGCTAGACTACATCACAGGTCGTTTCGGTTAGGGCGCCGGAAGCCTGCAGAAGGATAACAATCTATGAACAATCATATCGTCTCCGCTTTTAATGTGGAGCTAAAGGATGTGGCTTCTCGGGTGGTGGAAATGGGCGGCCTTGCAGAGGCGCTCTCGCGAGATGCTGTCCATGCGTTGATTACCAATGACGTTGAAACCGCCCGCAAGGTTATTGAGGCGGATAAGCGCCTTGATGCCATGCAGGCGGACCTTGAGAACCTTTGCATCTCCATCATCGCCCGCCGCCAGCCAGTTGCAAGCGATCTGCGTGAAGTGATCGCGGCGATGCGTGTCTCTAACGATTTGGAGCGAGTAGGGGACCTTGCCAAAAACGTTGCCAAACGTGCTCTAGCCATTGAAACAAGCTTGAAGGCAATGGAGCTGGGCGTAGGTGTCGAGCATATGTCTGAACTTGCCCTCAACCAGCTTAAGGACACGTTGGACGCTTACACCACCGGTGATGAGCGCACACTCAAGGCCGTGCAACTACGTGATAAGGAAGTGGATGCCCTTTATACCTCCATCTTCCGCCAGCTGCTGACCTATATGATGGAAGACCCGCGTAACATTTCCATGTGTGCGCACCTACTATTTTGTGCAAAGAATATCGAGCGTATCGGTGATCACGCGACGAACATTGCCGAGAATATATATTATATGTTTACAGGCAATCATCTGCCTGTAGAGCGCCCGAAGACCGACGAGTTGGATGTTGGTCGTCAGAATGTGCCGACCGAATAACAAGAAAGCGATATCAGAAGTATGCCTGAGATATTGATTGTAGAAGACGAGGAGCCGTTAAGCCTGCTGCTGCGATATAATCTGGAGTCGGAAGGCTATCAGGTCGATGTTTGCGCACGCGGTGACGAGGCTGAAATTCTTCTTCAAGAAAAACAGCCGGACCTTCTGCTGCTTGACTGGATGTTGCCGGGGCTCTCCGGTATCGAGCTTTGTCGGCGCTTGCGGGCCCGCCCGGAGACCGAGCGTATGCCCATCATTATGCTGACAGCTCGCGGTGAGGAAAGCGAACGTATTCGCGGCCTTTCGACAGGTGCTGATGATTACGTGGTCAAGCCGTTTTCTGTGCCAGAGCTTATGGCTCGTGTGCGCGCGGTTTTCCGCCGTGCAAAGCCGGAAGCAGTTTCCACTCAGCTTAAGTCAGGTGACATCGAGCTGGACCGCGAAACCCATCGCGTTAAGCGTGGTGACAAAGAAGTGCATCTGGGGCCAACGGAGTTTCGTCTTCTAGAGTTTCTTATGAGTTCACCGGGCCGTGTTTACTCACGTGAGCACTTGCTTGATCGTGTTTGGGGGCATGATGTCTACGTGGACGAGAGAACGGTTGATGTTCACGTCGGCCGTCTGCGCAAGGCTATCAACCGAGGCAATGTGAAAGACCCTATCAGAACGGTGCGCGGCGCTGGTTATGCCTTCGACGATCAATTCTAATCGCTGAGCCGTTTGGGGGGGGACAACTAGTCAAACCTCGCGTCCTAACAGACCCAACGCTTTGAAGTAGCTACAAACAAAAAGACCGGAGTTCATATGGAGCTCCGGTCTTTTTTCTTCTTACGAAGTGAAACTGTCTGCTATCAGGCGGTTGCCGCAGCCGTCTTACGTTCACGGCGACGATCATTGACCGGCTGATATGCGATCTGACGGTGATGTGCGCAGTATGGGGTGCTTGCATCAGACTGACGGCCACAGAAATGGAAGTCCTCAGAACCGGGATCACCAATCGGCCACTTGCATGTCCGCTCGGTCAAAGTGAGGATTGTCGCACGCTCTGAAACAGGAATAAAAACGTCAACTGCTGGCACTGCTGCTACTTCAAGGTCTTCTTCTTCAAGAAGCTCTACTTTGAGCGCTGTGGCACCGGCAGTGATAGGTTGGCTCTGGGAAACCTTTGGAGAGGCAGCTGCAATACTTGCTGCCTGAACAACCTGCTCGATAATTAGTTCTTCAGCGTCCGGCTTGCGTCCGGTCTGGGCGCTGGCTGTAGCAGCTGTACGGCGCGGCTTTGCGGCTGGCGCGGATTTAGTGCGGCCGGAAAGGCCCAATCGATGAACTTTACCGATGACTGCGTTGCGGGTCACATTGCCCAGCTCTGCAGCGATTTGACTTGCGCTAAGCCCCTCTGCCCATAATTTGGTGAGAAGTTCAACGCGCTCTGTGGTCCAGCTCATAGAAGGTCCCCGTCTTCGTCAATGCCATGCCAGTTCTGTAATCCGTGGGTTTAATACCCCTTAAAAAACAGGTCTGGCACTCCCTGTGCAGCAATTGGTCAGTATGAGATGATGTAAAACACCCTCATGACACTATAATAGGGCTCGTGATTGGAGCAAGAAATCTAAATAATTGAGGTGGGGACTAAGATGGTTTTCCCCAGAATTACCTTGGAGGTAAAGTTCTTGCTAATGCTCAATACGAGCCTTACTCAATAGTAACTTTAGTATAATGCAGCAATACAGAGAAGACGCAAGAATTCGTTTTTGACATGGTGGCAATGGGGGCTAATTCTGCCAATGAGTATGCAGAAAACCTCGTCTGTTTTGGATTTTTGTCTGTATCTTCCTTTATTTTTCGGGTTGTTTGGCGCTACATTATAGTTTTTTAGGGGATACTTAATCCTCGCTAGATTGTGCGGTCGTTGCGTCGTAATGCGCAACGGAGCTTGTAAGAGTTGGGGCAGCGGTGCGTTTTGCTGCCAACTCTTAGCAGCTAGTAAAGAACGTAAGGACCGCGTGTACTGGCAAAGTATAAAGCAGGTCATTGACAAGGCTTTGTTATCCGGTTTTATATGTCGGCGTTCACAACCTGCCGCCGCTTTGGCGGCTTTATTTGTTTCACCACCAAGAACCTAAATTGCCTCGCGCCGGTAGAGCCGGTACGCAATTCTATGAAGGAGAGGAAAATGTCGACCTCGTCGCTGTTTCAGACCTACGCACGCTCAGGACTTTCGTTCGAGCGCGGAGAAGGCGTCTGGCTAATTGCGGCTGATGGACGACGATATATGGATGCAGCTTCCGGTATCGCAGTGTCTTCGCTTGGCCATAGCCACCCCAAGCTCGTAGCAGCACTGAAAGATCAGGCCGAAAAGCTGTGGCATGTATCCAACCTCTACACGGTTCCTGAGCAAGAAGCGCTTGGTCAGTTGCTGACTGAAAACACCTTCGCTGATCGTGTGTTTTTCAGTAACTCCGGCACTGAGGCCACTGAAGGCGCAATTAAAACGGCACGCAAATACTTCCACGCCAAGGGCGAGGGACATCGCGACCGTATCATTACTTTCACTGGCGCGTTCCACGGTAGAACCATGACGGCACTGGCCGCTGGTGGCCAGCAGAAGTATCTGGAAGGGTTTGGTCCTAAGCCTGAAGGCTTTGATCAGGTAGATGCAGGTGATCTGGATCTGGTCCGTAAGACCATTAAGCCGGAAACCGCTGCGATTATGATTGAGCCAATTCAGGGTGAGGGTGGTATCCGTCCGTTCGATCCGGCGTTCTTGCGTGGCTTACGTGCTCTTTGCGACGAGTTTGGTCTGCTGCTCATTCTGGACGAAATCCAATGCGGTGTTGGCCGTACCGGCAAGCTTTTTGCCCATGAATGGTCCGGCATTACGCCAGATATTATCGCGGTTGCGAAAGGCATTGGCGGCGGCTTCCCTGTTGGCGCGGTGCTAGCAACAGAAGAAGCTGCAAGCGGTATGGTCGTTGGTACTCACGGTACGACTTACGGCGGAAACCTGCTTGCAATGGCAGCCGGTAAAGCCGTTCTTGAGTCCGTTCTGGAAGAGGGCTTCCTCGATAGCGTGACCAGCAAAGGCTTGCTGCTCAAGCAAAAGCTTGCAGGACTGGTTGATAGCCATCCGGATCTGTTTGAGCTGGTTCGCGGTGAAGGCCTTATGCTCGGCATCAAGTGCAAAGGTGAACTGGGCCCGATTTTGCAGAGCTGCCGTGACAATGGCGTACTGCCTGTTCCTGCGGGCGACAACATTCTGCGTATCATGCCGCCGCTAGTCATCTCGGAAGATGAAATCGATCAACTGGTATCCATGCTCGATGTTGCCGCAACAGCTCTTGAAACCAACAGTGCAGATGCTCCTGCAGCCGAATAAGTTCTGGTGAATACTATGAAGAAACTGAACCACTTTCTCGATATTTCCGATTTCTCCGGCGAGCAGCTGCAAACCATTTTGCATGGCGCCAAAATCCTGAAGCAGAACCGCAATGGCATCCATCGCGGTACAGGCCCGCTTGCGGGCAAGGTTCTGGCTATGGTGTTTGAGCAACCGTCCACCCGTACCCGCATTTCGTTTGATGTGGGTATGCGCGAGCTGGGCGGTGAAACCTTGATGCTGACCGGTAAGGAAATGCAGCTGGGCCGCGGCGAGTCTATTCCAGATACCGCCCGTGTTCTGTCGCGTTTCGTCGATATCATCATGATCCGTATGCTGGACCACAGCGCTGTTCAAGAACTTGCCGAATACGCCGATGTGCCGGTCATTAACGCTTTGACACGGGAATCCCACCCTTGCCAGATTATGGCCGATATCATGACTTACGAAGAGCATCGCGGTCCGATCAAGGGAAAGACTATCTCTTGGGTGGGCGACAGCAATAACGTTCTTTACTCATGGATGCAGGCCGCAGCAAAGCTCGATTTTGAAATGAAAATCGCAGCGCCGAAGGAACTGAGTGTTCCTCAGGAGTGGTTGAACAAAGTGCGTGCGGACGGTGCGGAAATTACTGTTACCGATGACCCGTTCGACGCTGTAAAGGGTTCGCACTCTGTGGTAACGGATTGCTGGGTCTCCATGGGAGACGAGGATGCAGCTTATCGCCATAACCTGTTGGCTCCATATCAGGTCAACAACAGGCTGATGGCAGAAGCGCATTCAGAAGCAGTGTTTATGCACTGCCTGCCGGCCCATCGCGGTGAAGAAGTCACCGACGAAATCATGGATGGTCCGCAGTCAGTGGTATTTGATGAGGCAGAAAACCGTCTCCACGCCCAGAAGGGTATTCTGGCTTGGTGTATGGATAAACTGCCGGAGGCATAATGAGCGAACATAAAGACGAACCAGCCCAGATTCAGCCGGTCGGCAATGATGCCGTTCTGCCGTTTTCCGTAGAAGGCTTGGACGTCCGCGGCCGTGCGGTATTTATGGGGCCAGTGCTGACCAGCATGCTTGCGCGCCATGACTACCCTGTCGCAGTGAAAAAACTTTTGGCCGAAGCAACGGTTCTCACTGCAATGCTTGGCAGCACCTTGAAGTTTGACGGCCGCCTGACATTGCAGGCGCAGTCTGACGGCGCTGTCTCCATGCTCGTGGTGGATTTCAACGCACCTGATGGTCTGCGCGCAACTGCAAGCTTCAACCGTGAGAAGGTTGAGGAGATTGCAGCAAAGCCAGACTTTAAGCCGGAAGACCTTCTTGGTCGCGGGCACCTTGCTTTCACTGTAGAGCAAGGCGCACGCATTAGCCGTTATCAGGGTATTGTTGTTCTCAACGGCGGCACCAGTCTGGAAGATGCAGCTCACGACTACTTCATGAAGTCAGAGCAGATTCCAACTCGCGTGCGCTTGGCTGTTGCCGAGATGTTGACCCGTTCTGAAGACGGAACACCAGAGCATTCTTGGCGCGCTGGCGGCATCATGGTTCAGTTCCTGCCGAAAGCGCCTGAGCGCATGAAGCAGGCGGATATACATCCGGGCGATGCACCAGAGGGAACCGAAGTTCACGACGTTGAAGAAGACGACGCGTGGGTCGAGGCCAAGGCACTGGTTGATACTGTTAAGGATAGCGAGATCACTGATCCTGACCTTGGTGTAGAGCAGCTCTTGTTCCGTCTCTTCCACGAGCGCGGTGCACGGGTTTATGATCCGCATCCAATGGCAGATCGCTGCACTTGTTCTGCAGAAAAAATCAGCAAGAGCCTGAAGAACTTCCCGGAAGAAGATCAGAAGGAAATGCTGGCAGAAGGCACCGTTTCGGTGAACTGCGATTTCTGCGGTGCAAAGTACACCTTTGATCCGGCTGAAGTTTTTGGCGACAAATAAGGCCAGATAAAACCAATAAAAAAGGGGCAGTTGTTACTGCCCCTTTTTTGTATCTATTTCTCGAAAACACAGAACAGTCTATCTCGCTTTATTCTGCGAACGAAGCGATGAAGTTCTTTGCATGTTCGGCAGCGATCTTGATGTTGCCGTCCCAAGTAGCTGGTGACTGACCACGCGGTGCGAAGTCATGGTTGCCATCTTCAAGGAAGTGAATGGTCACTGTGGAAGGCAGTTCAATTTCGTCCAGTTCCCACCAGTGACCCATCTGGTCACGTTCGCCCTGAGCGATCATGATCGGGCGCTTGCTGTCAGCAAGAGGCTCCATGCGCCAGTTCTCAGGCGCATCCTTGCCGATCGGGTGGAACGGATAGCCAAGGCATACAACGCCAGCAACGCGCTTTGGCAGAGAAGAACCACAGGCGAGCATAGCTGCTACGCGGCCACCCATGGATTTGCCGCCGATGAAGAGTGGGCCTTCGGTTTCCTTCTGCACTTCCTGCAGAACGCGCTGGTATTCTCCCACCAGCTTTTCAGCCTTTGGTGGAGGCGCTTTCTTCTCGGTTACACGACGCTTTGCCATGTAATCAAATTCAAAGCGGGCAACGGTAACGCCATGGCCGCAAAGGGCCTGCGCAAATCGCTCCATAAAGTTGGAGTCCATACCGGCACCTGCGCCATGGGCAAAGATGAATGTGCCGATTGATTGGCCTTCAGGCCGGTTCCATAGAATGTCTGTCATAGCCGCAAACGTAACGCTAAAGTGATTGGTTTGGCAGGGGGGCACATCCGTTATGCGGAAAAATATCTTGCGCGACGCCCGTGAAACCTGATTTTTTATCCCTATTACTATCAGGGGCAGAAAAGTAAAGGCGGGGTGATGATGGAAAACGAAGCGACGATCAGACTCTCCATTTTTCTCGGCAGTTTTCTGGTGCTGGCGCTGCTGGAGATAGTTATCCCTATGCGCCGCGAAGCCCATGATCGCCCGCAAAGATGGTTCGCTAATCTGGGCCTGTCTATTGTCAGCACGCTGGTGCTGCGGTTCGTTTTGCCCGTTGCTGCTGTTGCTTCGGCCTACTGGGCCAACTTAAACGGTATTGGCCTGTTTAACTGGCTAGATGTTTCGCCATTGATTGCTGGTGTGATCGCCTTCTTCATTCTCGACTTTGCTGTGTGGCTAGAGCACCTAGTCTCTCACAAGTGGCAGTGGCTTTGGAACCTGCACAAGGTTCATCACTCAGACAGAAGACTTGATGTGAGCTCCGCCATTCGCTTCCACCCGCTGGAGATTTGCGTATCGATGCTTTGGAAGGCCGCTCTTGTGGTTGCTCTTGGCGCTCCGGTTCTCAGTGTTGTTATTTTCGAGATCGTTTTGAATGCAGCGTCCTTGTTCAATCACGCCAATATCAAAATACCAAGGGCGATGGACCGTATTCTTCGTTTGGTAATCGTTACGCCGGATATGCACCGCATCCATCATTCTGACGAGAAGATCGAGACCAACAGCAACTATGGCTTCAACTTCCCGTTCTGGGATCGCTTGTTTGGCACTTACACAGAAGATCCAGCTCTTGGGCAGGAAAAAATGGTGATTGGGTTGAAGCAATATCCAGGCGGAGAAACCAAAAAACTGCTCTGGCTTCTAGTTCTACCCTTCAAAGCACTAGGGGTTTCTAGAAGAAACCGAGAGGGAAATAACGCAGATAAAGCTCGCTGAGGCGCCCGTTGCTTTGCAGACGGGCAAGCGCAAGGTTGATGTTTGTCTGAGTGATTGTATCCCCCAAACGCACAGCGATAGCCATGCCCTCGCCAAAGTAATAGGGGTCTAGCCACGGGCCGCCGGAAAACTTGCAGCAGCCAAGAGCAGCTTCACTTTCCAGCCAGAACGACAACCTCATGCCATCGCCAAAGTGAGCGTCCACTTCGCCTCGCACCAGAGCAGCTCGCGCTTTGGCATCATCATCAAAGCTAATGAGCTCTGTGCCAGTAAAGAAGCGCTCCAGAAACGCTTCGTGGCGGGAGTTATCGACGACAGAGACCCGTTTGCCCCTCAAACTCTTCGGAGTTGGGTCTTCCTGAAAGCTTTTTGCTACGGCAAATACCCCCGGAAAGCGCATGTAGATATTGGAGAAGCTGACCTTCTCCAACGTGCCCGGTGAAATCCCGAGGCCTGCAATTATGGCGTCGCCTTCTTTGCCTTCAAGTGCCGGAATAAGCTGAGCAAATGGCTTAACCTGCAAGCTGCAGGCTATTGCAAGCTCCTCACAAATTGCACGGGCAAGATCGAGATTGTAACCCACCAATCTTCCGCTTCCATCGCGAAAGGAAAAGGGAGGGAAGTCATCAGAAGCCAGAAATCTGATCTTATCCGGCTTCTTATTGGTTGAATTCAAAAAGGTTTGTGGCTCGGAGAAGACTGGCGTTGGCGGCGCATCTGGGCGCGGAACCACGATTACCTGTTGGGTGTTCGTCTGAGCTGCCACTTCTGCTGATCCATAAATCAGCGGCTGCAACAACAAAGTGGATAGGACTATCAATGAAGGGAGCAGGCGGGCTTTCATAGTAGGTCTGGTAATCCATTTTGGTGTTGCGTAATGGGAGTGATACTAGGTGAATGACTGCTCTTGGAAAAGACAACGAGGGGAAGTTTCACCCCTTTCCCTTGGTTTATCAGGGGCGCTTCACCGAAGAGCACTCCAACTGGGTGCTCTAAATACGCAGGCAATCCTCTTAGGCGCGTTGAATGGGCACGGCGGAGAGGCTGAATTCGGCGGGAACGGGAAAGCGGAAAAAACACCAGAAGTTCAAAGGGTTGGTTCGCAGCCAGAGAGGGCTCCGGATATTGCGCCAACTAGACCGCCAGTCTCGCCTACAGAACCTGCCATCAATCCTTCCTTCGAGCTAGAAAAACAACTGCTGGAAAAAAGTGGCTGCCTTGCCCCTGTTCGGCAACTGGGAATGCGACTTGCCTCCCAAGAGGGGCTGTCTCCAGCTGAAGCACTCATCAAAAAAGGGTTTCTGGACGCAGAAAAATACTGCTGGACAGTAGCGGGCCACCTGCGCGCGCACTATGCGCGTTTTGGAAGTTTGAAAATCTGCCAAAAAGGTAAGGAACAGAAGAAGATACTCAAATACTCCGGCGGTCTGTTGGTGCCCGCTGTCGATACCCATGGAAAGGACGTTCTGGCCATCTCTCCCGTTGGCCTTGATCTTACCAAACTTCCGCAGCTACTCCGCGCTGCAAAAGATAGAGGCGGCAAGCCAGTCATCGTAACGCCGGAACATTTGCACCAGCTTGCGGTGACCGCTACCGGAACCTTGCACCTTGCAGATCAAAGCCCTCTAGCATCCGCAAACCGGCGTATGACATCTACGCAGGTCACCGTTCTGGCGTTGTCACCTTCGATGTTCTTCCTTGGTATCCTGCTTGATGTCACGGGGCTCTTTTTCGCTTCCCTTATTGCTTTGAAAGGAACGGCAATCGCGCTTGGAGCAATACGGCTCATTTCGCTCTGGAACCGAAGGCGGCAGGAGGTGCTTCCGCCACCAGTGTCAGGCAACGATCTCCCGCGTTATACGGTTCTTGTTCCGCTCTACAACGAACAGGAGATTTGCAAGCAGATCGTCGAGGCCATTCAGAAGCTTGATTATCCCAAAGACAAACTAGAGGTGATCTTTCTCGTCGAGGCTCATGATGAGACGACCTTGAAAGCCCTGATGAAAGTGCTTCCCTCTTATATGCGCTTCTTCCTTTTGCCTGCTGGGCACCCGCGCACAAAGCCAAGAGCGCTCGCCGCTGGTCTTTCCGTTACCAAAGGCGCTTATGTCACTGTTTTTGATGCAGAAGACCGACCAGAACCCGACCAACTGCGCAAAGCTGTTGCTGCCTTTCGGTATTTGCCGCAGAGCGTAGGGTGTCTGCAAGCTTCGCTTTCCATAGACCACGCGGACGAGGGCTGGCTGGTCCGCCAGTTTGCTTTTGAATACGCCGCGCTCTTCGACCTTCTGCTTCCGTGGTTCTCTCAAAAACGCACGTTTCTGCCTCTTGGCGGAACGTCAAACCACTTCCGCCGCAAGGCCCTGCAACAAACAGGAGGCTGGGACCCTTATAACGTCACAGAGGATGCTGACTTAGGGCTGAGACTGAAACGCAACGGTTTTGAAACGGTGAAGCTCACTTCGACAACCTATGAAGAAGCGCCAACGACGCTCACCGCATGGTTCTCACAAAGAACGCGCTGGCACAAAGGATGGATACAGACGCTGGCGGTGCATCTAAGAGAGCCTTTTAAGCTCTACAAAGAGACAGGCATTTTTGATCTCACCATCTTCCTCATATGGATGGGCGGCGGGTTGTTTTGCTTGTTTCTGGGGCCGCTCACGCTGATTTGCCTTGCCTATCTAATAGTGCTTTCGCTCTTTAGTGGAGGTTTTGCTCCCTTCATAGAGCTAGTCCTCTCGCCATTAGGACTACTAGGAGCATCCAGCGCTGTAATTGGTCTGGTCGGCTCCATGAGCGCTACCTACGCAGCAGCAAAAATGAGAGGGTTAGAGCCAAAGGCGTGGGAGATAGCCACACTTCCCCTTTACTGGGTACTTTCTAGCGCTGCGACTTGGAAGGCTGGCTGGGAATTCTTCTCCCGGCCACATCACTGGCGAAAGACTGCCCACGGCATTGCCAAGCGGCCGACAGGTCCCAGCATTGAAGTCATTACTTAGCCTATGATCTTATCTTGAGAAGGTACCGTATTAACTCTGGCGGGGCTCTAAGTGACTATGGCAGCGCAGCCTTGCTATCATTATTCCCATAGCGCCGCTTCGCTACATAATGGGATGAGACACAAATAAAGGCCTCTCGATTTTTAATATGGTACAGCGCCTTGCCCAGAACCTGTTTGAGCTGCCGCAGCTGGTGTACAACCACCTGCGCGTAAGCGGTGTTGCGCGAAAACTATCGCTTCGCCTCTCCCCGCTTATTGAGGGGCAGGGTGTTGAAGCAGATAAAGAACAGCGCTGGTACACGCCCTACAGCTTGGGCGTATTTGGAGCGATCATCGGTGAACACGCGAGGGACTGGGGCATCGCGGATCGGGAAAGCCTCCTCGGCGCACTGCAGGTCGTCGTTTGGCAACGCACGACGGGAATACAAGATCCATCAATTGGCGAACGCATGTCTCTTGCCAGCATTTCGAACCCTGAGCAGTTTGCAAAAGGCTGGGAGTTCGGTGAGCGGTTCTTTACGGTTCTGAAAGACCCGGACGCTTTCGCTCAGTGTTTCGATTTGGATGAAGCCGTTTCAAGGTCGCCCCTTTTTGATGGTGATGAACTTGAAGATGACGAAGGCGCTCACGCCTACGACTTCTTTTTTGAAGATATAGATCAGGGCGACGAAGACCCTCGGGTGCTCATGGCTTGGAAGATAGTAATGAGCAAGATGGGCGTTTAGAGCTCAAAGCAGGCACTAAGCACGCTTCCATAACTCCAAGATTTACAACTCTAGAAAGATGAGGCTTCACGGTTCAATACAGAGTGTTGGATCCGTTAAGCATTGCGGGAGGGTGGCTTAAAATAAGCGAGTTGCCAAAAAAAGGCTGCTTCGCCAAGAATATACGCAATAATAATTACATTTTTACGATAGAATCCCAAAAATTTATCGCAAAAAATAACCGCCATTGATTTGACTTTACGTAAATTTACGCGCCTAGTTGGGGTGTCGGATCACTGATGTTTCACAAATATCTTTGAGAAGACATTGAGCTTCTTCCTCTAGAAAGCTCCAACCGCTCAGCCACAAGGCTGAATAAAAAGAAAAGCGTTACGTCTTGGATTGACCGCGCAGAAGACGGCTTACCGAGACATAAAACGCGCAATAAGCGGAGATGAAAAATGCCAGGTAGCCGCAATAACATCTTTATTTTTGACGACATCAAGTACGAAGAAAACAACTTCGACTTTGGCGATGCAGAAGCAAAAGCAGACGCAGATGCAGATGCTGGCGCGTGGTCCGGTGCACGGTCCGGTGCAAAGTCTGACTCAGAAGCAGATGCTGACGCAAAAGCAGACGCAGATAGCACATCTAACTCAGATGCGACTTCTAACGCTGACGTTGATGTGGATGTCGACAATCACAACCATAATGGCAATCTCAACGGCAACCTTAATGCTAACCTGAATGCCAATGCTAACCTCAACACAAGCCACACTGATGTTAACGTAGACATCAAGTTGGATGGTGAAGTGGACGGCTTCGGTGATGACAATGACTTCATCGATCTTGATCACGCTAAGGTAGACGGCGATCTGCTTGCAGCGAACAATGGCTCCACCATTGATTATGATCCGGGCGATGACATGACCGCTCACGCTGATGGCGCAGGCAACGATGTTGCGTTCAACATTGTGCAGGTTAACGAGTTGACCGACAAAGACACACTGAATGATCCGGATGTGACCAACAGTGCGTCCTTCAAGCTCGACTTTGACCTTGATGGTGGTAAGGCAGAATCCTCTGACGGTATCGATGCAGTTAAGTCTGACGGCTGGGCTTCCGGCGCAGGTGATGATGCTTCTGTAGCAGGTACAGCTTCTGCGAACGCTGATGCAATTGCCAACACCGATAACTTCAACCAGGAAATCGTAATGGGTGCGAACCTGCAGTACAACGTGGTGGATCAAACCATTGTTGGCGGTAACAACACCTCGACTTCCGTTGGTGAAGACGACAGCGCATAACACCGCTTCGCGCTGAATATTTAGGGGCTCTCTATCCCTAGAGGGCCCCTTCAACGCCTCTTTAGACGCTACTCATCTGCAAAAAGAACCACGATCAACCATTTGATCTCAGGAGAAAAAGAAGATGGGTTATTCGATTGGAACAACCGAAAGCATTACCCATTTTGCTGGGCATTGGCATCTTCTAAACGAAGTCGCTTTTACAAAAGCGTACTATGAAGATTTGAGCCACAGACCTGATAAACCGGCTCTCGAGTGGGCGTTGGAAGAGCCTTACACTGTCCCTTCCTTTGAATACCAATACATTGATATTAATAGTAAAGTAAAGCTCTTGCCGATCAAGAGCGATGACATCGACAGTACCCCCGATCTAGAAAGCGGCTTTCCCGTCAAGGGCGGTGAGGACTTGGGCCTTGCTCTCGGCCAGAGCTTGAGCTTTCGTCTGCCAGCGTATGGTGACGGAGACATCAACTATATCTTCGGTTCTGGTTTCGGTTTCGGTTCAGGTTTTAGAAGCGACACAATACCGCCAGACCTCTACACCTATGGCGAAGACCCCGGCTTTGTTGGCGCTGTCAGACAGGATAACCGCCTGAACGATGAGGACCTGTATCTCGACTATGCGTTTGAGGAGGCAGGGGAATACTACCTCGTCGCAAAAGCTGAAACCTCGGCATTTCTGGAAGGCTTTGCACCTCACATCCCGCTTTGGAACCAGTTTGGCGATCTCAATGTAAATAGTCTTGGTGAGAAGCTTTCGACCACCTTCCATGAGAACAGTCTGAACACGCCTGAGCCAACTTCAGACGTTGTTGATGGGCACACGATCCGCCACATTGGTTTTGAAGAAGGCGAGGGCGGCGAAACCGTCTCGCGTAGTTTTGAAGATGGCCACTCCGTTGACGAGATGGAAGAGCCTGTCGATGCCCTTGCTATCATGAACGACATGATTGACGAGGCGAATGAGCCGGTTACAGGTGCCTTTGAGGAGAAGGACCAATACGTCCAGACCGGCGGTAATACAGCTATCAACAACGCCGTTATCGTTGAAGGTCCCGAGACACTAGGTTCGCTGGTAATTCATGGTGATCATGTTGACCTTAACGCCATCGTTCAGGTCAATGTTCACTCCTCCATCAATCACAGCGATCAGTGGTTTGTGCGCCCAGATGCTGGCCATGACCCTTATTCTCTAGTTAGCAGTATTTTTGGCCAGCCTTCTGGCACGGATACAAGCGGCGATGCGCAATCCAACAACGGTGCCCAGTTTGAACGCACTATCGAGTATGATCCTGCGCCTGTCGAGTTTGGCAAAAGTGGCTGGTTTCCGCGTTGGGACATAGATTTCGCAACCGGTGATTTCTACGACGTTCAAACGATATTCCAGACCAATCATATCATAGATAACGATGTGGTCTCCCTTGACATGTCCAATGATCAGTACAGCCTGATTACGGGTGGCAACTCTGCTTTCAACCTGTCGATCTATTTTGAAATTCCAGAATATTACGACCTGATTATCGTGGGCGGTTCCTTCTATGAAATCAGCTTGATCGCTCAAACAAATATCATTTTTGACAATGACTTAACTGCGCACGACTCTGCCTTTGGCGGACATGACGATGGCTCTTCCAACACATTGCTGAATAACGCGTCGATTGCCGACACGGGCTTCCAGCTTGGCTTCTCACCGCTGACCTCGGATATTATGAGCCTAAGCGAGCAGATCGCTGCTGGTGAAACTTACCTTGATGACCAGCTTCAAAGCATGTTCTCCGGCAATGGCTCCGATACGTTCAACGTGCTGTTTATTTCCGGCAACTACTACGATGTCACTGCCGTTGTTCAAACCAACATCATTGAAGATTCCGACACGATTTCCGGAAGTGGCTTCTCCGAGGATGCCGCTCACGACGTTCAGTTGGACACGAATGGCAACACTGCCATCAACTCGGCCAGCATTGTTGAATATGACAGTGCAGGCCAGCTCAAAGCACTTGGCGGCGAGCAGTACGAAGAAACCTTCTTGATGCAGGCAAACCTGCTCCCCGAGGATATTGGCGGAGAAGAAGGAACGCAGGCGCTAGCGACCGAACTTGTTGTTTTTGCGGTTGATGCGTCCAACGAGAAAGAAACAAGCGGCGATGAAGTCGCGGTCATGGAGTCTGATCCTAACTGCGATATTCTCGGTTCTGTACTGGGTTAGTTATGGTTGAAATTTATAAGAATATAAGCGCCAATTCAGAAGGCGTGACCGTTACTTATGATCACCCCCCCGCGCGTCAGGCGTACTTCTCCAATCTGCTGGCAGGGCCAATACAAGGCCTTTTTGAAACGGCCAGTACCTTTGGTGATTGGTATGCGGAAAGCTTTGCTGGAGGTGCTTGGCAAAAGCGCTTCAAGGCGACAAGCTTTTCCTCTTTTACAGGCAAATGGGGTCGCCGTTTCGAGCAAGAGCGACTATCGAAAGCGACTGCTGAGCCTGAGACCACCTTTGAGCCTTCCCAGCAAGAGGCCAAGGCAAAAGCCGAGCCGCAGCAACAGGGCGCAGCCGATCAGGGCACTCTGCAATCTCAAGGCTCTGGTGAACCGAATGGCAACAAACAAGAGGTCGGCTCTGCCGGCGGCGGTAAAGGTGGTAACACAGATACGCCGCTTCAAAAACGTGGTGGATCACCCGGCTTTAGGGAGATTATGGCGGAAGGGCTTAAGGTCTGCCGCCGTAACCTGATGGTCGTGTTTATCTTCTCCCTTGCGGTGAATATTCTCGTTCTCGCAATTCCTATCTATCTCTTCCAAATCGCAGATAGGGTGCTGACCAGCCGCAGTACCGATACCCTGATTATGCTCACGGTTATCGTTGCTGGCGCGCTGGGCTTTCATGTGCTTCTTGATATGCTGCGCCGGTTCGTTCTCATGCGCACCGCAGTGCATCTGGAAACGCGTCTTGGCGGACCTGTTATGCAGGCTGCGGCAAAGGCATCTTTGGGTGGGTCTAGCCGTGAGTTTCAGGCCCTTGCTGATCTTCAATCGGTCCGTAACTTCATCACTGGTTCTACGCTGCTTACCATCTTTGATGCGCCCGTAGCGCCGCTGTTCCTGTTCGCCGTCTTCCTGATCCACCCGCAGCTTGGGATGATCGTGTTCTGCGCTATTTTGATCCTGCTAGTGGTGGCTATGATCAACCAGCGTCTAACCGCTGTTCCATTTGGCCGCGCCAACGCATTCGCCACGCGGGCGAACCTGAAAGCGGACGCAATGTCACGAAACTCTCAGGTCATCAACGCCATGGGTATGGTGCCTGAAAGCGTGATGATGTGGGGTAGAGACACCGCTGAATCCCTAAAAGCACAGGTGATCGCGCAGGACCGCAATATCATCATGGCCTCAGTGTCCAAGGGCGTGCGCTTGGCAACCCAGATCACGATGCTTGGATGGGGTGCGTTTCTGGCGCTGGATAGCGAAATTTCCGGCGGTATGGTGATTGCAGGCTCCATCATCGGTTCCCGCGCTTTGACCCCAGTAGAAGGCACCATTGAGGGCTGGAAGAGCCTTATTCAGGCCCGCTCTGCTTACGGTCGTATCCGCGGGCTTCTTGCAAGCTCGCCCCTTAATATCGAGCGCCTGCGCCTCCCAGCGCCAAAGGGCCGTGTAAACGTGGAGCGTGTTCTGTTCGTTCCCAAGCCAAGTAAAAAGGTGATCCTCAACGGTATCACTTTCCAGCTTGAGCCGGGTGAAAGCATGGCCATTATTGGCAACTCCGGTGCGGGTAAATCGACCCTTGCCAAGATGCTCGTCGGTTCTATTTCGCCAACAGCAGGCAATATCCGCATCGACCGAATGGACCTACGCAACTGGGACCCGCGCCAGCTTGGCGAGACGATCGGCTACCTGCCGCAGGACGTGCAGCTCTTCCCGGCGACCATCAAAGAGAACATCGCCCGCATGCGCTCGGATGCAACGGATGACCTAATCTTCCGCGCAGCAGAAATGGCAGACGTGCACAATATGATCTCCGGCTTCCACGAGGGCTATGAGACCATTATCTCCGTCGATGGTGCGCCTCTTTCCGGCGGCCAGAAACAGCGGATCGGCCTTGCCCGTGCCTTCTATGGCAATCCTCAATTGGTGGTGCTGGATGAGCCGAACTCCAACCTTGACCCTATGGGTGAAAAAGCGCTCGCCCGTGCTCTGCTAAGAGCGCAGCAAGAGGGCATTACCTCAATCGTTATTACCCAGAGACCGGGCCTATTGAAGAGCGTCGATAAAATTCTCGTGCTCAAAAACGGCAGTGTTCAGATGGTTGGGCCACGTGATGAGGTGCTGGAGAAAATCCAAATTGGTCGTCGCAGCACTGATAACCAAGAAGTGCCACCAACTATTGATGCCAAGCCGGAAAAACCATCCGCGCCCCAGATCGACGTTTAAAGCAACCATAGTTTAGGGCGCAGTAGACCTCGCCCAATAAGAATTCGGCAAAATAATAAGAAGAGGAGCCGAACCAGATGTCTAATCCGCGATTAACACATAACAACTGGTATCACGACGTTCCGCATAGTGTGCGGATGCCTGTCATGTTGGGTTTTTCGTTGCTGGGTATTCTGGTGGTCGGTTTTGGTGTGTGGGCAGCAGCAGCACCAATTGCAGGCGCTATCATTGCCTCTGGCTCGTTTGTGGTCACCGGACAAAATCAGATTATTCAGCACCTTGAGGGCGGAATTATTGAAGAAATTCTCGTTCAAGAAGGTGATCTGGTTGAAAAAGGCGATGTCCTTATCCGCTTGGAAAAAACCTCATCGCTTGCCAACCTGCGCCGTTTGGAGCTGCGCAAAATTCGACTTGATGCGATGGAATCCAGACTTTCCGCCTTCATCAAGGGGCAGGATAAACTGGTGTTTCCGATTGCGGTGACAGAAAGAGCAAATGATCCTGAAGTGCAGGAGATCATTGAATCCCAGCATGAGGCCTTTGCTGTTGATGTCGGCCAGCTCGCCAATGAAGTCGCGATTTTGAACTACACCATCGACAGCCTGAAGCAGCGGCAAACAGGTAACGTCGCCCAGCAAGACGCAGCCCGCGAGCAGGTATCCTTGTTGGATGATGAGCTGAAGGCAAAGCACCGTCTGTTGGAGAAGAACCTCATCCGTATGCCGGAAATTCTCGCTCTGCAGCGGGCGCAAGCTAACTTGCGTGGCGACATTGGCCGCCTGATTGCTGAAAATGGCGATATCGAAGAGCGTATTGCCAAGACAAGTGAAGAAATTTTGCGCGTTAAGTCACTTGCACGGCAAAGGGCAACCGCTCACCTGCAAGAGGTTGAAGCGCAGTTAGATGACGTGACAGAACAGATCCGCTCATCAGAAGATGTATTGAAACGGGTAAAGATCGTGTCGCCAACCAAAGGGGTGGTCTCCGATATGCGCTACCATACACCGGGCGGTGTTATTGAAAGTGGTAAGGCCATTATGGAGGTTGTTCCGGTGCACAACGAGATGCTTCTTGAAGTGCGCATTCGCCCGCAAGATATCGACAATATCTCTATCGGTCAGGAAGCAGGCGTTCGGCTAACCGCTCTTAATCAAAGAACCACCCCTGTCATGAAAGGGCAGGTGGTTTATGTGTCCGCAGATGCGCGCCCAACTGATGCGATTGGCGAGACTGGCGAGGTCTACTTTGCCCGTGTTAGCCTTGATACGCAGGACGTTGGAACCTTTGGTGCGCATATGAAAGACTTTCAGCCAACACCGGGTATGCCAGCGGAGGTTCACATCGTCACAACGGAGCGAACCTTCTTTGAGTATCTGACCCAGCCAATTAGAGACAGTATGGCTAGAGCCTTTAAAGAGCACTAGATACAAAAACGGCCCGCAATAGCGGGCCGTTTCGCAATTCACTCGTAATGAGTAAATTTAGATTACTGCGCTTACCTTGGTGCCCAGAACAGGGAACTCAGCTTCAACTTTAGAACCTACTGGGTAGAAGGTGCAGCCGGAGAAGGTGCCGCAAGTAACGATCTGGCCAGCTTTAAAGCCGCCAATGTGACCGCCGATTTTCGCAGCAGCAGCTTTGAATACGTTGAACGGGTTACCGGTACCGCATTTGGTTGCGCCGTCGATGATGGTTTTGCCATCGATAACCAGCTTGAGGGTCTGTTCTTCCAGAGCCGCAGGATCAACGTTCTTGACTTCGTCACCAATGATGAAGCCCATGTTGGTCAGGTTGTCTGCGATCTTCAGGTTGAGATCAGCAGCAGCAGGATCAGCAAGGCGGCTGCCTACCAGTTCGATAACCATCAGAACGCGGGAGATGGAAGCCTTCAGCTCTTCATCAGAAGCAGGCGCTTCGGTGATGTCTTTTGCAAGTTCAAAAGCCAGCTCAACTTCGATGCCCAGTGGAATGCCTGCGCCGTTTTCGAAGAAGGTTGCGCCGCTTTCTTTCACGTCGCTCTTAAAGATAGGTGCGTAGATGGAAGTTCCTTCAGGATCGAAAGCAACTTTCCATGCTGCAACAGGGCCGAATTCGCCAGCAACTTCTTCCTGAATCTGGAAGGCTTCGTCGCGGGAAAGGGCTTCAGAAGGATAGTTTTCTACTGCGATAAGTTCAGCAGACTTTCTGCTTTCGCAGTAAGCTTGGGACACAGCGTGCATGATCAGCTCCAAAATGGTGGCTTGTTGTTAAGAGCGTTGTTTGAGGAAGGTGTATCCCAGCATGTCTATCCCTGAAATAGGGCAGGATGTAGCATCAACAACATTGCAATGATCCCGGCATAGATTTGCTAGTGAAGCCAAGGGGCTTGCAGGCTCTCGAACGTGAGCGGACAAGGGTTGCCTTCGTAATATCGATCAAGCACTTGCTGAAAGAGGCTGTTGTCTTTGGCAACGATTTGGAAAAGTGTGGCACTACTGCGTAGCTTTAGTGCATCAACGGGGCCAAGGATGTCCTCGGCGCTTTTTTCCTCATGCTGCAGCATAAGCTGAAAGGCCTCTTTGAGCCGTGGTCCAAGCACTGGGTGGTCCAGATAGGCGCGTGCTTCATCCCGATCCTCGATCCCGAAATAGTGGGCAGTTCCAGAACGGCCGAGCTTGCGTAGCTGAGGGAACACAAACCACATCCAGTGGCTTTGTTTGTCACCGGCCTTCAACTCCTCAACCACCTGAGAAAAAACGGGGTCTTGAGCAAGCAAAAAGCGATCAAGATCATCTTTACTGGGATGGGTCATGGTCCGATCTCAAGCAGGGCTAATCTTCAAGTCAGTCTAGCACAAAACCGGGAGACCTAGGCCTCCCGGCGCTCTTATTTTATCTACGACGACCGCCACCGCGCCGTGCTTTGCCGCCACCACGATTGCGTGGTGCAGAGCGGGCCTGCCGGTTTGGTGCGCCTCTTGTTGCTCTATGCTTGTGGGCCTTGCGGTTGCCGACCTGTCTATGTTTCCTGTCCTTGGAAAGGTGTGCAGGGGCTTTTCTGTTTGAAGGCCGAGCTGCGCTCTTCCTGTTGGTTGCCTTAGGCTTTTTGACTGCCGGACGGGTCGCCTTTTTGTCCCGTGTAGCTGGTCTTGTTGCTTTGGGCCTGTCTGCGGCAGGGCGGTTTGCCTGAGGCCGGTCACCAGCAGGGCGGTTGAAGCCGGGCCTGTCTTTATCTCCAGCTGGGCGGTTAACGGCCGGTCTATTTCTGTCTCCTGCAGGACGATTGGCAGGCCGTAGCTTATCGCGGTCAATGTTCTTGATGTTATCGCGGTTCAGCTTGTTGAGGGCACCTGCTCCAACTGCACCGCCTATTGCACCAGCTGCTGCTGCACCAAGCGCGTCCCTATCGATGTTAAGGTTCTCCGGCCTATCAACGCCTTTCCAGTCCCGCCCTTCAAAGCGCTGCCAGTCACCGTTTTTCTGGCGGTAGACCTGCCCATCGCGGCCCGCGAAAATCTCGCCGCGACGGCCTCGCTGCACAAGATTGGCGCGTGCATCACCGCGCTTCCAGTTACGGTCACCGCCGCCGCGTCCTCTGGCCCAGTCAGAGCCAAGTTTCACGCCGCCAGTCTTCCACGAGCCGTAGATGCCGCGTCCTCCAGCGGCAAAGAACTTGTTTCCGGTAACGGGGTTGGTTGCGGCGATGAAACCGGCGCGGCCTAACGGTCCGCTATAAACGCCGCCGCGAATGTATCTACCTGTCGACGGGTTATAGACGCGCCCAAAGGCAAGGCCGCGATAAGGGCCGTATGCGTAGCCGTAGTTGCCAAAGACGCCGCGTGCGGGGCTATAGAATATACCCGAGCCGTATGTGATTGGCCGTGGGAAATAAGGCGGCCTGTAACCGGGGCGCCATGGACGCCAGTAAGGGCGGTGATAGTAGCCGCTGCCGTAAACGAAGGTATCCCAAGCCAGATAACTCCAAAGGTAGCCCATGGTGTAACCGAACCACACAGCAGCTGGAGCGCCATCGACGGCAGGTTCACTTTCGTAAACGCGCACATACGTGGTGTTGTAAACCGGAGAACTTGGTGGAATGGAGTAGATTTCCTCCGGCACATCGGTTGCAACTTCCCAAGGCCCTTCAGGGCTTGGCCCAACAAACCAGACGCCATCTTGAACAACGTAGTATTTGTCGCCCACCTGAATGATCTGGCTGGAGGTGTTCACGCCATAGGAGAGGGACGTGCCTTCAATCGGCTGAAAGTCGGGATCTCCGGCAAACACCACATCAGGCTGGACAGAGCCGAGCTCCACCCGTGCTTTGCTGGGAATGTTTGCCAGAAGACGGGCTTCGGCGCTTTCTGAGGTGCCCGGAACCGATGAGCGTACACTGTAGTAGGGCGCATCAGCCGGAATTTGCAGGAAGTCCTGCGGCAGGTCAGTCGTTGCAAAGGTCCAAGGACCATCAAGGGAGGCGGAAGAGAACCAGCGGCCTGATGTCAAGATAAACCACTTGTTCTCGTCCGTATGGAAAAACACATCGCTGTCAGAGTTGGAAGCCCATTGCAGCTTGGTGTTTGGCACATCCTCAAGCTTAGGTTCGCCGTCAAACAACAACAGTTCCGACGGGCGGTCCGCATAAAGAACCTCAGGAACCGGCCGGTCCCCAAACCCCTTGTTGGGGACAGCTTCACGCGCTGCATTCAGGCTCTCGTCCTGTGGCAGCTTGGAAAAGACGGTAGGCAATTCTTTCGCCGCAGACCATGGGCCTTTAAGGTCACTAGCGCTCAGCCAAGCGCCGTCATCCAGAAGGTAATAGGTGTTGGTGCTTTCATCTCTAAACAGATCCCAGTTGGTGTTCACGATGAAAAACAGCCCGTCTGCACCTGTCACCGGCGCTTCAATAGCTTCGCCATCGGTTTGCAACAGAACGGTAGGTTTGCTTGCATGGTAGATCGGCGGCGGATCCGCTTTAATGCCTGCAACGTTCACCATCTGCTCAGTGTCGGCAAGGCTTGCTGCAAGTGTTGACTTAGAAAGGGTAATCGCCTCCACTGGCAGAAGTTTTCCAACTTCCAAAGACAGCTTTGCCAGCTCATCCTTTGAAAGCGTAGAGAAGTTCAATCCCGCAAGCTTTACATCCGTGACCATAACTTCATCGGAATCGGCATTGCTGAAGGTTTTGCCTTCAACGTCCAGTATTCCAAATATGGGAGCAGCTTTCGCATCGCTCCGGTACTCGGTTGCTACCAGAGCTTTCAGCGTGCTGTAGTCTGTCCACTCGCTTATCTGCGGTTCGTAAAGAACGAGAACCGCGCCATCCTGCGTTTGGAAGGTCCGCGGCCAGCCGCCTTCTTCCTCACTCATTGTCAGGTATTCGCCGCTGATAAAACCGTTGGCCCCTTCGTGGGAGATCGCACACCAGCTTCCACTCTCGTCACAGTTGTCGACGCTGACCTGTGTTCCTTGAGGGATGGTGTTGACGACCGGATAGGTGGTTCCCGGTCCCTGTCGCAGGTTCACATTGGCTGTCACACTACCGGTGTAGGCAAGTGCGCTGGGGGAGGTAAGCACAGTGCAGATAAACAGGCTGGCAAGTTTGTTCATGCCGTATTGGCTCCTTACTGGAGTGCCCACTTCATCCGGCGCACCAAAGGCGGCGCTGCCAGTCGTGGATCTTGCGGCATACTATAAACTACATATCTGAGATTTTCTAAGAATTGACCTATATAGTTTTCGTCGGTGCGGCTAAAACGTTGGCAAGGGTAAAGAAAACTCTGAATTCTCGGTAAAAATCTTTGTTTCTGCCAAACATTCGCGCCACATTCTAAAACATATTGAACTTGGTCGCTTCCGTCTTAATTACGAAAGTCATCGCACTACAGGAACTACTATGCGTGAACAGTTGCGTACGCTTATTGAAAGCCGCGAGTGGGAATACACAATTGTTGCAATTATCATTCTCAATGCCGTAACGCTCGGTCTTGAAACGAGTAATTCTATGATGGCCGCCTATGGCGGACTGCTGACAACAATTGATCGGGTGATCCTCGCCATTTTTGTGGTTGAGCTGACAGTGCGTATCTACGCGTTTGGTCCAAGCTTCTTCAAAGGCCCGTGGAATATTTTTGACTCGGTGATTATCGGCATTGCACTGGTACCAGCTGCTGGCCCTGCCGCCGTTCTCCGTTCCCTACGTATCTTGCGTGTTCTGCGCCTTATCTCGGTCGTTCCTTCGCTGCGACGGGTTATCGGCGGCTTGATTGCAGCACTTCCGGGGATGGGATCAATCGTCCTGCTGATGACATTGGTCTTCTACATCTTCTCGGTTATGGCAACAAAGCTATATGGCGAGGCGTTCCCTGAGTGGTTCGGCAATATTTTCTCCTCAGCTTACACGCTCTTCCAGGTGATGACCCTTGAAAGCTGGAGCATGGGTATTGTGCGTCCTGTTATGGATGTTTACCCACTGGCTTGGATGTTCTTCCTACCGTTCATCCTCTGCACCGCTTTCACGGTATTGAACCTGTTTATTGGTATCATCGTTTCTGCCATGCAGCAGGAGCATGAAGAAACCGCTGAAGCTGATCGTCAGGCGATCCATTCAGAAACAGAGCAGGTGCTGCTGGAGGTAAAGGCAATGCGTGAGGAAATCTCCGCACTGCGCCAGCAGCTTAGCTCCAAAGAAGGCGCAGGCTCCTAACGCAGATAGGGCAGATACCTCCCGTACACAAAAAGTTGCAGGGACTTTCTGACCAAATTCTGGAATTGTCTTCCCGTTGGCTTCATGATGCCAGCGGGAGATAATTGAGGACGCTGCGATGTTTGACGCTCAGGCGCGCAAACTTATAGACCCACCGCTCAACGCTATTGGAAAACAGCTTGCCAATCTTGGAATTCGCGCCAACTGGGTGACGGTTATTGGCTTGGGGTTTGGCCTGTGCGCAGCGGTTTGTATCGGCTATGGAGCGTTCGTTGCCGCACTGGGGTTTGTTGCTCTCAACCGCTTGTGTGATGGGTTGGACGGCGCGGTCGCACGGGCGACCTCTGCAAGTGACCTCGGCGGCTTTCTGGATATCATCTTCGACTTTGTATTCTACGGCTCTATTCCGCTTGCCTTTGCCATTTACGCGCCGCAGGAAAACGCTCTACCTGCAGCTCTTCTCCTTTTCAGCTTCTACCTCACAGGCGCAAGCTTTCTCGCCTTTGCAATCCTTGCGCAAAAGCTCAATCTGACAACGGAAAAGCAAGGCAAGAAGTCTTTCTTCTACCTCAGAGGGCTAGCAGAGGGCGGAGAGACAATAGCCGTCTTTGTGCTGTTTTGCCTGTTCCCACAATGGTTCGCAGTTATCGCCATATCCTTCGCCGCCCTGTGCCTTGTGTCTGCAGCGGTGAGGGTCGTCGATGTTTATTCGATACTAAGCGAAATCAGGAAGTAGCTTGTTCTGTCTTGGGTATCCAACGAAGCCCAAGAAGAATGATCACAATCGGTATGATGCAGGTACTCAGGAACAACGCACCGTAGCTGTTGGTCTGGGCAAGGATCGTTGACGCAAAGCTGGTGTAAATCGTTCCGCCAAGTAGCTGCATAGCCTGACATATTCCACTTGCTTGCCCATGCTTGCTTGGGTCGACAGCCGTCGTTATCGCTCGTCTTACCGGCACATAATAAAACGGAAGCGTGAAACCCCATACGAACATGGGTAGCACAAGCACCCAATAGGTGCCCAACTGCGTTCCAAGCGCGATAGCTGCCGCCGCGCCGCAACCAACTGCAAGGGCGGTAAGCGATAGCCGCCGTGCGCTATACTTGTCCGCAAGTGTGCCGCACCAAAGGGATGTGAGGCTGAGATGAATGACGGCAGGCAGCATTGCAATGCCCGTCATAAGGGGCGAAAGCTTGAGTACTTGCTGCATGTAGAGCGGCAGAAACACTGTGAAGGCGATATTGATCATCTGACCGCCAAAGACCATGAGGTTTAAAGCGGTAAAGCTGCGACTTTTGAAAAGATCGACTTCGAGAAATGCTCGGGGGTTGCCAAGACCATCCTTGATGAACCACCAGACAAGCAAAATGCCGATAACAAGAAACGGCAGGGAGAGCGAATAGCCCCACTCAGGCACTTGCATCACAGCAAACACAAACGCGCCCATGCCGAAGGTGAACAGCGCCATACCTTTTGCATCCAGATAGCTGGCATCTGATCCTTTTTCTGGGCGTGCATCATCACCGGTTTTTGCGCCCGTAATGATAACAATCGCCGCGATTACCAGAACAATGGGAATGTTGATCCAGAAGATCGCACGCCATGTAATCAACTCGGAAAAAGCACCTCCAACGAAGGGGCCAAGAGCCATCGCGGTTCCGCCCGTTGCGGTCTGGATACCATAGGCAAGGCCACGCTGCTCTGGAGCGAACGTATTGGCAATAATGGCCATGCAGCAGGGAAAAATGAGAGCAGCCCCAAACCCTTGCAGCAGGCGAGCGGCGATGATGGTGGTCTCGTCAAAGGCTAAACCGCAGCCAGCTGATGCAACGCCAAAGCAAATAAGCCCGATATGGAAGAGCCGCATTCGGCCAAACACATCGGCAAGTCTGCCGCCAATTGCAACGCCAACGGCGATAACGAAGAAGTAGGCGTTGATGACCCAGTGGGCCTCGATTGTCGTGAGCGAGAGGTCTTTTTGTATCGTCGGCAGGGCAACGCCAACAACAGTCTGATCGAGAACGATGAGCGAAAGAACTCCGCCCATAGCGCCCAAAACCCACCAGCGTTTTGTATCTTCAGACTGTGCTGCCATTTGTGCTCCTCGGCCCGTCGTTCTATGGCGACGATAGTTGAGTGGCGCGAACCTGCTTATCTGCGATATTCTACTTATAAGTTCGGTTTGCTTTACCAGTTGGTACTGAAGCACTTGCCGGTAAAGGCAAAACTGGAATAGCATATAAGTATTAAGTAGTCCTTTGAGGCGAGCCTAGCGCAGAGGAATGCAAGATGTATCGGTTAACGACACGATCTATAGAAGTCACTGTTGAGCCATTTTACATGGCTGAGGAATCCCATCCTGAAGAGGACCAGTATTTTTGGGCCTACACTGTCGCTATCCATAATAAAGGCAGTGACCGCGTACAGCTGCGCTATCGTCATTGGAAGATTATCGATGGCACGGGCAACACTCAGGAAGTGCGCGGCGCAGGCGTTGTGGGTGAAGAGCCGGTCATCGAGCCGGGAGGTTCGTTCCAGTACACCTCTGGCTGCCCGCTAAACACCCCCTCTGGCATTATGTCCGGTGACTATAAGATGCAAAAGGACGATGGTGAGTATTTCGAAGTCGAAATTCCGGCCTTCTCACTAGACCTTCCCAATGCCAAGCGTACACTGAACTAGCCAGCCAAGGTTCGTGCAAAGTCGTGAACCGCGCTGAATGGCAGCTTTCAGCCAGCAATTGCTTCAGGTTATAGTGTCTGCTGTTACAAAGCAGGCATTGACTTATCAGGCATGGTTTACCGTTTATCCAGCAAGCAGCTTTCGCAAATTCTGGCGGAACATCACCCCGTTTCCAGAGGTGCGATCAATAACATCTACAGCGTAGAGATTGACGGGCGGCATTGCTGTTTACGCGTTCGGGCACGGCCGGAAATTTTCGCCTATGAGCACGATATGCTCAAAGAGCCTGTCCTGCTGCACTTCTGGCAGGCAATTGGTGATGAAATCGACGCCGAAGCTGCCCTTGATCTAGCACTCCTAAATCGCACTTCAAGCCTGCCTAATCTTCAGAACAGCATAATGCCGACGCTTCATGTGGCCGATGAAACCAAACAGGCCATTGAGCACCTTTACACCATAAGCGATTGGGTAGAGGGGCAGGGGCTTGCTAGAGCCAACGAGCTAAACAACTATCGGCAAGCCGGTACTTATCTCGCCCGCTTGCATGACGTTAGCTTCAAGCGTTTCCGCAATCGGTTCAACGAACCGTGGTTGGAAGCTCCTGCTTGGAAAGACACCATGCTCGCCTCCCTAAAGCTGGTTCCCAATGTCGATATGGCGAAGGTCGAGGCAGCAGCAGACTATCTTGAGGAAGTGCCGAGCAGCTTCACACTGGTGCACAACGACTTTCACCCTATGAACCTCATCGTGGGTGAACAAGGCTTGAGTGTTGTTGATTGGGATAATGCCGTCATCAGCGTGCCAGAAATGGATCTGGTAAAGATGAAGTATTGGACATGCGCAGGTGACGATGGCGTGTTCAAGCCTTGTGCAGAGCGCTACAACGCTTTCTTGAATGCATACCGAGACAGTGGCGGCTTTTGTGATGCAAAGCGCCTGCGCTTTTGTGAAATCATCTGGCTCTTGCGAATTATCGCCTTTGACGGCACCCGCAAAGCGCAAGGGGCAAATCTCTTCCCATTCCCAGACCCGCAAATCTATGTTGAGGCGCTGGGCGCTCTCATGGCGCAGGAAGCAGCTTGATAGGGCAGGGTGAGAGCGGCGCACAGCGGCGCCGCAATTTCTTTTAGATCGTGCGGTAACGAGCCTGCACGCCGCGTTCAATCGCAGCAATTGTCAGGCGGTCCAGCTTTAGACGGTCGCGCAGCATTTGCAGCATGCGTAGCTCTTCCTGCTTCAAGGAGAGGTCAGAAGCTGCAACTTCCACACCCAGTGCATAGGCAGTATCGTGCAGTTTTTCAGGAAGGGACGCTGCGATCAGGTCAAGCGTATCGCTCAGGCCGTTGTCCGCGCCCATACGCTCGGCGCATTCCTGACTCACGGTTACAAGGCGGTCCTTGTCAAAGTTACGGAACACTGGAAGTGTTTTAACAATCTCGCCAATGGCTAGGAGTTCAGCATCGTTCATACGGCTGTCAGATGCGGAAACCATAACCATAACGTGGATGAGCGCCTCGGTGGCGGGTAGCTGCTTGGACATCATAAAACTATCTTTCATTTCAAGCGCAAAACGTTTTTGTCCGGTAAAAACGCCCCATTGGAGCACGGGTAGTTTTCCAGCGACAACCATTCAATTCGCAGAATATGGTGTCGATCATTGACGAGCGCTAGTTATTTCCTTAAGTTTCGCGCGCTTTGGTATGGCTTCACTCCGAAAAATAAGCCATTTTCAAAGCTCTTCTTATCATTTTAACAACAGAAAGCCGATGGTTTAACGCCATGACCAATACATCTTTGCCGCAGCTTGATCTCAGCCCCGAACTTATCGAGGCGGCCCAGGTTTCTAAAGCCTGGCCGTTTGAAGAAGCGCGCAAATTGGTCAAACGGTTCAAAGACAAACCCAAACAGGGGCCCGTCTTGTTTGAGACGGGCTATGGTCCATCCGGTCTGCCACACATGGGCACATTCGGTGAAGTAGCGCGTACCACCATGGTGCGTACCGCATTCCGCTTGCTTACCGAAGACAAGATCGAGACCAAGCTCCTGTGCTTCTCTGACGATATGGATGGTTTCCGCAAGGTGCCAACCAACGTGCCAAATCAGGACCTGCTTGCCCAGTACATCGGTAAGCCGTTGACCCGCGTGCCGGATCCATTCGGTGAATACGAGGGCTTTGCACAGTCCAACAACGCAAAGCTGATGGCGTTCCTCGACCGTTTTGGTTTCGAGTATGAGTTCGCATCTGCTACCGATTACTACACCTCCGGCCGCTTTGATGCTGCGCTTCTGCGCATGCTGGAAGTGTACGACGAGGTGATGGCAATCATTCTGCCAACGCTTGGTGAAGAACGTCAGGCAACCTATTCTCCGTTCCTGCCAGTTTGCCCACGCACCGGCGTGGTACTGCAGGTGCCGATGGTTGACCGTAATGTTGAAAAAGGCACCGTAACCTACATCGATCCGGAAACCGGTGAACGTGTGGAAGTGTCTGTAACCGGCGGTAACGTGAAGTGCCAGTGGAAGGCAGACTGGGCGCTGCGTTGGTACGCGCTTGGCGTTGACTACGAAATGGCCGGTAAGGACTTGATCGACAGTGTGACGCTGTCCAGCAAGATCTGTAAGGCTCTGGGAAAACCTGCGCCTGAAGGCTTCAACTACGAGCTGTTCCTAGACGAAAAAGGTCAGAAGATCTCCAAGTCCAAGGGCAACGGTCTCACCATGGAAGAGTGGCTGGCTTACGCTAACGAGGAAAGCCTTTCGCTGTTCAACTTCCAGAAGCCGAAAACCGCGAAAAAACTGTACTTCGACGTAATCCCTAAAGCGGTTGACGAGTACTTCACTTACCTCGAAAAGTTCGAGGGTATGTCCGCAGACCAGAAGCTGCAGAACCCTGTTTGGCACATTCACTCCGGCAACCCGCCGAAAGTGGACATGCCAATCAACTTTGCAATGCTGCTTAACCTTGTTTCTGCTTCTAACGCAGAAAACAAAGGGGTTCTGTGGTCGTTCATCTCCCGCTACGCACCAGGTGCTAGCGCTGCAACCCACAAAGAGCTGGACGCTCTCGTTGGTTACGCAATCCGCTACTACGACGACTTTGTTAAGCCGACCAAGCAGTTCAAAGCGCCGGATGAAGTTGAAGTTGCAATGCTTGAGGCGCTGGATAACACCCTCAGCAAGCTGGAGCCGGGCACTGATGGTACCGATATCCAGAACGCAATTTACGACATTGGTCGAGGTATTGAGCGTTACCAGAACACCCAGAAACCTGGCCCTGATGGCCGACCTGGTGTGGCGCAAACGTTCTTTTCCGCGATCTATCAGGTACTTCTGGGACAGGAGAAGGGCCCACGCTTTGGTTCCTTCGTTGCCCTCTACGGCATTGACGAGACCCGTGAGCTAATTGCAAAAGCTCTTGCAGGAAAGCTCGGAAACTGATGAATTAGCCCCCTCGGTCATGCGAGGGGGCTTTTTTAATGTACTTACGCGCACTTCTATCGCTTCCACTATTCCCGCTCTACGCGGTTGAGGGTATCCGCACCCGTATGTCTACTCCTCGGCTTAGGCCCGGGAGAGGCACTGTCTATGGAAGCATAGCAGGTAACGGCGAGGCGCTACGCCTGCTGGTGATTGGCGATTCAACGGTGGCTGGCGTTGGCGTTGATAGCCTTGAAGATGCATTGCCCCACCAAATCGCAAAGGCATTGAACGCGCAAACAGGCCGCCCTGTTCATTGGCGTGCTGCCGGATGCAACGGAGCAACCTCCACCCAAGTCCGAGACCATGCTCTGCCTCATACCCCTCAGGACGATTACACCCACGTCTATTTGAGCTGCGGCTTTAACGATCTGAAGAATTTCAAGACAAAGAAAAAGTGGAAAGATGGCTTCGGCGGGCTGCTTTATGCCGTTCGTGTGCGATATCCGAACGCCAATGTTTACTGGTCGCAGATGATGGAGCCGCATTTAATGCCTGCTCTTAAACCGGGTCTTGCCTTCGTGCTGGGTCTTCGCCGCCAGATGATCAACGATATGGGTAATGCCTTGTGCGAGGAACGCGGTGCCCATTGGATTGCTCCTATGCCCGATACTGGGCCGCAGCACTTTTCAAGAGACGGCATTCATCCATCTCTTGAAGGTAATATAGCTTGGGCCAATCACGTGACCGAGTTCATCTCCGCAAATGAAGCTGATGAGCTGCTACCGGAAAATGAAGAGCGGAAACTGAGCGTTTAAGCTGCCCCCGTGACACTTCGTTAAGCCCAATACACGTTCTTTGGTAGGGCAGCGGCATTGTAGCTGCCTTACGCTCAACTTCATTCAATCTGACCAATACGCGAAAGAAAGGGCTAAACCTTTTCTGGAAGGGTTTGCTTGGATAGATGACTGGCCCCTTCCGGCTTACATCATGCCCGCCTTTAAAAGGCGATTAGGCTCAATGGGCTAGTTGCATCTTTTCCATTTCGGCAAGGCGTTCAGCACCTCGTGTGCGGCTACAGCTTTGCCCAATAATGGAGAATAACAATGAATGCCAAGCCAGTCGTAGCTGCGGTAATCGCGTTTTCTATGGGCTATGCCGCCCAAATCAACATCCCCGTTAGTTCCTCTCACGCGCCTTTGCGTATTTCTGTGCCAGAAGTAAATGCAGACCCTGCAGTGCGCGGACAAGCCCGCCGAACCTCCCGCAGAACCTCGCGGCGCGTCAATCGCCGCCAGTCAGTAGCTGGCTGTACGCCATACAACGCCTATTACAACTGCGGCGGTGTTTATTACCGTCCTGTCGTAGAAAACGGCACCACCGTATACGTCGTTGTGAACCCATAAGCGCGATTGCAGGAGGAAGTTATGAAGCAATCCCTTTTCATTAGCGCACTCAGCGCAGGCTTACTTATCATCGCATCAATCGGGGCAGCATCATCGCAGCCAAAGGTCAAAGGCGTGCTGGAAGCTTGTGAAACAGAGCGTGCGACTTTCTGTGAGCAGGTGGAGCCGGGCAATGGTCGCCTGTTTGCCTGCCTTTATGCCTATGAAGACAAAATTGGCGATGAATGCTCGGCATCCATTACGGATATGGCTGATGCAATCGATCTGCTGTTTGCGAGCGCAAGCGAGGCGTTGGCAGTTTGCGCGCCGGACATTGAAAAGCTCTGCTCAACCGTGGAAGCAGGCGGCGGCCGCATTATCTCCTGCCTGAGCGAGAAGGCAGAAGAGGTTTCTCCAGAGTGCAAAAGCGCCGCTGGATCGTTCGCTAAGAAATACGGCCTTACTGATACTGATAAAGCCAAGTGATGTAGTTGCCCTCTCTCCCAACCAAAAGAGGGCACTATGCTTTAATCAAACGGCTGCGGAGTAGTTCTGCAGCCGTTTATTTTTGCAGCTTTGCCGCCCACTGGAACAAAAACGCCACGAACACGCCAGCGATAATGCCAAGGATCGACTCGACAAGACGCAGGACGGAGTTGAGGACTGGGTCTATGTTGGAAACTGTCGAGACGATGATAATCACCGCTAGGGTGATGTTTGCTAGTTTAACGTGGCGGGTAAGGCCGAAAATAACGCAGGTACAGGTGTTTAGCATAACCAGCATGGCAAAGCTTGCTGCGCTGAAGGGCAGATAAAGCAGATAGGGCGCTGCGAAAATACTGCCAATAATCGAGCCGATTATCCTGTCTCTGGCTGCTTGCATGTTCTGCGCAAGGATATCTGGATCAGAAACCACAATGGCTGAAATTACCGCCCACAATCCGCCGATGAGAGCTGTTTCGGGGTGCATTGCAAGGCTGAAATAATAGCCTGCCAAATACGCAAGAAGCGCTGTTAGACCGAACTTAACGCCGGTCCGCAATATCAAAGCCATTGTGTACCTCCACAGGTCACGGCAAGAACAAAAGCACAAAGTAGACGATGAACAGCACCAGATGGACGGCACCGTTCAGCACATTTGTTCTATTACCGCTGAATGTGATGAGGCTAAGGACAAGTGTAAGAATAAGCAGCAACATGTCTGTATTCTTCACGCCTAGAACAACATGGATGTCGACAATCCACCCAACGACAAGCACAGCGGGCACAGTCAGGCCGATGGTTGCCAAAGCCGAGCCAAGGCAGATGTTGACCGAGCGCTGTAACTGGTTTTTAAGCGCTGCCTGAAAGCTGCCCAATCCTTCCGGTGTCAGTACCAGCAAAGCGACCAGAACGCCGCCGAGAGCCGCTGGCATTGCGTACATATCGATCGCTTCATCCACTAGTACCGCGAGCTGCTTGGAGAGCAGAACAATGGGCAGCATGCTCATGATGAGGAAGATCGCGTGGTAACTCGTCGAGTGTACCTCGTCGATATCGTGATCATCGTCCTCTTCAAAGCGCAAAGACCCTTGTTCCTCTTCCTCTCCTAGAAGGAAGGGTAGGGCGATGTTTTTCTGGCTTCTGGGGTCCTTGAAGAAGGCCGTATGCCTAAGGCTCTGGGTTGCGAGAAACACCCCGTAAAGCGCCATAATGATGAGCGCAAAGGCAACCTGCTGCCCCGTTGAAAGGGAGGCATCTGGCGTGGATGTGGTGTAGCGCGGCAGAATGAGCGAAAACGCGGCAAGTGGAATGAGTACCGCAAGGAATGAGCGGGCCCCTTGCGTGTTGAAGGGCTGTTCGCCGTAGCGCAAGCCGCCAAGCACCAGAGATAGGCCAACCATCCCGTTCAAAACGATATTCAGCACTGCCAGCATAGTATCGCGGGCCAAAGCGGCGTTGCTTGCGCCTGTCAGCATTATCGAGACGATCAGCGAGACCTCAATACCAATCACCGACAGGGTGAGGATAAGCGTGCCGTAGGGCTCCCCCAGCTTGATAGCAAGGCAGTCGGCGTGGTGCACGACCCGAAACGCGCACCACAGCATGGCGATAAACAGCCAGATGAAGCTGAGGATCTTCGCAGTATAGCTTGCAGCCTCTCCAACGAGAGACGCGGAGAAACTGTAAAAAATGGCTGTCGTGATAATTCCAAAAAGGAAGCAGGCTTCATGCCTTGTTATTCTTGTTAGTGTGCGCATACACAGGAAACTCCTTGCGCTATTGGGTCGTGGAAGTGTTTTCCCCCGCAGGCTTCCAGAGAATAGGTGGCTCTGTTTGAATGAGAATTTGGTTTTCGTCCGCTGTGGTGGCTATTGGCGGATTGGTTGCCGCTGGTACGATGAATTCGGAGGACGCAACTGGGCTTTGCCGTGCTTGCCAGATGCCTTTTTGTCCGTCCTTGGCGACTTTGGACAGAAGCTTGACCTTAAGTGGTGCGCTCTCGCTGGCATGAGCCCAGCCTTGAGATAAGAGCCACTCCGTCACGTCCTGCTCCCCACGTTTGCAGCGAACGTAGATGTGCGCATCTGTTGGGCTGTCTGTTTTGGAGCAAGAGATAGCCATTTGCAGCAGGAAAGCGCGAAGGGCCGTACGGGCTCTCATGCCACAGGGCCACTGGCCACCCATGTAGCTCTTGCAGGTTTCCTCGATTGTTAGCGGCTCTGCATTGATCAGGCGGTAACGCTTGTTTTTGAACATAAACGTCGCCCCATCCAGCACCATTGGGCGGCGAACAACAAAGGTGTCTTGCGGCTCTTCCTCTACCTTTTTGCTGGCAGCTGAAATGCGCATCAAGCCATCGGTTGTTGGAGGGGGAGGAGATATGCCATCGCCAGTGATCTGCCGCAGCTGATCAGGCTTTTGCACCATCTGGGGCATGCGAGCCTGTTCCTTTTGCGGTTCCGGCTCTGGCAAAGTGGAGGGCTTATATAGGATTACGGCGGAGCCGTCTGGCTGAATGGGCTTATCAGTGCTTTGCAGGGCAAGGGTGCCAAGGGCGGCTATGCCTACTGCGCAAACAAAAAGAGGAATGATAACCCGTTTCATGGTTGCGGTGACCCTGCCTTCTCCAACTCATCATTGGCTGGCCCACCGAACCCTAAGCGCCCATTCAAGCTGCGAGGTCTCGATCTCCAGAGGCGGATCACAAGACTGAAGTCCTCGGAACGTGTAGGCGCCCAACTTTTCGCTTAAGAAAACACGAAGAAGCGGATCGCGGCCTTGCCGTTTAAAAATGACCTTGTCGCCCCGCCGTAAAGATGTGTCCTGCGAAACGATCAGAATCTGTCCATCAGCGTAATATGGCTCAAAGTTATTACCGTAAACCTCAACGGCAAAGTATTTTTCTGCGTGTTTAACCGGAAAAGCTATGTAGCTAGCAGTATTTACAATGGTTATATTTGCAGTGCCTTGGGTTTTTATATCAGTAATATCTTGAGATGATATGCAGGGTACCGCAAGGCTACCGCTTGTTGGCGCTGTCTCCGCTTCCGGCTGGGAGCAAAGGCCAAGAAATTGGGCGAGGGTTGTACCGGTAACATCCAGCACCTTGCTGAGAGACTCTGTCGATGGCCACCGCTTCCTGCCATCAGCCGTTATGCGCTTCGACTTGTTGAAGGACGTGGTGTCAAGGCCGGCAAGCTTTGCAAGGCCGGAGGGGCTTAACTGGTTTCGCCGCGCAACTTCATCAATACCCTGCCAGATAGCCTCGTGTGAAAGCATGGAACCTGTCGTGTCTTCATCCATATTTCTACTCATTAAGGGCTTGCATTTGGCAGGAGTTTGCCAGTAGGAACTCTGCAAACGGGGACTCACGCAGCCCCGATAGACAGGTTAAGGACCAATATGTCCCTGATTTACAAGATTTCAACCGTTGATCTTTGGCAAATTGCTGAAAAGACGAGGGTTTTTGAAGGTGCACCCATCGATTTTCAAGATGGGTATATTCATTTTTCCAGCAAGGACACAGTTAAAGAGACGGCTGCCAAGCACTTTGCAGGGCAAGACGATCTGCTGCTTGTCGCGATTGATGAAGATGATCTGCCAGAGGGGAAACTCGTTTGGGAGACCTCTCGCGGCGGCGCATTGTTTCCGCACCTTTATGCCCCGCTTTCGCTTGATGCTGTGAGGTGGGTAAAGCCGCTGCCATTGGGCGCGGATGGTCAACATATCTTTCCGGAGCTGTAAATGTCCCTTAGCCGTCTCGCCAGTAAGGTTGGCTTAAAAGCCCTGCATAGGTTGGATGCCGAGCAAGCACACAACGCCACGATCTCTTTGATGAAAAAGGGGCTGGTAAAAGGCTGTTCGCCTAAGGCTGATCCTCGTCTTGCCTACCAACTAGGGGACCTTAGCTTTGCCAATCCGCTTGGCATGGCGGCTGGCTTTGACAAGAACGCAGAAGTTCCTGCTCCGCTCTTCAAACTCGGGTTTGGTTTCGTGGAAGTGGGCACAGTTACGCCCAAGCCTCAGGTCGGTAACGAAAAACCGCGCAACTTCCGCCTAGCTGCCGACAAGGCTGTCATCAACCGCTACGGCTTCAACAATGATGGGCACGACATCGTTCATGCTCGCCTCAAAATGTTGAAACAGCGACAGGGCGTGTTGGGCATCAACATCGGCGCAAATAAAACGGCAGAGGATAGAACTGCTGACTATGTGCTGGGTGTTCACCGCTTTGCAGAGCTTGCGGACTATCTGACGGTCAATATCTCCTCACCGAACACACCGGGCCTTCGCGACCTTCAGGCCAAAGCGCCTCTGCTTGACCTTGCCAAGCGCGTTCTGGAAGCCAGGGATGAGCAGGCGCAGAAAATTGGGCGCAGTGTGCCTGTTTTCCTAAAAATCGCGCCGGATAACTCCGAGGAGCAACTGGAAGATATTGTTTCTGTCGTGAAAGAGAGCGGCATTGACGCAATGATCGTGTCCAACACCACGATTACCCGTCCAGACACCCTCATCGAGAAGGCGATTGCAAAACAGGCAGGTGGCCTTTCAGGCGCTCCGCTCTTCCGCCTTTCAACGGTAACGCTGGCAAAGGTTCGAAAGCTGGCAGGCCCAGAACTGCCGATTATCGGCGTTGGTGGCATCAACAGCGGCCCTACCGCTTGGGCCAAGATCACCGCAGGTGCAAACCTGCTTCAGCTATATTCCAGCCTTGTGTTTGAGGGTGCGCCGCTTATCGCAGACATTCTTGAATACCTGTCCAAGCAGGTGGAAGCAGAAGGACTTGGCTCCCTGCAAGAAGCCGTCGGCAAAGACGTTGATGTATGGGCCAATGAAGAGCTGGTCTAAGTTAGCCCATTTCCCAAATTATCCTGAAAGACCAAGGGCGGCGTAGTGCCGCTCTTCTCGTTTGAAGCAGCGGAACGTCAGCGTTATGCCGCGCATGCTTAGGAAAACAAGCAGGCTCAACCAAAGGCCGTGATTTCCAAAGAGCGGAAAGAGCACGTAGTAGCAAACGAGGAACAGGCCGAGGGAAACCAGCATCATGTTGCGCATGTCGTTTGACCACGTCGCACCAATGAAAATGCCATCCATCTGGAACGCAAGGTTACCCGCAACGGGCGTGAGAACTGCCCACATCATGTAGGTGGCAGCCACTGCACGGACCTGCTCGTTGACTGTCATCAGGCCGACGATATTCTCGCCAAACAGCCAGAAGAACAGCGTTAAAACGCCTGCTGTGCCGAAGCCCCACTGGATTGATAGACGAACGGATTTGCGGAAGGCTGGTCTGTAATTCGCGCCAATTGCCCGCCCTACAAGCTGCTCTGCTGCAACTGCGCTGCCGTCGAGAAAGTATCCGGCGATGAGGAAGAACTTCTCCAAAATAGCATTGGCCGCCAGATAAACGTCGCCCTGATCTGCGCTTCTTGCGGTGAAGAACGAAAGCGCGAACAGCAGCGTGAACGAGCGGATCATGATGTCTCGGTTAAGAGCCATCACGGAAAACAGCTTGGAGCGATCCAAAATTGCAGCCAGCGGTGCTTTGGGAATGCCGCCAAGACGGTGAACCACCACGGCTATGCCAAGCAGAAGTGTGAGCCCTTCACTGATTACGGTAGCATAGGCAACACCCGCAATGCCAAGGTCTAATACCAGCACAAACAGCACGCTGAGGCCAATGTTGAGGCCGTTCAATACCGTTTGTAGTAGCAAGCCGGTCTTGGCCATGCCTAGGCCTAAGAACCAGCCAAGTACAACGAAATTGGCTAGCGTCAGGAAGGCGAAGTAGACACGAATCGAGAAGTATTCACGCGCGGCAGTTTGCACCTCCGGCGAGCCGCCAAGCAGCTCTAGCCCAACTGTTAGAACAGGGGGGTGGATAACTGCGATAAGTAATCCAGCACCCAATCCAACCGCCAAGGCGCGTAACAGAACCAGCTTTAACTCGTCGTTTTCATCTGCTCCATAAGCCTGCGCTGTAAGGGCAGTCGTGCCTGAACGAAGGAAATTGAACGTAACGAAAACAAGGTCAAACAGCACGGAGCCGACCACAAGGCCGCCGAGTAGCGCAGCGTCACCCAATTGACCAATCACAGCGGTATCCACCAAGCCGAGCAAAGGCGTGGATAGGTAGGCGAGGGTCATTGGGATGGCGATCTTTAGAAATTCACGGTTCGTAACGCGAAAAGGACGCTGTATCGGCCTTGTCAAGCAGGTCACCACACTTACAATCTAAGTTAAGGGCCACTGCGTACAATGAGAGGCTTTGAAAGACAAGCTCTAACTGACGCGAGGAAATTCGAATTCGGGAAAACGCTTAAGTGCGTTGTCATTGGGTGAAATCATGCGGCTGCCTATCGTTCATCATCCTGCATACACGGCGGATATCCCAGCATCCCATCGCTTCCCCATGCTCAAATTCAAGGGTGTCGCAGATTGCTTGCGCAGCAAGGGTCTACTGGATGGCACCAATGAGTTTCAGCCCGAACCAGCCAGCAAAGAAGATCTCCTAAGAGCGCATAGCCCATCTTATGTCGATCAGGTTTTGGCAGCTGACGTTCCCGAGCTTATCGCTAGGGAAATTGGCTTTCCTATGACGCAATCGGTAGGCTTTCGCGGCCGCTGTGCGACCGGCGGCACGATCATGACGGGCCGCCTTGCGCTGGTGTATGGCATGGCCTGCAACACTGCTGGCGGCTCCCATCATGCCCGCTACGAGCACGGCGCTGGCTTTTGTGTCTTCAATGATGTTGCTGTCGCAATCAGAACCCTTCAGGCGGAAGGGCTGATTGAGAGAGCCCTCGTTATTGATCTTGATGTACACCAAGGCGATGGCACCGCTCAAATTTTTGAGCATGACCCCACGGTGTTCACTCTGTCTATCCATGCGCAGAAGAACTATCCGGTCCGAAAGGTGCCGAGTACCTTCGATATTGGCTTGCCCGATAAGACGGGAGATGAGGCCTATATGAAGGAGCTCGGCCTGACGCTGCCATTGGTGCTTGAGCGGGCACGGGCTGACATCGTTTTTTACAACGCGGGCGTTGATCTTCATAAAGACGATAAGCTGGGAAGGCTAAGCCTCACTGATGAGGGTCTCGCGCGTCGCGATGCCTACGTTATTAGCCTTGTCCGCCGTCACGGCTTGCCTCTTGCGGGCGTACTGGGTGGTGGCTACGACGAAGACATCGACAGGTTGTCAGAGCGGCATACGATTTTGCACCAAACCGCCATGCAATACATGCAGACCCGCGAGGATGATCGCGTCAGTCCACTTTGACCTTGGCGCCGAGAGAGCGGCACAGGATCTGGTCCTTGTCGATGAGTTGGTGCTTGATCGTACCTGCTACATGAAGCGCGATGCAGAATATGAGCGTGTATGCGCAGTACCAGTGTAATGACATATAAAACTGGCCGTTCGCCCGATCTCCATTACCAAACGCATTGCTTGCCCATTCACCCATCAACGGGGTGATGATAGCGAGCAGAAGCAGCATAGTGTGAACCAGATGCGATATACCGGTGAGCGCAGGATGTTGTGAGCCAAGCGACTTGGGATAGCCATTCACACCGCGCCATATAAGGCGGAAGGAAGCTGCCCAAATAACCCAGTACCCGATTGTCTTATGAATACCCATAATGGCTGATCGCTCCGGCGTGCGAGGCTTCAGAAAGAAATCAGCATAAAAATACAAGCAGATAGCGGCCAATATGCCAGCGGCTATTCCCCAGTGCAGCAGAACTGTCAAAGGTGAGAAGCGTGCTTTCCTATCAAACATTTCGACTCCCGAAGGTACGTTTTCGGGAGTATCCACCTAGTAAAAGTGCAGTGATAGACGCGCTACTACCTATGCCTGCACGTCAATCCCGACGTGCCTGCAATATGCGCGACAGCAGCCAGATTGGCACAACAATCACAGCGCCTAGCAGGAAGTAGGAGCCAAGACGCTCGATTGCATCAAAGCCCATATGCCAGATACGCATCACAAAATCGCGGATGCCGTAGAGGAGATCTATCGGATAAAGGTTCAACGCAGATAGGATGATGCCAACGATAAAGGACAGAAATAAAAGGCGCAGTGCCACACGGCCCGGAGAGCCTCCAAGAAAACGGTTTAGTTGGTTTTTGTCCATTGTCGTAGCCTAGCGCAATTCATGTTACATGAAACTATATAGGTCTGTGCAGCACTATTGCACCCCTTCAAAGCGTAATCCTGAAAAGTTCTCGAGCGTTTATAGCAAAGCGCGGCGAGCAGTCAGAATTGGGGTTGCAGCAAAAGCTGCGCATTCCTGCAAGACCCCATGCTTGGCAAATGTGGCAGCGATACGCTCAAGCAACCTATACGGGTTGGTCGGCGAAATCTTGTTGTGCAAAACGCTCGTAGAAGCGCTCATCTCTGCGCACCATCTCCCGCAAAAGCCGCGTTGGCTTGAACCGGTCACCCCAGCGCTTTTGCAGCGTCTTACACAAATCAGCAAAGGCTGGTGTGCCCATTGCATCGATGTAAGAAACGGTGCCGCCGGTAAACGGTGCAAAGCCGTAGCCCAGAATGGAACCCACATCGGCTTCGCGAATATCTGTTACGCGCTTTTCTTCAATGACACGGGCCGTTTCCAGTGACTGGATAACAAGGAACCGCTGCTTCAATTCTTCAAAGTCGAAATCTTCGGCAGGGCGGAAAGGACCGCAGATATCGGCAATGCCGCTCCACAAGCGCCGCTCTCCGTTCTCTCCGTAATCGTAAAAGCCCTTGCCGCACTTCTTGCCAAGCCGCTTGCGGTTAACAACCATCTCTTCCAGAAGCTCATGCGGAATGATGGAGGAAAAGCGCTTGCCAAGGTCCTGTCGTGCCGCCTTGGCAATATTGAGAGCATGATCCAGCGCGACCTCATCAGCCAGTTGGAATGGCCCCATAGGCATTCCGCTGGCCTTGCCTGCGTTCTCGATCAGGGTAGGGGGCACGCCATCGCGCAGCATGTGCGCAGCTTCCCCCGCATAGGTCATAATCACGCGGGATGTGTAGAAAGCGCGGCCGTCTTCCACCACGATTGGAGTTCGCTCAATAGCACTTACAAAGTCCATCGCCACAGAAAGCGTTTTCGGACTGGTTTCTTTAGAGCGGACAATTTCTACCAACTGCATTTGATCAGCAGGCGTGAAGAAGTGCAGACCAACAAAGTTCTTAGGGCGCGGGAAGTAGGTTGAAAGCGATGCTATAGGCAGCGTTGAAGTGTCAGAAGCAAAGGTTGCCCTTGGCTTCATATGCTTTGCGGCCTTCTCTGTAACAAGGCGCTTAACCTTCCGGTCTTCAACAACGGCTTCGATCACGAGGTCGCAGTCGGTGAGAACGCTGTAATCAATACCCGTTTCAATATGGGCAAGAAGCCTGTCCATCTGCCACTGGCTCAACTCACCGCGCTCGATAGCTTCTCGCGACATTGCCTCGCAGCGGGCTTTGCCTGCGTCCGCAGAGGCTTGATCAACGTCCAGCATGTGAACGCGCATACCCGCCTTGGCGCTAATAAAGGCAATGCCTGCACCCATGTGGCCTGCACCCAAAATGCCAACGCGTTTGATATGGTTGTGCCGCTGTCCAGATGGCCTTCTGGCTCCCGCTTGTAATTGCTTGCGGGAGAAGAAGAGCGTGCGCACCATGGATGCCGTTTCGGCCTGTTGCATCAGGTAGCTCATCCAGCGGGCATCGTTCTGCAACGCCTGATCAAATGGAAGGCTGAGCCCTTCATAGATGGAGCTGAGAAAAGCCCGAAGGTGCGGATAATTATCGTAAAACTTCGCCCGCTGTTTAGCGATGAGTGACGCCCACATCGCCGCGCCAGCCCCTTGCATAAACGGGTTGAATGGGCGAGGGGCCTTTGGCCTGTCCCAAGCCTTCAGAGTTTCAACACCGTGGCTTAAGCGTCGCTTGGCAGCTTCCAGAAGGCGCTTTGCTGGCACCACTTCATCTACCAGACCCAAAGACTTGGCTTCGCGGGCGGAAATCTCTTGCGCACCCATCAAAAAGTCCAGCGCGCCTTGTTGGTCGGATGTCATACGCAGCAATCGCTGTGCTGCGCCTGCTCCAGGGAAGAGGCCAACGCGGGTTTCAGGGTGCGAAAAACGTGTTCCAAAGGTATCGGCTGCAATGCGTGCGTGGCAGGAGAGCACCAGATCCACAGCGCTTGCCATCGTCGCTCCGGCAATTGCCGCCACAATAGGCTTGCCGCAGGTCTCAAGCTCTCGCAGGCCCGCAGAAAGTCTGCACACCTCGCCAAACAGAGCACCGTCGTTCTTCTTTTTGGAAAGGCAGCGCGGTTTGCCGTCCACAAACACAAGCTCGCGCACCAATGCCATATCTACACCGGTAGAAAAACTTGGCTTTGCGGAGGTGAGGACGATGCCCTTAACACGGTCATCATTAGAAAGCTCGCGCACATGCTGGTTCAACTCCGCAAGTGCAGCATAGCCCAAAAGGTTGACGGGCTGGTCCGGCGTATCCCAAGTGAGGATTGCGTGGCCATCATCATCAATGTCGAGCGTGAAATATTCTTGGCTCATAATGCCCCCTAAACCCGCTCGATAAAGGTCGCTGTGCCCATACCGGCACCAACGCACAAAGTCACAAGGGCTGTCGATAGATCGCGTCGTTCCAGCTCGTCCAGTACCGTTCCAACCAGCATAGCGCCAGTTGCGCCAACAGGGTGGCCCATGGCGATGGCACCGCCGTTCACGTTTACCGTCTCTGGATCAAGATCAAACGCCTGCATATAACGCAGCACGACGGACGAAAACGCCTCGTTGATCTCGATGAGGTCGATGTCAGACCACGTTAAGCCAGCGTGTTCGAAGAGCTTTTGGGTAACATCAACCGGACCGGTCAGCATTAGCGACGGGTCGGACCCGATGCTGGAGAAGGAGCGGATACGAGCACGAGGCGTCAGGCCAGCTTTTCGCCCTGCAATGCGGGAGCCGATGAGAACACCAGCCGCGCCGTCTACAATGCCTGATGCGTTGCCCGCGTGATGAACGTGGGAAATCATTTCCAATTCTGGATGAGCCTGAATCGCCACAGCATCAAAGCCGCCTTCAACGCCCATGCGCTCGAAAGCAGGGCGAAGGCCGCTGAGCGTATCCATTGTTGTTTGGGGACGCATATGCTCGTCTTGATCAAGCAACGTCTGTCCGGTCACATCAACAACGGGAAAAACCGAGTTCTTGAAGTAGCCGTTCTCCCAAGCCTTAGCTGCGCGCTTTTGGCTGGAAACGGCATAAGCATCAACGTCTTCTCGGCTAAAACCATACTTGGTAGCAATGAGGTCAGCACTCACACCTTGCGGCATGAAGAAGGAAGGTATGGCAACGCGCGGATCAATAGACCATGCACCACCGGAGGAAAGCAGGCCAACGCGGCTCATACTTTCCACGCCGCCCGCGATAATCATCTGCTGCTGACCAGCCATCACTTGCGCAGAAGCTAGATTAACCGCCTCAAGGCCGGACGCGCAGAAGCGATTGACCTGAACCCCCGCAACAGAGCGGGCATAGCCAGCGCTAAAGGTTGCGGCGCGCGCAACGTCCCCGCCAGCTTCTCCAATAGGATCAACGCAGCCGAGGATCACATCGTCTACAAGGGCGGTGTCGAGGGAGTTTCGCTGCCTCAACTGGCGAAGGACTTGAGCGGCGAGTTCCACACTCGGAACCGAGTGCAATGAGCCATCAGGTTTTCCTCGCCCTCTGGGCGTTCTCACATGGTCAAAAATATACGCGTGCGCCATAGTGAATTTTCTCGCGGTCCTCGATCAGGAAACACCCGAAAGGACAGAATGCGGAATGAGCTCTTCTGGAGATTTCCAGTTTTCTATGGTCTTTACGTCATCTAGCCAGCGTTTGATATTGGGGTAAAGGTCCATATCAATGCCAATCTGTTCGGGCCAGAAAAGATAGCCGCACAGAGAAAAATCAGCAATTGTAGGATCATCGCCAACCACAAAACGATTGGTGGAGAGCTGCTTTTCAAGAATAGAAAGGGCAGCGTGACAGCGCCCTTCAAGAAACTCGGTTACCTGACTTTCATCCATTTTCTTGATGTAGCGAATGAACCGCAAGATAGAGATGTTGCCGGTTAGCTTGTGGTTGTCAAACAGGATCCAGCGAAGAACTTCATAGCGCTCTTCCTCTGTTTTTCCGCCAAACTTTCCGAAGGTTTCTGCAAGGTAGGTGAGAATAGCCCCGCTCTGCGTCAGCTTTCTATCGCCCACAACGAGAACCGGAACTTCGCCCATGGAGTTGAGGTCCTCACGGTACCGCTCGCTTCGCGCTGCCCCCTTTAAGAAGTCAACGTAAACAGGTTCCCAGTCAGCACCGCATAGCTCCAGCATTAGAGCGACTTTGTACGCGTTACCGGATTCTAGAAATGAATGCAGAACATATTTTGCCACGGCCCTGTCCCCCCTCAGTACCTCGACAGCCTATTGATATAATTGGGATTCGCCAATTATCAAAAAAAAGAAAGCTCCGGCGAAATGATCCGCCGGAGCTTTGAACTTTTCTTAAAAGTCCTCAGCAGCAAGGCTCATCATAGTCGCTGAGCCTGTGGAGATGCGGGCAAGGTGTGCGCCGGTCTCTGGCATCAAGCGCTCCATGAAGAACTGGCCAAGTATCAGTTTGGTCTTCAGCCACTCTTCCTTGTCGCCTGCGCCTTCAGCAATCTTCGCGTTTGCTACAACGGCGATCTTGCCCCACATGTAGCCAAGCGCAACAAGGCCAAACAGGTGCATGTAGTCGGTAGAAGCTGCACCTGCATCATCAGGGTTCTTCAAGCCGTTCTGCATCAACCACATGGTTGCGCCTTGAAGATCATCGAGGCCCTTTTTGAGCGGCTTGATAAACGGCTTCATAGCCTCATCATCGCCATGCTCTTTAAGGAATGCGCCAACTTCTTTGAAGAAGCCGGTTACAGCGCGGCCGCCATTTGCACCAAGCTTACGGCCTACAAGGTCCAGAGCCTGAATGCCGTTAGCACCTTCGTAGATCATGGTGATGCGAGCATCGCGCACGAACTGCTCCATGCCCCACTCGGAGATATAACCGTGGCCGCCGTACATCTGCTGCGCCTGAGCCGCATACTCGAAGCCCTTGTCGGTGAGTACGCCCTTCAGCACTGGGGTAAGCAGCCCCATGATGTCGTCGCCGCGCTTCTGGTCAGCTTCGTCTTCGCTCAGGTGACCAACATCCCCCTGCAAAGAGGTCCACAGGTAGAGCGCACGCGCTGCCTCGTTAAAGGAGCGGATCGTCATCAACGTGCGGCGTACGTCCGGATGAACGATGATCGGGTCAGCCTGCTGGTCCGGCGCTTTAGGGCCGGTGAGTGAGCGACCCTGAATGCGATCACGGGCGTAGTTTGCAGCGTTCTGGTAAGCCACTTCGGAAAGTGCCAGACCCTGAACAGCAACACCAAGACGGGCTTCGTTCATCATGGTGAACATGGCCCGCAGGCCTTTGTTTTCTTCACCCAGTAGCCAGCCGGTTGCGCCGTCGTAGTTCATTACGCAGGTCGAGTTGCCGTGAATGCCCATCTTCTCTTCAAGAGAACCACAGGAAACAGCATTGCGCTCTGCCGGGTTGCCATCGCCATCCAAGGTGAACTTTGGCACCACAAACAGGGAAATGCCCTTTGTGCCTTCTGGAGCGCCTTCGATACGCGCCAGCACCAGATGGATGATGTTCTCCGACATGTCGTGTTCACCGGCGGAGATGAAGATCTTGGTGCCGGAGATCTTGTAGGAACCATCAGCCTGTGGGGCCGCTTTTGTGCGCAGCATGCCAAGGTCCGTACCGCAATGCGGCTCGGTCAGGTTCATGGTGCCTGTCCACTCGCCGGAGGTCATCTTCGGCAGGTAGGTGTCCTTGATCTCGTCATTGCCGTGAATGAGCAGAGCGGCCATCGCGCCAAGGGTCAGGCCCGGATACATGGTGAAAGCCACGTTGGCAGAGGACATGTATTCGTTAAGCGCAACAGCAAGCGTGGTTGGCAATTCCTGCCCGCCATACTGCGCTGGAATTGCAAGCGTTCCCCAACCGGCTTCGCAATACTCGCCATAAACTTCTTTAAAGCCTGTTGGCGTTGTTACGCTGCCGTCCTCATTGCGAACGCACCCTTCCTTGTCGCCGACCTGATTAAGGGGCTGCACGCGTTCTTCGCAGAACTTTGCGCCTTCCTTCAAAATGGCCTCGACTACATCGCTGGAAGCCTCCGAAAAGCGGGGCAGGTTGCCGTACTGGTTTATGTTCAGTACGTCATTCAGCAAGAAGAGGGTATCATCAACGGGTGCACTATAGATTGGCATTTGTCATTCCTTCCCGATCGGATGGGCTTTCCCTATCCTGACGTTTTCGTAAGCGTAAACCTCTACTCATCTATACGGTTTTAATTCTGCCATATTCAAGGCTGGAGTCCTTGAAAAATAGCGGGTTTTAGCTGTTTTACGGCAAACTTAACCCAAAGGATGACTAGTGACCTAGCCAAAGGGATAACTTGAAAACCTAAGGGTAGGAGCCCGCGACAGCGCTCCGTCACAGGCTGGTTTGACCTTGAGAGAATGGTGCTGATTCCACCCTAGAACGGGTGCCGGGTACCGCTGTAGGTCTCAAAAGTACCGGTTGTCTCCAGCGACAGCGCCTCAAAGCGTTCAATCAAGCCAACAGCGCTTTCTTCAACGTCAAGATCTGCCGTGCCGCCGCCCATATCGGTACGCACCCAGCCCGGATCAAAGGCACCAATGGCAATGCCGTATTGTGTCAGCTCAAGTGAGAGATTAACAGCAAGGTTAGTGACTGCTGCCTTCGAGGCGCGGTAGCTGTAAACACCGCCGGACTTTGCAAGTCCGCTTGAACCCATGGAAGAAGAAATGAAGGCAACCTTGCCCTTGGTTTCTTTGAGGTTTGGCAGGAAAGCGCGTGTGCAGTTGAAAGGGCCAGCAACGTTGGTTGCCATGGTCGTAGCCCAGCTATCTACAGTGTAATTGTCGTCATCTAGCAGCCCTCGGCCAATCAAAACGCCTGCGTTGCAGACCAGAAGATCGACAGGCCCAGCAGCTTTTGCAGCTGCTTGGCAGCTTGCAGGGTCGGTAACATCCAGCGCCACAACGCTTACATTGGCGAGTTCCTTAAGCGCCTCTGCCTTTTCGGGCGAGCGCACACAAGCCAACACACTGTGCCCTTTGCGTGAATAGCGCCGCGCCAGCTCAAGTCCAATACCGCGGTTAGCGCCCGTAATAACAATAGTGCCCATAAAAACTCCTGAAACAAAAAAACACCCGACAGAATCTCTGCCGAGTGTTTTCAAGTCTAGGAATTCCGAAGGGGCGGGGCAATGCCAAGCCGCCCCTTCTCAAACGGCGTAAGTGCTAGGCCATTTCCTCTTTCGCCTTCAGCAGACCGCCGACGATGGATACGGTGCGTTTCAGTTCCTCAGTCGCCTGATCGATGTTACGGCGCTGTTCTTCCAGCACATCGATCTGGCTCTGGAATTTCTCCAGCGCTACACGCAGCTGTAGAACCTGACCGTCGCGCAGATCATAAAGATCAAGCATGCTGCGGATCTCGGTCAGAGAAAAGCCAACGCGTTTGCCCATCAAAACCAGCTTCAAGCGGGCGCGGTCGCGTCGGTTATAAATGCGGTTCATGCCGTCACGCTTCGGGTTCAGCAGACCTTTGTCTTCGTAAAAGCGCAATGTGCGAAGTGTAATGTCAAACTCACGGGCCAGTTCACCGATGGAGAACGAGGTCTTCACGGTGTTGTCGTGCTGGTTAACAATAACATCGACAAGCGTATCTTCATTGTTGATCATCAGTGCTTCGCTCATCGTACTTCCTTCCCTAATCCAATGTTCAGTTGCCCCTTCTAAACAGGCGGGGACATTAACAGGGGCGCCGGCTTCTATGCAGGTTTGTTTGCATGGTGCCGTTGCGTCATCTGGTAATCCTCATAGGCTGCCCTATACGGAACATACCAGCGCGTTTCGGTTTGCTGAGTGTAATCCGCCGCTTTTCCCCTAATTCTGATTACTCCCTTGAAATACGTAGGGATATCCTAGGATCTGCCCCTTTATTGCCGCACAGGTACAGGGCTTTCTAACTAGGGTTGTAAAGAATGTTGAAGCAAAATTAACGTGCTGTTTACCCTAACGCGTAAAATCCTCATAGAGAAACTAATTAGATTAGCGATCAAAATGTCCAAGTGATTCGCGCATTTAGCAAGGGTCACCCTATGGGGATAGGGAATTGGCAGTTGATCAGAGCACAGGTTGGAGCGCTCTGAAATGTCGTGGAATGCCGCAAAAACGGACTATAGGGAAAGGGACCGCCTTCTCGACGCTGTACGCGAAAGTGGTATTTCCGCTGAGGAGCTGTTCGACCTTTTGAAGTCGAAGGACTTTACCCGTAATCCAGACGACAATGTTACAGGTAATCACTCAGAATCTGATGATGATTACGGTAACTTGCGTCGTTCCATGCTTTCAAGCAGCGCAAAGACGCCTCCTTCAAGACGTCATGCAGCGCCTGATGACGGTTTTGACGGCGAGGAAGACCTCGGTGAAATCGCTGCCGCTCTTTCCCGTTTGATGGACCGCCGCGACAACCAGCAGCGTTCGCCAGCACCCGCTCGCTCCCGTAGCAGTGAAGAGCGCCGCCGTGATTATTATGAGGCAGAGCAGCCTGTTTCCCGCCGCCCTCGTGAGCGCGCTCAGCAGCGCGAAGAACAGGTGCGCAGGTCTGCCGGTCCAAAAGACCAAACTCCAAGATCCCGTCGCATCGGCTCGGTTATGGAAGCGCTCAATGCTCTAGATAGCCGCTTGGACCAACTTTCTTCAAATGCATCGGCGCAAAGATCACGCCCTTCCGAGAAGCGAGTACAGCCAGAGCGGGCTGAAAGCCGGTATTCGCGCACTGAGCAGTATGAGCGCCGTGAGCGTCCCGCACCAAGCCGCGCTGCGCCTGAGAAAGGCGTACCGAACGAGCACGAGTTCTCCCGCATTCTGCGCGAGTTGAACCGCTCCACCGGTAGTGAAGCGGCTTTGGCGGAACTGCGTCAGGAAATCACCGAGATGAAAGAGGTTTTGGCAGGCAGTGACTTGCAGAACTCTCTCGGCACTCTTGAAAGTAAGTACAAGGATATTTCCCAGCGCCTTGGCGTTTTGGCCGAACGCGATGTGGATCCTAAAATCTACAGCAGCCTTGCTGCGCGTCTACGTGAGTTGGAAGGCTTCTTGCAACAGCTCCCACGTCTTGACCAGCTTGAAGCACTCGATACACGCATCACCCAGATGGGGCAGCGTTTGGAAACGCTCGTAAACCAGTCTGGTGAAAGCGGCCTAGCCGTTGTGCGCGATGATATCGAGAAGTTGCGCTCCGTTGTTTCCAAGATGGACGCCAACAAGATGATCCATGAGGTGGACAAACGCATCCGCTTTATGGTGGCGCGTATGGATGAACTGGAGCACTTCTCCTCCATCCAGAAGGACATTCAGTCTCGCCTGACAACGGTTGAAACGCGTCTGCCAGACGCTGATATGCTGGACCAGCTTCAGGGCCGTTTGGAAGAAATCACCGGCCTGCTTGCAGAAGACCAGCAGAAGTCGAACCGTGATGCAAACCAGCTGGACCGCGTAGAGCAGTTCATGGAGCATATCGACGACCGCTTGGAGCATTTGGCAAGCACTGGCCTTAAAGCGGGCGATGAAGCGTTTCAGGCTATTGAAAGCCGCTTAGAAAAAATCTGCGATAAGATCGGCTCTCTAGAAGGCCATGTAGCCAATCAGCCAGAAGAAATCAGCCTGAGCGCTGGTGATCAGGCTATGCTCATGCGCATGGAAGGCCGTATTCGCGAGCTGGCAACCTCTATCGAAGAAGGTCTGAAGCAGGGCGCATCGGCTGAGTCCGTTGACGAGCTGCGCGAGCAACTGCACGATCTGCGCGTTCAGGTGGCTGGTCTGGCGACTGCCGAGGATATGGAACTGCAGCTGCAGGACCTTGCTTCCTCTCTTTCCCGCTCCACAAACGATTGCGATGACAAGGCTCTCGACCAGATCGAGCAGCAAATTCGCGAGCTGGCGGTAAAGCTTGACGTAACCAAAGACCAGTTGGACAGCTTCTCCGGTCTTGGCGACATCGTTTACAACGTTGATCGTCAGCTTCAGGAAGTGCGTGAAGACGTGCGCGAAAGCGCTCGCTTGGCTGCCCAGCAAGCAGTTGAGGCTGCAACGCGCAACCCAGCGCATTCTGACGAATGGCTCGATCCGGACTCTCTCGATCAGTCGATACAAGAACTTCGTTCTGATCTCCAAAGCCTGTTGGACAGCGCGAGCGAGAACAGCCGCTCAAATCATGATGGCTTCCTCACTGTTCAGGACGTTCTGGGTGGTATTGCCGACAGACTGACAGCCCTTGAAGAGCGTCGCCCTGTTATCGGCGATACGCATCTTTCACGAGAGCACGAGAACATCGTGGGGGATGATGAAGCCCGTGGGTTTCTAAGCTCCATTACCCGTAGCCACCTGCGCTCCAAAACCGGTGCTGCTGAAAAGCGTTCCTATGAGAACGAGGCAGCAGAGCAGCCAAAGCAGGATCGGGATAGAAAAGCAGACTTTATTGCAGCAGCTCGCCGTGCAGCCCAAGCTGCAGCAGCCGAGGCAGCTAGTGAGCTTGGCGATGAGCATCTTGTCTCTCAGCCGCAGAGCAAAGGTCCGGACCGCGCAAAACGCCTTCGCGATTATCTGAACGCTCACAAAGACGAAAGTGGAGATGAAAAGACAGCGGACGCTGAACCAAGCAAAAAGCGTAAGCGTGATAAGCACGCTGATGCAAACTTGGGTGGTCTGTCTGCTGATGAAGCGACAAGCGCAAAGAATATTGCCGAGCGCATTGTTAAGGGCATGCGCCCTGAAGAAGCGATCGAGGCTGAAGAGGGACCTGCACCAAACAAAAAGCGCCGTGCCATCATCATGGCCGCTGCAGCTATTTTGCTGACAATCGGCACCCTTCAGGTTTTTAAATCCGGTATCCTGTCTTCATCATCTGATAGCGCAAATGTTGTTGCAGAGCGCAGCATTTCTGTGACCGAGAATGTTGATGCGGTTTCTGGCGACATGGGCGTAGCAGGCGCAAACGACGTTGCAATTGCTCCTCCACATCGCGGTCCGTTTGAGCGGCCATCGCAAGATGAGTTGCCTGCCGAAATCCTGTTTGGTGATATCACCGGCATGGGTCCAAGCCCGACTGCCGACACAGTTAACGGCCAGCTGAGTTCAGTTGACGCTGAAGGGTCCGCTTATGCCGAGATGCTAAGCGCTGATGCTCTCCCACTGCCAGATGGACAAAACTATCTGGGTGAGGGCAACGACCAACCTCTACCGTCAGGCAACACAGCTGTAGCTGAAGTGGACGAGCCGACAGGTTCTGTTGTAGATGCTCCTGAAGCATTGGCAGCCGCCGCAGTACCGGTAGAAAGCACACAAAGTATCCCTGAAGTCGCTTCCCAGAGCACGACACTTGCTTCCCTTAGTGAAGAGGTTGGCGACGAACTACCTGAAATCATCCTGCCAAAAGTTCCACGGGCAGAGAGCACCTATCCACCAGAGGCAATTGGTTCTAGCGCTCTGCGTGATGCTGCCGCAAACGGTGATGCATCCGCTCAGTTTGTTGTAGGTGTTCGCTTTACAGAGGGTGAAATCCTTCCAGCTAACTTGGAGCTTGCAGCGCAGTGGTACCGCAAGGCCGCCGCGCAAGGTCTGGCACCTGCCCAGTATCGCCTTGGCAGCCTTTACGAAAAGGGTCGCGGTGTTGACCGTGACCGTGAACAGGCTCGGGACTGGTATTCACTGGCCGCAGCACAAGGCAACATCAAGGCAATGCACAATCTTGCTGTGATGTTTGCTGAAGGCATCACCGGTGCTCCTAACTTTGAAGAAGCTTACCGCTGGTTTGAAATTGCAGCCCGCCACGGCGTTGCAGACAGCAACTACAATCTTGGTATTTTGAGCGCCCGCGGACTTGGCGTCCAAAAGAACCTTCTGGAAGCCTACAAGTGGTTTGCCCTTGCTGCAGAGCAGGGCGATCAGGATGCGGCTGCAAAGCGTGATGAAGTTGCTGGCATGCTGGTTAAGGAAGATCTGAATGAGGCACGTAGCCTTTTCGAGAACTTCAAGCGTCAGCCGGTGGATGAAGTTGCTAACAAAGTCGAGATTCGCGACGAGTGGCAGGCACCAATCCGCAGCGTTTCCCACAACGCATCCGGTGACATTTTGAAGGTCCAGCAGATGCTTTCGTTGCTCGGATACGACACCGGCCGTCCGGATGGTCACATGGGACCAAAAACGGAAGGGGCTATCCGTGCATTTCAGCAGCGTGCGGGCTTGAAAGTGACTGGTAACGTCGATAATACACTGCTTCGTGCACTTGCAGGCCGCTCGATTTAATAAGAAAATTAGATTATTGGGTAATGATGTAAGAGCACCGGGGTTACGGCACTCAAGGTAACCCCTGTTCGTCGTCTTGTCCCATCGTCCGGTCCTTGCTTAAGGCCATAGTGGTTTGGTGTTGCTTTGCAGATTTACCTACCCATAGCCGAAATTCCCATCAACATGTTCATGATCTTTGGCATGGGCGGTACAGTTGGGTTCCTTTCTGGGTTGTTTGGTATTGGCGGCGGCTTTCTTCTTACACCTCTTCTGATTTTCTCCGGCATCCCACCTGCTGTTTCTGTTGCAACGGTCACAACGCAGATTGTTGCATCGTCTGCCTCAGGCGTACTTGCCTATTGGCGGCAGAACGCGATCGACTTCAAACTTGCCTTCTGTCTACTGTGTGCAGGTGTTGTCGGCTCGGCCCTCGGTGTGTGGCTGTTTGGTGTATTGAAAAGCCTCGGCCAACTCGATCTTGTTATTTCCCTCAGTTACGTTACTTTCCTTGGCACAATTGGCGCTTTGATGCTTGGCGAGTCTGTCAAAGCCATCTCGCGCAGGAAGTCAGGGGCTGTGACCAGTGCCCGCCGTCCGGGACAGCACAACTGGGTGCACGGCCTGCCTTTCAAGGTCCGTTTTCGCCGTTCCAAGCTTTATGTGAGCATCATTCCTATCATCGGTATTGGTAGCTCCATCGGCTTCCTCGGCTCGGTCCTTGGTATTGGCGGCGGCTTTATGATGGTGCCCGCGCTCATCTATCTGCTGCGCGTACCAACCAGCATTGTTATTGGTACTTCGCTGCTGCAGATCCTTGTTACAATGGCAGCGGCGACCATCCTGCACGCTATCAATACGCAGACGGTTGATATCGTTCTGGCGCTGACTTTGATGATCGGCGGCGTGATTGGTGCGCAGTTCGGCGCTCAGGTTGGGCAGGGTATGCGCGGCGAACATCTTCGCCTGCTGCTAGCTTTGCTCGTTCTTGGCGTAGGCCTGCGATTTGCCTACAACCTCGTTGTTGAGCCGGAAGACAAGTATTCCGTCGTTGTCGAGGAGGTGCAAAAGCCATGATGGCCGCTCGCTCTCTCTTCGTAACACTAGCTGCGCTTGTTTTGGCGCTTGTCTCCAGCCTTCCTGCCTTTGCAGAGCGCCTTGTTTCGGCGATCTCGGCAGAGGAGGTGAAGATCAGCTCCAACTTCACAGGCGCTGATATTCTCGTCTTTGGTGAAATCGGCCGCGATGCAGCAACTGTACCGCGCCCTGGCAAGTACGATATTGTTGTGACTGTCGAGGGCCCGCCAGAGCAGGTCACCACATGGCGCAAGGAACGCGTTTTTGGTCTATGGATCAACGTAAACTCCAAGACCTACGCGAACGTTCCAAGCTTCTACGCTGCGCATTCTTCAAGCCCGCTGGAAGAAGTGTCGCCGGATAACATCCTCAAGCAGGAGCGAACCGGCCTTGATAACCTTCCAATCGCGCCGGTAGGCATCCGCTTTACCAACAAGGAAGAGCGTGAGGCTTTCCGTGAAGCGTTCCTGCGTGAGCGAGTGGAAGACGGTCTTTATGCAGAGCGTTTCGATGCGGTGGAGTTCTTGAGCCCGACGCTGTTTGCCACCAACGTTCCGCTTCCGGCGAACATTCCGACTGGAACGTTCACGGTCACAACGTTCCTTTACAAGGACGGTGTGAAGCTGTCGGAAGTTGAGCAAACCCTATCTGTGGCCAAAACAGGTTTCGAGCAGTTAACCTACTCATTGGCCTACGAGCAGCCAGCACTCTACGGTATTATGGCCGTCATTCTGGCACTGTTTACCGGCTGGATGGCAGGTATCATCTTCCGCAAGAACTAATAGGCTCCGAAAGGCAAATACCCTTCGGATAACCCTGAAAGACTAAGAGCGTCGCGGTGACCTTTTTATACCGCAGACGCTCTTGCTGTATCTGGAGTGAGCTTACTTGCTGCAAACGGATAAAGCCGCCCTGTACCCAGCATAAAGACCGAGAACCGGCTCTGGCTGAAGACTGGCTGCCATGCAGCATCAAGAACATTAAGCCCGCCAGTCAGCGCACCAAAGGCTGGCAGAACAAGACGGCGACCATCTGTTGCAAAGCATGGACGGCGAATGCTGCGGCCCTTGCGACGAACCTTGGCTGCCGGGTGCAGGTGTCCGCATATTTCGCCTGATACGACGCCTTCGCTTGGCTCGTGGCAGAAGGTGAGGCTGCGGATTTGCAGCGTCTCGACAACATCACCGCAATAGCTCGCTGGAATGGTCTTGTCGTGGTTGCCCGTAATCCATACCCATTCACGGCCGATCTGCATGGTCTTCAACATTGCGCGATAGGCAGCTGGTAAACAGTCAGCGCCTTTCTCGTCGTGGAAACTATCGCCAAGAGCGATCACGCGCTTCGGTTGGAAAATGGTGATAAGGCCGGAAAGGCGTTCCAGCGTAGCGCCGGTGTCGTAGGGTGGCAGCATCTGGCCACGGCGGGCAAAGCTTGCCCCTTTTTCCATATGCAGGTCTGAAACCACAAGCGTATGCTCTTCCGGCCACCAAAGGGCACCGCCATCATGCAGGCCAACGGTTTCATTGCCGATAGATACGTCGTGACAAACAGGCACAGGTAGACTCAAATATGACTGGGCGGTTGAGAAACTCACGCCATGGCCTCCTCGATCAGGTCATCCGCTGCTTCTAGTAGAAGCGCTTCATTTGCATCTCCTGAAACCGATACGCGGCCAATTTCTAACAGTACTGGAACAGCCAATGGCGAGATACGACTAAGAACACTATGGTCGATTCTCCCCTGAATTCTACTAAGAAACACACCTAGCCTCGAAATATCCAAATGTCCTGATGCCGCATCGTTCCAAGTGGCTTTCAGCAGCAAGTGGTCGGGTTCGTGGCCGCGCAGCACGTCATAAATCAAGTCTGAGCTGATGGTGAGTTGACGCCCTGTCTTCTCCTTACCCGGATGACGTCTCTCTATAAGCCCTGCAATAATGGCACAATCACGGAAAGAGCGCTTCAAAAGCGCGCTTTCAGCAAGCCACGCATCCAGATCATCGCCAAGCATGTCTTCGTCAAACAGTCCCGTTAGTGAGAAGCGCCCCGCTTGGATAGCAAGCCCTACATCCTTTAGGGACCATATGGCGAGGGAGTAGTCCGTCGCGCTGAAGCCAAGTGGTTGTAGCCCCGCGCGTTCCATGCGCCGTGTTAGCAACATGCCAAGGGTCTGGTGGGCAAGCCGCCCTTCAAACGGGTAACAAACAAGGTAATGCTTGTCGTTACGTGGGAAGGTTTCCACCAGTAGTCGCTCTTTATCCGGCAGACGTGATTTGAGCTGCTGGATTTGCAGCCATTCCTGCACCTGCTCGGGCAGACCAGACCAGCGCTTCGGGTTTGCCAGCATAGCCCGCACCCGCTCTGCCAGATAAGTGGAGAGGGGAAACTTGCCACCGGCAAAGCTTGGTATCTTCGGCTCACTGGAATTGCTGCGCGAAACGTAGGCCTCGTTTTCGATGATCGTTTCAAAGCGCACAATCTCACCGCCAAAGACAAAGGTGTCGCCGGGTTGAAGCTGTTCCAAAAACCACTCTTCAACTTCACCGAGGTAACGCCCGCCACGCCCAAGCGGGCGCTTGCGAGCAGCTCCGCCTTTGATCAGGCGAACCCTTAGGACGGGCGCTTCTACAATCGTGCCCACGTTAAGGCGGTACTGCTGTGCAAAGCGTGGATGGGAAATGCGGTAGGTGCCGTCTTTGTTTTGGCGTAGCTTGGAGTAATGGTCATAGACCCGCAGCGCGTACCCACCGGTTGAAACAAACTCCAGCGCCTTGTCAAAGTCCGCTCGGCTGAGGTCACGGTAAGTTTCAGCGCTGGTAATCTCGCCGTAGAGAGCATCAGCCTCAAAAGGCTCTGCGCACGCCATACCCCATATATGCTGGGCTAGCACATCCAGAGCACCAACACGAAGGGGCGGGGTATCTTGATATCCTTGGCTGGAGGCCTCTAGCGCCGCCTGACACTCCAGCACTTCAAAACGGTTTGCTGGAACGAGCAGCGCCTTAGACGGCTCGTTCATGCGGTGGTTGGCGCGCCCAATGCGCTGAGCTAGGCGGCTGGCGCCCTTTGGCGCTCCCACGTTGATAACGAGGTCGATGTCGCCCCAGTCGATGCCAAGATCAAGGGAAGAGGTACATACAACACCTTTCAAGCTACCCGAAGCCATAGCTGCTTCCACCTTGCGGCGCTGGCCTACATCCAGTGAGCCATGGTGCAGGGCAATCGGCAACGTATCCTCGTTTATGCGCCACAGGTCTTGAAACAGCATTTCCGCTTGCGAACGCGTATTAACGAAAACTAGAGTTGTGCGGTGCTCTTTGATCTGCTCGTAAATCTCATGAAGGGCATAACGGGCGCTGTGTCCAGACCACGGCAACCGCTCGCGGGTCTCAAGAATGTCGATGTGCGGCTTTGCGCCCGCTTCGGCAACAACAAGGGCGCTGCGCTCGCGCTTGCGGCACTCACCCAAAAAGGCGCTCGGTTGGGCAACAAGGTAGGCGCGCAAGGCATCAGGGTCTGCAACGGTTGCAGAAAGGCCCACACAGCGCACGTTTGGTGCAATCCTTCGCAGTCGCGTCAGGCCAAGCGCTAGCAAGTCTCCGCGCTTGGAGGTAACAAGCTCGTGCAGCTCATCAAGAACAATCGTTTTCAGCCCCTTGAATAGGGTCTCGCTTGCCTTGTCAGAAAGCAGCAGGGCGATCTGTTCCGGTGTTGTGAGCAGAATGTCAGGGGGAAGGCGCTTCTGCCTCTGCCGCTTATGGGCAGGCGTATCACCCGTACGCGTCTCGACAGAAATGGGAAGCTCCATCTCCTGAATAGGCGTTTCCAGGTTACGGGCAATATCCGTCGCCAATGCCTTCAACGGGGAGATGTAGAGCGTGTGAACAGAGGTCGGTAGGCCTGCCTTCTTACGTTTGGCTTTTGCCTCTTGCCCCTGTCGTTCATTGTAAAGGTCTATAAGCGTTGGCAGAAAACCCGCCAGCGTTTTACCGGCACCGGTTGGAGCAATAAGAAGGGCAGAGCTGCCGTCTCTTACCGTGCTAAGCAGCTCGCTCTGGTGCGGGCGAATGTGCCAGCCGCGAGAGGTAAACCACTTGTCAAAATGCTCAGGGATCACCTGATCTGCCTCGCTGCTCAGCTTGCCGTTAGCCTGAATTTACGCTGTTGGGGGTTTAAACGACCACCTTACTCTGTCATAACCTTATTGGGGTAAAAAGGGAACAGACGAGCGGGGTATGGTGTGTACACACCTTCAAAACAGGTAAGGGCACTGCTGCAAAACACACCTGCTGGTCTTTACTGTCCGCTGGGCGACTTCTTCATTGACCCCATGCGCAAGGTGCACCGCGCTGTTGTTACCCACGCCCATGCCGACCATGCACGCGCAGGCCATGATACCGTATTCGCAACACCGGAAACTTTAGCGATCATGGAAGCGCGCTTGGGGCGAAAGTTTGCCGCAAACCCAATGCCCCGCGGATATGGCGAAACGCTGCAACTGGACGATACGGCGGTCTCCCTTCATTCGGCAGGGCATGTGCTTGGTTCCGCTCAGGTGCTCATAGAGCATGACGGCTTTCGCGTTGTCGCTTCTGGTGACTACAAGCGAAGCGACGACCCAACCTGCGTGCCCTTTGAAGTGGTGCCCTGTGATGCGTTCGTTACTGAGGCGACTTTTGCCCTTCCTGCGTTCAGCTTTCCGCCAGCGCTTGAGGAGATGGATAAGCTTTTGACGTCCCTCAGGCTCTTTCCTGATTATACGCACATCATTGGCGCTTATTCCTTCGGAAAGACGCAGCGAATGATGGGATTGCTACGCCAGAAGGGATGGCACGAGACGATTTACGTTCACCCGACTTTGATGCCGATCTGTAAGCTTTACGAGTGCTTTGGCGTAGACCTTGGGCCACTTGAGATACTGAGCGACAAAGCCTTGCCTAATCACGTGCCGCTCGCGTTTTGCCCGCCATCGGCACTGACTTCCGGCTTTGCCGACCAGTTCGCCAAGCATCGTATTGTTGCAGCGTCCGGTTGGCTTCATGGTGGACCGCAGGCACGTGGCAGCAATGCTCAGGTCAAAATGGCAATTTCAGACCATGCAGGCTGGCCGGAACTTTGCGAAACCATAGAGCACACAGGAGCTAGAGAAGTGCTTGTAACCCATGGCGACGAGACGGCGTTAAGCCTGTGGGGGCGCAAAAATGGCGTGAATGCCTACGCTCTCTCCAGCTTGTGATGGATTAGCGCTTACCAATTGCGGGGAAATGCTGTTCCCCTTCAACTCTTGTAGTGACAAAGCTGCATTTTTCTTGTTTCTTTCGAGCCAAGAATATTTTCCCTTCACGGGCTGGGATTAACAAGCGCCGCCCAAATGAAGAAAGCAATACCGATGACTGATGCTGAGGATCTTGAACTGGCCGTAAACGAGCTGTTTGACCGTTATGCAGATGGCTACGAAGATTACGACCCGCAGGCAATCGCAAGCTGTTTTGCCTACCCGACTGTTATCTGGCAGTTGGAAGAAGGCCACATCTTTCGCGACAACGAAGAACTGATTGAAAACCTCGACGCTCTGCTGGATGTTCACCGTGAGTACGGCATCATGCAGTCCGTCTACGAAGTGGTATCTGTAGACGTAAACGGTAACTCCGCTTTCGTTACTCTGGACTGGCAGCAGGAAGATGAAGAAGGCGATGTGGTCTTTGATTTCACTTGCCACTACGTTCTCATGCTTCTTGAAGGTGAATGGAAAATCGCAACCATCATCAACGAGCCTAACTAAAAGGCTCTAAGGGGAGGGGACATGAAGGCCTTTTCAGCGCTGGTTGAAGCGCTTGAGAGTGACAAGTCCCCCACCGCACGAGAGCGGTACCTCGCTGCCTTTCTGGCGGAAAATGATAGGTCTGAATGTGAAGTAGCGCTGGGCGTATTGTCTGGCGCTTTTTCTTTGTTAAAGGCCGTTCGCCCTAAACTTCTCGAAGCCGTGTCGTCTAAACGGCTTGATGCTGAGTACGCGGCTCTTTCCAAAAGCTTCTTGAAGGACCAGCGCGAAACCATCGCGCTCAACTGGCCCGTAACCTCTTTTGATGACGGTTTGAGCCTTTCAGATGCTTGGCAGCGATGGCAGACCGCAGCTAAGGGCGACCAGGAGGCAGCACTAGAAGCTCTGCTGGATGAATGCGCCCCGCAAGCGCGACTTGTATTGATAAAGCTCCTTTCCGGTTCCCTCAGTGGGCTAATAGCTCCGCGAGATGTATGGGCAGCGCTTTTCCGTTACAGCGGAAAGGGCATCTCCGAGATCGCGTGGAATTGGCATTTTCTGAACGGTGACCTTGCCGCCATGTTCTCATGGCTAGAGGATAAAGCGGCCCTAGAGATGGAGAGCGATCACGCTGGCTTCGTCCAGGCATCCCAATGGGTTGAAGGTGAGGCACGGGCGATCCTCACAGCGGGTAGTGAACGCGATTTCCTCCACTGTGAGCCTCTACCGGAAGGCGTTGATCTCGTTATTTCAATCAGCGCGAATGGCAGATGCCGTATCTATACAGAAGAGGGCTCAGAGGTAACCGCTGCCTTTGATGAAATGGCTGGGGTCTTGAGGGGAGAAGCGGTCATCTTCGCCCGCTTGAGCCTTGAAAGGGACGGGCATGCCGTTGTTGCATCCGACCTCCTAAAGCTACTCAGCAAGAAAAAGGTAGAGTTGCTTTCTCAAGGCGAGGTCACAATTACTCTTCTGGATCGACTATTGCCGCCGGTTGGTGATCTGCACCACCAGCCTTTCTTGCAAAGGCGGCAGTTCCTCACAGGTTGGCAAGAGCAACAAACGCCTGAGTGGCGGCAGTTCCTTGTTTGCTCGCCTATCAGGTCGGGGGAAGATGCAACTCACTCAGCAAAAGGAAACAGCCTCAATCGCCTCGCGCTTTGGGCGGAGGAGCCAGATACGAATGGCGATCTTACCGAGGTTCGTTACACGCTCAAGCCAGCGCCGCTTCTTCTTGTCGGGCAAGTGATGCATGTAAGCTTCATGGGCGCACTGAACGCTGGCAGAGAAGTGGAGATAACCATTGGCCTTTGGCATCAGGTGGAGGGCGAGCAGACTGCCCTTATGCCCGTGGCAAAAGCCAGTTACCGGCCAGAAAAAGAAATCGCTGCCCAGCTTGCTGCCTATGTAAAAGCGCAGAGCGTTGGCCGTTTCGGCCCCCTGCGGGAACTTCACCAAAAGCCGGATCATTTGCTCGCTGCCAGAATCAGCTACACCGGCGCGGCCAAAGCTCCGCGCAGAAAATCCGGCCTTCAGCTTCATGACGTGCTTTTGGAAGAGCTGTTCTTCTCCATTGAGGCGTTGGATGCACCAAATCTGAACGATCTGCATTCAACTTTGTTCTAAGGGTCATCTTGGAGGGATAGACACGTCACAGCCGCTTGTTCAGGATTGAGCCCAAATCTCTAAGGAGCGACCAATGACTGCCCGTATCGACTATTTCTACACCTGCATTTCGCCTTGGGCCTACCTTGGCCATCGTGCGCTACTCGATATGGCAGCAAAACACGGGGCAGAGGTGTTCTTCCGTCCGGTTGATCTTTCCAAAGTCTTTGAAGTGTCCGGTGGTCTGCCGCTTGGCCAGCGTCATCCGGCGCGCCAACGCTATCGCTTTATTGAACTTCAGCGCTGGCAGGAAAAGCGCAATGTTCCGCTAAACTTCAAGCCGGAGTTTTTCCCGACAAGCCCTCGCCTTGCAGACCTTGTTGCAATCGCTGTGCAGCAAAACGGCGGTCCGGTTGGCGATTATCAGGAAAAGGCATTTCAGGCTGTTTGGGCGCACAACAAAAACGTGGCTGAAGAAGGCGTGATTGCAGAAATCCTAACCTCTCTCGGGCAAGACAGCGATGCGCTTATCGAGCAGGCTGGAGCACAGGCAACGGTGGACCAGCTGGCAGCAAACACGCAAATGGCTATCGAACAGGATGTGGTCGGCTCGCCGGGTTACCTTCTGAATGGTGAGCCATTCTGGGGGCAGGACCGGTTGGATCTGCTGGCAGATGCTCTCGAAAGCGGCCGCGCTCCGTTTCACACTTTATAAGCGGGCCGTCCTGTGCTTGAATGTATGAATTAACACTTATGGTGGAATTCAGAAGTTATTGCGCATGACCTTGCTCTCAAAGCCCGTCAAACTGGCTCTATTGCCCTTCCTATTCATGGCAGGCGCTGCGGTTGCGCAGCCCGATGCCCGCTTTACCCTTGTACAAACGGAAAAGGGCATGATGCGGCTTGATAAGGAAAACGGGCAGGTTTCCTATTGCCTAGATAAAGGCGGGCAATTGGTTTGCGAGCCATCGGTTGATGCCATTCTTGCTTATGAGGCGGAGATTGAGCGGCTGGAGCGCGAAAACAGCAAACTTAGGAAAGACCTTTCCGGCCTGCAAAAAAAGTTGCAAGGCCTCTCGGAATTAGCGGGGCAGGCAGCAGAGCGTGAAGAAAAACCTTTGCCGCGAAAATCCAGCGAGCAGTCCAAATGGCTCGGGCCAGAGCAGGAGCAACAGTTGGATGAAGCCTTCGACTTTGCAGAAAACGCAATGCGTCGCTTCTTCAATATGGTTGAAGGGTTAAAGCAGGATACAGAAGACGGTGGTTCTAACAGTGATCAGGCCAACTAGCTGACTGATTGGGAACGCCGCTTACAAAAAAGCCACCGTTTGTAGCGGCGGCTTTTTTGTTTAATGCTTTGAGGTAGTTATACGCCCTGTACCTGAAGGGCGAGAAGTGCCTCACGATGCTCTTTAGACAGAGAAACCATAGAGCGCTTGTCCAGATCCATTGCCAAAAACACAGAGTCACAAATCGCAATGAAGCGGTTGGTCTTGGCTTCAAAAATGTAATCGCGAATGTTGAAGGTGTTTTCCTGCACGCTGGTAAAGGCGGAGAGATTGTATAGAGACTCGCCAACCTTCAGTGGGCTGACCCAAGAAAGTTTCTTTTCCAGCACAACGCGGCCGAACATGTTTTCATCCAGCCATTCGGTGGTCATTGGCGTGCGCTCCCAAGTATGGGCGCTGGCATCGCTCAAAAATCCGGTCAGGAAAGCATCATCTGCACGACCTTCCGGCCCTGCATCGCGTGGCAGTATGGTCGAGCGTCCGGTAATGAACGCGCCGGACTCCATAAGGCTTTCCGGTGTCGGGCGGCCTGCATACGGGGTCGGTGTGATGCCGCGAGGTGCAGCCTTTGCAGACATGCTGTCTTCAAATTCCTGAAAACGGGAACGCAGCTGCTTGGCAGCGCTCGGGTTAGGTGTGTAACCGTCAATAGCGGTTGCAGCGACCTCGCCGGTGGAACCCTCGGTCATCTCATGGACAACGCACAGCATATGTGGCCCATCAAAAGCCACGTAAGAACGAACCTTGATAAGGGCCGCAACGCGAAGTTCTGCATGGAAACGTACATGACGAACACGGCGGGCGCCTACAATAGATTCACTAAAACCGGTCATTAAACGGAATTGCCGGTCCGCTTCTTCAAACTTGGCAAAGTAAAATTGGACGTTAAGGTGATCATTCTCATCACATTCCCATGTATTGACGAATGACAGTAACGTTTCCAAGGAAGGCATTGCTTGTCCTTTGCACAGATAAAACGAATAGTTTGATGCAGCCCTCAATGCCGCATAAACGCGAACTAGGCGTGCTTTTTCACTCTGTTCACCAAAAATGTATCTATCCGCTCACGGCTTATCTTGGCAAGGGCAAGATCAAAACTCTGGAAAACATGGCAGCCTTCCTCGTAGATTTCCACGTATACTTCGCCTCCTGCCAAGCGAAGGCGTGCGGCCATAAACAAGCTATCATCAATAAGAGGGTCTTGTGTACCCACGCTAAAAAGGGTGCAAGGTAACCCGCTAAGGTCTGCATACAGCGGTGAAGCATCTGGCGACTGCTTGTCTTGCCCCATCAAAAGGTAGTGTCTGGAAAACAAGTCTAGGTCGCGGGTGTTGAGCAACAAACGTTTGTCACCCCAGTTACGTGCAGAAGGCGTAAGATTTAGGTCAAAGAACCCTGCGGCAAGTACCGCGGCGCAAAACGGGCTCGCGCTATGCTTGTCGCGCAAGCGCAGCATGGTCACCACAGCAAGGTTTGCCCCTGCGCTTTCCCCTGCTATGCAAAAGGCCTCCCAGCCATAACGCTCTGCGCCTTCGCCAATGAGCCAGAGGGCAGCGGCTTCACAGTCATCCGGCGCACACGGGTAAGGGTGCTCTGGTGCCAAACGGTAGTCGACAGACACAACATCCATATTCGTGTTACGGGCAATCTCTTCCAGCCGTGGGTCCTGATAGCTGGAGGAGCCGTAAACAAAACCGCCACCGTGTATGTAAAGCAAAACCCCTTGCGGCTTACCAGATGGCGCTCGCAGTAAACGCAAACCCAGCGGCCCGCCGGAACCGTCGATTTCAAGGTCTTTGGCAACCTGACTGTATTGGGGAATTGGAAAAGCCCCTAGGCCCTGTAGGCGGCGCTCACGGGTAACCGGCAAAGGAAAGCTCCAAGGGTCCGGCAAAGCAGCGAAGCGCTCCATCAGCTCCTCATTGAAGCTACGGGCTTCATCCACATGTTGCCTATCAACCTTTACCCATTCAATCTGTGAGGGCATTGCCATTCCACATTTCCCTTGATTTACCTAGGTTACACATACTGTTCTAACATAGTGCCCCTTTCATTCAATCTCCGCTAACCCCTAAGGAACCAGCGGACTGCCACTTGGGTTAAGGGACAGCTAAAGGATTTATCGCCATGCGCCGCTACAGCCGCGGGACCGCCCGCATCAAGAAGATCAATGATGGTGATAAGGAAGAAAGCCTGCGGCAAGCGATGGCACGGCTTGAAGTTGCCACACGCGGCAAGAGCCTTGCTGACATCACCGCAGACGTCGATGAGTGGTTAGCGGATATTGATGCCAATGAAGGTCTGGTGACTTTGTTTGTACGCCATACATCAGCCTCTCTCACCATTCAGGAAAACACAGACCCACGCGTGCAGATGGATTTGGTCACGGCTCTGGATCGCATGGCGCCGGAAAACTTCAACTGGCTGCACGATGATGAGGGGGCGGATGATATGCCAGCGCATGTCAAAACCGTCGTAACCGGTGTCAGCCTGCCAATTCCGGTTTTAGGGGGCAGGATGGACCTTGGTATGTGGCAGGCCGTGTACTTGATTGAGCATCGCAGGCGCGATCATACACGCTCGCTTACGCTCCATTACAGCGGCACTTAAGCCCATAATTGGGCGGGCAGGGTGGAGCGGGCCGGCCCGCGCCACCTTGAAACGGGCATAAGTGGCTATTTGAATGCCTCGGTTGCCGCCAGCAAAGCTTGGGTTATGCCCGGCTCGGTCATGGTGTGTCCGGCATCCTCAACGACGACAAATTGCGCTTCTGGCCAGCGGTTTGCCAGCTCCCAGGCCGTGCGCATTGGGGTAACAACATCATAGCGGCCTTGAATGATCTGCGCCGGTATGTGGCGAATGCGGCCCACATCTTCCAGCAGTTGTTCTTGGCGCTCGAAGAAGCCTTGGTTGCGGAAGTAGTGGCATTCGATACGGGCGAAAGCCAAGGCAATCTGTGGCTCTACAAGGGCTTCAACCCGCAGCGGATCAGGAATAACGGAGAGGGTCGCAGCTTCCCATCTTGTCCAGCGGCGAGCGGCTTCAAGTCTCACAGCCTCATCATCACAGGTAAGGCGGCGGTGATACGCTTCAACAAGGTCGTCTTGCTCGTCACCGGGGATAAAGCTTTTGTAGAGCTCAAATTCATCAGGGAAGAGTTCTGACGCTCCCCATTGGTTAAACCACTGTACCTCCGAGCGCCTTACAGTGAAGATGCCTCGCAAGATAATCTCGGTTACGACCTCAGGGTGCGACTGGGCATAAGCAAGGGCAAGAGTGGAGCCCCACGAGCCACCGAAAACCTGCCATTTGTCTACGCCGAGGAACTTGCGTAGCTTCTCAAGGTCTTCGACAAGATGCCAAGTGGTGTTTTCTTCCAGCTCCGCAAACGGGGTCGAGCGACCACATCCACGCTGGTCGAGAACAATGATGCGGTAGTGCTCAGGATCATGAAACCGGCGCATAAGCGGGCTGGAGCCAGCTCCGGGACCACCATGAAGAATGACGACCGGCTTACCGTTTTTATTCCCGCTCTCTTCCCAGTAGATCCGGTGAAGCTCGCTTACTTGCAAGTGCCCGCTGGCATAAGGTTCAATCTCTGGAAAAAGCTGGTGGGTCACGCGGTTTGATCCTGCTAACACATTGATTGGAAGGGATATAAAATCCCTGTGCTAGCAGGAGGTATAGGGTCAGTTCGACATGCCCGCAATGAGGCTTACCACCCACAACACAACGGCAAGTGACATGGTCCACTGGCTGAAGGTTATGTAGGCGATCTCGATTGTATCGCGCTGGTGGTGCATGAGAACAGAAGCGCGCTGGCTTTCCTGTTTATGGGCAGGAACTGCACTTTGGACAGCTCTAACCATTCTCTCTGGAATGCGGCCAGACTGGTAAAGCAGTATACCGCTGAGGAGGATAGTCATAAGGGCGCCGCTGCGTAGCGATGCGCACGCGTCAAAGCTAAGACCGGCCATAATGAAAAGCGTACCAAGGGTATACAAACCGCAAAACCGGGCGATTGCCCAATATGCTGCCTGAGTGGTGCTATCCATCTGCGAACTCCTTACAAAGCGCTTTGGTTTGCATCCATTATACGGGCTTGGTCCTTAGGGGATTTATACGGACGTCCCGTTTTTTACGTATACCGTAAATAATCGGCAAATCTGCAAATCTCGTGGCAAACCCGAAAAACTCAGGCATTTATTGTTTCTCTAGGCGTTTCAATGCCCTGACTTGCCTTTGCTTCAATGTCCCGCCACCGCCTATGAGACCAGAGCCACAAATGAGGGTGTTCTCGCACCCACGTTCCAAGCAGTGCGTTGATTGCCATAGTGGTGATTTCTACATCCCGATTTAGGTCTCCGGTCTGCGAAACCGGCACTTGCGTACAGATCATCTTGAACCGCGCGCCCTTTTCGCGAAGCACCACTCCGGCCAGAATGGGAGCGTCATGGCGACAGGCGAGAAGCGCAGGTGCATGTGTCGTCTCCGCAGGTAAACCAAGAAACGGAACTGTAAGGCCGCCGGATGTTCTCTGATCCACGAGCATACCAACCATCTGTCCCTTGCGCAGGGCGCGCATGGCATGCAGCAAGCTATGGTTTCCTTTAGGAACCAAGCCATTGGGGCAGATCTTCTCTCTGTAGCGTTTCAATATGCCATCAAGGATCGGATTGTTGATCGTGCGATAGAAGTTGAGCTGAGGGTGAGGGATGACGAACGAGGGAGCTGGTGTCAGCTCCCAATTGCTGAAATGGCCGGATATGGCGAGTGCTCCTCGTCCTTCCGCCAAAATGCTTCTCGCTTCCTCCAACCCCTCAAAGCGAAAGCGCTCTTTGTCCGATGCAATTCTCGTGAGATTTGGGATCTCGCCGAAAACGCGGCCCATGTTCTCCCACATGGAACATAGGATCTCTTCCCTTTGCTCCTTGGAAAGCTCCGGCATAATTGCACTAAGGTTTTTGTGGGCCCGCTTGTGGCGATGGGTTAACGGTGCAATCCAGCGCATAAGTTTGCCGGGAATTGCTGATGCCACATCGAGGGGGAGAAGCCGAAGCATGCCAAGTAGCAATAGGATTGCGCCTGCCTCAGCCCAGAAACGCACCTGCCTGAGAGCCTCCCCAATGTTTTTCCAGAATTTATGTTGACCCACCGGCCCCTCGTCTCAGATCTCTGACCCAGTCGTGTATGAGCTTGAGATTAAGGGGCAGCTCGATTCTCTTAAAACCTTGGAATATTGGAGGTTAGCGGAGGGTTAGAAAACTGCCCTCTGCTCCTTCTTCACTTCAGGGCCGGAAGGCGTACGCATCAGGTCCACTTGGTCGAGGCTGTCCGATGAAGGCGCTCCGCTAACGAGAGATATGCCAACGGCCGCGATAAACCCAAGAGGAACGGCAAAAATGGATGCTGCTTCCGGCACAACTCCAAACCACAGCGCTGCTCCGTTCATATGTGACGCGACGAGGTAATAACCTGCAAGCCCTCCGCCAACAATCATCGCGCCCAAGGCTCCATATTTGTTGCACTGCCGCCACCAGATGGCGCAGATGAGGACTGGAAGAAAGGCGGAACCAGCAATCGTTAGCGGCCATACAGCCACTTCCATCACAGACTGACCGAAAACAAGGCAGAGATAGGCGGCTGCGAATGCAAAGAAGATGAGCAGCGCTCTGGCAACGGTAAGGCGGTGGTGAGTTGCGGCATTGGGCACCGCGACGGAAAACACCAGATCCTGCGTTATCGCATTGGCAAGAACCAGTAGGAGCGCGCTGGCCGTTGAAAGCGCTGCACATATTGCACCCACTACTACGAAAACACCAAGGACGTAAGGTAGACCGCCAATCTGGGGCAGAGCTAGCACCATCGCCTCAAGGCTAAAGCTGATGTTCTGGGCAAGCAAAAGCGGCGAGTCTTGCCCGATTGCAGAACATGCGCCCCAAGCCGTGTCCACGCTCAAGGCTGGCTCACCACAAATTTGGACCAAACCCAAAGAGCCGAGTTCAAACAGCCAGTTAGGCAGATCAGAAAAGCTTGCTCCAACGACGCTTTTGAAAACTTCCAGCTTTACGAATGCTGCATATGCAGGGGCGGAGATGGCAATGATACCCACGAACACCAGTGCCCACGCAGCTGACCGTCTTGCGCTGTAAGCGGAAGTGGCCGTGCTAAACCGCATCAAAAGGTGAGGAAGGCACATGCTGCCAACCGTAACCGTGAGAGTGATGGCAATGAAGTTTAACAAGCCCAACTGGCCAAATGGTGCGGTAAAGCCAATGGCTTGATCGGCACTTACAGGTGAAACCGCCTGCTGTAACTCGGCAGCTTCCTTTAGCGCGATTCCATAGGTTACTTGCGGCAGTGGCAGGCCATAAAGCTGGGCTGAGACGAGAATGACCGGACCTAAATAAGCCAGAAACAGAACGATCAGCTGCAGGGCCTGAGTACGTGTTACAGAGCGCATCCCACCCGTCAGCGTACAGGCAAGCGCAAGGCCGCAGGTAACGTACAGCGCAAAGCTTGGCTCCAAACCTACGATAAACGATAGGAGCTGGCCCCCGATATAGATCTGCGCAACCAGAAACAGGAGGGAGCAGACCACGAGCGCGAGCAGAGCCACCAAGCCAACACTGGTGCTTTGGAAACGGATCTCCAAAAACTCCGGAAGCGTGTAAGCACCGCTTTTGCGAAAATACGGTGCGATCAAAACAGCGACGAGAACGAGCCCACCTGTCCAGCCGAGAATGTAACTTAGCCCGTCAAAATTATAGAGATAAATAAAGCCCGCCATGGCCAGAAACGCAGTGCCGGATATCCAATCACCGGCAAGGGCCATGCCATTATAAACGGCGGGGACATTTCGATCCGCCACGAAAAACTGGGGCACTGTCATGCTTCGTGTGCCAGCACCGATAAGCGCGATCACACCAAGGACAATAAAGACGAGAAAGCTTCCGCTAATTCCGGTTGAAATGCCTGCCTGCTCCATAACCGCTAGAAAGGCGAGGAAGACAGTCAGCAAAACGGTGACGACTATAAACAGAGCCAACGGTCTGTGGCGGAAGGATTTGAGTCCCGACATCAGTGCCAATCCTTCTCGTCGTATTCGTGATCTTTAAAGCCGAAAGTTGTGTCCGTTCGTTCTTGATGGCGGCAGAACCAGAATGCCAAGCCGATAAAAACGACAACCGAACCATTGGCGGCCATGAAGTAGCCAAGGGGAAGGTTGAACACCTGCCAGTCACCGAGCAGCGGGCTAAGGAGCGCAAATCCAAAAGAAAAAAGCGCGAGCAAAATAAGTGTCGCGAGCATGAGCGCTCTTGTACGCCGCCACCACGCAATCTGGTTCGGACTGGGCACGATACGGGCTCCTGAAACTAATTATCTACAACTTCTACGAACTAGGGCTTTTATATATTCCCTTGGGTTAAACAGAGAATACCCGCAGGTTCAATAGGAAAGCTTGCTCCCAAAGATATTACAGAGAGCCGCTTTGGTAATCCGGTAAGTTCTTTATACTGCTACGTCAAATTGTAATAATGAAAATATTTCTGGCATTGGTTGCGGTGCCGAAAAAGGTGTCAAGGCATTGTGTGATATGAAAGAATTTTTCATCTATCGGGCCTGCGGCGGTACAAAATAGCCAGCTTTCCCTTGCCTAACAGTCTTATCTGCGCCTATTCTACTAATAAGAAAGTGTGGTGCGTTGCAAAAATAAAAGGCATCACAATTGAGGAACGCTAGTTGTCGCCGTCGTGCAGCCGCATGGTACTTCGGCGCAGCTCCACCTAATTAAACAGGTTAAATTCTTGCTCTGAGAATTCACTTGAAGGTGGAGACAATACAAAGGAGGAGCAAGGCGTGCAAAACGCAGCCCATAGATTCATTATTGCTGATGATCACCCTCTTTTTCGTGGTGCACTGCGACAAACAGTAGAAAAATTCTTCGAAGGCTCATCAATCATTGAGGTTGGTACGCTTGAGGATGTGTCCGCAGCGCTTGAGCGTGAAGATGATGTAGATCTCATTTTCCTCGATCTCACCATGCCGGGTATGCGTGGGTTCTCTGGTCTTATGTACCTTCGTGCGCAGTATGCAGGCGTGCCGATTGTTATCGTATCTGGTAACGAAGATCCGGCAGCAATGCGCAGCGCAATTGAATTTGGTGCAGCAGGTTACATTCCAAAATCCCTTGGCATTGAAGTAATCAATGATGCGGTAAACACCATCCTGACCGGTGGTATCTGGACGCCGCCTGATGTCGATATCTCTGGCGAAAGCGATGCAGCCCGTATGGCGCAGCGCATGGCCAGCCTGACACCGCAGCAGGTCCGCGTATTGATGATGCTCTCACAGGGCTTGCTCAACAAACAGATCGCCTATGAGCTTTCTGTATCTGAAGCGACCGTGAAAGCGCACGTTTCTGCGATCTTGCAAAAGCTCGGCGTAGAAAGCCGCACACAGGCGGTTATCGCTGCAGCTAAAATAGAGGCTGGTCAGTGGAACGCTGCTGAAGTGGCGTAATCCCAGTCGACAGTTTTGATAAAAAAAGAGCCGGTTTAACCGGCTTTTTTGTTGTCTGCGTTTTGAAAAGGAATGAAGCGCGCAGTGCTGGCGCGCTCCTTCTAACTTCATACGCTGCTTTTGGCCCTTGTAAGGTGACCGCGAAGAGCGGCTGGCTTAATAGGCTTGTTCAGCACTTTCATGCCAAGCTCAGCCGCTGCATCTCGCACCTCTATACTGCGATCTGCGGTAATAAGCAGGGCAGGGATATTGATACCGAACTTCCAGCGAAGGCGGGCAATTGCTTCAAGCCCTGTGCCTTGATCGAGATGGTAGTCGATCAGCACAATATCTGGCATGCGGCCTGCTGCATGGATTGCCTTTGCTGCGGTAATTTCATCTGTGGCAGCAATAACTTCACAACCCCAAGTGCTAAGCAACGCCTCCATGCCTTGTAGAATTTGGGTTTCGTTGTCGACGGCCAGAACAAACAGTTTGTCGAGTTGACCAACGACCGGATTTTCCTTCTTTTCCGGTTGTTCTTGAGGCAGTTCGCCAATGCTCTGCAATGCCACTCGGAAACATGAGCCCTTGCTCTCTGCGCTTTGCAGAGAGATTGGTAAATGAAGCACCTTACTGATGCGTTCCACAATCGAAAGGCCAAGGCCCAGACCTTGCGCAACGCGAGCACCGTCATCCAGTCGGCTGAATTCCTTGAAAATCTGTTTCTGCCGGTTTTCCGGAATGCCGATGCCGGTATCATAGATCTCAAGGGAGAGGGAGCCATTGGCTCGCTTGCGGCAGCCAACCAGCACGCCACCCGACTGGGTGTACTTTACCGCGTTAGAAATGAGATTCTGCAGCAGACGGCGCAGAAGGCGTCTATCAGAACGGACTGCTGCATCTGTTGGTAGTATTTTGAACTTCAGCCCTTTTTCAGCGGCAATCGCCTCGAACTCTCGTCGCAGTGGATTAAGGATTGCATCCAGACGGAAGACGGAAAACTCCGGCTTGAATGATCCCGTATCGAGGCGCGAGATATCCAGCACCGCGCCGATGATCTCTTCCACCGACTCAAGAGAAGCTGCAATGTTGTGCACGAGGCTAGGGTCAGCTGGCGCATCCGTTGCGAGGCGTTCAAGCAGGGTTGATGAGTAAAGACGGGCGGCATTGAGTGGTTGCAGAATGTCGTGACCCGCAGCTGCCAGGAAGCGGGTCTTATCCTGATACGCCAGCTCCGCATGGTGGCGGGCGCGGTCCAGTTCTTGATTGACGAGAGTGAGCTGTTCGGTTCGGTCACGAACGCGCTTTTCAAGCGTTTCGTTTGCCCGCGATAAAGCTTCTTCCGCCATAACGCGCTCGGTGATGTCGTTGTACGTAGTAACGATACCGCCATCAGGCATTGGGCTCGTGCGCACTTCCAGTACAGAGCCGCTTACATGCATGCGCTGCTGATAGGTAACCTGCGCCCCAATAAAGTTATTGAAGCGCTTTTGAACCAGCGTTTTCGGCGATCCGGTGCCGAATTCACCACGCTCAGCGCAGTCCATGAGAATATCGCGCATCGGCACGCCCACTTGTCCGTACTCCGGTGGTAGGTCGAGCAATTCTCTGAACTGGCGGTTCCAGCATATGAGCTGCATGTCAGGATTATAAACGGCGATACCCTGCCGAACCTGATCGAGCGCGATCTGCAAAAGATCACGGTTGTACTGGATTGCTTCAGTCGCATCATCAAGAAGCTGGATAGCCTCCTGCGTATCAGGGTCTCGTCTTTTCACCAGCAGGGATAGAACAAGACGAGCAGAGGCCGATCCAATTGCAGAGGCCAAGAGCTGCTCTGAGAAGCGAAGCGTTGCAGCGTTTGCTTCTTTTTCTGGATAAAGCTGCTCGTCATATGTGCGGGCGAACGTATCGAAAGAGCGCTGGGTCCGCTCTTCACCAACATAGCGGGCAATGGTTGCTTGAAGATCGCCAATCGTAACCGTTGTGCGCCAAGAAAATGGTGATGGTACCGCTGTGAAGTCCGCAGGAGCGAAAGTGTTTGCCTGAAGTCGCTCAATGGAAGTCGGCGCCTTGGACAACGAGAAGACGAAGTAGCACAGGACGTTGATGCCCAAACTCCAGATCACGCCGTGAATGAACGGATCGAGATTTGTGTAGAACAACGCCTCTGGCCGGAGGGCTTCAATTCCAAATGGCCCATCGCTAAGCAAGGTCGCACTAAAGAACCCTTCCTTTGCAAAAGCTGGAATGAAGAGGGTGTAGCCCCAAATAGCAAAGCCTGAAAGCATGCTGGCTAGAGCGCCTCGCGCTGTTCCTCTGCGCCAGAAAAGGCCAAGGAAAAAGGCAGGAGCAAACTGGGCGATAGCAGCGAAGGAAAGAAGGCCGATTGCAGATAGCGCGGCGCTGTCACCAGCTGCGCGGTAGTAGGCATAGCCTCCCAACACCACGAGGAAAATCGAGGTGCGGCGGATATTCAAAATGAGCTGCGATACGTCTTCACCCGAAGACGAAATGATCTCATCCTCTGATCTTCGGCGCAAAATCAGCGGCATAACCAGATCGTTAGAGACCATGATGGAGAGTGCCACCGTTGTAACGATGACCATCGCCGTTGCTGCCGACAAACCGCCGATAAATACGAGCAGTGTGAGGATTTCCGCCCCTTCCACTCGTGGCAAAGCCAGCACGAACATATCAGGCGTGTAGTCGTAACCAACCAGCAGAACGCCCGCAACGGCAATAGGAACGACAAAAATGTTGATGCCGATCAGATAGGCCGGAAAGAGCCACTTGGCTTTCTTTAGCTCTTCTTCGCTGTTGTTTTCAGTAACGGTTACGTGGAACTGGCGTGGCAGTAGCAAAATCGCGATGAGAGACAGCGTGGAAATGGCGATCCAGTTGCTGGTGCTACCCATGTTGGTCAAAATGCTACCGGCTTCGTGAACGGCTAGCGCTTCTAAAAAGAGGTCTACTGGCCCATCGAAAAGCCAGTAGGTTACCCAAATGCCAGCGGCTAGGAAGGCCACAAGCTTTACAACTGCCTCAGTCGCAATGGCGAGCATCAACCCTTCTTGGTGCTCTGTTGCATCAATGTGGCGCGTGCCGAAAAGCCATGTGAAAACGGCCATGAAGACTGCAATCAGCAGCGTTTCGTCTCCAAACGCCCCGAAATCATTGTAAGCCGGAATAAGGGATGGTTCGGCGACAATGGTATCGACGGAAAGAGATACCGCTTTTAGCTGAAGGGCGATGTAGGGGATCATGCCGACTACGGCGATCAAGGTTACAACGGCAGCTACGGCCTGATTTTTGCCGTACCTAGCAGCAATAAAGTCAGCAACCGAGGTAATGCTCTCGGTTTTGGCGAGGCGGATAACCCTGCGTATGATCGGGTAGCCGAACAGGAAGAGCAGAATAGGGCCGAGGTAAATAGCAAAAAACTCGAAGCCCGAACGCGTGGCACTTCCCACAGAACCAAAGAATGTCCAGGACGTACAATACACCGAAAGGGAAAGGGCGTAGATATAAGGCCGCCCCGATGTGCCCGCCGGCCTTTGTTTCGCAGCATTGTCACCATAACTGGCGACAAAAAACAGCAGGATAATATAGGCAAGCGCTACTAATACGACGACCCAGCCTTCGAGCATTGTTCCCCCATGCCGATACGCGGCACTGTGTTCTTTTAGTCCCTGATTGTAAGAGTTGACCAACCGGAGACGAAAGGCAAGACTGAGCGGAAAAACTGGGTGTTCAAGAAACGCTCTTTAGCGCTAGCAAACTAAAGGGAATGTCGATTTGGGTGAGCATCAAGATCCGGTCGAGAAGCAGTTAAGTGGTATTGCCGAAGGCTTCGAGGCACAGGAATTGCGTAAACTTGGCTTTTGGCAACGGGTCATACCCTTTTTTCGTGGTAAACCTGACATAGCATCGCCGGAAGATATACGCGGTTATCTGGATCAACGGGCAGCTTACCTGCTGCAAAAGCATATCTACGAGTATACCCGCAGCAGGGCTGGCGCTTTATGGCAGCAACTTTTATCAGAAACTGATTTTAAAGAAGCGCTGGAAAACTCCAAGTGGCAAAGCCTTCCCATTACGCTGGACTATGTCGGCGAAGTCATGATGATTTACCTGCGCAAGAAAACGCGAGCTGATGCGCAGGATATCGCAGGCCTACTAGGTCACTCCATCCGGTCTATTATGGTGAGCTACGAGGGGCGCACGACTGTTCCTGAAAAGGAATGGGCACAAGCTGCGCTAACCTCCAGCCAGCGTTTGCGTACCGCGGCGATTATTCCATCCAGAAGCCTCTCGGATATTCCGCATTCCCAGTTCGCAGAGTTCTTTGAAAAGCTGCCGAAGCACAAAAAGCTGTACCCTCACGACGAACTCATCTTCCTAGGAGATTTCCGAAACAATCTGCAAGCCATACACGATGAATTCAAATGGCGCAGCTATGCCAAGGCCATTGAGCATCATGCAAAGGTCCTTCGCAACCACAGCCCTGATCCGGATGAGGGGTAAGGCTTGAGGCGCCTTTAAAGAGGTATCTGGGTACTTCTAGCACCTTCATGGCAGTGGCGATCCAAGGACTATTGACACCACAAAAGACTTCAGAACGAATTAGGTAGTTCTTGTTATCTTTTGATTGGTTCGGCAATGATTGAAGCGCAGCATTTTCTTAACCAGCTTTCCAGCTCTTCCCGACTGGCGCCAGAAAGCGGGATCGTTGAACTCGTAAATATCGGAAGAGAGCGCTCAGACCTCATCCCGTTGTGGGCGGGAGAGGGACAACTCAGTACTCCCTCCTTTATTGTTGAGGCGGCCGCCCAGTCTATGCGGGCAGGCGAGACGTTCTACACCTACCAAAGAGGTCTTCCTGAACTTCGCCAAGCATTAGCCGAGTACCATGAAGGGCTCTATGGCAAGTCGTTCTCTCACGAACGCTTCTTCGTAACGGGCTCGGGAATGCATGCCATTCAACTTGCTATTCAGGCAGTTGTCGGTCCGCAGAAAAAAATTATCGTCCCAAGTCCTGTCTGGCCTAATCTGGCCGCAGCTGCTCAAGTGAGCGGCGCTGTCCCGGTTCCGGTAAAAATGGAACGTTTTAACGGTCGCTGGCAGCTCGATATTGACCGGATTAGATCCGCAATAACACCTCAAACAACCGCAATTTTCATCAATAGCCCTTGCAATCCGACTGGCTGGGCAGCACCTCTCGAGGAGCTACAAGCAATACTGGATCTGGCACGGGAGAACGGCCTCTGGATTATCGCGGATGAGGTATATCACCGTTTCGTCTTTAACGGGCAGAAACGTGCGCCTTCGTTCTATGATATAGCCTCTGATGACGACCTTATACTTTGGGTTAATTCGTTCTCGAAGAACTGGGCAATGACTGGTTGGCGTGTCGGATGGCTGTCTGCGCCACCCCAAATTGGTCAGATAGTGGAAAACCTTATCCAGTATTCAACATCTGGGACTGCGGCATTTATGCAGCGTGCAGCCACGGTGGCGCTTCGAGATGGTGAAACGTTTTTACAATCTCAGATTGATAGCGCCGCCCAAAACAGGGAGATGTTGGTGAAGTGGTTCCGGCAGTGGGATTCCATAGATTTATGTGAACCTGACGGAGCGTTTTACTTGTTTTTCTCTCCTAAAGACGTTCCGGATGTTCGCCAGTGGGCCATCGATTTGCTCCAGTCTACGGGAGTGGGTTTAGCGCCAGGTACCGCTTTTGGTTGTGGTGGCGAGGGCTATGTCAGGCTCTGTTTTTTGAGAGATTACCATACGTTAGTTACGGCATGCGACAGAATGGCAGAGTGCCTTGGTAATTGACCGTACGCCTCTCATACTATAGCACATAGGCAAAAGCCCCATCCTGCACGAAAGTCGTATATCAGGCGTTCGGAGCAAGTATAAAGAATCCATAAGGACGACCACATGGACTCCTATGCGCGATTGCACAGTGTGCTCGCTACCGCTGTAGATGGCATTGTTGTCATTGATGCAGACGGGAAGATTCTCGTCTTTAACAAGGCGTGCGAGGACTTGTTCGGCTATAAGGCCGAAGAAGTTGTCGGCAAAGACGTCGGCATTATCATGCCCGGCAAGGATGCGGACCATCACCAGCAGTTTGTGCAGCGTTATCTGGATACGGGCGACAAACACATTATCGGCAGAGGTCGTGAGGTTATTGCCTGTGATCGTAACGGTGTGAACTTTCCATGCGAGTTGAGTGTTGGTGAAGCCAACACTCCTCATGGTCGTCAGTTCATTGGCATCATCCGCGATCTGCGCTCTAAGAAGGAAGCCGATGCGCGTCTAAGCACGCTGCAGGCTGACCTTATCAAGATGACCCGCGTTAACGCTCTTGATGAAATGGGGGCTGCAATCGCACATGAGGTCAATCAGCCTTTAACTGCTATTATGCTATACTTGCAAACGGCCGCCCGCCGCGCAAAAGCAGTTGCGCTGGAGGATGACCTACTAAATTCGCTGATGGAGAAGGCTGTAGCGGAAGCTGCAAGAGCCAGTGAAATTATCCAGCGGATGCGCAGTTTCGTAGAAAAGCAGACGATCTTTCGCGAAAAGCGTTACCTGAAAGAAGTGATCGACGAGTGCGTCGAACTTGTTTCAGCAGGCTACCAGGGTAGCAACGTGGTTATCGCGAACGAGTTTGCGAACGCAGAATATGAATTTGCCCTCGATACGGTTCAGGTCCAGCAAATCCTGATTAACCTGATCCGCAACGGCGTTGAGGCAACCAAGAACAGTGAAGAGAGAAAAGTAACTGTTCGTGCCAGCGACGACGAGGACAACGTTTACATCGAAGTTGAGGATTCTGGTCCGGGTGTCACTGATGCCTCGGCCCAGCACCTTTTCAAGGCCTTTAGTGGAACAAAAAAACGAGGCCTAGGCGTGGGACTGGTAATCTCAAGAAGTATTGCCCAGAACCACGGGGGCGACCTGACGGTAAAGCCCTATGAAGAAGGTAGGGGTGCGGTATTTGTCTTACGCCTCCCAAAAGAAATAAGTGAAATTGGCACCGAAAGTGCCGAGTAATATAAAGTAAAAACGAAGGACCTGTGCAATGACGTCTTTGCCGTCTGTGATCCATATTGTTGACGACGATCCTGCGGTTCGTGATGCTCTCTCTTTGCTTTTCGAAACAGAGGGTTTCACTGTAGGAGCTTATGCAAACGCGGAAGAATTCCTCGGCGCAGTAGAAGAAGAAAAGCCAGCAGCAGTATTGCTTGACGTGCATATGCCTGGTCGCTCCGGTATCGACATCTTGAAAGAACTGAACGCGGAAAAATTCCCTGTTCCGATCTTCATCATTTCCGGTCAGGGTGATATCCCGATGGCCGTTGAAGCGATCAAAAACGGCGCTTACGACTTCTTCGAAAAGCCATTTGATGTTGAAGGTGTGATCTCCCGCGTTCGCGAAGCGATCTCCAGCTCCAATAAAACAGGCAGCTCCGGCAACTTCAACTTCCCAGGTGCAGAAAACCTCACTCCGCGTGAGCGTCAGGTTCTGGGTGAAATCACTTCAGGCGCGTCCAACAAAGAAGCTGGTCGCAACCTCAAGATTTCCCCGCGTACCGTTGAAGTGCACCGCGCACGTATCATGGAAAAGCTCGGCGCGCGCAACGCTGCTGACCTCGTACGTATTGTTCTGACCGGCCAGAACTAATCTTTTCGCCATTTGGCACAAAATACGGTGCGTAGCTACGTAAGTCTTAGGTAGCTACGCACTACTCCTTTCTCGTCTTTGATCTAATTGTTGCAGATTGCCGCATGCGTTATTTTGACACTCGGGTCGGGTATTCCTATTCGAGGTTCAAGCCATGCGTACAATTCACATTGTTGAAGATGATGCTTCCGTCCGTGAAGCAATGCAGATGCTCATAGAGAGCCACGGCTTCTCCACCGCGACCTATGGTTCAGGCGGAAGTCTGCTGGAAAGCAGCGATCTAGATAGCGACGATCTCGTCTTTCTTGATTTGGTTTTGCCGGATATGACCGGTTTCGATCTTGCAGAAACGCTTTCATGCCGCAGCGCACCACCAAAGGTGGTGGTAATGAGTGGATGCTCCCGTGTTGATCTAGATCGATTGATGCGGCGCAATAGGCCAGCCAATTTTATCCGTAAGCCATTGGCCGAAAAAGATATTTGCGGGTATTTGGAGGCTTGAAAATTAGCCTTCATCGGTTGTTCTATATCAATGACAATCGCGCCTGCGACACTTTGGCAGCTTCGGAGGCATTGCAAAATCTCTCCAAAAATTCAAATTTAGGTTGTTGGCCAATACACGTGATGGTCCGTAGAAAGTATTTCTAAGGTTGTCCGGTTTTCGGATAGGCTGCGGACTGTGAGTGTTGATTGGACCTAGGAGGGATCATGGATAACCTGACCTATTCGCAGGCCAGTTCGAAGACTGTTGGAAACGAAACCAGCTTTAACGAAGAAAGCATGCATAGCGCTGCCCCGTCTGTAAAGAACGGAGCGCGCAAGCAGCAGCTGAAGCCGCATGAGGTTCTCTTCTTCGAAGGCGATAAAGCCGACAAGATCTACGAAGTTATCAGTGGCGTTGTAATGCTCTATAAGCTTCTGCCGGATGGGCGCCGTCAGATTGTTTATATTGTACGCGAAGGCGACATGCTGGGTTTCTCTCAGCGTGATATCTTCGATTGCACCGCCGAAGCGCTTACCAAAACAGAATTGCAGGTTTATGAAGGCCGCGATGTGTCAACTTCTCCGTTGATGCAGCACTACATTAACCGTTGCCTACTTTCCCAGATGGAAAGCCTGCATGAGCATACCGTTCTGCTGGGCCGTAAATCGGCAATGGAGCGTGTTGCAACCTTCCTTATGGGTTTGGTGCCTAACCGTGGCGGCGTCGGCTGCACAGGCCCAAGCAAAGAGGCGGGAACCGACGACCGCACAGTGATGCTCTCCATGACCCGTCAGGAAATTGCCGATTACCTTGGCCTGACCATTGAAACAGTGAGCCGTGTTATTTCGCAGATGAAGCGCAAAGGGCTCATCAAGGTAGAAAAGCACGACAGCATTCACATTCTCAATATCTGCAATATCTGCCAGCTTACAGGCATGCACTAAACCCTCCAGTGCATGCAGCTCTTAAGCTACAAACAAAAAAGGCGCAGCCAAATCGGCCGCGCCATATTTTTATCTACTTGGGCAATTTAGGCGTTAGACAGCAACAGAGTGCTTGGCAGTCTGCTTTGCAAGATACGCATCAAATGCTGCTGCAACGACGCGCACATAGCGCCGACCCTGATCACTCACCATAACGCGGTTATTATCAATAACGACCAGGCCATCTTCCATGAGTGGCTCAAGCGCTTTCATGCTGTCGTCAAAGTGAGAGATCGGCAGGCCAAACCGGCGGGCGGTGTCTTCCAGATCAACCTGATAAACGGTCATGATCCGCTCGATAATGTCGGCGCGGCAGCGATCATCATCATTGATCGCAATGCCCTTTTTCACGGGCAGGATGCCAGCTTCAACACAGCGAGACCATTCATTTGTTTCTGGTGTTGATTGCACATAGCCGGAAGGCAAAAAACCGATAGAGCTTGGACCAAACCCAACAAGCGTCTGGGCTGTATCTGTCGTATAGCCTTGGAAGTTTCGGCGCAGGCGGCCTTGTTTCAGCGCGACTGCCATCTCGTCTTCAGGCAGGGCAAAGTGATCGAGACCAATTGCATCATAACCAGCTTCAACGAGAGCACTGCGAGAAACGTCAGACAGGCGAATGCGCTCCTGCGTGTTTGGCAGTAGGTCTTCGTCAATAAGGCGCTGATGCTTCTTGAACCACGGCACATGCGCATAACCAAACAGGGCAACACGCGTAGGGGAGAGGCCCTTGGTGAGCTGAACGGTTTTGCGGATAGTCTCTTCTGTCTGACCCGGTAGACCGTACATCAAGTCGAAGTTGATGCGCTCCAACCCCTGATGACGCAGGAATGCCACAGCAGAGGACACAACCGAGAACGGCTGCACGCGTCCAATAAGCTTTTGAACTTCAGGATCGAAATCCTGCACACCCAAGCTCGTCCGGTTGATACCGGCCATTGCCAGCGTCTCGGCCAGATAAGGCGTGACTGTACGCGGATCTAGCTCGATGGCGTGTTCAAGGTTCTCTTGAAGATCAAAGGACTGCTTCAGTTTGGCGGTGATTTCCAAAAAGCGGTCGCGGGAAAGCATAGACGGCGTTCCGCCACCCCAGTGGATGTGTGAAACAGGGCGCCCTTTGCCCAAGTACTTCAGTACAAGGTCAATCTCTTTCAAGAGCGTCTGCGCGTAGGCATCCACTGGCGCGTCCTGCCGCGTGGCTTTGGTATTGCAGCCGCAATAGTGGCAAAGCTCACGACAATAGGGAACGTGCAGGTAGAGGGACAAAGGCTCTTCCGGCGCAAGGTCCTCAAGCCAGTTCCCATAAAGGGTCGGTGTTACGGCCTCCGAAAAGTGCGGAGCTGTCGGGTACGACGTGTAACGCGGAACATTGCGCGTGGCGTAGCGTGTCTCTAGGTCAGTCATGCACGTTAAAATACGCAGGACAAGGCGTCGCACTTTGATTTGAATCAAGTGGTAATCCGTATTCTGCGTTTCCTCTGCTTTTTTTCAGAATTTTGCGTTCGTTCCGATGCGGAAACAAATAGCTAGATAGGCTTTGTCCCTTGGCATTGCTTTACGAGCCAGCTTTGTTGACCTAAATCAGGTCACTCCACTTCCCATTGCAACCTTACGATTCTCTACCAAGGCTACCCATGCTCCAAAAGCTGAACACTGACAAGCGGATAAAAACCGTACTGGCTACATCTTTGGCTCTGCTTATCGGTGCAGCGGGTGCGTTTTTAGCTCAAAGTGTGGGCCTGCCTGCCGCAATGCTTTCCGGTTCTATGGTCGCTGTAAGCGTAGCAGCTCTGCTTCGCGCGCCTATCGCGTTTCCAATAATCATCCGTGACATCTGTTTTGTTGCCATCGGCATTGCTATGGGGCAGGGCGTTACACCGGAATCTCTGGCTGGTCTCAGTCGCTGGCCTATTTCCCTCACACTGATCGCGCTAGTTGTTGTAGCGATCACGCTGTCCTGCTTCTTCTTTCTCAAGAACGTTTGCGGGTGGAAGCGTGATGTTTCCTTCTTTGCCTCTGTTCCCGGCGCGCTTGGTTATGTCATCGCTTTGGCAGAAGAAAGGCGTATCAGCATATCGCCGATTATGACGGTTCAAATTCTACGTCTATTGGCGCTGGTTGCTATTGTGCCAACCTTGCTGACTTGGGGCCGCGATACAAACATCGAACCCCAGCAGGTCTCGACCTTCTCCACCCCGCTAGAGATGATCGTGCTGGCAGGTCTTTGCATTGTCGCGGGCTACATCGGCCACAGAATAAAACTTCCTGCCGGTTTGCTTACTGGTGCATTCATCGTCAGCTCGCTTTTGAACGGTAGTGGCCTAATGACGGTCAATCTGCCGCCGATTATCACTGACCCGTTTTATATCGGTCTCGGCGTTATGATCGGTTACCGGTTTATAGAAGTGCCGATGGAAAACCTGCTTCGTTGGCTGAGGGCGTCAGTCGGCTCTTTTTTCATCGGCCTTGCCGTATCGATGTTCTGCGCCTTTTCGGTGGCAACGTTGCTCGATCTGCCGTTTGGACAGTTGTTCCTCGCTTACGCGCCAGGGGGGATGGAAGTGATGACACTTCTGGCATTCATGCTGGACATGGATCCGGCATTCGTAGCGACCCATCAGCTCGTTCGTTACATCGGTATGGTGGTGTGTATGCCCTTGGCAGCAAAGCTGATACTGGGATCGTCGCGTGGGCAGTGATTTAGAGCGCCAAAAATCCCAGTTGCCTTAACGGTATGAAAAATAAGGGGTTTAAAAGTTTTCCCCTGCTGCCCTTACGGCGCGCATAGTGGAAAACTACGAAATTCTGCGGATATGGCAGTTTAGAAGACTTTTATTTTTGTGACGCGCCGTAATTTTGACATGCATCAAGGGCGAGGCAATTTGCCCTCCCTAGTTTGCCCAAGAGAGATTCTACTCTGGGATCCCTTCTTTAAGCATTTTAAAACGAGGCTCACGTCATGGCAGTACGTAAAGCCAGACACTTAACACTAGAAGAGGGTGGTTTTGCTTTATCCCTCACCATTCTGGCGTTTTTGTGTCTTATCGTCGCTGGTCGAACTTACGACCAGGTTCTCGCGTTCCACGCCGTAGTTCTTACTGTGGCAATGCTCGCGGGGGTATTCGTAATTTTTCGTCGGTACTTCGACGAGGTTAATCAACCGGCTCCTTTAGAAATTGATGATCGTCCCAACTACAATATGGGACCGGTCAAGTTCTCAGCATGGATGGCAGTGTTTTGGGGCGTCGCCGGCTTTCTGGTTGGCTGCATCATTGCTTTCCAGCTGGCGTATCCAGCGCTGAACCTTGATCTTCCGTGGACGAGCTTTGGCCGTCTGCGCCCGCTGCACACTTCTGCAGTGATCTTCGCCTTCGGTGGTAACGTGTTGCTGGCAACATCGTTCTACGTCGTGCAGAGAACCTGTAATGCTCGTATGCCGGGCCAGATCTCTCCTTGGTTTGTTGTTCTGGGCTACAACCTGTTTATCGTTATCGCGGGTACCGGTTACCTGCTCGGCGTTACTCAGGGCAAAGAATATGCTGAGCCAGAGTGGTACGCAGACTGGATGCTGACCATCGTTTGGGTCGCCTATCTGCTTGTATTCCTCGGCACCATTTGGCGCCGCCGCGAGCCGCACATTTACGTGGCAAACTGGTTCTACCTTGCGTTTATTGTCACCGTTGCAGTGCTGCACATCTTCAATAACGCCTCGCTTCCTGTGAGCATCTACTCCAGTAAGTCCTATATCGTCTGGTCCGGTGTACAAGATGCAATGGTTCAGTGGTGGTATGGCCACAACGCAGTGGGCTTCTTCCTCACCGCAGGCTTCCTTGCCATCATGTACTACTTCATCCCAAAGCGTGCTGAGCGTCCGGTATATTCTTACCGTCTGTCTATCGTGCACTTCTGGGCGCTGATCTTCATCTACATCTGGGCAGGTCCTCACCACTTGCACTACACCGCGCTGCCTCAGTGGGCATCAACCCTTGGTATGACCTTCTCCATCATCCTCTGGATGCCGTCTTGGGGTGGTATGATCAACGGTTTGATGACGCTCTCTGGCGCATGGGACAAGCTGCGCACCGACCCTGTTCTGCGTATGATGGTTGTTTCTGTAGCGTTCTACGGCATGTCCACCTTCGAAGGTCCGGTTATGTCCATCCGCGCAGTGAACTCCCTGTCTCACTACACAGACTGGACCATCGGTCACGTTCACGCTGGTGCTCTGGGCTGGGTTGGCTACATCTCCTTCGGTGCTCTGTACTGCTTGATCCCATGGCTTTATGGCCGTCGCAATGTGTACTCCCTGAAGCTGGTTGACTGGCACTTCTGGATCTCCACTCTGGGTATCGTTCTTTACATCTGTGCGATGTGGGTCTCCGGTATCATGCAGGGTCTGATGTGGCGTGCGTACGATAGCCTCGGCTTCCTCGAGTACTCCTTCATCGAAACCGTTGACGCGATGCATCCTTACTATGTGATCCGTGCTATTGGCGGAACGATGTTCCTGATCGGTGCCCTGATCATGGTTTACAACCTGATCATGACCGCCCTGCACAGCGAAGAAGCTGAATCCGCAAGCGAGCCAAATTCCGGCTTGGTCGCGGCTGAATAAAGGGGGGACGCGATATGTCAGCTTGGAAAAAGCACCAAATCTTTGAAAAGAACTCGTTCTTCCTGATTATCGGTATCGTTGTGATGATCTCGATTGGCGGTCTGGGGAAATCGTGCCCCTGTTCTATCTCAAGAGCACGATTGAAAAGACCGAGGGTATGCGCCCTTACACGCCTCTGGAACTGGCTGGTCGAAACATCTATGTGCGTGAGGGTTGCTATACCTGTCACTCCCAGATGGTTCGCCCGCTGCGTGACGAACTGGAACGCTACGGCCCGTACTCTCTGGCCGCAGAATCCATGTACGACCGTCCATTCCAGTGGGGTTCCAAACGTACTGGTCCTGACCTTGCCCGCGTTGGTGGTAAATACTCCGACGAATGGCAGCGCGATCACTTGATTGATCCGCGTTCGGTCTCTCCGACCTCTATCATGCCGGGTTATCCGTTCCTGATGGATAAAACCATCTCGGCGCGCGGCATTGAAGATCATCTCAAGGTCAATGTTGTCTACGGTGTGCCTTACACCGAAGAGCAGATCGCAAAAGCAAGTGCGGACTTGTTCGCCCAGGCTCAACCGGATTCCGATGCTGCCTATGAATTCGAAGAGCGTTATCCGGGTGTGCTGGTTCGTGATTTCGATGGCGATCCGACCAAAGTCACAGAGATGGATGCAATCATCGCCTATCTGCAAATGCTGGGCACGCTGGTTGACTTTGATCTCTACGACGAAAAAGCGAACCTGAGATAGGAGGGCAAAATGGACGAGACTTATGCCTTTCTGGCGAACTTTGCTCAAACAGGGGGTCTCATCTACTTCATGGCGATTTTTGCCGGAGTAGTGATCTACGCCCTGTGGCCCGGGAACAAGGATAGCTTCGAGGAAGCAGCCCACATTCCGCTTCGGGAGGACGATTGATGGCTGATCACAAGAAAGAAATCGACAACGTAACCGGTGTTGAAACAACCGGTCACGAGTGGGACGGCCTGAAGGAACTCAACAATCCGCTTCCAAAGTGGTGGTTGTATATCTTCTACGCCACGATCGCCTGGTCCGTGGTCTACTGGATCCTCATGCCGTCGTGGCCGCTAATCAACAGCTACACAACCGGTCTGTTGGGCTACAGCCAGCGCTCTGTTGCAACGCAGGAGTATGACGAAGCGCTGGAAGCTCGTGCGCAGACTGGTCAGGAACTGATGAATGCGTCTCTGGAAGAAATCCAGAATACGCCTCAGCTTCTTGAGTTCGCCATGGCGAACGGTGGTGCAGCGTTTGCTGATAACTGCGCCCCATGTCACGGCACGGGTGCAACCGGCTTTGTGGGCTATCCAAACCTGCAGGACGACAACTGGATTTGGGGCGGTACCCTTGACGATATCGCAATGACCATCTCCTACGGTGTTCGCTCTGAGCATGACGAAACCCGTGTTGGCGAAATGCTCGCATTTGGCCGCGATGAGTTGCTCGACAAAGAGCAGGTCAAGACGGTGTCCAACTATGTGGCATCTCTTGCTGGTCTGGACACGAACCCGTCCTACGACATGGCAGCAGGCAAGGAACTCTATGCTGAGAACTGTGCATCCTGTCACGCAGACAACGGCACAGGCCTTCAGGAGCTGGGCGCACCAAACCTGACCAGCCCAAGCTGGGTTTACGACCGCTCTGTTGAAGGGATCGTTGCTCAGGTCAATAATCCGCGTCACGGCGTAATGCCTGCATGGATCGACCGTTTGGGTGAAACCACCGTCAAGTCTTTGGCTGTCTACGTTCACTCTCTTGGTGGCGGTCAGTAGGTCAAACAGGACGACATACGACAAGAACCGGCGGGAGCTTTCCGCCGGTTTGGCACTAGCGAACACGCAATAGGCAAAAGGCTACAGGCACAGGTCATGAAAACTGACGTCACCCCAACTGCCAATACCGACGACGAAAGCTGGTTCGCTTCCGCCGCCAAAGTTTATCCGGCCAGCGTCAAGGGCCGGTTTCGTAATATCAAGTGGGCCATTTTGGCGGTCACGCTCGGAATTTACTACTTCCTGCCATTTGTTCGCTGGGACAGAGGACCTAATCTGCCCGACCAGGCAGTCCTTATCGATTTCGAGCGCAAACGCGCCTACTTCTTCTTTCTCGATATCTGGCCGCAGGAAGTCTTTTACATAACCGGCCTGCTGGTTATGGCATCCGTCGCCCTGTTTTTGATGAACGCCATCGCAGGCCGTGTTTGGTGTGGCTACCTTTGCCCTCAGACCGTCTGGACCGATCTCTTCCTGCGCGTTGAAAGCTGGATTGAGGGTGAGCGCCGCCAGCGTATCGCCCTTGACCGTGCTCCGTGGACGGGAAGCAAGCTGGCCAAGAAGTCGCTCAAGCACTTTATTTGGTTGATGATCGCATGGTGGACCGGTGGTGCATGGGTACTGTACTTCGCAGATGCGCCAACACTGGTTGTTGATCTGGCCACCGGTCAGGCTCCACTGGCAGCCTACATCTGGATTGGCATTCTCACCTTCACCACCTATTCCCTAGCGGGCCACATGCGCGAGCAGGTGTGCACTTATATGTGCCCGTGGCCTCGTATTCAGGCAGCGCTTACCGATGAGTACGCTCTGAACGTGACTTACCGCGCAGACCGAGGCGAGCCGCGTGGTCACCTGAAAGAGAACCGCAAACGGGTGGAAGCTGGTCTTCCTGCGGGCGACTGTATCGATTGTTATCAGTGTCTGCACGTGTGCCCGACTGGCGTCGATATTCGCAATGGTATTCAGCTTGATTGTATCCAGTGCGGTTTGTGCATTGATGCCTGCGATACCGTTATGACAAAGATCGGCAAACCGACTGGCCTTATCGCGTATGATACCGATGACAACGTAGATCGCCGTGAACAGGGCAAACCGCCGATCTACCGCTTTGTAAGACCGCGCACGATCATCTACGCGACAATCATTGCAGGTATTAGCGCCTTGATGCTCTACAGCTTGATGAACCGTGAATACAGCGGCCTGTCTGTGGTGCATGACCGTAACCCGCTGTTTGTGGTGCAGTCTGACCGCTCCATCCGCAACGGATACTCTTTGCGTGTGATGAACCGCGTACCTGAAGAACAAACACTGCTGCTTTCCATCTCAGGAATGCCTGAAGGAAGCGAATTTGAGGTTGTCGGTACTCCAACCAACGCAAACGGCGAAGTTGCAGTTGTTGTAGGACCGGATAGAACCCGCGCACTGCGTGCCTTGGTATTCTCGCCTGAGGGTGTGAAGATGCCAAGCACTAGCGAACTTGTATTTATTTTGAAGAACCCGAAGACCGGAGAAGTCTCCACTATTCATGACTTCTTCCGCGCTCCTGCTCAATAAGGCAAGGGCTCCCAAGGTTGTTTACAGAATGGCCGTCACCCCCAAACAATGGCGGTCATTCAGCAAAGCATTAGGAATAAACATGGCTTACTCTGTTAACAGTTCTGATCAAAAAAGCCGTTTCACAATTAAAGGCTGGCATGTGCTTGTCGCTTTTATTGCCTTCTTCGGCATCATCGCATCGGTGAACGGATTTATGGTTTTCAAGGCAATCGGAACCTTCCCGGGAACAGAGGTATCCAGCTCCTATAAGGTCTCCCAACGCTACAATCAGGAAATTGCACGCGCCAAGGCGCAGGAGGCTCTTGGCTGGGCGGTAGAAGCCAATGTTGAACGCAGCAGTGACGGTGTTGTTCAGGTGTTGTTGCAGGCAAGCGATAAGGAAGGCGCGCCGATTACCGGCGAGCGCTTTATGGTTACGTTCAAGCGGCCAACGCTAACCAGTGCAGATGTAACTCTGCCGCTATCCGAGAAGTCCTCCGGTGTATTCGTCGGCAATATTTCAGATATTGCAGCGGGTAACTGGGATATCGTTGTTGAAGGTTATCTGCTCAACGATCCCCAAACGCCAATATTCCGTTCTAAAAACCGGACGTTCTTTACGGAATAAGGTTTAGCCGATGACAGCCCATACAAGGGATTGGGACGCCTTCATAACCGTGAAGGATACTGGCTACGCGCACATGGACCTTGCCGTGGACGGCATTACATGCGCCGCCTGCATGTACGAGATTGAAAGAGCGCTGCAAAGGCTGGATGGTATCGAGAAAGCTCGCGTAAACCTATCCAGCCACCGCCTGTCAATCGAGTGGTCCAGTGAAGCGCACGACCCAGCCCAAGTGGTCGATGAGCTGGAGGCTCTTGGCTACAAGGCTTATCCATTTGATCCGGCACGAGTGAAGGAGCGAGGCGACAAGGTCGGCTCTACTTTGCTCAAAGCGCTTGCCGTTTCCGGTTTTGCAGCAATGAATATCATGCTGCTTTCCATTTCGGTCTGGTCAGGCAATTCCAGTGATATCGATATGGAAACGCGCGCCTTTTTCCATTGGGTATCCGCCGCGATTGCCATGCCAACAGTGGTTTATGCAGGCCGGCCGTTTTTTACCAGCGCTGTGAAGGCTATCAAGGTTGGCCGTCTCAACATGGACGTGCCGATCTCTATCGGTGTGTTGCTGGCAACAGGTCTATCGCTCGTTCAAACCATTCAGCACGCCAAACATGCCTATTTTGATAGTGCTGTCATGCTGCTGTTCTTCCTGCTGGCAGGACGCTACCTCGACCACATGATGCGCCGTAAGACGCGCCGCTTTGCAGAGAATATCGCTGTTCTTAAGGCCGAGAGTGCCAGCCGCTTGAATGATGATGGCTCTACGACCGAGTTGCCGCTTTCAAAAATTGGAGCTGGTGACCGTGTGATGATCCGCCCGGGTGAGCGGATCTCTGTTGACGGCATTGTGCAGTCCGGTGAAAGCGAGCTGGATCAGAGCTTGGTGACGGGCGAAACCATGCTGGAACCTGTCAAAGCAGGGGATGCTGTTTTTGCTGGCACGATGAACACTCATGGCACGCTGATTGTATCCGTCACAGCAGCGGCTAAGGGTACGGTTCTAGATGAAGTCAACCGTCTGCTTGAAACGGCTCTTGAAGGACGCTCCACCTATGTGCAGATAGCGGACAGAGCCTCGCGCCTATATGCGCCTGTGGTTCATGCAGCAGCGCTACTCACGTTCCTTGGCTGGATTGTTTTGGGGCTCAACTGGCAGCCTTCTCTGGTTATCGCAATTTCCGTTCTCATCATCACCTGCCCATGTGCTTTGGCCTTGGCTATTCCGGCTGTTCAGGTGGTTGCAAGCGGGCAGTTCTTTAAAGAGCGCATACTTCTCAATGCCGGTGATGCTATCGAGCGTCTTGCCGCTGCTGACACCGTGATCTTTGACAAAACCGGCACCCTGACAATGCCGGACCAGACCCTGCTCATCAGTGCGGATAAAGAGGATGAGGCGCTTCAACGGGCAGGGCAGTTGGCTCTAAGTTCTACCCATCCGCTCTCGATAGCCGTTGCAAAGGCATCAGGCGCCTTGATGCCAGTGACCGGTGCCAAGGAGATTGCAGGCAAGGGAGTAGAGGCAAAGGAAGGTGATCAATGGCGAAGGCTTGGTTCTCCTGCATTCTGCGGAGTGCCAGAAGAAACGCTGGCTGAAGCTATGAAGCAGTTCCCGTCTGCTTCCTTTATTGCCTATGCTGAAGGCGAAAGTGAGCCTCGCCTGTTCCCTATCGGCCAAAGCCTGAGAGACGACGCGGAAGATGTCATCCGCCTTTTGAAGAAAAAAGGTTACCAGTTGGAAATCCTGTCAGGCGACAGACAAAGCGCGGTGAAGGATGTTGCTGACCAGCTTGGTATTGCTGCATGGAAGGGCGAGCTTAAGCCGCAAGACAAGATCGCTCGCGTGGAAGAACTAAAACAGGCTGGGCGCAATGTGCTGATGGTGGGCGACGGCTTGAACGATGCACCTGCTTTGGCCGCTGCCAACGTGTCGCTTTCCCCCGTTTCAGCCGTCCATATCTCCCAATCAGCTTCGGATGCAGTCTTTATGGGTGACAGCATTCGTCCAATCTACGATGGCCTTCAGATTGCCCGTAGAGCCCATGTTTTGATGCAGCAGAACCTTTGGATTTCTGCCATCTACAACGTCCTTGCTGTGCCTATTGCCGTTATGGGTTTTGTCACGCCGCTGGTTGCTGCATTGGCTATGTCTGGCTCATCGATACTTGTAACCTTGAACGCAGTACGCCTGCGCTTGTCCTTTCTTTCTAAATCACAGTAAGATGCCCCCTAGTTCAAAAGGGCTGAAGTTCGCACAATGGAAATTCTTGTCTATCTAATTCCAATAGCACTCTTTTTAGGTGGAGCAGGCCTTGCTGCATTCTTGTGGTCGCTGCGTTCAGGTCAGTATGAGGACTTGGAAGGGGCCAAGTGGCGCATTTTGGACGATAGCGACGTGGAAGGGCCCAAGCGGGCCCAAGAAAACGACGGTTAGTAACCCAAGCGAACCGCTAGCAAATTGCTGCCACGGCATATTTGCTCACCACTATTGAAGATAGGCTTGAAGAGCGTTTTTCCCATAGGCTGCTAACAACAGCACCAGTTGGGGGAAGAAGCTTGAGCTTCGCATTCGTTTCCGTTGCAGATACACCTTTCGAGCAGAGCCTTTCCTTCCAGCGCCTAACCGCACGGTTAGGAAGTGTCATTAGCCTTGCAGCGCTCTTCTGGCTGTTTGCTCCCCCAATCGTTTTCCTTGCTTGTGAAGTTGCCTTCCTGTGTCTTGCAGTGGCCTTAACCTTCCTGTTTGTGGCAGGGCAACTGCAACTAACGGATGTTTTTCGCAATGAGGTTCTTCGCGGCGTTAACTCGTTGGCGATGAGCGCGGCTGATGAAGAGGGAAAACGCGAGGGGGTAAAGGAAGACGAGCCCCGATGGTGGTGGCGGATAATTGACGACAAGAAGTTTCCGGAGGAGATGGAATACTCCGCCAAGTTTCTCATTGAAGCTTTGGAGAAACGCCAGTTCGTTCTCTACTATCAGCCACAGATATCGGTTGCGAATGGAGATGTTGTAGGTGTTGAAGCTCTTCTGCGTTGGATGCCTTCCCCTGATGAAAGGGTGATGCCAGACGCTTTTCTTCCGCAAGTTGAAGCTATTGGCCGGCTTCCTGAGCTTACTCGTCAAGTGCTGACACAGGCAATCGAGGCCACGGCAGCCCTGCATCGTTCTGGCAATGTAATCTCCATGGCGGTCAATCTATCGGCTCGTGACCTTGAAGATAACAGTCTCCCCCTTTGGCTGAAAAACGAAGCGCAAAAGTGGAAACTTGCGCCCAAGTCCATTGAACTGGAGATTACCGAAACCGCACCTATCCATGATAGTAGGCAGGCTCAGATCAATCTCTCTACGCTCCGCAGTTTCGGGTTTTTAGTATCTCTAGATGATTTTGGAACAGGCCATTCGAACCTTGAGCGGCTCGCAGATCATGAAGTCGATGCATTGAAAATTGATCGGCGCTTTATTCAAGCCATGGAAGATGACAAAAAAGCGGATACCGTCATTCTAGCCATTGTTCAGATGTGTCGTAATCTTGGTTTGAAGAGCGTTGCAGAGGGCGTGGAGACGCAAGATCAAGTCAAGCGGCTAGCAGCAGTGGGTGTTGATACCTTGCAAGGGTTTTACTATTCGCCGCCTCTCTCCCAGACGGATCTAAGAGCTTGGTTACGGGCGTGGAAGGGCAGGAACGGTTCCCGCCCAATGGCGAATACCTCGCTTGAAACAATAGCACCCAGCTAAACAAAAAGGGCGGTAAAACCGCCCCTTTCAAAAACGTTATCTCAGCGAAAAATTAGCCGCCTGCTGCATGATGCAGAAACTTTTTGGCTGTCACAGCCTCATCGTCCTGCTCAAAGCCTCTGGTTTGAATGCCAAGGGTTTGCCAAACATCCAGAAGCGCATCGCGCAGCTGCTCGATCAACGCGTCGTTGTGGAACGGACCCGGAGTAATACGCAGGCGCTCGGTGCCGCGTGGTACTGTTGGGTAGTTGATCGGCTGAATGTAAATGCCGTGCTTTTCAAGAAGCATGTCAGATGCTTTCTTGCAAAGGTCAGGATCAGCGACAAGAACAGGAACGATGTGGGTTTCAGACGGCATTACCGGCAAACCGGCAGCGTTCAGAACCTCTTTGGTCTTGGCTGATTGTCTCTGCTGGCCTTCACGCTCAGCGGAAGAGCCCTTCAGATGGCGAATGGAAGCCGTCGCGGCAGCTGCCAGCCCTGGAGGAATTGCTGTGGTGAAGATAAAGCCTGGTGCGTAAGAGCGCACAGCATCCACCACCGCTTTACTGGAGGTGATGTAACCACCCAGCACACCGTAGGCTTTAGCTAACGTACCTTCAATCACGTCGATGCGGTCCATGACGTCGTCGCGTTCACAAATACCGCCACCACGTGGGCCGTACATGCCAACAGCGTGTACTTCGTCGATGTAGGTCATCGCGTTGTATTTGTCCGCAAGGTCGGCAATGCGCTCGATAGGAGCAATGTCGCCGTCCATGGAGTAGACAGATTCAAAAGCAATCAGTTTGGCGCGGTCCGAACCGGCTTCACGCAGCAGATCTTCCAGATGCTCAAGGTCATTGTGACGCCAGATTTTCTTTGCGGTACCAGCACCACGAACACCCGCGATCATGGATGCATGGTTCAGCTCGTCGGAAAGAATAAGGCAGTCAGGCAATAGCTTTGCAATGGTCGAGATAGATGCCTCGTTAGACACATATCCGGAGGTGAAGACCAGTGCAGCCTCTTTGCTGTGAAGGTCTGCAAGCTCATGTTCCAACTGAACGAGAGGATGGTTGGTTCCAGAGATGTTACGTGTGCCACCAGCGCCTGCGCCCATGCTTTTAACAGTGTCGCAAAGTGCGTTGGTTACAACCTCGTGTTGTCCCATTCCCAGATAGTCGTTTGAACACCAAACGACAATTTCCCGCTCGTTGGAGTTGCTCGGCCAGATATTTTCGTCAGGGCGCCAGATTGCATAAGGGAAGCGACCCGAAATTCGCTCCAGATCTGCAAAGATTCTGTAGCGTTTTTCCTCTTTCAGAGAAGTTATAGCCTCACTGAAGATGCCCTGATAATTCATCGATTATTCCTTGTGCGAAAACCACTTTAGGATTTCCTGAACCATAGCCTAGGTGGTCCTGAATGTCGCAGGTCATTTTGACGCGGGTTCGCTTTTTAAGTGCATTAATCCCGCGTGGGTATGTTCGGTCAATCCTAGACTATTTTTATCTTCTTATACCTGCGACCATCTTACATTCTTGCCGAATTTCGTAGATACAGATAACTAGTTTTCTGTAAGAGTAAATACAAATATAAATTGAACATTATGATAATCACGATTTGGGAGGCAAATTGATGAGCATTGATCTCTCATCGCTCTCCTTTTTGTTAGTTGAAGATAGCGCCTACATGCGCACAATTTTGCGCACAATGCTGCAGGGTTTTGGAGCTCGCCGAATTATCGAGGCCGAGGACGGAGCCGCTGGTCTTGAGGCTATGGACCGCGTAAACCCTGATATTATTATTCTTGATTGGGTTATGCCGATTCTCGACGGCGCTGACATGGTGCGCATCATCCGCAACCCGGATAACCCTCATGCCTATACGCCAATCATTATGGTAACGGCGCACACAGAGCGTTCACGAATTCTTGAAGCAAGAAAGCTGGGCGTGCATGAATTGCTGTGCAAACCGATCTCGGCGAAGGCGCTTCACCAGCGCATTATGAGCGTAATTCTGCAACCTAGAGACTTTGTGAAGTCGGCGGGATATTTCGGTCCTGCTCCTCGTGAGGTTCGCACCCATCCAAAAAAGTGGACGTCGCCAAACACCCCTCCGACATCAGGTAGCCAGATGATCTAGCGGCCCATCGTGGCCGTGGATGGTCTGGCGAGACGTTTGCGGTAAGGCTTAATCAGCCAACTCTTCAATGAAGGCGGATGCGCTTGCCCACTTATCAGGAGAAAGAGTTGTCGCAAGCCGGATAAGGCGTCTGAACTCTTTTTCCTCTAGTTGATACTTGAGAAGCTGAAATTCAGCTTCCGAAAATGCCCCTGTCGCTACAGGCTCCCTGCGAACAGGTGTCGCTACTTGATCCATCTAAATCCTCCAGACCCAAAATATACAGGGCTGACGGCTTGTCCGGTCTGTTTAGGACAACGCAGCGGTCAGCCAAACTGATATTCCCGATAGTTTATGCGGCTAAAAGCATGCTCCACTCTGGTGCAGTGTAAAGGTGAGGCAGAGAAAAAGAGCGGTTTGGAGAAGGGTTGTGTTGCAAAGGACACGTTAGTCCTCTGCGTGAATTACCGTAGGTGGTAGTGGGTGTGAATTTCAATTCACCTAATAATTTAGTCTCAGATATAAATAAATTACTGGTTGTGTTTTCTGGTCCAGTGATTCGAAATTTCAGTGGCTGAGAGCCTGATGTTGCGGTTTGATCGCTTCAAGGGATGGGATGTTCACACCAAACTGTGTTTGTTAGTAGTCGCGCTTAGAGGAGATGGCACAGATGAAGATGCCTCTCCAAGCTGAACGAGTGGTCATGCAACAATCTGGAGGAAACTTGATCGTGTAACCTACGAAAAAAAACGTCCCCGAAGGGTAGGACTATAGGCTCGATCAAGAACGAGTTGGCAGCGCTAATGCCGCGCCAAGGAATAGTGCTAGCCAAGAAAGCCGAATTTGCGCTGAACAATAATCGTAAACGAATGGAATACGCATGAAGCGCACAGCAATATTGCCGTAACTATTTGATTTTGTGTGGGGGAGGATGGTGCTGCGAGGGAGGATTGAACTCCCGACCTCACCCTTACCAAGGGTGCGCTCTACCACTGAGCTACCGCAGCTTCCAAAGAAGCGATCTTGACTTTCTGAATGGTGCTGCGAGGGAGGATTGAACTCCCGACCTCACCCTTACCAAGGGTGCGCTCTACCACTGAGCTACCGCAGCATTCCAGAGAAAAGCTATAAAAGCTTTCATTTTCAAGACCTTATCGCTATTTGACAGAGTCAATCAGCGTGTCAGGGAGGCGTTCCCCGCTGACGAGGTGGCTTTTGCCATAACCTTATTTCCTGCGCAAGTGCATTTTTTCCATTTGTGTGGAAATGCGACGAACTGGGGAAATTTGGACTTATTTTGTACGTGTCCTTACCAAGTTAGAGTAGGCCTCAGCTTATTACTGAGCTAATAAATCTCCAACTTAAGGGGATCAAAATGTCTGAAAGCGAAAAGCCTACAGAAAAAAAGGTGAGCGCGAAGGCGTCCGCCAAGGCGGATAAAGACGCACGACTGGCTGAAAAACTGAGAGCCAATCTTAGAAGACGCAAGCAGGCTACAAAAAAGCAGAGCGCTGAGGGTGAAGAGTAACCTTTGGAACGACCTTTGCGCCAAGCCATCTCGATTGAGAGATTAAGGACAGAGCAGGGCGGGGTAACTTGCCATTCTCCTCTAATTATGTCCTTGGCTGAGGCCGTTTTGGGTCGTGAAGCAGTCATTAAGCTGCTTTGTGTTAATTTTTAGCGGATGCAATGGCATGCCACGCCTTGCTTCTGCCTTATGGCTAGTGTTAGAGGACGAGATTAACTCGTAGGGCCTGCTCGGCCACTTCATTGTTTGGGGTTTAAAGCTGAATGGACAAAATTCGTATTGTGGGTGGCAATAAGCTTCACGGCACGCTTCCCATTTCTGGTGCAAAGAACGCAGCACTACCATTGATGATTGCCTCTCTTCTGACTGAAGAGACACTGACGCTGGAAAATGTTCCGCGGCTGCGTGACGTCGCACAGTTGATGCAAATTCTGTCCAATCATGGTGTTGACTATTCTGTAGATGGCAAACGCGCAGGCCAGAACCTGCTTGCGGGCCAGACACTGCATCTGTCCGCCTCTGGTATCGTTGATACTACCGCGCCTTATGATCTCGTATCCAAAATGCGCGCAAGTTTCTGGGTTATTGGCCCGTTGTTGGCTCGCATGGGTCAGGCGCGCGTTTCTCTGCCTGGTGGCTGTGCAATCGGTACCCGTCCGGTTGACTTCTTTATTGATGGTCTTAAAGCGCTCGGCGCGAATATCGATATCGACCGCGGTTACATTGTGGCGGACACTAATGGCGGCCTGAAGGGCGGACGCGTTGTCTTCCCTAAAGTGTCTGTTGGCGCGACCCACACCATTATGATGGCGGCAACCCTTGCAAAGGGTGAAACCGTTATTGAAAACGCAGCGCGTGAGCCAGAAGTAACTGATCTTGCAAACTGCCTCGTTGGCATGGGCGCTAAGATTGAAGGCATCGGCACAGATACACTCCACATTCAGGGCGTAGAAGGCCTCCATGCCTACCGTCATCCTGTTGTTGCTGACCGTATCGAGACCGGTACCTACGCAATGGCTGTTGCGATGACTGGTGGTGAAGTGGTGCTGGAAGGCGCGCGCGCTGACCTGCTTCAGTCTGCTTTTGAGGTTCTCTCACGCACTGGCACCGAAATCACCGAAGTAGAAAACGGCATCAAGATTTTCCGCAATGGCAACGGTATCGAGCCAGTTGATATTGTGACTGATCCATTCCCCGGCTTCCCGACTGACTTGCAGGCGCAGTTTATGGCGCTGATGACCCGCGCAAAGGGCACCAGCAAGATCACGGAGACCATCTTCGAAAACCGCTTCATGCATGTGCAGGAGCTGGCTCGTCTTGGCGCTCGCATTTCTCTTGATGGTCAGGTCGCAACAGTTCACGGCGTAGATCACCTTATCGGTGCACCTGTTATGGCAACCGACCTGCGCGCTTCCGTTTCCCTCGTTATCGCAGGCCTTGTGGCCGAAGGCGAAACAGAAGTGAGCCGCGTTTATCATCTTGATCGTGGTTTTGAGCGCCTTGAAGATAAATTGTCAGCCTGTGGGGCTGTAATTGAGCGCATCTCTGCCTAACTAATGGGTGGGCGCTTTTTCCAATAGCGATGAAGCGCCCGACCAATTGCCGGTGTTCTATTGTGGAACCGCCGGCCTCCCTGAACGAGGTAAGGAGAGAAAAGGCACTATGAAGCTGGCTGCTCTGGATGAAGAAGACCTCACCGTTGTATCGACAATGGTTCAGGATGCCGTACTTAAGGTCGGTGACATCCAATATTTCCCAAAAGAAAAACAACTTGTTGTGGCTATGAACCGGTTTGCGTGGGACGAGGCTGAAAGCGCCCCGGACACCAACCAGCGCCATCGGGCTGTTTTGCGCATTTCCCGCATTGAGAGCCTTCAATGCAAAAACATTGATCAGGCGAATAAGGACACGGTTTTGTCTCTGTTGGCGTTGCGTTTCCAACCAGAAATTGAACCGGGTGGTCGTTTGATCTTGGAGTTCTCAGGCGGAGCTGCTATGGCAGCAAACGTTGAGTGTCTCGAGGTGCAGCTTGCTGACCTTGGAGCCCGTTGGGCAACAAGTAACCGGCCGCATCACGAGCTGGACTAGCTAATCGCAAATCAAACAAAGCATTAGCGCTATCAAACCCTTCGGATATACAAGCCAATGGCCGTAGTACTTTCTTTCGATCAGCAGAATTTTGAAGATGAAATCAACCGTTTGCTGACAAGCAAGCGTGAAGTTTCCGAGGACGTGGATCATGTGGTCCGCGATATTCTGCATCATGTACATGAAAGAGGTGATGCGGCCCTTCTGGAGTATACGCAGAAGTTTGATCGTCTGCCGGCTAATTCCGTTGCAGACCTCAAAGTAAGCGCCGAAGAGATTGAAGCTGCAATCGCGCAAGTGCCGGAAGAAACCTACAAGGCACTTGAACTAGCACAGCAGCGTATTCGCTTCCACCATGAAAAGCAGATGCCTGAGAGCATGCGCTACATGGACCCGATTGGTGTAGAACTGGGCTCTATCTGGACCGCAGTTGAAGCCGTTGGTGTTTATGTGCCAGGTGGCACTGCGAGCTATCCATCATCCGTTCTCATGAACGTTGTTCCAGCCAAAGTTGCTGGCGTAGAACGCATTGTCATGGTCGTTCCAAGCCCGGATGGTGTGCTGAACCCTGCCGTTCTGGCTGCTGCAAAAATCGCAGGTGTTACCGAGATCTACAAAATCGGTGGTGCACAGGCTGTTGCGGCTCTCGCTTATGGTACTGAAACCATCAAGCCAGTCAGCAAGATCGTTGGTCCGGGAAATGCATTCGTCGCCGCTGCAAAGCGCCGTGTATTCGGCATTGTCGGCATCGATATGATTGCCGGCCCTTCGGAAATTCTGGTCGTTGCAGATGACAGCGCGAACCCTAATTGGGTTGCTGTAGATCTTCTGTCTCAGGCAGAGCACGACGCGGTAGCGCAGTCGATCCTTATTACTGATAGTGCTGAACTGGCAAAGGCCGCTGCTGAAGAGGTCGAGAAGGAACTTGCTATTCTTCCTCGCGCTGATGTTGCCCGTCAAAGCTGGAATGAGTTTGGCGCAATCATTGTGGCCAAGGATCTCGATCAGGCGATGGTGCTTTCCAACCGTTTTGCGCCAGAGCACCTTGAGCTATGCGTAAATGATCCTGATAGCCTGCTGCCAAAGATGCGCAACGCAGGTGCTGTCTTCATGGGCCATTTCACGCCAGAGGCAATCGGTGACTATGTTGGCGGCTCCAACCATGTGCTTCCAACAGCACGCTCTGCAAAGTTCTCCTCCGGCTTGTCCGTTCTGGAGTTTGTAAAGCGTACATCCTTGCTGCGCTGTAATGCAGAAAACCTTGCAAAAATCGGTCCTGCAGCCATTAACTTAGCTGAGACTGAGGGATTGCACGCACATGGTAAGTCGGTTGCTATCAGGTTAGACCTGTAGTTAGAGTAATCCCGATTTCATTCCGATGAGCAGATATTGATGAACGATTCAGTTTCCGGCAACAACTCGGCGGAGCAGGAGCAGACCAGCGAGCGCTTGTTCGAAGTGGTGCTGGATCCCGAGTCTATTCTGCGTTCTAACAAGGATGTTGAGAGAGAGCGTAAAGTCGCAATCTTTGACCTTGTTGAAGATAATCGGTTTTCTCCGGTGGGGGCCAACTGTGGCCCTTACCGACTGGACCTCGCACTGGCCAAGCGCAAGCTTGTATTCATGATCCGCGACGAATGCGGCAGCGAGGTCACCACCCACATTCTGTCTTTGACGCCGTTCCGGCGCATTATCAAAGACTACTTCCTCATTTGTGACAGCTACTTTGAAGCTATCCGTTCTGCGACCCCTAGCCAGATCGAGGCGATCGATATGGGCAGGCGCGGTGTTCACAATGATGGTGCAAGCATTTTGGAAGAGCGTTTGAAAGGGAAGATTGACATCGACCATCAGACCGCACGCCGCTTGTTTACCCTCATTTGTTCACTGAGACTTGCGGGGTAGCTCCATGAGCACGAATGGAAACGGTCCGGGCGCGGTTCTATTCATCTGCAGAATGAATGCGGTTCGCTCGCCTATGGCCGAGGGGCTAACCTCCCTGCTGTTTCCCAAGAAGGTCTATGTACGTTCTTGCGGTGTTTTTGCCGGAGAGCGCGACCCCTTCGTTGATGCTGTAATGGAGGAAAAGGGCTTTTCCCTTGCCAACCATAGGCCTAAGACCTTCGAAGACTTGCAGGAAGACGGTTTTGATCTGATCATTACCTTGGCTCCAGAGGCGCATCACATGGCGTTGGAGCTTACCCGCACCCAGTCGGTCGATGTTGAGTACTGGCCGACAATGGACCCGACACTGGCGACCGGTAGCCGCGAACAAATCATTAATGCCTACCGCTCTGTTCGCGATACGCTGGAGACAAAAATCCGCCAGCGCATTGGTTCCAGCTAGCCAAATTGTAGCACCTCGGATTCTTCAGTCTGCTAAATTTGGGTCTTTGCCACGGGTGCTATCATGCTAAAATCGTTCGGGTTAAGTGGTTAATTTGCACCAAACCATCACACCTGCACAAAACTTTGTGGCCCGCAGCTTGTGAAAGCCTATAAATTCGGCGTAAAACTGCGCCGAACCAAGCGAACTATTAACAGATTAGTGTTCCCTTTCGGACTGTAATCCGTTAGGTTCCGCCGCAATTGAACAAACCTGATCAGGAAGTCATATGGCTAAAGAAGAAATGTTGGAGTTTCCGGGCGTTGTCGTCGAACTCCTTCCAAACGCCACTTTTCGCGTGAAACTTGAAAACGACCACGAAATCATCGCGCACACCGCAGGCCGTATGCGTAAGAACCGCATCCGCGTTCTGGCAGGTGACAAGGTGACTGTAGAAATGACACCTTACGACCTGACCAAAGGCCGTATTATTTACCGTTTCAAGTAAGTCCGGTTGTTTCTTGGACGGCGCGTCGGGGCGCTGTATCGTCATTTTGAGGGGGAGCAATGAGCGCAAAACAGCCCTTGGTGTTGGCATCTGGATCGCCGCGTCGACTGGCTTTGCTGCAACAAATCGGCATTGAGCCCGATTACCTGCTTCCTGCCAATATTGATGAAACGCCAACCCGTGGCGAGAGCCCTCGCTCTTTGGCAACACGCCTTGCGAGGGAAAAAGGCATCGCCGCGCGCGTTTTGATTGACCGTACGCCAGAGCGGGCAGGCGCTATTGTGCTGTCCGCAGATACTGTGGTTGCTGTTGGTCGCCGGATTTTGCCAAAAGCAGAAAGCCGCGAGCAGGCAAATGCGTGCCTTGAGCTGCTTTCCGGTCGTGTACATAAGGTTTTCACAGGCGTTTCAGTGAATACGCCTGAGGGCCTTGTGCGCACAAAGCTCGTTGAAACACGGGTGCGTTTCCGCCGGCTAAGCTCGCAGGATATGAAAAACTATCTTGCATCGGGTGAATGGCGCGGAAAGGCCGGTGGCTATGCCATTCAAGGCCTTGGTGGCAGCTTTGTAGCCCGCCTTATCGGTTCCTACACCAACGTGGTTGGTTTGCCGCTTATGGAAGCTGCAAACCTTCTGTCAGGGCAGGGGTATCCGGTGCAGGAGAACTGGGCGCAGATTGATATTCCGCAGGATTGATTGGGCTTAGGGGCGCACAAAGCCCCCTACGGTTTGTAGTAGGACCGGTGGTAGAAAGAGCTCGTGTAGCAATCCTTTCAGCTCCCGTGATGCATGCCCGTAAACTGCGAGTGAAGTTGGCTCCAGCACCTTTCGGAAAGGCTCTATACCATCTTCCTTTAGGCGGTTGAGGTGGAAGAGGGCGCCTGCATTGCCGGTAAAGCTTGCGTAGATTTCGCAGCGACTGCCATCAGGAGCTAGATACCACACGTAGGAGTGCGTTTCCGGCTCATTGGTTTGTACGCTGGCTGTCAGCTCTCCCATAAGTGCGGAAAAGCGGTCAGCCTCTCTAATCAACGGCTTGCAAGCAAGTATCCATGAGATGTCGTTGGACATGGTACGCAATCCTCCCTCGAAGGCGGAAGTGTATCGCACCGATAATAACCGTTATAACTGCCCAGTGAGATTAGGAAATTGTAACTAGGCAGATAATATAGGTCTCACAGTCTGTCAGGGCAGACTGCTATCTTTGAGGGAAAGGATTGAGCCAATGGTAAAAAGCAAGAAAGACGCTGTTTGTCCGATCTGCGATAAGGCGGTTGTTGAGGCTCACTCCCCGTTTTGTTCTGATCGCTGCAAGCAGGTGGATTTGAATCGCTGGTTGTCTGGAAGCTACGCTATTCCATCCGATGATCAGGAACAGGATTTCCAAGATTATCGCGACGAAGCGCAATAACTGCGCATCACTTTACGTCGTTACCTGCGCATCTCATAAAATTTTGCAGGTCTTGCAATAAATTTTAGTCTTTGTCTTGCCTCCGACATGTGAATACGCGATTGTACCTATCGTAAGAGTGGTAGGGCGTCGCTGTCTGGTTGTGTTCCTTGGAACTTGCCGGTGCAGCTCCGCGTATTGAAGGCATTTTTTTATGACAAAAGTTTTTGCAAATGCGCTTTGCGGCGTAGCTGTATCTGCGCTTATGGCGGGGGCTGCAACGCCAGCGCTGGCTGATTACGAGCTGACAATTCTGCATACAAACGACTTCCATAGCCGTATTGAGCCGATCAACAAATACGATTCCGGCTGTAAGGAAGAAGATAACGCAGCAGGCAAGTGCTTTGGTGGTTCTGCGCGTTTGATCTCTGCTGTAAAGGATCGCCGCGCAGCGCACGAGAACTCCATCCTCGTTGATGGCGGTGACCAGTTCCAGGGTTCCCTGTTCTACACCTACTATAAGGGTCAGGCTGCAGCTGAGTTCATGAACGCAATTGGTTACGACGCAATGACCGTCGGCAACCATGAGTTCGATGATGGTCCAGAAGTGCTGCGTGGCTTCATGGACACCGTTGATTTCCCTGTTCTGCTTGCAAACGCTGATGTTTCCAAAGAACCTGCTCTGGCAGAAGTTCTGAAGCCTGCAATCACACTGGAAATTGGTGGCGAGAAGGTTGGTCTGATCGGCCTTACGCCAGAAGATACGCACGAGCTTGCAAGCCCAGGCAAAAACGTAACCTTCTCTGATCCTATCTCTGCTGTTAAGGCGCAGGTAGAGGCGCTGACCGCTGAAGGCGTGAACAAGATCGTTGTTCTCAGTCACTCCGGTTACGAGATTGATAAAGGCGTTGCAGCAGCTGTAGGCGGCATTGATGTGATCGTTGGTGGCCACACCAACACATACCTCTCCAACACCTCTGAAAAGGCAAAAGGCCCGTACCCAACTTGGGTTGATGGTCCAGATGGAAGCAAGACCGCAATCGTGCAGGCCTATGCTTACGGCAAGTTCCTTGGTGAGCTGAACGTCAAGTTCGACGACAACGGCGACATCATCGAAGCTGCTGGTGAGCCTGTAATCGTTGATGGCACCATTGCTGAAGATGCAACTATTAAGGCCCGTGTTGCAGAGCTTGCAGGCCCGCTGGAAGAGATCCGTCAGACCGTTGTAGGTTCCTCTGCTGCGCCGATTGATGGTGATCGCAGCAACTGCCGCGCCCGTGAGTGTGAAATGGGCAATCTCGTTGCTGACGCTATCCTCAGCGCGACCAAAGATCAGGGCGTTCAGATTGCGATCCAGAACGGTGGTGGTCTGCGTGCTTCCATCGACGGTGGCGAAGTGACCATGGGCGAAGTGCTCACAGTTCTTCCTTTCCAGAACACTCTGGCGACATTTGATCTTGAAGGTCGTTACATCAAGGAAGCTATCGAGAACGGCCTCTCCAAGCTGGAAGACGGTGCAGGACGCTTTGCCCAGGTTGCAGGCCTGAAGTATAGCTTCGACGGCTCTAAGCCAGCTGGTGAGCGCGTTGTAGCTCTCATGCTTGCTGATGGCAGCGCAATCGAAGACGACAAGGTCTACAAGGTCGCGACGAACAACTATGTTCGCAGCGGTGGCGATGGCTACAAGATCTTCGCTTCCAAGGGCATGAACGCATACGACTACGGTCCAGGCCTTGAAAACGTGGTTGCTGACTATCTGGCTGCGAACGGTGAATACAAGCCATACCTTGATGGCCGTATTACCGACGCAACAGCAAAGTAAGCACTTGACGTTAGGTTTTGTGGGAAAGGGCGGTCTTCGGGCCGCCCTTTTGCCTTGCTGAATTGCCTAATTAATTGGTGAAAATACGCAATTTGAAAAAATGGCATCGCAATTGTTGAAAAAGGGCAATTGTGTTCTAGACATTAGGTCAGGCTCTTTCTATAAGACGCTCACCTCACGGGGCAA
>NZ_SMMA01000065.1:299540-413053 GCF_009711345.1 Pseudovibrio flavus
AGCTCCGACGAAGCAAAGCGCTTCGGTAAAGCGGGCCCGGATAGCTCAGTTGGTAGAGCAGCGGATTGAAAATCCGCGTGTCGGCGGTTCAAATCCGTCTCCGGGCACCACTCTTTTTTTCCATGTAAATTATAGAACATAAAGCTCGAACGAGTGAGTGATCGCTTCGTGTTTCGTTGTTGGTTGCGCTTGTTTCCAGTGCATTACTGGTTGCCATTTTTTCGCCAATACCAATCCTGAATTGCAACAAATCTCCATCAAACTCTGGCCATAAGATAAGTATAATTACTTACTCGTAACCCAAGAAAGGAGTATTCGAATGGGAAAAAGTAATCCGCGCCCACATAATGGTCCGAGCACGACGGGCAATCCCTCTGGTGGCGGACGGGGAAATAACCCTCCAGGAGGCAAAGGGAAATAACCAAACCCACTTTAATGCAGCTTTATGCTGGACTTGCACCATCGCCATTGGCGGTGGTGTCTTCAATAAACACTTTTCCCTACGATCTCAGGTGGTGCTCTTTGCATATTCTGGGTCGCTCTGTCCAAAGCGCGTATATAGCCTGCGGTGATTGTAGCTCTTCCGAGGGCTGTGGGAGCATTGTTTGTGGGGTAGGGCGCGCTTCAGGGCCAACGCGGTCCATTGCTCTATTAGAGCTCTCTACGCTCAAAAAAAGCGGACACAGCGGCTTGCGCAGACGGTTGAATTTCTTGCTGAATGAAATTTGTAAGGAAAGTGGTGCCCGGAGACGGATTTGAACCGCCGACACGCGGATTTTCAATCCGCTGCTCTACCAACTGAGCTATCCGGGCCTACTTCATCGAAGCGCTTCGCTTCGTCGGGGCCTGTTGCCCCGTGAGGTGAGCGTCTTATAGAAACTGCTCGGCCCCTTGTCTAGAACCTTTTGAAAGAATTTTCAAAATTCTACTGAGTTTTCACCAGCCCTGTTAATTTTTGAAAACACAGGCAGAATCCGAAGCTCCAAAAGCCTAGGTCTTGGGTACGTCAAGGCTCTTAACAAGCTCTACAGAAAGGGAAAGGGCTTTTCCTGCCGCCATACACATGGATGGAAGGATCATCCATTCTAGTGTCCACGCTGCCCCTGAGCGCTCTTGCTCATGGATTACGGCTTGATGCATTCCAGATAGATGGATCGCATTATAGCGCCCCAACGAAACCAGAACTTCCGCTTTCACCGGATTGCGCTTGTGAGGCATTGCAGAGGAACTGCCTCCGCTACGGATGGTGAGTTCATCAACGCCTTGCTGAACCATCAAGGCAACATCCTGCCCCAGCTTGGCAAGGCTTCCTGTAAGCCTAGAAAGCACGTCAGCATAACGAACAAGGATATCCCGCTGAGCGTGCCAGCAGGAGGACGAGCTAACCAATCCAAGTCGGCCCGCTATCTCGTCAGTGATCTCTTGTCCTTTATCACCAAACGCATGGCGTGTGCCTACAGCTCCGCCCAGTTGCACTGGTAGTGACGTGGTCACTTCATCAAGTGTTTGGGTAATTGCAGCGATAGATCGCTGCCATACATCAATGCGTGCTGTTAGGGGAATGGGCAGCGCCGCTTGCATACGCGTTCGGCCCATAATCTCTACACCGGACGCTTGCTCGCAAAGCGAGCGTAAAGCAGCATTCAGTTGGTCTATTCGCCCGCTTAGAATACCTGCTGTTTCCTTGAGGCTGAGAACGGTTGCCGTGTCCATCACATCCTGACTGGTTGCGCCAGTGTGGATTGCTTTGGCGTACGTCTCCCCAACATGAGCGCGGAACTGACGGACGAACTCGGGGATCGTTACGCCATCTTCCGATGTCTTTTGCGCAATCACAGCAACATCTGGCTGAAAGGTACCTGCCAGTTGATCGACCGCCAAGCCTGCACCGGTTTCAGCTAAGCCTGCCTTTTCCAAGGCGTAGGCCAACGCAACTTCAAAGGCTATGTAGTGCTTTAAAGTTGCGGCTTCACCGAAAGCGTCCGCAACCTCCTTGTCATCTAGAAGATTGCTGAACAGTGCGTTGGGGCCGATCATTGGCATAGATCAGTCCCTTTCCAGAGCGATGGCGATACCTTGGCCAACACCAATGCACATCGTTGCTAGAGCTCTGCGCTTACCAGTCAAGGAAAGCTCAAGTGCAGCAGTACCGGTAATGCGGGCGCCAGACATGCCAAGCGGGTGCCCAAGAGCGATTGCACCGCCGTTGGGGTTAACATGCTCTGCGGCTTCATCAATACCGAGTTCACGTAAGACAGCGATACCCTGACTTGCAAAGGCTTCGTTCAGCTCAATGACATCAAAGTCGGTTGCTTTAAGGCTAAGACGTGCGCACAGCTTCTTGGCTGCAGGAGCAGGGCCAATGCCCATGATGCGCGGCTCAACACCTGCAGTAGCACCGCCAACAACGCGGGCTAGGGGCGTTAGGCCATACTTCTTGACCGCTTCCGCTGAGGCAATCAAAAGCGCTGCCGAGCCGTCGTTGACACCAGACGCGTTACCTGCAGTCACACTTCCGTTTGCACGAAATGGAGTTGGCAACTTCGACAGCTTTTCAGCGGTCGTGCCCGCCCGTGGGTGCTCGTCAGTCGCTACTACTACCGGATCACCCTTGCGCTGAGGAATGGTCACTTCGACGATCTCTTTGGCAAAGCGACCGCTTTCCTGCGCAATAGCAGCTTTGGCCTGTGAGTTCGCGGCGAAAGCATCTTGGTCTTCACGGGAAACGCCAAACTCTTCAGCAACGTTTTCACCGGTCTCCGGCATGCTATCCACGCCGAAGGCAGCTTTCATCTTCGGGTTAATGAAGCGCCAGCCGATTGTGGTGTCGAACACTTCATTGGCGCGAGAAAAAGCGCTAGTTGCCTTTGGCATGACGAAGGGCGCGCGGGTCATGGATTCAACGCCGCCAGCGATCATCAAGTCCGCTTCACCTGCTTTGATCGCACGAGCTGCCGCGATAACCGCATCCATACCAGAGCCGCAAAGACGGTTCATTGTGGTGCCCGGTACAACCGTTGGTAGACCTGCAAGGAGTGCCGCCATGCGAGCAACGTTTCGGTTGTCTTCACCTGCCTGATTGGCGCAGCCGTAGATGACGTCATCAACCGCCGCCCAATCAACACTGGCGTTGCGCTCCATCAAGGCTTTGATAGGCAATGCACCAAGGTCGTCTGTGCGCACGCTTGCAAGCGCTCCAGCGTAGCGGCCAATTGGTGTGCGAATATAGTCGCAGATATATGCCTCAGACATTTACGCAACCTCCCCTTTGCGTTCAACTTTGCGCCCTTCATGTGCGATTCTGGTGCGTTCTTTCAAGTCACGCAGCACTTTGAGTTCATCAGCAGTTGGGGCAGGGGTTTCTTCCAGCTTATCAGCAAACTTTACCGTCCAGCCAACGGTTGCCTGAATATCATCCTTCGTTACGCCCGGATGAAGAGAAACAACGGTGAGCTCTTTGGTTTCTGGATCCGGCTTCCAAATCGCTAGGTCGGTGATTAGAAGCGTCGGGCCTTTGGTTTTGATACCAATGCGTTGACGATGATCTCCGCCTTCACCGTGCCCGAAGGAGGTGAAGAAGTCGATCTTGTCCACGAAGCCGCGCTTCGACTGCTTCATCGTGATGTAGACTTCTTGGGAGGATGAGGCGATTTCAGGCGCCCCGCCACCACCCGGAAGGCGCGTTTTAGGCGCGTCGTAATCTCCAATCACAGTGGTGTTGATGTTGGCGAAGCGGTCAAGCTGTGCTGCACCAAGAAAACCGATGGAAATGCGCCCGCCCTGCAGCCAGTAACGGAACATTTCCGGCACTGAAACAGTGGTGAGCGCGGTATCGCAAAGCTCACCATCGCCAATGGAAAGAGGAAGCGCTTCCGGAGCGGTGCCGATGGTGCCGCTTTCATAAATCAGGGTGATGTCAGGAGCATGGGTTAGCCGTGCAACGTTACACGCAGCAGATGGGGCTCCAATGCCGACAAAACAAACGTCGTCATTTCCCAAAGCACGGGAAGCTGCGATGGTCATCATCTCATCGGGGGTAAAATCAAGAGTGCTCATTGGTTTACCTCCAACCCCTCGACACGTTCGCTAAAGACGTTTGTAGACGCTGCCACGACGTTTTCCTGCATCCACGACTGGAAACGGTCTCGGTCAGCTGCCACCTTGTCCCAAGCAATGTAGTAGTTGTTGTCGCGGCCATAATAGCCTTGAGCGTAGGAGGGGTGCGCTCCGCCCTTAACAACGCAGATCGCTGTTACGGTCCAGTGCGGCAGGACACAGGCGTTCGGATGCGCTTCCAGATCATCAACGATCTCTTCAACCGTCACGATGGAGCGCTTTGCAGCAAGTACCGCTTCTTTTTGAACGCCAACAATGCCTTCGATGAGGACATTGCCTTTGCGGTCAGCCTTGAGGGCATGAATGACCGCCACATCGGGTCTCAGCGCTGGTACTGCGGCTAGTTCTTCACCGGAAAACGGACAGGTGATGGACTTGATGTTCGGGTTCACATCTTTAAGGCCCGCGCCCATGTATCCGCGCATAACGGCCAGTGGCAGGCCAGCAGCGCCTGCCTCATAGGCGTTTGCCATTGCAGCGTGGGAATGCTCTTCAAGCTCGATAGAGCGAGGCCAGCTATTCTCAACGGCATCACGTACGCGGCGTAGAAGCCCAACACCCGGATTTCCTGCATAAGAGAAGATCATTTTCTTCACGAGGCCCATCCCGACCAACTGGTCGTAGATGAGGTCCGGTGTCATACGAATGACCGTAAGCTCATCAATGCCTTGACGGATCACCTCATGCGCAACCGCATGAGGGATCAAGTGGGTAAAGCCTTCAAAGGCAACGCTATCGCCGGATGAGATGATGCTCGAAACGGCGTCCTTAAGTTCCAAAAATTTTGCCATGTTCCGCTAAACTCAGATATCCAGAAAGACCGTTTCGTTTTCACCCTGAATATGAATATCAAAGGTGTAGGTAGAGCCTTCACGGTTGGCGATCAGCGTCGCAACGCGGGAGCGATGCTCGATGCTTCCAAGAACCGGATCAGCGGCGTTTGCAGCTTCTTCCTCAGGAAAGTACATGCGGGTGTTCAGGCCAACGTTAATACCACGCGCCACGATCCAGAAGCTGATATGCGGTGCTTGTGTGCGGCCACGCGGAGCAGGAACTGAAGCCGGTTTGATTGTCTCGAAAACAAACTCACCCGTTTCCGGTTCGACCGGCTGGCGGCCCCAACCGGCAAAGTTCGGATCAGCTTCGCCGCGTGTATCGGAAGGGCTATTGAACAAGCCGTTGCTGTCTGCCTGCCAAATCTCGATCATGGCGTCTTTCAGGGCAGTGCCGGTTCCATCGTATATGCGGCCACGAACAGTAATGCGCTCGCCCTTGGTATCCTCGTTCACCATTCTTGCACCCAGATCTTCTTCAAAGATACCGTGGTTGCCGATGGAGTTTGGCATGCAGCCGATGTGAACGTACGGGCCGGCAGTCTGAGATGGGCTTTCCTTTAGAGGATCAAGTTCATGCATATCAGTTGCCCTCCAGACGGTTGTCGAATTTGGTTGAGCGACGACCGCGCAGCACAATGTCAAAGCGGTACGCGCGGGCATCCATAGGAATTGTGTTGTTCATGTCCAGCTTGGCGGTGAGCTGGTCAATCGCAGCGTCATCCTTGATGGTATTGACGATCGGGCAAAGGCCGATGTGCGGGTCACCCTCAAAGTACATCTGAGTGATCAAACGCTGCGCAAAGCCAGCGCCGAACAAAGAAAAGTGGATGTGAGCAGGGCGCCAGTCGTTCACACCGTTTGGCCATGGGTACGGACCCGGCTTGATGGTGCGGAATGCATAGTAGCCATCTACATCGGTGATGGTGCGCCCGCAGCCGCCAAAGTTGGGGTCAAGCGGAGCGAGATAAGCGTCTTTCTTGTGACGGTAACGACCGCCAGCGTTCGCCTGCCAAACTTCGATCAACGCATTGGATACGCCTTTGCCGCGCTCGTCCAGTACTCTGCCGTGTACTACGATACGCTCACCCAAAGCGCTTTCACCGTTCTTGGCATAGTTCAATGTCAGGTCATCATCGAGCTGACCAAGAATGTTATGACCGAAAACAGGACCTGTAATCTCAGAGATGGTGCTGTCCAGTCGAAGGAGAGGCTTTTGCGGTGAACGCAAAATGCTCGTGCGGTACCATGGTGTATAGGCCTTTGGCTGCCACTCATGGTCTCTCGGGTAAAAAGCGCCTTGCTCTACCTTGTTCGACGTCATGCTTTCCCCTCCCTCTCGCCGTTCTCGGCGACTGTTTTTTTGACGACTTTGATTGCGCTATTGGCCGCTGGCACACCGGCGTAGATGGCGACGTGCAGCATCGCTTCGCAAAGGTCCTCCAAAGTCGCACCAGTATTCGTAGTAGCGCGTACGTGCATTGCAACTTCTTCTTCGTGCCCCAACGCAGCCAGAAGCGCAATTGTCACAATGGAGCGTTCCCTCAACGTCCATTGCTGCCTAGACCATACGTGGCCCCAAGCAGCTTCTGTTATGAGTTGCTGGAATGGTTCATCAAAGGGCGTTGAGTTGCGGCTGGCTCGGTCAACGTGAGGATTTCCCAAAACCTCGCGCCGTGTGCTCATGCCTTGCTCGTAGCGGTCCACGTTACTCGCTGCTTCGCCAACGATAGAAATCGCCGATATGAAGCGTGTAATGAGAGCGGCGGAAGCCTCAGGGGCTTCAACGCACGGCAAATGTCCTGCTCCAGCTATTTCATGATACTCGGCGTTTGGAATGATCTCGGCAGCTTGACGAACCACTTGCGGAGTGGTCGCGCCGTCCTCGCTTCCCACCAAGCAAAGTGTTGGTACCGCAATCGTGGAGGCCATTTGGGTGTAGTCGCCGTCACGAATAGCCTCGCAGGTGCGGATGTAACCTGTCGCATTGGTGCGCACCAGCATGTTGCGAAATGCAGAAAGGGCCGCGGGTTGTTCATCTCTGAAAGATTGAGAGAACCAGCGCTCCATCGTCGCACTTGCAATGGAAACCATTCCGGTTTCCCGAACGCGGTCAATGCGTGCTTGCCAAAGCCCTGCATCGCCGATTTTCGGAGCACTGTCCATAATAACAAGACCGCTAAAAAGCTCAGGTCGCTTTGTACAGACATCTAGAGCAATTATTCCGCCCACGGATAAGCCGCAAACCACAGCATCGCTCAATTCCAGAGCATCCATAAGCCCGATCAGGTCATCGCCGAGCTGGCCAATGTCGTACTTTTCATCGCCGATATCGGAAAGGCCATGCCCGCGTTTGTCGTAGCAAAGCACGCCAATATGGCTTGGCAGGAACTCAATAAACTGGTCCCAAATACGAAAATCCGTCCCAAGGGAATTAATAAGCACAAGGGTTTTCGCCCCCCGTGATGCTTTTCGGTACCGATAATGCACGGCAAGCGAATTTATGCTCTCGAACAACATGCACGTCCTCCTAAAGTGAAGATTGCATGACAAGTCACCTATGAATAATGTTATTTTCGTAGGTAAACATATCGATTTGAACATGAATCATTTACGCAGATTGAAACTCCGTCACCTCGAAGCATTCGTTGAAGTTGCTAGACAAAACAGCGTTAGTAGAGCTGCGAAAGCGCTCAACCTTACCCAACCTGCGGTAACCCGCACACTGAAGGAGCTGGAAGAAATCTGCGGCAAGCCCTTGCTGGAGAAGCAGGGCAGAGGCATCAAGCTTTCCCAGTTTGGTGAGGTCTTTTTGCGTCACGCGGGGCAATCTCTTGCTTCTGCAAGAAACGGTGTCAAGGCGCTTACCCAGCTCTCACATTCGCAAGGGCCAAAGGTGCGTATTGGCGCGCTGCCAACGGTTGCGGCCTCTGTAATGCCTCAAGCCGTTAAAGCCTATCTGGATGCGGGTATGAGGAACCGGCTGCACATCGTCACCGGTGAGAACGAGGTGCTTCTCAATCAACTTCGTAACGGTGACCTTGATATCGTAGTGGGCCGTCTACCCGCGCCAGAAAAAATGCAGGGGCTTACGTTTGAACCCGCTTACAGGGAGCGCGTTGTCTTCGCAGTAAGTGCCTCTCATCCTCTAGCCAAGACGAAGCAAGTGTCCATTCAGGACCTTACGGCCTATCCCATGCTGCTTCCATCTGCAGGGTCTATCATCCGGCCTTATGTGGACCGTCTCTTCATCGAGCAGGGCGTACCAGAGCCAGAGTCGATCATTGAAACGGTATCCGATTCATTCGGCCGTGCCTTTGCAAATGACTACGATGCGATCTGGGTCATCTCGCGCGGCGTGATCGCCAGTGAAATTGCAAGTGGCTTAATGATCGAGTTGCCCGTTGAAACCGCAACAACCCTTGGGTCTGTTGGTCTTAGCGTAAAGGCAGAGGGACAGTTGGAGCCGGCTGCTCAGCTATTTGCGGAGATTTTCTTCGGAATTTGTAGGTAATCAAAAAATCCGAACAAATAGCAAAGTCATATCGTTCCGGCGCTTTGCGGTGAAAATGAATACCAAAATCGGTATGGAATACTACGAAACTATAATTATTCCTTGGTGATCTTCTGTGCCATTGTTCAATCGGGAAATTTATCGGCTGAGCTGCAAAAAACAACAAGACGAGGCTCTTTAGCCAAAATTCATTCGATTTTCTTTCTTGTTTGAAGGGCAAATTACTTTTGGGGAGGATTTAACTTTGGCAACCCGTCTACATCATTTGGCAGCAAGCGCGACGCTTCTGCTCTCTTCAGTTTCTATGGCAGGTGCAGCAGAGCACACCTTCAAGCTTCACCACTTTCTAAGCCCTAAAGCGCCAGCACACACGCAGATGCTCGTGCCGTGGGCGAAGGCCGTTGAAGAAAACTCTGGCGGCTCTGTAAAAATCGAGATCTTTCCATCCATGACACTCGGTGGTCGTCCGCCAGAGCTTATCGGTCAGGTGCGTGATGGCGTTGTAGATCTAATCTGGACCGTTAACGGCTATACCGCGGGCCTGTTTCCTCGCACCGAGGTGATGGAACTGCCAAACGTTTATCGCAACGATCCAAAAGCTGCTAACTTGGCGCTCTACGATATGTTCGAGGATGACCTGCGCAGCGAATACAAGGGCGTGGAAGTCATGTTCCTCCACACCCACGCTGGTCAGGGCCTGCACACCACTGATAAGGAAGTGCGCACACCTGACGACATGAAAGGCCTTCGCCTGCGCACCCCAACCCGTACAGGCGCATGGGTGATTGAGGCGCTTGGCGCAGCACCTGCTGCAATGCCTGTGCCTGAACTGCCAACCGCGCTTCAGAAGGGCGTGATTGATGGTGCGTTCATTCCGTGGGAAATCATTCCACCGCTGAAAATTCAGGAGCAGACCCAGTATCAGATCGAGGGTGCAGGCAAAGCACGCTTTGGTACAGCAGTCTTTCAGGTTTCTATGAATAAGGACCGTTGGGAGAGCCTGCCGGAAGATGTTCAGAAAGCCTTCCGCGATGCAAGCGGTCCTGAGTGGTGGGGCAAGGTTGGCGACATCTGGCGTGGCACAGATGACTTCGGCATCAACTTTGCGACCAAAGCTGGCAACACGCATATCACTTTAAGTGAAGAAGAAACCAATGCCTTTAATGAGGCTCTTGAGCCAGTTGTGAACCGCTGGGTTGAAGAGGTTGCAGAAAAAGGCATCGACGGTCAGGCGCTCGTAGAAAAGGCGCGTATGCTGGTAGAAAAACACAGCAACTAATATGGCTGCATTTCAAAAACTGGGGCGCACCGGCTTTGCCGGTGCCGCCGAAAAGATCATTGTGAGTTGGGCGCTTCTTGGCGGCTTGGTGCTGCTCGGCGTCGTTGGCGTGAACATCTACTCCGTCATTGGCAATATGCTCGGTGCGCCGTTTCCCGGCGATATCGAGCTGACCCAAATGGGTGTGGTTGTGGCTATTTTCTCGTTTCTGCCATTTTGCCAGATAACGGACAGCAACGTCACAGCCGATATCTTTACCAGTAAGGTTAGACCGCGCACGCAGGCGTTCCTTGCACTTCTGGCATCGCTGATCGCATTCGGTTTTGCGCTGCTTCTGCTCTGGCGGATGTACAATGGTATGAGCGACCAACGCGAATACGAGTACACCACGACGATCCTGCAGATGCCGATCTGGTTCTCCTATCTTCCTGTTCTTTTTTCGCTGGCTCTCTTAGCGCTTGCCAGCCTGATAACCCTTAAAGAAAACAGTCAGCATGTAATCGAGGGGTGATGCTGTGGCTGAAACAGTTGCAATGGGCGTGGGCAGCCTTGCTGTTCTCGTATTCCTGATAACAATAAGAATGCCAATTGCGTACGCCATGATCCTTGTTGGCGGTGTCGGAATTGCGCTGGTAAATGGTCCCGCTCTGCTGCTCAACCAGCTGAAGACACTCGCTTACGGCCAGTTTTCTATCTATGACCTTTCGGTCATTCCACTTTTCATTCTTATGGGGGCGATGGCTGCCAAAACGGGCCTGAGTAAAGCGCTCTTTAGAGCTGCAAATGCTTGGCTTGGTTGGATGCGCGGCGGCACCGCAATGGCGGCAATTGCATCCTGTGCAGGCTTTGGCGCGGTCTGCGGATCCTCACTGGCAACAGCCTCCACGATGGGGCGCGTCGCGCTGCCAGAGCTTAAGCGCTACAATTACTCCGGCGCTTTGGCGACGGGTACCCTTGCCGCAGGTGGTGTTCTCGGCATTCTCATTCCGCCGTCCGTTGTACTCATCATCTACGCGATTATCGTTGAAGCGAACATCGTGACGATGTTTGTAGCTGCGTTCATTCCCGGCATTCTCGCAGTCATTCTCTTCATGCTGACCATCGCGCTCTACGTGCTGATTAACCCAAAGGCTGGACCAAAGGGCGGCGCGGGATCGCGGGAAGAGTTTATGGCGGCGACCTTGGGTGTTGTGCCTGTTGTCACTGTTTTCGGACTTGTTATCGGCGGTATCTACTTCGGGCTTTACAATCCAACGCCCGCCGCTGCTGTTGGCGTTTTTGCAGTTGGTGTGTTTGGGCTTATTCAGCGTAATCTTGGCCTTGGCGATATGGTTGAGGCGCTCAAGGAAACAGCCAGCACATCCGGCATGATCTTTATGATCTTGCTAGGCGCAGAACTCCTCAAGATCTTCATGTCCCGTATTGGTTTGCCTCAGGAAACGGCTGCTTGGATAGCATCCTCAGGTCTTGAGCCGATGACTGTCCTCATTCTCATCCTTGTGGCGCTTATCTTCTTGGGCTGCCTGATGGATAGTATGTCGATGATGCTGCTTGCTATCCCGTTTTTCTGGCCTGTTTTGATGGAGCTGAACGGCGGTCTTTACCAGATGGCCGATGGCGCAGGCTTTGGCATGAGCACCGAGGACCTGAAAATCTGGTTCGGAATTCTAGCGCTGATTGTCGTTGAGCTAGGGCTGATTACGCCGCCTGTCGGTATGAACGTATTTGTTATTTCGGCGCTTTCTGAGGATACGCCGATGAGCGAAACCTTCAAAGGCGTAGCTCCGTTTTTCGCAGCTGAGATTGTGCGCGTGGGCATTTTGCTCTCGTTCCCGATACTCACGCTTTGGCTGCCAAGCGTCCTGTAAACGGGACGGGCAGCACCAAAACCATTTATAGGCGCAGGCGTTTTTGTCTGCCACAAAACATCTCAAAAGGGCAGTTGAGGTGAGGGGAGAGTATTGCTTGATACCGATCTCTCAACATGTCGGGAAGGATTAGCATGGCCGTGAAAACCATGAAAACGCAGGTCGCAATCGTTGGTGGCGGTCCTGCCGGAATGATGCTCTCGCATATTCTGAGCGAGAACGGCATCGACTGCATAGTCGTGGAGCGGCAGAGCAAAGACTATGTTCTCTCCCGTATTCGTGCTGGTCTGCTTGAGGCAGGTAGTGTCCAACTGCTTCGCGACCACGGCCTGTCTGAGCGCATGGACAGAGAGGGCAAGGTTAAACGCGGTTCGTGGATAGCTCGTCAGGGTATGGAAAGCTACTTCATCGATACCGTGAAGTGGACTGGCCAGTCGATGATGGCATATGGCCAAACCAATATTACCGAGGACCTATATGAGGCTCGGGAAAAAGCAGCAGGCGCTATTATCAACGAGGCAACAGACGTTGCTCTGCATGATGTGAACTCCGATGCTCCTTATCTCACTTTCGAGAAGAGCGGCGACAGCTACCGATTGGCATGCGATTACATCGCTGGCTGTGACGGTTTCCACGGGCCTAGCCGGAAAGCTATTCCCTCAGACATTCTGCAGGTATTCGAGCGGGTTTATCCGTTTGGTTGGCTTGGAATTATGGCAGAAGTTCCGCCGCTTCCGGACCTCGTATATGCCTATCATGAAAGAGGTTTTGCGCTAGCGTCCCAACGCAACCCAATGCTGAGCCGGTATTACGTTCAATGTCCGATTTCAGATAGTGTAGAAGACTGGTCAGATGATCGTTTTTGGGAGGAGCTGTTGGCTCGTTTGCCAGAGGAAGCCGCTAGCCAAGTAGTAACCGGTCCCTCTATCGAAAAGTCCATAGCGCCACTCAGAAGCTTTGTTGCCGAGCCGATGCAGTATGGCCGCCTGTTCTTGGCCGGAGACGCGGCCCATATCGTGCCGCCAACAGGGGCAAAGGGCTTGAATCTGGCGTTTTCTGATGTGTTTTATCTCTCTCGCGGTTTGATAGAGACATATAAGTCCAATCAAACTCAGTATTTGGAAGACTACTCAAACACGGCCCTTAAGCGTGTTTGGGCAAGTGAGAACTTCTCATGGCGTATGACACAGCTCATGCATGTGTTCCCAGATACCGATGCATTTGAAGAAAAAATCCAGCGCAATAACTATGAGCTGCTGCTTTCAAGCGAAGCGCACCAACGTGCAATCGCAACGGAATACGTCGGCCTTCCGTTCTGATCCTCAGAACGATCGCATCGATGACAAGGTGGGGCCGCCAACCGTTAGCGGTCCCGTCTTCTGACGCGCATCCGCCCCTAAAGTTTGGAGCCACAAGGGGGCGGCAAGTTCTCTGTGTATTGCGGGGGTGCGAAAAGCTCTGTCTTGAACCTGCCTCTTTTGGTGGGCACGAGCGCACGACTCGCCGTCCGCTATGCGGGTATAATTGGAAATGCAACGCTTTCACGCCCTTGCTTCCTACCTAGCGGCCTTGTGTTTTTATACGCATATCAACGGGTTAACGAAATTGGAGTGGGCGACCACACTTCAAGCAAACTCTCGGCAATAAAATTGGGATGTTTTAGCCACATTCAGCCAGTTAACTAACGAATTAGTTGCAGTTGAGAATGGTATCTCGCCCATGCCTTAGAGAAAATTCACTTTCACCGAAGAATGAATATAGAAACCAAGCTGTGTGTGTTGATACTTGCTCGTGTTTCTATATGATCCTCATAGTTGTCTAACGTATAGTCAGCTTGTGAGCGCGAAGCGTTCTTGAGGATGCAGAAGTATCCTTAATAAATTCAGATACCAGAACCACAATTAATAATAAGGGATCTGTGTCGTTGGAAGAATTTACACATCGTAACTGTTGAGTGCTGAGTTTCACCTCAAATATTTTGTAGGTTATGCAGCCCTCATAAGAGTTATGTGCCGCTCTTTAAAGCGCCTGCTTGAGGGCTTCTTCCAACAAAGCTTTGGTTGCTGTGGTCGTAACGGCCTAAGGGAGATGGGTTCATCGCGCGGATACGCGCAGAACTTGGAGACCTAACTGCAAAAGCAGCCGCAAGCCCATTTCCCGAAAGCTGGAGAGAGATATGGCGCGTACTATGAAGGCAGCGGTTGTCCGTGAATTCAACAAACCCCTCTCTATTGATGAAGTCCCCGTTCCCGAAATCGCTCCCGGGAAAATAATCGTCAAAATCGAAGCAAGCGGTGTTTGCCATACCGATCTCCATGCTGCTGATGGTGACTGGCCGGTAAAACCCAACCCTCCTTTCATTCCTGGGCACGAAGGTGTGGGCCATGTAGTCAGCGTCGGTAAGGGCGTAACTTCAGTGAAAGAGGGGGATCGCGTCGGCGTGCCTTGGCTTCACACTGCATGTGGTCACTGCAAGTATTGTCTCTCAAGCTGGGAAACACTTTGTGACCATCAGCAAAACACCGGTTATTCGGTAAATGGCGGCTTTGCTGAATACGTTCTGGCTGATCCAAACTACGTTGGGCACCTTCCTAAAGGGCTGGATTTTAACACCGCCGCTCCGATCCTGTGTGCAGGCGTTACCGTCTACAAGGGCCTGAAAGAAACCGACACCAAGCCCGGAGATACGGTTGTAATCTCTGGCATTGGCGGGCTTGGTCATATCGCTATTCAGTATGCGAAAGCGATGGGACGGCATGTCATCGCCGTCGATATTTCCGAAGATAAGATGAAGCTTGCTCGTGAGATGGGCGCGGACGCGACGATCAACGCGCTGGAAGTCGATCCTGTCAAAGAAGTGCAAAAACTGTGCGGCGGAGCGGATGGTATTCTCGTTACTGCAGTCTCTCCAAAGGCGTTTAGTCAGGCCTTGGGAATGCTCGGTAAGCGTGGAACTATGTCTCTGGTCGGTCTGCCACCGGGAACCTTTGATCTCGACATCTTCGGCACGGTTCTCAACCGAAAGACAATTCGCGGTTCCATCGTCGGTACTCGGATGGACTTGGCGGAGTGCCTCCAGTTTGCAGGCGAAGGCGCCGTAAAGGTGCACTACACCACCGAGCCTCTTGAAAACATAAATGACATTTTCTCTCGGATGCGGGCCGGAAAGATCGATGGCCGCATCGTGATGAACATCTAGCTGCAAGAATAGTTGCTGGAGCGGCGGAAGGTCCGCTCCGGCGGCTCAACAATGATAACCGGCGAAATAAAACGTCGGAAAACAGGGAGGCACACGTGCCAAGGATTGCGTTAAAGGCGCCGCTGGATGGCGTTTTGTTGCCACTAGAACAAGTCCCGGATCCAGTTTTTGCCGGAAAAATGGTCGGCGACGGCATATCCATCGACCCTTTGAATGAAGTGCTCACCGCGCCGTGTGCAGGTAAGGTGACACAGCTTCATCGCGCTGGACACGCTGTCACCCTAACAACCCCTGAGGGTATGGAAATCATGCTCCATATCGGGATTGACACCGTGAGCTTAAAGGGTGAGGGATTCACTCCCAAAGTGGGTGAGGGCCAGCATGTGTCACTAGGTGATGAGCTTATCGCTTTTGATGCTGACTATCTCGCCACCCACGCCAAAAGCCTCCTTACTCAAATGATCATCACCAACTCCGATCGGGTGTCCTCGTTTGAAGCAGCCGAGGGGTTTGTGAAAGCCAAGAGTGATACGGTGCTGACCGTGGAATTTGGCGCTGAACAAGCGAGCGAAAGTGTTGGCGGTCAAAAGGTTGTCTCTGAGGCGATCCTTATTCCCAATCCGACAGGTCTCCATGCAAGACCGGCGGCAGTCCTTGCCAATCTAGCAAAGAAATTTGAATCCAAAGTGCTCCTGCAAAGGGGGGATGATCAAGCCAACGCCAAGAGCGTTGTCGCGATTATGGGCCTGAACATCGAGAAGGGAGCCAAGGTTTCTCTGATCGCAGAAGGGCCAGATGCAGCCGAAGCTATTGAACTCATTGCCCCTGAACTTGCAAACGGTCTGGGTGATGAAGGCGCGGTTCCAGCACCTGCGCCTGCAACAATCGAAATTCCTGAGGATAGCCAGCCTGTTCCGGTACCTCGTTCTGATGACCCTAACTTGTTGCTCGGTGTAGCCGCCGCGCCCGGTTTGGCCGTTGGCAAAATTTTCCAGTACCGCCGGGATGAAATTCAGGTGCCGGAGACGGGCGGTGAGCCGAACGAAGAGCGTCGCCGGTTGGATGATGCGATCAATACCGGTAAAGGGCAGTTGCAAGCTCTTCAAGCAGAGTTAAGCGCACAGTCTCAGCCGGGTAAGGCTGCAATCTTTGCCGCACATGAAGAGCTGCTGGAAGACCCTGAACTTGGTGATGTTTCCGAAAGCGCGATAGCGAAAGGAAAAAGCGCAGAATACGCGTGGAAGCAAGCCTATACGCTAACCGCAGAGCGCCTTGCAGCGCTTCCAAATGAAGTCCTCGCCGCGCGTGCAACTGACCTTAGAGACGTGGGGCGAAGGGTTCTGGGCATTCTAACAAATAAGCCTGTAGAGCAAGTTGAACTGCCTTTGGAGTCGGTCATCATCGCTGAAGACCTTACGCCATCAGATACAGCTATGCTCGATAAAAGCCGCGTCGTCGGCATTTGTACCGTTGGCGGTAGTGCAACCTCCCACGTCTCAATTCTTGCAAGAGCCTTCGATATTCCAACCGTCGCCGGTATCGAACCACGGGCAATGGACCTTGAAGAAGGCCAAACGGTCATACTGGACGGCTCCAAGGGCAACATGCGCCTTAATCCGGGCGCTGAGCAGGTCGCAAAGGTCAAGCGAGCTAAGGACCGCTCCGCTGTAAAGAAAGCTGCGGACCTTGCCAAAGCCAACGAGCCTGCAATCACCATCGACGGACACCGCGTTGAGGTTGTTGCCAATATCGGCGGGCTTGAGGAAGCACAAAAGGCGGTTCAGATGGGCGCGGAAGGCGTTGGCCTGCTTCGCTCAGAATTCCTCTTCCAGGAGCGTGCATATGCTCCGACCGAGGATGAGCAGGCCTCTATGTACAATGATATTGCAGAGGCCCTTCAGGGTCGTACGCTCATCATTCGTACGCTCGATGTTGGCGGTGATAAGCCACTGCCGTACCTGCCTCTTCCAAAAGAGGAAAATCCGTTCCTCGGCATTCGCGGCGTGCGGCTGGCTATTGACCGGCCAGACATCCTGCGTGGTCAAATTAGAGGTATCTTGCGCGTCAACAAAGCCAAGCGTCTTGGCATGATGTTCCCGATGGTCTCTACTCTGGCTGAAATCCGCTCCCTTCAAGAAGTGGTCGCGGAAGAAAAAGCCCGCGTTGGCAGAATTGATCCAATCGAGATCGGCATCATGGTGGAGGTTCCCTCTGCCGCACTTATGGCCGAGCAGTTCGCTGCTGAAGTGGACTTCTTCTCCATCGGTACAAACGATCTGACCCAATACACCATGGCCATTGATAGGGGGCACCCTAAGCTCGCCAAAAACGCAGATGCAATGAACCCTGCGGTTCTAAGGCTGATAGCCCAAACTGTAGAAGGGGCTAAAGCGCACGGAAAGTGGGTAGGCGTTTGCGGTGGTATTGCTGGTGACCCAAGAGCTGTGCCAATTCTGGTTGGTCTTGGCCTTCATGAGCTAAGCGTTAGTGTTCCGGCTGTCCCTGCCGTGAAGGCGGCCGTTCGCAATTACACCCTGCAACAATGCCAAGAGCTTGCGGAAAAAGCGCTGAAAATGGACAGCGCTGCAGACGTTCGTGCTCTGGTTCCAGAAGAAGACTGATAGGGAAAGATACCATGGCTGGTAAAGCAATTTTTGACTCTGGTTTCTCCGCCCTTCAGAAAATCGGTAAGGCGCTTATGCTGCCGGTTTCGGTTCTGCCTGTTGCCGGTATTTTGCTCGGCGTCGGTAGTACAATTGCAGGCGCGGACAACCTCGCCCCTTGGATTATTGAAATCGGCCGCGTTATGGCTGTTTCCGGCGGTGCGATCTTCACGATCCTACCGCTGATTTTCGCCATCGGCGTTGTTCTCGGATTTACAGAAAATGACGGTGCAGCGGCGCTCGCGGCCACTGTTGGTTACTTCGTTCTACTGGCAGCTCTCGGCGTTTTTGGCCTCTTGTTCATCAAGCTTTTTGCGCCGGTGGCGCCGCTCAATATGCCCGGAGATCCGGTTCATATTGAATACGATGCGGGGCAGGAGCGTTTCACCTGTCTGGATGCAGACGGTAGGACGCTTGAGAAGATCAGGGTTTCGGATACCAACGGCAATGTCTTTGTATGTGAAGGCAGAACTATTCCGTTCTCAATGGAAAACGGCAATGCCTTCTACAAGGTAGAAGAAGGTGATGTAATCCCGTTCCCACAGGCTCAAGGCCGTCCGGAAATCACCAAGCTCTTCGGTATTGAAACCATCGATACTGGCGTGTTTGGCGGCATCCTCGTTGGTATGCTTGCAGCAGCACTCTTCAATCGCTTCTATCGCATTAGCCTGCCACCATATCTTGGCTTCTTTGCCGGTAAGCGTTCGGTACCAATTATTGTTGCTTTTGCCGCAATCGGCCTAGCTGCAATTCTAGCCATTATCTGGCCGCCAATCGGTACAGCAATTCGAAACTTCGGTGACTGGGCAGCCTACGGAAACCCTGCGGCGGCGGTTACGATATACGGCGTTGTGGAACGCTTGCTCTTGCCGTTTGGTCTACATCATATCTGGAACGTACCGTTCTTCTTTGAGGTCGGAACCTACGTTAACCCGCAGACCGGTGAAACGGTACATGGCGTAATCAACCGCTACTTTGCCGGTGATTATGAAGCGGCAATTCTTGGCGGCGGTTTCATCTTCAAGATGTTTGGCCTTCCAGCAGCAGCGCTTGCAATTGTTCACACCGCCAAGCCGGAAAACAGAGCCCGCGTTGTTGGCCTCATGGCATCAGCTGCGCTTACCTCGTTCCTGACAGGTATTACCGAGCCACTGGAATTCTCGTTCCTCTTCGTTGCACCTATTCTGTATGTGGTCCATGCAATTCTAGTGGGTTTTGCCTTCCTGACCACCTATTTGATGGATGCGCGTCTCGGTTACTCGTTCTCTCACGGGTTCATCGACTACGCATTGTACTTCGTCACGAACATCCGGCCTTGGGTCATCTTAATTCTGGGTCCGATCTTCGCGGTGATCTACTATGTTTCGTTCCGTGCATTGATCCTTGCTCGCGACCTGAAAACACCGGGCCGTGAAGACGAGGAGGTTGATACCTTCGAGGCTCGCAAAGATGCGGCAGACAACTTCACCAAAGAGCTTGTTCTGGCGTTCGGTGGTCGAAGCAATATCAAGGGTCTGGATGCATGTATTACGCGTCTTCGGATTGAGGTCGCCGACGTTGCAAAAGCGAACCCTGCCAAACTTAAGGCACTAGGCGCTTCTGGAGTTCTGCAGGTTGGTAATAATATGCAGGCGATCTTTGGTACGCAGTCTGAAAACCTGATGACTGACATGAAGCTCTACCTGCAAACGGCAGGGCCTGAGGCTGACCTTCAAGAAGAAGCTGCCGAGCCATATGTCCAGTACACTGCGACAGATGCAAAGCCACGCATTCTTGATCCTCACGCACCAGAGAAGGTGGAAGCTTTCTTGAAGGCGCTAGGTGGCAAGAACAATGTATTGCGCGCTGATGCTTGCGCTGAAACGCGCCTGCGCGTAGCGGTTCAAGATCCATCAATGATCAATGAGGGGGCACTACTTGAAGCTGGAGCCTATGGCCTTCAAACCTTCAAGAACAACGTAGTGCATTTGGTTGTCGGCCTTAATGCCGAGCAATACGCAGGAGAATTGGCCGCAGCGATGACGCGCGGCTGATAAAGGGAGGAACAGAGAAGGCTTGGCGCGATCTTTCGTTGAACGCCGAGCCTTCTCTGCCAATTATGTCGCCATGCTTTGCGAGATACGCCGCAAAAACCGGTATTAGTCGCAGGCAGCGGTGATGATAACTTCCACCAGCAGCTCAGGAGAAGCGAGTTTAGCTTCGCCGCATGCGCGAGCTGGAGCGCATCCTTCAGGAACCCAAGCGTCCCAAACACCGTTCATAGCTTCAAAGTCAGCCATGTCAGCAAGCCATACGATTGCCTGAAGCATGCGGGTACGGTCAGAACCTGCCTGCTCAAGAAGAGCATCAACGCGGCGCAGAGTTTCTGCAGTCTGTTCTTCAATGCTATCGCCGCGGTTGCCAACCTGACCACAAATGTAAGCAACGCCGTTGTGCTTAACGATCTTGCTCATGCGCTGGTTGGTTTCAATACGTTCTACAGTCATTTTATTCTCTCTAGGGTGAGTGAGAGCGGCAGACTAGTTGCAGCGCAAGCTAATGAAAATATGCGTTTTTCTTTGAAGTCAAAGGTAATGGTAACCGTCCACATATTCCTGAATTAAGCAGTGCAGCCCAATTTAAGGTATGTAGTAATATTACCCAGAGTTTACGCCTCAAGCCCATTGCATGTGCTGGCCTGTGGCGTAACACTGGACCTGTCGATTTGATGGGAACTGGCACAAAACAAAAAAACTCAGCCTAACGCCATCAGCTACGCCAGCGAACGACCTGATTCTATAAAAAAACAATAAGAACAGGAGTGGAATGGGCATGGACACCCACCGGATGATAGAGAACCGTATCAGCTCGTTCTTTCAAGAGCTTGATGCACGCAACTGGCGCGATCTGGAGCAGATGCTCAGTCCGCAAATCCATTTTGAGGACCATTGGCTCGGGCGGGATGAAACCTCCCAAATCGAGGCGTCAGAAGCGCTGGATATTATGGAGCAGTACCTCAGAGGGTTCGACAGCACTCATCATCAACTGGGCAACCTCCTCATTGAATATCAAGAGCAAAAAGCCTGTGCCCGCGTCTACACAACAAACTCCCTTTTCATAAACGGCGCCAGAGGCGGGGAGCTGCTTACCCTGTTCGGCATCTATGATCTGTCGTTGGTCTATTATGGCGGTGAATGGCAGATCAACTACCTGAAGTTCATCTATAAGTTTCATCAGGGAAATGAGGTCCTTCCTGAACTTGCTACCCGCAAGGGTGCATCGGAGGGGCGTTTATGAAGCATTTGAATGTGGTGCGCTGCCTGCGGGCGGTGCTGGCACTCATGCTTATAACGCCGTCAGCGAGCGCCAAGATGATGGCTAGCGAAGCATTTCCCGGTTTGATCGGAGATGAGGACCGGCGTGAGATACTCGATAGCGAGCGGTCACCTTGGAACGCTGTGGGCCGCGTAAACATCGCAGGCTTTTCTCGTTCAACCATGTGCACTGGAACGTTGGTGGCGCCAAACATTGTTCTTACGGCTGCTCACTGTTTGGTAGATCCTAGAACCGGAAAAGCGCACAAAGCTGAGTCTATTCACTTTCTAGCTGGATTGCGTAGAGACGAATACGTTGAGCATCAGACCGCCGAATGCCTACTCTTTCCGGAAAACTATCGCTTCACTGCCGAGCCTAAGCTCTCTGATATTATTATGGATGTAGGCGTCATCGTTCTGCGTGAACCGCTCAAGGTTCCCCCAATGGGGCTAGCCATAGGCTCAAAGACTACGCATCTGGATAGGCTTATGAGTGTGGGCTACTCCCGCGAGCGGCCTTATCTGTTAACGGCTGACAAGACCTGCGGTATTCTTGAAAAGCGGGAAGGGGTGTGGCTCACCGACTGTTATACGAATTATGGCGGCTCTGGCGGACCGGTACTACGGATCGATGATCCCAATGTCGAAAAGGGGCAACTTGCTGCGGTTATGGTTGCCGTGGCTCCGCAGCGCTACACTTTGGCTATTCCCAAGAATGTCTGGGGTGAGATGGTAGAAAAGGCGAGCTGCGATACAACCCGCCCGTAGGCATTAAAGACGGCGGAAAACACAAGCCAAAACAAGTAGCGCCCACGCTCCGGTCATCGTCCAGAAGATATTACCCGAAACGTACGGAATATCGGTCAAGCCGAACTTGACGGCCAGAGCAGCAATGCCAAGGGCTACGGCCACGATAAATGTAATGAGGCTGGGAGCGGATACGCGCATAGAAACGACTTCCTTGAAATACTAGTCAAAAATTACGATCAGGCACTAACATGTTTTTATAGTTCTCGCCATGCGTGAAGCTGGTGCGTCTGCTCCTCAAGCTGGTACGGCAAGGGCCTACAATTTTGCAGGTTGCTGACGAAAAATGCGTGTTTGGGCTGGCATTCCGGCGTGATCTCAAATAAGAGCAGTGCAAGTTTAATCCACATATCAAAGCGTAGTTGGAAACGGCGCTCCCGAGCAGCGACGACCCTTACGCCCTTTGAACTAGCACAGCAGCACGATCTGCTATCAGGAGGCACCATGAGCGCAGCCGCGACGCAGCCATTTGAGACGCGACGTACCTTTGCGATTATTTCTCACCCGGACGCCGGTAAGACTACCCTCACCGAAAAATTGCTTTTGGGTGGTGGTGCTATCCGCGCCGCAGGTCAGGTTCGCGCCCGTGGTGAACGTCGCCGCGCCCGTTCTGACTGGATGAAAATCGAACAGGAACGCGGTATCTCGGTATCGTCCTCGGTCATGACCTTCGAGCGTAAAGGCATTACCTTTAACCTCCTCGATACTCCGGGCCACGAAGACTTCTCTGAAGACACCTACCGCACGCTCACCGCTGTTGATGCAGCGATCATGGTGATCGACGCTGCAAAGGGTATTGAAACCCAGACCCGTAAGCTCTTTGAAGTTTGCCGTCTGCGCGATATTCCGATCATCACCTTCATCAACAAGATCGACCGTGAGGGCCGTCATCCGCTGGAAATCCTCGACGAAATTCAGGAGGCTCTGGCTCTTGACGTTTCGCCTATGAGCTGGCCGGTTGGCATGGGCTCCGACTTCTTCGGCGTATATGACCAGATCAACCACCGTTTCATGACTTCCAGCGAAGGCCGTGGTGGTCCGCTCGATACTGTGAAAGAAGTGTCCGGTCTGGAAGACGAAAACTTCAGAGACGGCATCTTCGATACTGTTCTGGCAGACCTTGAAGAAAACGTGGAACTGGGCGGCGCTGGCTATCCTGAATTTGACCGTGAAGCGTTCCTTGAAGGTCACCTGACACCGGTGTTCTTCGGTTCCGCTCTGCGCGACTACGGTATCGATCAGGTTCTCGACTTTATTGACGCCTACGCTCCGGCTCCACACTCGCAGCCAGCAACTGGCGGCCGTACTATCCGTCCGGAAGAAGACAAGGTAACCGGTTTCGTGTTCAAAGTTCAGGCGAACATGGACCCGAAACACCGCGACCGCATTGCATTCGTCCGTCTATGCTCCGGCACCTTCAAACGCGGCATGAAGCTCAAGCACGTTCGTGCAGGTAAGCCAATCACAGTGTCCGCTCCTATCTTCTTCTTTGCAGAAGAGCGTGAGCTGGCAGAGAAAGCCTATCCGGGTGACGTAATCGGCGTACCTAACCATGGTCAGCTTCGCGTTGGTGACACTCTCTCTGAGGGTGAAGAAATCCACGTAACTGGCCTGCCAGCGTTTGCGCCTGAAATTCTGCGCCGCGTCCGCCTGTCCGACACCATGCGCGTCAAGCAGATGCGTCGTGGTCTGGAAGACCTTGCAGAGGAAGGTCTGGTACAGATCTTTAAACCTGCTATCGGCACCAACTGGATTGTTGGCGTGGTGGGTGTTCTCCAGCTCGACGTTGTGGTGGACCGCCTGAAGCAGGAATACCAGACCGAGATCGGCTTTGAGCCAGTCATGTACAACACTGCACGTTGGGCAGAGTGTGACAGCGCGCAAAAGCTGGACAAGTTCCTTGAAACAAACCGTGCCCACGTTGCGCTAGACCGTGACGACAAGCCTGTTTTCCTTTTCAAGAACGCTTGGGAAGTAAGCTACGTGGGCGAGAAAAATCCAGACATCAAGTTCCGCGAAACCCGCGAAATAGTTCACACAGACGAATAAACAACAAGAATATAAGAGCCGCTCATGATCGATCCTGCATTGGAAACACTGTTCTTGCCTCTGGTGAATGAGGCAATTGAAATTCCCGCAGAAGGGAAAACGCTGTTTCTACGCGCCCGCCTTGGCAGCGCACTGCGCGATATTCCGAGTGAGCGGCTTGTTTGCCAGCAAACCTTTGCTCCTGATGCAAGCGCTTTAACCCGCGCAGGCTACGAGTTGGTTGAAGATACGCAAGACGAGTTTCCGCTGGTGCTCGTTCTGCCTCCGCGCCAGCGTCAGGAAGCTCGTGCGCTTTTGGCTGAAGCTGTCGCCCGCACTAAAGACGGCGGCATTGTTATTGCCTCTGTTGCAAATACAGAAGGCGCCAAGACCTGCGAAGCTGATCTGGCTCAGCTGGCTGGCTGCTCTGGCAAGCTCTCCAAAAACAAGTGCCGGGTGTTCTGGACGCAGGTCAATAAAGCTGAAGTCAACGCTGACCTGCTCGAAAGCTGGCTGGCTCTGGATGCTCCGCGCGAAATCGAGGGCGGCCGTTATATGAGCCGTCCGGGTGTGTTCTCTTGGGATCACATCGATCCTGCATCTCAGCTTCTTGCAGAAAGCCTGCCGGAAAACCTCTACGGCAAAGGTGCAGACCTTGGCGCTGGCCTTGGCTACCTTGCTGATGAAGTTGTTACCCGCTGCCCGAAAATCGTGGGTGTTGACCTTTACGAAGCAGAAAAGCGCTCTCTCGATCTGGCAAAACAGAACCTAGCGGAACAAGGCAAGAAGAAGCCTCTGGATTTCATCTGGGCTGACATCACCGCTGGCTTGAAACGCAACTATGACTTCGTTGTTATGAACCCGCCATTCCATACCGGTAAGGCTGACCGTAACGATCTAGGTCAGGCGTTCATTCGCGCAGCAAGTCAGGCTCTGCGTCCGGGCGGTGTGCTCTGGATGGTTGCAAACCGTCACCTGCCTTACGAAGCGACGCTCGACAAGTTCTTTGAGTCCTTCGAGATTATCCGCGATGAAAAGGGCTATAAGGTCATTCAGGCAACGAAGGCGCGTAAATGAGACTGATCAAGCTGATTGCAAATCTGGGCTATGGCAGCCGCAAGGAAATTCAACAGGCGATTAAACACGGCTGGGTGACTGACCTTGAGGGCAACCCGATTAAAGCAGACAGCAAGCTGGATCATGATCAAATCCTGTTCGATGACGAGCCTCTCGACCCTGCGCCGGGTATGGTGCTGCTGCTGAATAAACCAGTCGGCTACACCTGCTCCAAGAAGGATATCGGTAAGCTCGTCTATCAGCTCTTTCCTGACCGTTTTCGTGTGCGCAAGCCGGAGCTTTCCTCCGTTGGGCGCTTAGATCGCGAAACTTCCGGCCTGTTGCTGTTTACTGATGACGGTAAGCTGCTGCACCGGATTATCTCGCCTAAGTCTAACGTGCCTAAGGTGTATGAGGTTGAGCTGGATCGCCCGCTTGAGGGGCACGAGGGTGATCTTTTTGCCTCCGGCACCATGATGCTGGAAAGTGAAACCACACCGCTTTTGCCTGCCGAGCTGGAAGTGCTGGGTGAAAAGCAAGCTCGCCTGACACTGCATGAGGGTCGTTACCATCAGGTGCGCCGCATGTTTGCCGCCATTGGCAACCACGTAAATGCGCTTCACCGCTCCAAGGTCGGCAACCTCACACTCGACGGAGTGGAAGAGGGTACCTACAAAATCCTAAGTGCAGAAGAGATCGAAAAGGTCTTCGTAAGCGAGTAAGGCTGGTGGGCTAGATCCCGCATCAAGTGCGGGATGACGTTTGACGAAAGCGCGGTTCGCAGCGCAGCCCTGAACTAACGCGCCTATAGGAACCGACCAAAATTCCCATTCTCAGCAGTCACCCCGGACTTGATCCGGGGTCTAGCAAGCAAGAGGAGGGGCTTACCCCTCCGCCAGCATTTCCAGTTCCAGCCACTCTTCTTCAAGGGCTTCCAGTTGCTCGTGGGCTTTGCCAACGGCCTCGGTTGCTTTGTGGAACTTATCCGGATTGCCGGTAAATAGGTTAGGGTCTTCCAGAACCTTCTGCAGCTTCGCGATCTTGTCCTGAAGAGCGTCCATCTCAGCAGGCAGAGCTTTCAGGCGGTGCTGCTGGGTGAAGGAGAGGGCAGACTTCTTCGCCGCAGGTTTGTCTTCCTTAGGCTTTTCTGCTTTGTCCTTCTTCGGCTTTTCCGCTTTCTGGGTTTTGCGAGCCTCAACGCCACTGCCGCGCTGCGCCACCATATCGGAATAGCCGCCCGCGTATTCCTGCCACTTGCCGTCACCTTCCATGGTGATCACGGAGGAGCAAATGCGGTCAAGGAAGTCACGGTCGTGGCTTACGAGGAATACGGTGCCGTTGTAGTCCGAGATGAGTTCCTGAAGCAGGTCGAGCGTTTCAAGATCAAGATCGTTGGTTGGTTCGTCGAGCACCATGACGTTAGATTCAGAGGCAAGCGCTCGAGCCAGCAGCAGGCGGCCACGTTCACCGCCAGAGAGTACGCGCACAGGCGTACGGGCCTGCTCTGGAGTAAACAGGAAGTCCTTCATATAGCTCATGACGTGCTTAGCTTGGTCACCGATGATGACCATATCACCGCGACCACCGGTCATAGCGCTGGCGAGCGTATCATTCGGGTCCAACTTCTCGCGCTTCTGATCAAGCGTGATCATTTGCAAGTTGGTGCCCAGCTGGATGGTACCGCTATCGGGCTCAAGTTCACCAATAAGCATCTTGAGAAGCGTCGTCTTACCAGCACCGTTTGGACCAACGAAACCAACACGGTCACCACGGTTGATGCGGGTGGAGAAGTCTTTGACGATAGGGCGCCCGTCATAGCCTTTGGAAATGTTGGTCGCCTCGCTTACGCGCTTGCCGGAAACTTCAGCTTCGGCAACGGCCATCTTCGCAGTACCTTGCGGGCCGCGATGATCGCGCTTCTTCTGGCGAAGGTCTGCAAGCTCGCGCACGCGGCGCATGTTACGCTTACGGCGTGCGGTCACGCCATAGGTCATCCAGTGCTCTTCCTGCTTGATCTTCAGATCAAGGCGAGCCATGTCTTTCTCTTCTTCCTCGAAGACCTTGTCGCGCCATTCCTCAAACTTGCTGAACCCTTCTTCCATACGGCGGGATGTGCCGCGGTCGATCCAGACAGTTGAGCGCGAGAGGTTCTCAAGGAAACGACGGTCGTGCGAAATAAGCACGATAGCCGACTTCATCTGCTTCAGTTCAGCTTCCAGCCACTCGATGACTGGCAGGTCAAGATGGTTGGTCGGCTCGTCAAGGAGAAGGATATCCGGTTCAGGCGCAAGGGCGCGGGCAATCGCAGCACGTTTTGCTTCACCGCCGGAGAGGGTTGCAGGGTCTTCCTGACCAGTGAGGCCGAGTACTTCCAGTAGGTACTGGGCGCGGTACTGGTCATCACCCGGTGCTAGGCCGCCCTCGGCATATTCCAATGTGGTCTTGTAACCGGAAAGGTCTGGCTCCTGAGGCAGATAGCGAATGGTACAGCCCGGCTGCACAAAGCGTTCGCCGTGATCGGCCTCCATCATACCTGCTGCGATCTTAAGAAGAGTGGACTTGCCGGAGCCGTTACGGCCAACCAAACAAATACGCTCACCTTGGCTTACAGCGAGCTCTGCTCCCTTCAAAATTTCGGTAGATCCGAAACGGGCGCGAATATCACGAATATGAAGCAGTGGAGGGGCCATAGGGCGAACAATTCCTCGAGAAAAACAAGACCATATTAAACGTCACGGTTTGCGTTCTAGCCCGATCCTCTGTCTGGTCAATCCCTTTTCCGTCTAGTGCCGCTAAAAAGTCGAAAACCCATCAAGTTGATATCTTATTCCGGCAATCCAACGGAGAGAGTCTAAGTAAGCTACGTGAATACACTTATGTAACTTTAAGTAAATTTTGTGGACAATGGAATACGTTTTCAGAAAAAATTGGAATAAAATTATAGTGAGAGTGCCTTTTAGTTAGTGATAATTGCAATTTTGGCCAAGGTTTGACGAAAATATGTAAGAATGGCTTGCCAATAATCTTCAGGAGTGTGATCTTTCGCCACGACTACCAAGAAAAACTGGGTAGGGCTCAATTTGAGTAAGGGGAGATCTTAATGATCAAAGCACTTCGCACTTCGGCCCTCGCTGCTGCACTAATTGCTGCGACCTCGCTGAATGCTGCTGCGGAAGTTGTTTACCATCGGGGCAACACCGCTGATCCTGAAACTCTGGACCAGCACAAGACTTCTACAACTTACGAAGCCAATATTCTTCGTGACCTCTATGAAGGTCTTGTAGCTTATTCTGCTCAAGGTAAAATTATACCTGGCGTAGCGGAAAGCTGGAATGTTTCCGAGGATGGCAAAGTCTACACCTTCAAACTGCGTGAAGACGCCAAGTGGTCCAACGGCGACCCTGTCGTAGCAGGTGATTTTGTTTACTCTCTTCGCCGCATTCTTATGCCGGAAACAGGCGCAAAGTATGCGGGCGTTCTTTATCCAATCCAGAACGCTGAAGCGATCAACCAGGGTAAACTGGGTACCGAAGAGCTGGGTGTAAAAGCGGCCGATGATCGTACGCTTGAGATCACTCTGCACTCCCCAACTCCATACTTCCTCGATCTTCTGGGCCACCAGACCGGTCTTCCAGTGCATCCTGCAACTGTAGAAGCGCACGGCTCTGACTTCGTGAAGCCAGAAAACATCGTGACCAACGGTCCGTTTGTGCTGAAGTCCTTCGTGCCGAACGACACCATCGTTGCACAGAAGAACGAGCATTATCACGATGCAGAAAACGTGAAGATCGACAAAGTGATCTTCTACCCAACTGAAGACCGCGGTGCTGCACTGCGTCGCTTCCAGGCTGGCGAACTGCACACCAACAACGATGCTCCTGTAGAGCAGGTACCGTTCATGCGTGAAAATCTGGGCAACCAGTTCCGCGTGGCTCCGTATCTCGGCACCTACTACTATGCATTCAACCATGAATCCGACGCTGTAGGTGATGCTGACGTTCGTCAGGCACTGTCCATGGTTATCGACCGCGAGTTCCTCGCTGACGAAATCTGGGGCAGCACCATGGTTCCTGCCTACTCCTTCGTTCCAGAAGGTATCGGCAACTATGGCGACCCTGCATATGCAGACTGGATGGACATGGACCTGATCGACCGCGAAGACAAAGCGATCGAAATTCTGGAGTCCAAGGGCTATAGCGAAAGCAACCCGCTGCAGATCGAAATCCGCTACAACACCTCCGAGAACCACAAGAACACCGCTGTTGCAGTGGCTGACATGTGGAAGCCTCTTGGCGTTGAAGTAACCCTGCTCAACACCGATACCAAGACCCACTATGCGCACCTGCGTGACCGTGGTGACTTTGATATCGCCCGCGCAGGCTGGATTGGCGACTACTCCGATCCGCAGAACTTCTTGTTCCTCGTTGAAAGCTACAATTCCGGCTTCAACTACGCTCGCTACAACAAACCTGATTACGATGCGCTGATGCAAAAAGCTGCACAGACCGTCGATCTGGAAGAGCGTGCAGTGGTCTTGAAGGAAGCGGAAACAATGTTCATGCGCGACCTGCCGTTCCTGCCTCTCATGTACTACGGCTCTCTGAGCCTCGTATCTGACAAGGTAAGCGGCTTCGAGGACAACCTCATGAACATTCACCCAAGTCGCTGGGTTTCTATCGCTGAATAATTTCTAAGCGATCCCTTTTGTGCCGGCCATGGGTCTTCATGGCCGGCATTTTGTAAATATAATAATAAATTGGAGAAACAGGGCCATGGTGCGATATATATTGGGCAGATTGCTCAGCGCAATTCCGACCTTGTTCCTGATCATCACCATTTCCTTCTTCCTCATGCGTGTAGCGCCCGGCGGCCCGTTCGACCTGGAGCGCCCTCTCGAAGCGAAGGTGATGGAGAATCTGAACAAGATGTACAACTTGGATAAGTCTCTCTGGGAGCAGTACATCATCTACATGAAGAATGTGCTGCAAGGGGACTTTGGACCGAGTTTCTTCTTTCGCGATTTTTCTATCAACGAACTCTTTGCACAGTCACTGCCGATTTCCATTCAGCTTGGTCTGTCTGCGCTTACCCTTGCCCTCATTGTTGGCGGCATCATGGGTGTGAGCGCGGCGATCAAGCAGAACCGCGGCGTAGACTATGCAGTAATGACCGCAGCAACACTGGGTGTAACTATTCCTAACTTCGTTGTTGCTCCGTGTCTTACACTCTTCCTTGGTGTTTATCTCGGTTGGTTGCCTGTAGGCGGCTGGGGTGGAGGCGCTTTTGTCAACGTCATCCTACCGGTTGTTACGCTGGCTCTGCCGCAGATTGCTGTGATTGCCCGCCTTACGCGCGGCTCTATGATTGAGGCTCTGCGCTCTAACCATGTTCGCACCGCACGTGCTTACGGCCTTTCCGGTTACACCATCATTGTTGTGCATGCTCTGCGCGGCGCAATTCTGCCAGTTGTTTCCTACATGGGACCGGCAGCTGCAGCCCTGCTGACAGGCTCCGTGGTGATTGAAACCATCTTCGGTATTCCGGGCATTGGTCGGTACTTCGTACAAGGCGCTCTAAACCGAGACTATACCCTCGTAATGGGCACCGTTGTCGTTGTGGCTTGCTTCGTCATCATCTTCAACCTGATCGTGGACGTGCTCTATGCAGCGCTTGATCCGCGTGTGCGTTTTGATTGAGGTCCAACATGAGTGTAACTTCTGCTGAGCAGTCTTCTGCACCCGTTATGGGCCGTTCCCTCTGGGATGATGCTCGTGACCGTCTTCTGGCAAACAAGGCCGCTGTCGCCTCTATGGTGGTGCTGACAGTTGTCACCTTACTTTCCATCTTCGGCCCTATGCTTTCTCCTCACCAGTTTGACACGGTTTACCGTGACTACGTGAAGGTGCCTGCGAGCTTGGAATCCTATCCGCGTTTGGATCAGATTGAGCCGGGCTTTGAATCGGTCGCCAAGCGCGCCCGCATGAAAGTTGAAAGCTATGCGATGGTAGACGACAAGATCACCGCAACGGTGACCTCTCGTCGTTCTATCAGCGAAAAGGCAACCCGCTACTTTGACCGCTCCGACCTGTTTGAAGGCGCTGTCATTTCCAATATCTCCGCGGACAAAAAATCTGCAACGGTGACCGCAGACGTGCAGCGCATGCACTTCTACTTCGGTACCGATGCTAACGGCCGCGATATGATGACCAGAACGCTGATCGCTGGCCGCGTCTCGCTGACCATCGGTTTGCTAGCAACCTTTGTGGCAATCACTATCGGCCTTCTGTATGGCACAACCTCCGGCTACTTCGGCGGTAAGGTTGACCTCATCATGATGCGTGTGGTCGATATCCTTTACTCTCTGCCGTTCATCTTCTTCGTGATTATGCTCGTGGTGTTCTTCGGGCGAAACTTCGTCTTGATGTTCATAGCCGTGGGCGCGGTGGAATGGTTAGATATGGCCCGTATTGTTCGTGGTCAGACCCTCACCATCAAGCGTCAGGAGTATGTTCAGGCTGCAGAAGCCATGGGCGTAGAAAATACCGGCATTCTTAAACGCCACGTCATCCCGAATACGCTTGGTCCGGTGGTTGTTTACATGACCTTGCTCGTACCGAAAGTCATTCTCCTTGAAAGCTTCCTGTCCTTCCTTGGCCTTGGCGTTCAAGAACCAATGACCAGCTGGGGTGTGTTGATTTCGGAAGGTGCAAAGAACCTCCAGGGTGCGTTCTGGATGCTGTTCTTCCCGGCTCTCTTCCTCACCAGCACCCTGTTCGCTCTCAACTTCATCGGTGACGGTCTGCGCGATGCGCTTGACCCGAAAGACCGCTAAGGAGACCGTATGAGCACCATTAATGAAAACACCGTTCTGGTCATCGACGATCTGAAGGTCGACTTTGCAACCAACGCCGGTATGGTCAATGCGGTTAAGGGCGTGAACATCCACGTAGATGCAGGCGAGACTGTCGCGATCGTGGGCGAGTCCGGTTCCGGTAAGAGCCAGAGTATGATGGCAGCGATGGGCCTACTGGCGCAGAACGGCCAGACCCAAGGCTCTGTTAAATACAAAGGGCAGGAGCTTCTGGGGCTGTCATCGCGCAAGCTCAACCAGATCCGTGGTGCGAAAATCACCATGATCTTTCAGGAGCCGATGACGTCTCTTGATCCGCTCTACACCATCGAGCGTCAGCTTTGTGAGCCTATGGTCGAGCATGGCGGCTACACTTGGAAGACCGCTCGCAAACGTGCCGTGGAACTGCTTGATCTGGTTGGTATTCCTGAGCCAGCGCGCAAGGTGAAAGCATATCCCTACGAAATGTCGGGCGGACAGCGTCAGCGCGTGATGATCGCGATGGCTCTGGCGAATGATCCAGACATTTTGATTGCCGACGAGCCGACAACCGCTCTAGACGTGACTACGCAGGCGCAGATCCTTGAGCTGATGGCTGATCTGCAAAAGCGTTTGGGTATGGCTGTCGTCTTCATCACGCACGATCTGGGTATCGTAGAACGCATCTCTGACCGTGTTTATGTGATGAAGTCCGGTGAGGTTGTGGAAGAGGGCGATACCAAGGAAATTTTCTCCAAGCCAGCCCATCCCTACACCCGCATGCTTTTGGATGCTGAGCCAACAGGCCGAAAGCTAGATACGAATGAAGACAAGCCTGTTGTGCTGGAAGGCACCAAGGTGCGCGTCGAGTTTGAGACGGAGACAGGCTTCCTCAAGCCAAACCATGTTCTTCGCGCGGTAAACGATATCTCCATCACTGTTCGTGAAGGACAGACCGTTGGCATCGTGGGTGAATCCGGTTCCGGTAAATCTACTCTGGGCCGCGCGCTCTTGCAGCTTTTGCCAAATGCTGATGGCCGCGTTGTTTACTGCGGTAACGATATCTCCGGCTGGAGCAAGCGCCAGATGCGCCCACTGCGCAAAGAGATGCAGCTGATCTTTCAGGACCCGTTCGGCTCGTTAAGCCCGCGTATGACTGTTGGTCAGATCATCACAGAGGGTCTGCTGGTGCATGAGCCGCACCTTTCAGCGGCGGAACGTGATCAGCGTGCAATTCAGGCCTTGGAAGAAGTTTCCATGGACCCTGCAATGCGTAACCGTTACCCGCACGAGTTCTCGGGCGGTCAGCGTCAGCGTATCGCTATTGCGCGTACCATGGTGCTGAAGCCTAAGCTGGTGGTGCTGGACGAGCCTACATCGGCGCTTGATCGCACCATCCAGAAGCAGGTGATCGAACTGTTGCGCGGCCTTCAGAAGGAAAACGGCCTGACCTACCTCTTTATCTCCCACGACCTTGCAGTGGTTCGGGCAATGTCCGACACCGTAATGGTGATGAAGAAGGGGGAGGTGATCGAGGCAGGCCTGACGGACGATATCTTCCGAAATCCGAAGGAAGAATATACCCGTGAGCTGATCCATGCCGCGGTTCTACGTGACGATGAAGCTGCATAAAAGCAGACGCCATTGAGATATAAGAAAGCCCCGCAGGATCGTTCCTTGCGGGGCTTTTTGTTTTAGATGCCTGTGCGCTTTAAAAGGCTCAGCCAGTTCTTGTAGGCGATCTTTTCGATCAAGGCCTCGCCGTAGCCAGCGGCGCGGAAGGCATTCAGTAGGTTAGGCAGGCCCGCTGCATCCTTAATGCCGTTCGGCACAGTGCAGCCGTCAAAGTCAGAACCTAATGCAACACCGTCCTCACCCAGCTTGCTGAGCAGATAATCTGCATGGCGAACCACTACTTCAAGCGGAGTGTTTGGGTCCAACCTGCCGTCATCACGCAGGAACTGGACAGCGTAATTGATGCCTACCACGCCTTTGGTTTCTGCGATTGCGGCGAGCTGCTTGTCTGTCAGGTTACGGGCGTGAGGACACACAGCATGGGCGTTTGAGTGGGTCGCGACAATCGGCTTCTCATTGATTGCCGCCATATCCCAGAAACCCTTTTCCGTAATATGGGAAACGTCCAGCATGATGCCCTTGGCATTGCAACGGCGTACCAGTTCTCTACCGACCTCGGTCAGTCCATCGCCTGTGTCAGGCGAGGAGTTGAAGCGCATCGGTACACCATCAGCAAAGATGTTCTTGCGGCTCCATACAGGCCCAATAGAGCGCAGGCCGCGTTCGTAGAGCGCGTCAAGGGCAGTAAACTCTGCATCGATGGCTTCCGCGCCTTCAATATGCAGCAGCATGGTGAACTTGCCAGCTTCTATACCGGCGCTAATCTCTTCGCTGGTACGGCAGATGACAACTTCGCCATTGGAAGCGGCTGCAATAGCCTCTGCGCGGTTAATGAGCTTATGGGTAAACTCAAGAGCTGGGCCTTGAGGTACGCTTGCAAAGTTGCGCGGGTCATCATCGGAAAAGTTGGTTCCCACACCAATATTGGATGGCACCCAAAGCGCAAAGAAACCACCAGCAAGGCCACCCTGACGAGCGCGAGGCAGGTCAATATGGTCATAATCAGCTGCTTTAAAGAAGTCGCGTTCTCTGTCGGTCCCGTGCTTCAGTTCGAGCTTCAATAGAGTGTCATTATGACCATCAAAAATAGGGGTAGGGCGAGCGCTCATCAGGCTTCTAGCTCCAGGCTGGGGGATGTTTTTCGAAGAGACTGCGGTCTTTGCCGCGTAATTGCAGTTCTGTATAGACCACAACCAACTCAAAAGCTTGCTAGACTTATTCATAGGTGGATTACCTATGTTCATCATGCTGCTGTTACGCGCGATTTTATCAGGAGGGGCATATGGAAATCACGAAGGCCAAGGCATTTACCGCAGAGCGCGCTTGGGGCGCCAAAGATATCGCCAACTTGGATGGCACAACAGTGCGGCTACACTGGACCGATCAGCCTTACAAGTGGCACATCAACGATGGTGAGGAAGTCTTCGCAGTAATGGATGGAACAGTGGAGATGTTCTACCGCGAAAATGGCGAGGAAAGCTCTGTAATGCTGAACGCGGGCGACATCTTTTTTGCGTCTGTAGGCACAGAACATGTAGCGCACCCCGTTGGTGAGGCGCGCGTACTCGTTATCGAAAAAGAAGGCAGCGTTTAGGCTGAAATAACGGCCACAGCCACAACGTCAATCACGATAGCAACAAAGTGACAGACTGCGGCGGTTAGCACAAAGCCGTGCCAGATAGCATTCTGGAATGGCAGGCTCTTCCAGATGTAAAAGAGAGTGCCAACGGTATAAAGACCGCCGCCGATCATCAGGAATACGAAGCCCACAGTTGAGGACTGGTTATAGATCGGCACAATTGCGAAGACTGCCGCCCAGCCCAGAGCCAGATAAATAGGCACCGTAAAGCGCTTGAACTGGGTAAGATTGAGGATTTTAATTGCAGCGCCGAGAATTGCACCGGTCCAGACAATCGAAAGCAGCGTTATGCCCGTCCAGCCGCCCAGCACCATAAGGCACAAAGGCGTATAAGTGCCAGCAATCATTAGGAAGATTGCAGAATGGTCAAGACGGCGCAAAATGCCGACCGGATTGTCTTTGGCTAGGATGTTATAGGTGGCAGAACAGATCAGCATAGCCATCATACAGCCAGCGTAAATGTAAAGGCTCACCTGCCGCTTAGGGTCATCTGCTGCCCAAAGGAGAATGATAAGCGCTGTTGTAGCGCCTGCGCCAAAAGCAATGCCCAGCACATGGATAATGCCGTCAACAATTTGCTCATTGCGTGTTTGCGGCCTTGCCACACCCATTACACTCTCCCCGAAGTATCTCACAGCGGCCATTTATGCCCTGAGCAACCCAGACAATGCAACAGCCCAAAGGGCGCAGTTGTTTATTTCAAAGATATCTTGTTCGGCAGGATTCTGGGAAATCTTGAATTTTTGGGGCTGGCATAAGTATTCGACATTGGTCAATGAGCGGCGCAAAACTGGGAATTTCGCCCCCGCAAGGGCTGGCATGCGGTTTCAGAATCACACAGCATCCCCACTTATTGGAGAGGGGCAGATACTTTCAAATCGCAATTGACATTTGCCGATAAATTTTCAAAAAGGCCCTCAGGTTTCCAATAGAGGTATCGAAGGTATGGGTGGCACCGGTCTGTCCGGTGAAGGCCATGGGTTTCGCTGTCTCTGGTTTTATTGATAACGAGCAAGAAGAGACTTTGAATGACGGTCAGTATCGACATGGGACTAACCCATCTGGGCAAACCTGCGGTCATTGATCTGGAAGAGCTACTGGCAACGCGCCTTTTGGTGCAGGGCAACTCTGGCTCGGGCAAGTCTCACCTTCTGCGTCGTTTGATGGAACAAAGCGCTCCTTGGGTGCAGCAGGTTGTTATCGATCCTGAAGGGGACTTTGTAACAATCGCCGATCACTTCGGACATGTGGTTATCGATGCCACCATGACTGATCGTGAGCTGACCATGATCGCAGCGCGTGTTCGTGCGCACCGTATTTCTGTCGTCCTCAATCTCGATGCTCTGGAACCGGATCGCCAGCTCAAAGCCGCTGCCGCCTTCATGAATGGCCTTTTCGATGTAGATCGCCAGTACTGGTATCCGGTGCTGGTGGTGGTGGACGAAGCACAGATGTTTGCGCCTTCCGCCTCCGGTGACTTTGGCGAAGAAGCACGCCGTATGGCGCTTATGGCTATGACCAACCTGATGTGCCGTGGCCGTAAGCGTGGCCTTGCTGGCATCATCGCAACGCAGCGTCTAGCAAAGCTTGCAAAGAACGTAGCAGCTGAGGCCTCCAACTTCCTTATGGGCCGCACGTTCCTTGATATTGATATGCAGCGCGCCTCTGACCTTCTGGGTATGGAGCGCCGTCAGGCAGAGCAGTTCCGTAACCTCAACCGTGGTCAGTTTATTGCGCTTGGCCCTGCTGTTTCCCGCCGTCCGCTTCGCGTTGAAATCGGCGCGGTAGAGACCTCTGGTCGAGGCGGCTCGCCAAAGCTTATGCCACTGCCTGAGCAGATGGTGGAAACCGCCGCCGAGCTTATCTTCAAAGCATCTGAAAACGACCCTGTGCTGCATAACAACCGCGTTGTCGCGCCTTCTGCCAAGGAAGTGATGCAGCAGCTTACTGCAGCCGCCGCCAGCCGTATGGAAGTGCAGGCGCAGGAAGTTGAAGAGCCGGAAGATCTGTTTGATCTGGAAGACAAGAACCAGCAGACGGACGAAATCATCGCTTCCATGATGGAAGATCCAGACGCTGCCTTCCAGCCTGTTTCTCAGCTCTATCAGGATTTTCAGGTGCGTTGCCGCATCAAGCGCCTCAAGGTGCCAGATCTTCAGCAATTCCGCCGACGCCTGTCCATTGCACGAGCTGGCGTGGACAAAACAGAGGTGCAGCCGGATGACTGGGGACGCGCTGAACTGGTCGCTTCTCAGCTGCCGGAGGAAATGCGCGGCGTATTCCTGCTTCTGGCAAAGGCGGCAATGTCGGGCCTCAAATGTCCAGATGACATGGATATCGCCAAGGCCTATGGTACGCGCTCACCGGGCCGTGCCCGCTGGCTGCTGACCCATATGGAAGAACAGGGCTTCATCATCTGCGCTAGTGACCTTCGCGGTAATCGCATTGTCACGCTGACAGATCTTGGCATTCAGACCGCCTCTAGCTAAACGAGCCTAAAAGTCTTCGTGGTGTTCCGGCATATGGCGTTCAAAGTAGAGCGTCTCTGCCCTACGTGAGCATGAGAAACACTGCGATGAACCGCCGTTCAGCGTATATTTAAGACAGCATGACTTTCGGCGGGGGGCGACTTCCACCCTGCTGTTGTTCTGGCGTTGCCGCCACACAAGTCCGCCTCCAACGCGCTTGCCAAAGCCGGCCATAAATCTCTGCAACAGAAGAGCGGTCTCGTTCGGATCAGCGCCGCTGCGATATAGCTCCATAAAGGGGTGAGCAAGCGCCATGGCAATACTGCTGTAAAAAACGGCGGGTGGTACCAGCCTGCGCCCAAGCCCCTTTTGAAGTGCAGTGCCGATTTCCTCCAGAATGATGGCCAGTTCAAAAAGCTCGGAAGGTCCTACATCCGGTGCAAATTGCAGGCTCTCCAGATCAAGCCTCGGGTCGAAGTACATTTCGATCCACGGCGCTGAGCCAGTTGGAACGAACATTAGCTCGCTTTTGCGCGCAGAGCGCCCCGTCAAAAGATAGGTTGTAGCGAGCTTTGTTATTGTAGCGCGCGCTATGCCTTTCAAAACCTGAGAAGCAGCAATCTTGTTTGTCTGCGCCCCATGCTCACTCTTGAAATGATCAAGACCGTTCTGGCTCCACGGTTTGATGTGCTCAGCAAAGCCGCCAAAGTCCCTTAGCTCTGCAAAAACAATGCCTTCCATGGCAGGAGACAGCGCAAAATCATAGAACTTACGGTGTTCGCTTTCTGGAAGGGCGGAGAGAAGCGCGTGAAAACGGGCAGGGATGGCCGCAGATTGCAGCGGCGCAAGATCTTGTCTTTTTGCCGAAGAGTTGGGACTGTTGGAAGCCTTGGTCATCAATCCTTGGGACTGGCCTTCTTTGAATTGCATAGACAGAGGCTGCAAGCCTCTTTGAGACCGTAAAGCTAACTGACAGCAACAACACAATGCAAGAAATCAAATAGTATCAATTGATTAAAGGCGCGAATTGAGCATCTTGGAATTCAGCGCGCGCCTTGCCAAACTATTGGCGAGCCATGGGAATATACGGCGCAGTCGCAGTGCTTCTCTGGCCATTTCCTGTCCAAGCGTCGGATAGTCTCTGTCATTGAGCACGAGCCCCAATAGCTTTGTGCCGGTCGCTTCGATGGAATCGACCGTTTGGACAACATTTTCTCGTGATACTGCCCCAACAAGGCTTGTCAATATAACGCCCTCACAGGCAGCGGCACCGATACTGGACGGTAAAGCAGCAGGTGATGACTTGGGAAGAGGCGCTAAATCTACAACGACTGATCGATAACGAATGAGGTCGCTGTTAAGCACAGCGGTAAGCCGTTCAGTATCGCGAATAGCCATAGCATCAGCCATATTGGCTTTCAGGATGAGGCGGTCGTATGGTTCATCGCCGCCCGTTTCGACAGCTTGTCCGGCACCCATGAGGTGAGGTTGCCATCCCGTACTTAGCTCCTCATCGCCTTCAATAATCGGGCCGGACAAATCCATATACAACGTTTTGCGGCCAGAAAGAGCTGAGCGTGCGGCAAGTGATCTTGCAAGGCTGGAGGTACCACTATCCCACTGCGGCGCGGTTATCCCAACCGTGCGCAGCCCTTGCCCGAAACTCTGGGCAAAGACCCTTTCAATCTCGAGGGATGAGGGGTCAAAGACCAAGAAAAACTCCCTTCACCAGCCTTAGAGGGCGCTAAACAGCGCATACACACTTACAGCCGCAACTATATCTTGGAACTTGTCAAAGATTTGTCGCCAGTTGCTCCGTGAAATATCGGGGACGTAGATGGTGTCACCCGCACGAACAACAGGAAGGTTCTTGAGATCGCCCCGTTTAGCAAAATCTAGCAGATTGAAGAGCGTGGCTTGATCGCGGCAGCAGGAGAGATTGACGATCAGGATTTTTTCAACGAGCGCATCACTTCCAGGGCCTCCAGCTTCAGCAAGAAGGTCGAGGATCGTCATAGAGTCATCAAACTCGTAACGGCCCGGCGACTTCACGGCTCCTAAAACACGAACTGATTTTTCCTTAGAAAGATCAAGCCACTCGCGTTCTTGATCTGGAATATAGATCACGTCGCCATTTCGTACCCGCGGCAGAATGGATTCATCACCCGTCTCGAAGTATAGAGCCAGATTGACCTTGCTGACCCGCGAGCCACGCTCTCCACGATGGGTCACCCGAATATTGCGAAGATCAGCCGAAATGCGAGGCCCGTCCGCTGCACTTACGATATCAAGAAAGTGCATCTGCCGGTTAAAAGCGTAACGCCCCGGCGCTCCAACCGAGCCCATGATGTAGATGGAATCTTCCGGTGCTTGCCGAACCCATTGCGACTTAGGGTCTGTTGGGTCTGCTGGCAACTCGGGCACTACAACAAAGGCACCTGCCTCCAGCTTTGGTACTTCAGATAAATCACCGCCATAGCGGATGAAGTAGTCGGCATCAAACCGCTCTGTTACTGCTCTGCCATTACGCCGGTAGACCACTTGAATGTCGGAGAGGTCTGCCTGCGCATTGGGGCCGCCAGCTTCTGCAAAAAGGTCAAAGAATGACATTTCAGAGGACCATTCATAGCGGCCGGGTTTATAAACTGCGCCGATAATCTCAATGGCCCGCTCTGGTGGAACTTTGAGCCACGAGGTTTCGTCCGTCTCGCTCTTTTCAGGAACAAAGATCGTATCTCCGCCTCTAACCTCGGGCAGTACAATGGGTTTACCTTCTGTGTACTGCAAAAGGTCAACCCGCTCGACTGAGCCATCTGCACGTATGACCTTGACCTGACGAGTATCGGCGAAACGTCCCGGCCCACCGGCATTGGCGATGATTTCAATGAAGCTCTGGCCGGGTTTACTCTCAAACGCACCCGGCTTTGCAACCTCGCCCATAACGTAGACAACACTGTTGCCTGTTTTGACGTTGTCCATCTGCGGCGGAATGTAGATGGTTGCGCCGGGGCCAACTTTAACGAGATAGCTCGGGTCCGCAGTATCAAGATACTGCTGTAAGTCGAAAATGATGGGCACCGTATCGTTGATGACGCGGATGTCGCGAATGTTTGCGTCGCGCGTCACACCACCAGCGCGCATAATCAGATCAAGAATGCTTGTCGTGTCTTTGAACGCAAAAAGGGCAGGGTTGTTCACTTCGCCAAAGACTTTTACCGCTGTCTCGTCAATGCCATCTCCCGCGCCCTCAAGTTGTCTGCTGTCGAACGTAACCTCGATGTTGCCCGTGATCGGCGTGGAGGGCACGAATATTTCATCTCCATCCCTAATCTGCGGCAGGCTGCTGGGAGCGCCGGTATCAAGGTAGCGCTTGTAGTTAAACGGAATAACGCGCCCGTTGCGCCTTAGCTGGAACTTGTCGAGCTGCGCCCCCTGCCGCAAGCCTTCAGCCGCAGCAAGGGCCATCTGAACATTAGAGCCTTCCGGCAAACGTACTTTGCCCGGCTTGTTGACGTAGCCCAGAACATTAACGGTGAGCGCATCGCGTTCTTTATCTTCCCTCGTTCTATCTGGAACAAAGACAACGCTCTGCGCATCGAGTTTTGGAACTTCGGATAGACTTCCACCGTCTTCGAGGAACTTTTTCAAGTTAAAGCGGGTGGAGACAGCCCCATCATCGCCACGCTTTAATATCTGGATTTGGGCTGTATCCGCATCACCATTTGGCCCTCCAGCTTCACCCATGAGGTCGAATATGGTCATCTCGTCAGACCATTCGTAACGGCCCGGTTTGTAGACTGCGCCAAGAATTTCTACCGACCGTTCTGGCGGAACCTTAAGCCACGATGGCTCTTGCACCTCTGTTTTCTCAGGTACGAAAATAGCATCACCCGGCCCAACCTCAGGCAGCTTATCAATCCGCCTCTCTGTGTAGGCGACCAGATCCACCATTTCTACGCTTCCATCCGCACGAATGAGGCGAATTTGCTTTGTGTCGGCAAAGCGGCTTGGGCCGCCAGCATTGGCAAGGATCTCAATAAAGGTGGCATCCTCACCGCTTTCAAACGCGCCGGGCTTTGCTACCTCGCCCATTACGAAAACGGTGTTCTTGCCTGCCCGAATGTCGTCCACCTGCTGGGGGATGAAAATGGTTGCGCCCGGCAAAACATCGACGAGAAGCGCTCCGTCAGCAGTCTCCAGATATTGCTCCAGATTAAACCGTTCCGGCTGACCTTCGTTGATCACCTTGATCTGCTGTAGGCCTGCGCTTCCCGTAACGCCTCCCGCTCGCATGATGTAGTCGATGACGTTCTGACCCTGAGTAAAAGAGTAGCTTGCAGGTGTATTCACTTCGCCAAATACTTTTACCGCGCTGTCCGCATTCGCTCCGTCCCCTTGCTCCATCAAAGTACGGCCATCGACAGTCACCTCCACATTGCCAAGAAGCGAGGAGGAGGGGATGAATATCTCGTCGCCATCTTGCAGAGTAGGCAACGTGGATGGATCACCAGAGTCCAGATAATCCTTGAAGTTGAAGACCTCAACAGTGTCACCCCGTCTTAGCTGGAACTTGTCCAACTGCGCCCCTTGCCTAAGGCCATCAGACTGGGTGATTGCCAGTTGCACATTGGCGCTCTTTGATAGTTTGATCTCGCCGGGCTTGTTTACAAAGCCAAGGACGGTGACCGTTATGCTGTCCTTTGTTGTTTCCTGCGCGCCTTTATCAGGAACCAGAACAACAGCGCCAGCATTTAAAACCGGGATGTCCGCGGTGCTGCCACCGTTTTCGACAAAGCCCTTCAAATTAAAGCGGATGGACTGCGCCCAATCACCATCTTTGAGAAGAATTTGGATGTTGGAAGTGTCAGCTTCACCCGTCGGGCCACCAGCCTGCGCGATAAGGTCAAAAAGGCCCATCTCCTGAGACCATTCATAACGCCCCGGCTTGAAAACGGCGCCTATAACTTCAACGGCCTTTTCTGGGCCCAGCTTAAGCCAGCTCGGCTCATCTACCTCCAGCTTTTCGGGAACGAAAATAGCATCGCCGCCGGATATTTCGGGTAGCTTGTCCACCTTGCGCTCGGTGAAGGCAACGAGATCGACCATCTCGACGGTGCCGTCGGCGCGGATCACGCGGATATTGCGCGTATCCGCAAAGCGGGTGGGGCCACCAGCATTTGCGATAATGTCAATGAAGTTGGCATCCTGCCGCCCTTCAAAAGCGCCGGGCTTTGCAACTTCACCCATCACATAGACGGTGCTTTTACCGGCCTGAATCTCGTCCTTCGCGGTGGGAACGTAGATGGTCGCGCCCGGTTCCAGGTTATTCAGAAGGTTGCTGTCGCCAGTATCCAGATACATCTGCATATTGAACAGCTCTGGCCGACCATTATTGATTACGCGGATCTGCTCCACACTGGCATAGCGTGTCACGCTGCCTGCCCGCATGATGTAGTCGATAATGTTGGAACCGGGTTTGTAGGCGAAACTCGCCGGATTGTTGACCTCACCAATCACTTTAATGGAGGCATCTTTCTCAGCGCCGTCACCAGCTTCCGCAAGCCAGCGGCCATCAAAGTCGATCTCTACATTACCAATGAGTGGAGAAGCCGGAACGAAAAGGATATCAAGAGTATGGAGTTCTGGCAGTGCGTTAGGGTCGCCGCTATCAAGATAATCCTTGTAGTTGAAACGGGTTACTGTATCACCCCGGCGCAGCTGAAAGGCATCCAGCTGTGCGCCCTGACGTAAGCCACCTGCTTCTGTTATTGCAGTTTGAACATTGGCGTTGGCAGGTAGGTTAACTTGTCCCGGTTTTGCGACATACCCAAGAACGGTCACCAGAAGGCGGCGTTTAGCCAGAGAAACTTCCAGCCGGTCCAGTTCCCGATAAGCGCGAGAAAGAGCCGCCTTAATACGCTCCGTCGCTTCCTGCGGAGTGAGCCCGTCAATCTCCACCTCACCGACCTCAGGCAGTTCTACCAAACCGAATTCATTGATAGAAAACGGGTTCTCAAACCCTTCTTCACCGGGAAGGAATACATTGACCTCGTCACCCACTCTAAAAAGGTCGCTCTTAGGAGAGAGAGGGTCGATGCTCTCACTATCGGCAGGGGGAACATTCGGAGATGCGCCAGAGTCCAAAGTGGCTGGACTAGTCTGCTGAGGGGAAACGGGGGCAGGGCTATTGGGTGGTTCCCCCGCACTTAAAGGAGTGCTGCTACCAGCTTGCGGTACCTGCTCTTGGGCCAAAGCGGTCGGCCCGTACACAGCAGGAGAGATGAGAGCCAAAATGAAAATGACGAGCAAGGGCAAAAGGGAACGACCCAGTCGCTCCAGCCAGATAAAACCTAGCTTAGAGAAAAGCGCCCCCCGACGAACTGTCATCCCCGAGCCCCTTTATTGAGCCCTTCATGGCGATTGAGTTTGTCTTCAATTGCCTGCAGCTGGAACCACAGGGTTGCCATGTCTTGTTCAGCGTCATAACCCAACCCGCCTGCCGCTTCCCGCTTTATACGAACAAGTGAAAGGCGGGCAACTTCCAAATCAGCAGCAGCCCACCGCTCGGCACCGCGCCGTTCTAGGTCAGCCATAATGATCTCGAAGGAGCGGATTGAGCGTTGATCAGACGTGAAGCGTTCGGCAGCGCCTCCAGATCCATGATCCGGCCACCAAGTACAAGAACTCAGTATAACGCAGAGCCCAATTACTAGCGGGATGCTCGCGAGAGGGAAGCCCCCGCTACGAGGCTTCATGCAGCTTTGTCATCCTCATCTGAAATGATGTCCGTCATTTTCAAATGCTTGAGCAGCTTGTGGGGCTGGCCAGAGACATGGGTAAGCTTCAGCTTGCGCCCTGCAACACTCAAACGCTTATAAAGAAATACGATTGCCCCTATACCGGAGGAGTCAATGAAGGTTGTTTCCCGAAGGTCCAGCTCTACATCCTCACCGGTTTTGGCGAGGGTATCGAACTGGTCACGCAGGCGGTCCATCTCGGCTGCGTCCATATCCTGTGGCATCTGCATCAATTGCACCATTCTTTTTCTCCGTGGTTCGCATCGCGCTGCGAGCTAAACGAGTCGATGGTTACTTCAATGTAGCAACAAACATACCTTATTCATCTGCGGAATTTGTAGGTAAATCGAGATATGATTACCCAATTCGCTATGTATCTTTGCAATTTGCAAAGTTTATCGTGCGCCTTGCAAAGAATATATGCGTGTGACTGCTTTTTTCCATGGCACGGCGGTTGCAAACTTATTGGCACGTCTCCGGGATTTATTCCCAATCTGTGCAAAACGCCAAGGTCAGATCACGTTAATGGGAACAAAACAGGTTCATATCGTCCAAAAAATGGCACCGGGTGGAATCGAGCTTCTTGTTCGGCGTCTGGCTGATGAAGACGGCGTGGACGTACACATCTATTCCTTGGAAAGTCCCGATGGACCGGTTGAAGGCGAAGCCAATACAGCTAACGACTGGCTCACATCCAGTAAGGTCACGATCTTTAATAAGAAGGCGGGCCTGCGTCCTGATCTCATTTGGCACTTGATCGGCGAGCTAAAAAAGCAAAAACCGGATGTTGTGGTGACCCATCACATCGGCCCGTTGCTTTATGGCGGTGCTGCTGCACGCTTGGCAGGCGTGCCGGTGTTTGCTCATATCGAACACGATGCGTGGCACCTTGAGGATGACAATCAGCGCCGACTTACCAAACTGGCTTGCAAAGTCCTCAAACCCAAATTGGCAGGCGTGAGCACAACCGTCGCGAAGCGCGTTGGTGAGCTAACAGGCCGCGCCGATGTGGCGGTCATTCCCAACGGCATCGATATCCAGAAGTTCCGTCCGGCGGATAAAGCTGAAGCAAGGCGTGCCTTTGGTCTTCCAGATGAAGGCGTCGTTGTGGGTGCTGTCGGCAGGTTGGAGATGGTCAAAGGGTTCGATGTGCTGGTGGCAGCCGCTGCGCATCTACCGCCAAACTACACGGTGGTTATCGCCGGAGATGGTAGCCAGAAAGAAGCGCTAAGTCGCCAAATAAGCCAGCTTGGTCTAGAGGGGCGCGTTCGTCTTCTGGGCTCTGTAGAGCATATGGAGAGGCTATTTCCGGCCTTCGATGTGCTGGCTGTCCCTTCTCGCAACGAAGGACTGCCGCTTACCATTATCGAGGCGCAATCTTGCTCTGTACCTGTGGTCGCATCCCGCGTTGGCGCTGTGCCTGATGGTCTTTGCCCGCAAACCAGCCGCCTGGTTGAGCCGGAAGACCCCTCACTTTTAGCGAAAGCCATCATGGAGCGCATTGAGGCGCCCTTGGAAATAGACCCCAGAGATTTCGTCATATCCCAATTCGATTGGTCGAAAACAACATCGGCCTATACCGCGCTAGCCGCAGAGGAACATCATGGCAGCTGAGTTTTTTGCAGTAACATCCGGTGCTTTGCTAGGCTACCACGGGTTGGTGTACCCTTGGCTGCTCAGATACTTAAGCGCCAACAAAGAGCGTGTAACCTCTAGCGCAGTTGCGCTGACAGCAGAAGAAGCGCCATCTATTGAAATTATCATCCCTGCTTACAACGAGGCAGAGGATATTGCGGCCAAGCTGGAGAACCTCGCTGCGCTGGATTACCCGCGCGAGAAGCTACAAGTAACCGTCGTATTTGATGGCTGTACGGACGATACTTTTGAGCATGCGGAAGAAGTTCTGAAGCGTAAGGAGTTTAAGGACGAGCCGATCAGGCTTGATCAACGTTTCTGGAACCGCGGTAAAGTTGCTGTACTTAATGAGGCTGTCGGCTCAAGCACTGCCGACATCATTTTGCTCACCGATGTGTCCGCGATGATAAAGAGCGATGCGCTGCTGCGTATTGTTGAACGTTTCGACAAGCCCGAGGTTGGCGTTGTTTGCGGCACCTACAAGCTGGAAAGCGGTGATGCTGGAGAAACAAGTTACTGGTCCTATCAAACATGGGTGAAGGATGCAGAAGGTGCTTTGGCATCTCCCTTTGGCGCTCACGGAGCCCTTTACGCGTTCAGAACCAGACTCTGGGAAGAACTGCCTGAAAACACCATAAATGATGATGTCATCATCCCGATGCGCATTGTCGAGCAAGGGTACAAGGCGGTTTATGATCTGGAGATCGTCGCTACTGAGCGGGAAAAGGCCGCGCGAGAGACAGACCTCAAGCGCCGTATTCGGATAGGGGCAGGTAACCTTCAGCAGGCGATGTGGCTTTGGCGGCTGGCCGATCCCAGAAATCCAGAGATGGCTTTCATCTTCCTCAGCGGCAAAGGGCTTCGTGCCTTTGTTCCTGCCTTACTGTTTATCTTCATCATCGCCTGTCTGTTCCTTGCGTTTCAGGGAAGCCTGCTTGGCCTGTTGGTAGTGCTTCTCGTTGTAGCAAGCCTTGGCGTTAACTGTCTGGAGGCTTACACGGAGAAGCCTCTCCCTTCCTTCCTTAAGCCCTTCTCGGCCGCAGGCTATGCCATTGGCGGGCAGGCAGCATCGCTCCTTGGTATTTGCAGCCTCATAGCGGGTAGAAAAGGTCCGTGGCGAAGAGCGGCTGACAATACCGGTGAGCCGGATTACATCCACCCTCTGTCACGCGCTGGTAAACGGGTGCTGGATGTCTTCTTCGGTACGTGCGCCTTTATCGTTATGGCGATTATCTATGTACCCTTGGCCATTATCATCAAATTGGATTCACCGGGGCCAATCTTCTACCGCCAGTACCGTGTTGGTGAACGCACACCGGATCAAACCAAACTCTTCCTTTTGACCAAGTTTCGCACAATGCGAACGGACGCAGAAAAGGATGGAGCCCAGTGGGCTAAGAAGAACGATCCTCGCGCAACACGCTTTGGGCGCTTTATGCGCAAGACCAGAATTGATGAACTGCCCCAATGCCTCAATGTTCTTAGAGGGGAAATGTCCGTTGTTGGCCCAAGGCCAGAGCGTCCCGCTTTCTTTGAGAAGCTGGAGGATGAAATCCCGTTCTACATTGAACGAACATATGGCCTGCGTCCGGGTATTACCGGCCTTGCTCAAGTGGAACAGGGGTATGACGAAGACATCGAAGATGTCCGCTCAAAGGTCATGCACGACCATGTTTATGCCATGAGGCTGGTTAAACCTCTCGATTGGCTGAAGACAGATCTTTCGATCATTTTCCGAACTGTCACGGTTATGGCAACCGGACGCGGACGCTGATCTTTAAGAAACATCAAGAGAGTCGCCAGGAGGCTCATAGAAAATGATAAGTCAGTTTTCTACCCGAGCGCGCATAGCCATCAGCAGCTTGTTTATGCTGTTCGTGGTCTTGATCACGCTGGCGACCTTGTCGGCGCTGCGTTATCGCGAACTCGATGAAAAGCCGCTTGATAACATTACTGAAAACATCATCTGGGTGACCTCCCAAACCGAGATCGACTTCCATCGCTTCATGCATGCGCTGGATGATTTTGCACTTAGCCAGCATCTGGTGAGCAAAGAGGTTCTGGTTTCCCGCTTTGATGTGCTTCGTAACCGACTGAACCTTTATAATGACGGGGTGTTGAAGCAGAAACTTCTTTCTGCGCCGGAGACAGCTACAATCATCGCATCCTTCAAGAAGGCGCTGGAAAATGTTGATAGTGATGTGCATGAAATGGAGCGAGGTGACGAGGCTACTCGTGATAAAATCTACCATGAGCTTCACCCGTTTTCTGATCAACTGCGTACCGTAACACTTTCAAGCCTTCGTATTGATACAAGGGGCCGCCTAACAACGCACGAGGACCTTACACAGCTTCGTCATGAGGTGTTTGGTTTTGGTGCTCTTGCCATGCTCGCCCTGTTTGGCTTGTTTATCTCTCTCATTTACTCAGAGCTGAAAACTGCCCGCCTACTCAAAGACAGTAATGATGTAAGAGAGAATGCAGATGATGCCCGCCAGCAATTGGTCAACGCTGTCGAGAGCCTGAATGAGGGCTTTCTTCTATGCGATGAAGAAGACCGCATTTTGCTTTGTAATCAGCGCTTCCTGCAAGATCATCCCGTGATGGCACAGGTGCTCGTTCCTGGAGAACGTTACGAAGAATGCCTTCGTCATGCAGCACTCAACGGCCAGTTCAGAATTAAGCAAAGTGATCTGGATAACTGGCTCGCACGCCGATTGGTCGAACGCCGTCAGGAGAGTGACACCTACGAAGTGCAGCTTGCCGATGGGCGCTGGGTCAAGGTATCGGAGCGTCGTACTCAAGACGGTAGAAGCGTTTCCATCTACACCGACATTAGCCAAATCAAGCAGCGCGAAGAGGACCTTAAGAAGGCGCAGGAGCGCTTGGAAAGTCAGGCAACCGATCTTGCTCAACTTGCAGAGGAAGCAGAAAAGGCAAGGGCTACGCTGTATGATGCGGTTGCAAGTCTCGACGAAGCGTTTGTGCTGTTTGATAGCGATCGCAAACTGTCACTTTGCAATGACCAGTACCGCTCACTGTTTGGAACGCACAAAGATGAAATCAGAAGCGGCGTGTCGTTTGAACATGTCCTGCGCCTTGCCAGTAAGGGCGGTGTTATTCAGGTCGAAGGCGATCCTGAGGAGTATGTCGCAAAACGCCTGCAACTGCGCATGAAAGCAGATAAGCAGGACGACAAAAACCTGCGCTATGAAGAACAAACGACAGATGGGCGTTGGTTTATCGTCTCTTCAAAGCCAACTCGCAACGGCGGCATAGTTGGCATCCTCTCAGACTTCACTGAGACAAAGCGTAGAGCGCTCGATATCCAGAAAGCCAACGAGCAACTGGAAGAGCAAACAGACCGGCTTCAGGTGCTGGCAGAAGAAGCACAAGCAGCCAGCCGCGCAAAGTCCGAGTTCCTCGGTGTAATGTCCCACGAAATCCGCACGCCGATGAATGCTATTCTCGGCTATTCGCGGCTACTGGTGGAAGGAAGGATCACCGAAGAACAGCGGGACTTTGTGGTCGGTATTGAAGAAGCATCGCAGCGGCTTCTTACCATTATCAATGATATTCTGGACTTCTCTCGTCTTGAAACTGGCCGTTTGACGCTGGACGCCAAACCCTTCCGTGTTAACTCCATGATTGGCGAGTGTGTGAAGCTTGGCGATGCGATGGCTGCCGGTAAAGACATCGCCATTGAAACGGAAATCCATGGCAATGTTCCGCCAATGGTTGATGCTGATAGAGACAGAATTCATCAGGTTCTCTTCAACCTGCTTTCCAACTCCATCAAATACACGGATCAAGGCAAGGTGCTGGTAGAAGTTGATGCAGCACCAAGTCAGGATAACAAGACACGCCTGACATTTGCCGTGAGTGATACCGGCAGAGGCATACCGTTTGCTCAGCAATCGCAATTGTTCCAGCCATTTGACCGTAAGCTAAGCGCCAACTCCACGAGTGCGCGCGGTGCAGGGCTTGGCCTTTCCTTGTGTAAGCGCTTGGTTGACTTGATGAGCGGTGAGATCGGTTTTGAATCCATGGAAGGCTGTGGTTCCCGTTTCTGGTTCACCATTGATGTTGATGTGGTATCGCGCAGTGAAGCGCAGCAGATTGAGCAGTTCAGCAAATCAATGGGGTCGGATGAGGAAACTCCGCGCCAAGAAGAGCCAGAAGACCATTCAGTGGCCCTTTCCATTCTTGTCGTTGAAGATACTCCGGCGAGCCGTGAAATCTTGAAGACAGCACTTGAACGTCGTGGCCATCAGGTCACTGCCGTTGAAAACGGTGCGCTTGCAGTTGAGGCGGTAGAACAGAACGACTTTGACCTCATCTTCATGGATATTCAGATGCCGGTTATGGACGGTATTGAAGCAACCCGCGCTATTCGTCAGTTGAAGGGCTATAAATCAGAAGTCCCGATCTTTGCTGTTTCCGCTCAGGCTATGGAAAAGGACAAGGAGCGAGCCTACAAAGCAGGGCTTTCCGGCTACCTAACCAAGCCGATCCGTTGGAATGAGATCGACGATGTGTTGGTATCGGTCCATATCGAGCATATTCCGATGACTTTGCGGGCTACGCGAAACCTTCGCAGAGCAGCCGAGAGTATTGAGGCAGCGCACGAGGAAGACCTTCGCGCAGAAAGTGAGGCTGTAGAGCCCGTTGCGCCAGCCGCACCTGCGCAAGTGAGGGACGAGCCGGAGCAACCTGCGCCGCCTTCACTAAACGGTCAGGTGCCGGAACCTGAGGCGCCTAAGGAAGCTGAAGCACAGCCAGTAACGCTGGATCAGGATGAAGGGCTTGGTGATGACATCGAGCACGAGACCCTTAATGAAATTATCGATGCAGTGGGGGATGAAGTGTTCAGCTCACTTCTTGATACCTTCCTCAATAATGCGCGAGAGGTTTCCGAGCAGCTTGTAGACCGAATAGAGCAAAAGGATCTGGTGCAGCTTCAAAAAACGGCGCACCGCTTTGCCGGTCTGCTATCGCAATTCGGTGCGATGAAAGCAGCTTCAATTGCCTCCGATGTCGAGAATGAGCCGGACTTATCCCGCGCTCTGGAAATGGCAGGTCAATTACTGCAATCAGCAGGAACCGCAGTATCCGAACTGGAAAAATTACCCTACGGTCAGCACAAATCCGGTTCTGGCGGCAGCAGCTAGCCAGAATTCTGCCTCAGGGAGCCGCTAGAACGGCAGAACCCTAAGTAATGCAAGGCGATTGTGTATGGCTGAACAACAAGCAAGGGTGCTGGTGGTAGAGGACACCTATGCGCTGCTTGAAACCTACAAAGCCTACTTGAGGCCAGAGCCTATGGATGTCATAGGCTTTGAGACTGGCGTGCAAGCGCTTGAGAGCATCCAGCTCAATGAGCCCTCGGTGATCGTGCTTGATATCAATTTACCAGACATGAACGGGCTGGATATCCTTAAGGCCGTCAAATCCGCCAAGTTGAAGACAGAGGTGGTTGTTATAACCGGTCAGGCATCTGTCAATTTGGCCGTTGAGGCGATGCGAGCTGGTGCTTTTGATTTTCTTATGAAGCCCTTTTCCGCCGACAGGCTGCGAGAAACGGTGAGGGCGGCCACTGAACGCAGCAGGATAGCGGTAGCGGTTGACGAGAGCGAAAGCACCCAAGGGCGGACCGAACGGTTTGCTGGTATCATTGGCCACTCAGAACCGATGCAGCGGGTCTTTCAAATTCTGAAAAATGCTGCCCCCTCCAGCGCCTCCATCTTTATCAGCGGCGAGAGCGGAACCGGTAAAGAGGTTTGCGCCAATGCAGTGCATGAACTGTCCAAGAGGCGTGACAAGCCTTTCGTGACTATCAACTGCGCAGCTATCCCCAAAGATCTACTGGAGAGTGAGATTTTCGGCCACATCAAAGGGGCCTTTACCGGTGCAACGGCAGACCGACAGGGCGCAGCGCTTAGTGCCGATGGAGGTACGCTGTTTCTTGACGAGATTTGCGAGATGGACTTGTTGTTACAGTCCAAACTGCTGCGTTTCCTTCAAGAAAAGCAGGTTCAACGGGTTGGGGAGGACAGGCTTCGCCCCGCTGATGTTCGTATCGTTTGTGCGACCAACCGTGACCCGCTGATTGAAATAGCGGAAGGCCGCTTTAGAGAAGACCTATACTACCGCCTTCATGTGGTTCCCGTTTTTCTCCCTCCACTTAGAGAGAGGGCTGGTGATGTTTTGCTGCTCGCCAACTACTTCCTAACGGAGTACGCAAGAGAGGAAGGCAAGGGTTTCAAGAATTTTAGTGAGCATGCGGAAGAAACGCTGACCAGCTATCCCTGGCCGGGAAACATTCGCGAGCTGCAAAACGCCATTCGTAATGCTGTGGTTTTGAATGATGGTGACACTCTGGAAAAGGATATGCTTCCCCATGAGCTGGTCTCCGGTGGAAGCAGGTCGTCAGCAGCAACCAATGGGGGTATGGAAAGGCGGGATACGTCTGAAGCATTGGTTCCTCCACCTACCGGCAAGTTGGGGAGAGCGGCAGAGGCATTGTCTGAGGCAGTAGCAGTACCTTCGAGAAGCGGCGAGATGCCTCCTGTTTCGCGTCCCGTGCAGCAGGACGATAGGGCAGGTCAATTCCCTTTCCAGCGATCTTACTCCGCCCCTGTTGAGATTATGCCGCTGGAAACAGTCATTCGGCTGACGATTGAAGATGCTATTGAAAGGTGCGGCGGCAGCATTCCCAAAGCGGCGGCGGCGTTGGAGGTTAGTCCGTCTACTATCTACCGACGTCTACAGGCTTGGGAAGAAGAAGATCAGCGCAAAAGCGAAGAGCACCAAACAAGGGCGCTCAACAGCTAAGCCGCCCGCTTTTCCTTGGGTTTTTGAGTGGCGTCTATAATTCTTGGCATGCGCACGATAATCGGTAGATCATGCGCTGCCTGCTGGAATTCCTCACGCCGTCTTAGTGTCGGGTCGAACACTTCTGATAGAACCGCAAGCCCGACGCCAAGAATAATACCGCCAAAAACACCGCCGATCAGATAAACGGTCTTGCCTGGTGTGACAGGCGCTTGCGGGTCTTCGGCTCGGTCGATGATCTTCACCCGTTCTGGCGCTTCAAATTCACCAAGTGCTTCGGTCACTTCCGCCATTTCAAAGCGGCGTGTCATCTCTGCATATGTTGTTTGAGCAAGCTTGATACGCCGCTCCAACCGGTTCATTTGCTTTTCGATAGGGCCAAACTGAGCAATGCTGTCTTCCAGTTCCGCGATGCTCTTTTTCAGCAAAATAACGTCTTGCTCCAGAGCCGCTCTCTTCGCCTCAGCTTCCTGTAGGGCCTGCATTTGGGATACAAGAAGAGGAACACTCGTGGAGTTGGCACCAACGGCTTGTCCTGCGGCAATGTTCCAGAGGCGGTCGAGATCAGCGCCGGTAATGTCCGAGCCCTCTTTGAAAAGTTGACTACGCTCCTCCGTAAGGCGGCGTAACCGCTGCTCAGCCGCTCTAACCTTGGAATGGTCGTCGGTATAGCGTGCCCTTAGCGCTGCAAGTTCTCCGGTAACTTCAACGATCTTTTCTTCCAACTGGCCAATAACAGGGTTGGTACTGGCAAGCCGCTCTTTCATGTTGTTCAGCGCCGCCTGTGCGCTGGCAAGGGCTACACTTCGCTGATCCAGCTCTTGTTTTAGGCCGACAAGACGTGTGACGTTCGCCGTGTAAACGGCGGGAAGCTTATCGGCATTCTCGGTTTTGAAACTCGCAAGCTCGTCTTCTGCTTCGCGAAGGTTTTCCCGCTGGCGCTCCAACTGCTGGGCTAAAAAATTGCCGCTGTCGTCCACGGCAGAGCGTTCGGGCGAGAGCAGTTTTTCCAAAAAACGCTCGCCAACGGCCTCAAGTTTTGCGGCAAGGCCATTTGGGTTAGATCCCATAATGCTGAGAGAAACCAGATCGTTACCAATAAGCGTTGCGGAAATGGATGCCGATAACGAACGAACCATAAGCTCCCGTTCTCGTGGAGAGGTGGAAGGGGTTACATCTCCAACATCTTCCAGCACTTTGCCAAGAACGTGCTCACTATGCAGTAGCGCCTTAAGCGCTGGCATTCGCTCCTTCAAATTTGGTCCGATTGCAAGGTCTTCAAGGAAAGGGTTAAGCCTAGCGGGTTCCTGAACGAGAACCGTCATATGGGCTTCGTACTTCTTAGGTGCGTAATCGGCTGCAAAATAGGCGATTGGTGGCAGAACAAGAAGCGGAATGCAGATCATGTAGCGCCGCCGCCAAGCAGCGTCGAACACCAGCATTACAAATTCCATAGGAGAACGGCTCATCTCTTCGTCGTGCCCTTGCTTGTTTTTGTTCTTCAGGCATCGCTATAGCGACTACGTAGAAATAATAGGGTAACTGGGCTTAACAATCAAACAAAGCAAAATGAAGAATTTAGTAAACTGCTATTAATTTCAATTAATTACCCGATGGCTTGGCATGAACCTCAACCGTGCTCATAGCAAGTTCAGGAGAAAACACAGGCGATATGCGAACGGAGCTTGGCGCTATCATTCTTAGCCGGTCGAAGGTCTTTTGAGCCGCCAGTAGCTTGTCATAGGCAGAGCCACGTCTGGCAAGGCCGACATGAATTTCTATTTCCATTCCAGCACGTTGGACGTTGTCAGTGAAGTTCACAAATGCTTGCTTTGCTTCTGCCGTTAAATCGCTCTCAGGCAGCAAGCCTTCAAAGCGAATGAAGCCGAATGATGGTCGTTGTGTCTTGGTGCTACTATCTTGCGCGCTGATGGAGGCTGTCTGCCGAGGTATGCTGTCGGCAGATGGAAGGGGCGTTCCTCCGGAGGACTTTGTTTTTTCAATCGCTTGAAGCAGTTGCAGGCGGGCGTTTATCTGGGCCGGATCGGTGATCGCGCTTCTGTTCGGATTGCGATTGGTTGATCCTTGAAGTGCGGCGGAGGCTAATCGCTGCATTTGTTCATTTGAGGCTGTGTTCTTCTCAAAGGCGATACTACTTGGCTGGCGATCCTGCATAAATTCTTTAAACAGAACGTCAGCACGTGCGTCAGTTGATGAGCCTTTGGATGTCGCAGTATCTTGTGCGCCGCGCTCTAACTTACTGGAAGTATTAAGGATTGCAGGCTCTACGGCAAGATTGGAACGGGCGCTGTCAAGCATACGATCAATAGCGGCCTGAGCACTGTCTACGTCTTCTCCTTCAGCGCCAGCGACTTTGGCTTCAGCACGCAGGTATTCCGGTAGCAGGTCCATCTCATCGGGAGTGGAGCAAGCAGCAAGGAAAAGCAAAAATGTAACAACAGCTATACGCTCTACATTCCGCAACATTGTTGCGCCTCTCACTGTAAAGTATAGCGCCGTTATTTTTTACAATAGTATTAATTTATACTATCTTGAACGATATCTTGGCGCAGTGATTTCGGTGTTATTTTGATACTGTCACTGCCGTTTATCCATATTTCTTCTGCTATTTTCCAAAGATTTATCTTAAGGTTTTGTTCATTACTATCTTCTTTGACTGAGTAAAACTGATACCAGCGCTGATCGACTAGTCCGGAAGCCATTTCAAGCAAGCCGATATGGATGTCTGGCTGATTCTGGCAAACCTTGGCCGTTGGCAGAAGCATCTGTACATCGCCTTCGCGCCCGTCTGTAGGGTCAAATGGATCTGCAGTCGGAATGCGAGAATGCCATTGCACGTATGCTGTTGCGCCTGTGATGTTCATGCCAAAGGCGGCGGTTTCGCGAATGCGCCCTGTATTATAAAGCCAGACCAGCGGTCCTTCTTCTTTGATGGCGGAGACCGTTTCAGCGGTCAGCTCAAACCCGTCATTGATGAGCACAAGATCAAGCTGATCCGCCAGATCAAGGTCCTCTGGCGTGTTGAACTGGGCTGCCAGTTTCGCTTCTGGTGCGTGTTGGCGAAGCGTGGCAATCCATTGCGCGGTATTGTCTTTTCCGCCGTGCTGTGGGTTGGACGGTTCATCAGCAACACTCCAATATGGCACGGGTAGCTTACGGTCCTTTATGAGGGGGATAAAGTCTGCAAGAAATTGCGCTGCTGCGACATCACCCATTTCCCGCTGCAAACGCTTGAGGGGAGTATAAGCCAGCGTTTTGTGAGGTTTTTGAGCAGATAAATCTGTCGCTGCGGTGAGGTCTTCATAGAAGATTGGAGCAAGGCCCCAAGCTGGTGTTTCAAGCGGCGGAGCAAGGGCGGTTAAACCCATCTGCGCCATGAAATCGAGGTCACATTGAACCTGTGCGGTGCGCTTTGATGCTTCTTGAAATGCCCATTTAAGATGCGGTGCTACATCCATATAAAACCCTGCAGGATAAGCGGCTTTTGGCAAACGAACCTGAGGAACCTCGATAGTTATTGGCACGCTTGTTTGCCCTTGCGAGTGGATGACCTGTAAGGAGGCACCATAAATGCCAGGTTTTACACTGGTGGCCACGTCAACCCACAGGTCCATAAGGCGTGGTGTTTGCGGCTCCACACTCAGTCCGTTGATATCACTTAGTAATCTGCTCTGTTGAACTTCCAGAAGGTTACTGTTCGTGGCCGTTCGCTCCAGTGTGCGTAACGCCGCCCAGACGTAACCACTAAAGCCATCACTCTCAAATTCCAACTGTGCGTAATCCAGCACAGCAGGTTCATTTGTGGTGAGAGCCACCGTGAGCCACTGCCCGCTGCCAGATGCCACAACGCTGTTGAGGGGAGTGCTGGTAACTCCCTCTGAAGAAAGAGGAAATGACGCGTCAGCCTGTCGGGTTTTCAAGTTTTGAGAAACGGGCCACCCGGCCCGCGCCATGTGCGCCCGCTCGGAGTTCACAAAATCGATCGCCGCCTCGTCATCAGGCGGGGTCAATAACACGGCGGAAAGATGCGTGGCATCCAAACTGTCACCGGCCAGATCAATGGTGACACCATTTTCGCCAGCAACAGTTTCAGCCCTTATATATCCCCCACGGTGCTTGGCGATATCTTCCCAAGCATCGCCTGCACCTTGTACCTCGCGTCGCTTGCCGGCCAGATACCGGCGGGCAACCCATTCGTCGATGGTCTCCCGCAGAAGATGGACAGTTTCATGGTTGATGTTGATCCGTCGCTCCAGTGGGTAGGGCAGAGCCTCCCAGTCTCCAAGGTCTTCAATCCATAAATGTACGGTTACAGGTTCACCTTGCGGCCAAGGCAATGTAACCCGCTCCACGCCCTTCATGCCGGAAACAACCAGATCGTCCGGTCCTTTGCGCAAAACCGGGATTGGCTGACCGCCTTTGATCATGTCACTGTCTTTGGTGACCCGCTTAAAACCGGGAAACAGCGGAGCGCTCTCAAGCCCAAAGCTATAGCCCACGCTTCCTTTCGGGAGCTGAGGAGCTTCCTCAATCGCGAACTTGTCTATCTGCACCAGCCCAGGGCTATCGGTATCCAGCACCACCTTGTAAAGCGCAGAGGTATCGAGAAGGCGGCCTGAAGTTGTTCGAAGACCACTTGCAGGTAACCGCAGATCGAACGGACCCGGCAGCAGTTTCTGCTCAAGATTGTAGCGGCTTGCATAGTCGCTTGATTGGTCATCATCGACCCTGAGGATGATGGTTGCAGGCTGCGAACCATTGACGATACCGGATATGACTATCTGTTCGCCTTCCTTCATAAAGTCTTCTTGGCTTGGGGTAACACGGATTGGCAAGGACCCTTCACCAAGAGACTGGGGAACGGCGAGCGCAGAGGAAATCAACGCGCTGCTGGCAAAGCCGGTCACAACCAGAGAAAACGGAATGTGCTTGAGCGGGAGGTGCATTGCTAACTCCTCAAAATGTATCCAGAACGCTTTCAATTCGTCTTGCGCGTTCATCCCAAGATTCCTGCCTTACAAATTCGCGGCGTAGATCGTTACGGTCGGTATCAGCTCGCGCCTCAAGAATGGCGTTGGCTAGATTTTCCTCCGGTGTCACAGCCCGCAAGAGCTTTCTGTAAGGCTCCATACTTGGGAAGACAGTGGAGACGATCGGCTGACCAGCGGCCATATATTCACGCAGTTTTAGAGGGTTACAGGCCTTGATCTGGTCGTTGTCTTTGAAGGGAAGAAGCGCGACATCAAAATGCTGAACGTAAGCGGGGAGAGCAGCATGATCTCGCGGGCCAAGAAAATGCACATTGGGCAGAAACTGCAAGGTGCTGATATCAGTCTCGACCTTGCCAATAAAAACGAAGTTCCAGTCAGGTAGGGCTTTTGCAGCTTTTGCAAGGCGTGCGGTATCTACCCAGTCGGCTATGGAACCATAGAACCCGGCAACCGGGCTTGCAGGCATATCTAGCGGGCGAGAGTGCGGGGCGGTAAACAGCCCGAAATCTACGCCATGGGGAATAAGAAGTGTCTTTTCCTGCGGGAAACGGCTGGCCAGTTCCTCACTTGCGGCAATAACAAGGTCGCACTGCCTAACGAGATCCTTCTCCATGTCCAGCACAGGCTTATGATCAACGCCTGCAAGAGCGCCAAAGTCGTCGCCGCAATAATAGATGAGCGCCTTTTCATCAAGAGCGCCAGCTATAACGACGGCAGGGGGCAAAGAGGTCCAAACCAGAGGATGCGATATACCGAGGGATCGCATTTTTTTGCGGATCTGCCTGCTGAGTAGGAAGCGGTTGATGATTGCTGCCAGTTTGTTTCCCGGCCATGGAATGGCGATGGGGCTGAGAATATGCAGCCCCTTTGGTAGAGGCTCCGCCGTTGCACCGGTCTCAGCAACCATATTGGAAAGGGTAGGTTTTAAAGGCGCTCCTAAAATGGAACGGGCTTTTTCCCAAACGCGCTTCAAATCACGACCAGAGAGCTTGGGCCTACGCATGCCAATGGAGTTGACCCATATCACCTGCCGTCCATTCACCATGGATTTGATCAAGTGCTGCGTTGAAGATGGGTGACGACCCCAATCCTCTCCAAACACAACAAGATCATGCTTGGTCATGCGGGGCTCCATTCGTTTTCTGGGTGTCGTCGGCTACGGTCTTGGGGGCAGCTTTTCGTGTCGTCGCCGTAGTGCGTTTTGTTGCAGGGCGTGCGCTGGGCTGTTTTGTTGTTGTGGTTTTAGCCGCGGCGGCAGATGCTGCGCGTGGTTTGCGCACAGGTGCCTTACGGGCGACTTTTTTGGTTAGGGCTGGCTTATCTTCTGTGGCCTCGCTCTGCGGCTCTTCAACGGTCTGTTCATTGGCTGTAGCGCTGGGCGTGTCGATCTGTTTGATAACACGGGCAGGGCAACCGCCAGCTAGAACCCGTGGTGGAAGGTCTTTTGTGACGATGCTACCTGCAGCGACAACAGTGCCCGCGCCAATGGTAACGCCCGCCATAACCATAGCCCCGGTTCCGAGCCATACGCCGTCTTCCAGAACAATATCGCCGACTTGATCTTCCGTTTCAGGTAGGCCAGCAGCCCGCGCCTCAGGATCCAGAGGGTGACCGGGGTAGCCTGCCAGAAAGTTCCGTCCAGCAAGGCGCACATTATCGCCAATCTTGATGGCATGGCCTACGGCAAGTGTGGTCTGCCAGCCGATATCGACATTGGAGCCTACCACAAGGCGAGGCGTCTCATCGCCGCTTGAACGGCCGGAAATAGTGGTCTGGCCTGATAGGCGAACGTCCTCGCCAAAGTCCATGACTAGATGTCCCAGCACGAGCGGCATGCCGCCATAGATGTAAAGCTTGGGCGCAGGTCGTGCGAGCTGGCTTTGGAAGAGCGGTGTTGTCCATAAAACACGGATGATGTCGAAGAAGAGATTTTTGATAATGCGGCTGAGCTTATAAAGGCCGTCATGAAACCAAGGAATGACAGGAAAAGAAAAGCCCTTAAGGTACTTAGCGGCGTCGTACAAAAAGCGTGCAGCCGGATGCTCCTTCGCTTTGATCCACTTCTTTATGTCTGCAATAGTTTTCATCTAGACGATCCTCGGTTCTTTAAGCGCAAGCGATTGCGCAGATCATAAATGCGGGCAGAGCCTTTGGTTTCGGCAGGAAGCGCGTCGGGGTGGGCAAGGTTTTCGGTGTATTTTGCCAGCGCTACGGTAAGGGACAGCAGAATGTAGATCGGCCACGTAAACCCTTGCGTCAGGAAGGTGCCCGAAACGCAAAAACCGGCAATACCGCCGATAAGGGCAAGCGCTGTTGCACGAACGGATGCATCGGCTTTCTTCTCATCAAGGGTTTTGGATGATTTCATGTTCGTCAGCATCATCAGCACCACCATGGTGATGAAGGCAAAGAAACCGGGAAAGCCAGTCTCGCCAAGCACGCCAAGCCATGTAGAGTGCACGGCCTTGTTCATGCCGGTCCAGTGGTCGGTGTAGAAGAAGTAGTTGACCACGAAGTTGTCCAGCCCAACGCCGTTGAGCGGCCTGCTGGTTGCCATGTTCCAAGCCGCACCCCATGCGTAAATGCGTCCCATGGCACTTTCATCAATGCCGTCTTCTGCAGCGCCCCCCGACTTACGGTCGGAAATACCGGCCATAACCATCAGGCCCATAAGACCAATGCCGCCAATGGCAGCCAGTAGTACCTTGTTTTTGATGACTTTGTTTCCGCCAATGCCAAGCACCGTCACGATGCCAAGCAAGCCGCCGCGGCTCTGCGTGGCAACAATACCCCAGCAGATCATCATGGTCGCCAGCATTCCCAGCAGACGATCAAAGAGCGTTGGCCTCATTATGGCAAGTGCGGTGGCAAAGCTAAGGGGAAAGAGCAGCACGAGCGAAAGGTCGTTCGGATCACCCAGCACCGAGCCATAGTCTCGGCCAATGGTAACGCGTGAGCCTTCAACAAGGCCCAAGCCTTGAAGCTTGCGCGACACGGCAACAATGGCAACTGCAACGCCCGCCATAACGAATACACGGGCGGCAAGGGCGAAGTCCTCTGGGCGTTTCACGATCCAGCTAATGGCAAGGACCATTATGCCGATCTTGATATAGGTGTCCTTGAAATAGGCAAAGGCAACGCCTTTGTTGATCGCCAGAAAGAGGCCAAAGAACACAAGGCCGAAGAATACCGCGAAGGCCGTTAGGTCGCGGTGCCAGAAGGGCTTCATGGTTTTGACGCAGAAAATCTGCCAGCACAGCACCCCAAGTGTTGGCAGAGCCAGCAGAATGGGAATGCGGAACGGCATAAGAACCGGAAAAACCTCGTGAATGCGGAAGAAGGAAAACACCACAAAGCCAAGGCAGAGGTAGAAGAGGGTATTAAAGGCTATCAATACGCAAATTGGCAAAAGGGCGATGCCGATTGCCAGAAACGGGTGCAGCGGATTGAACAGGCCAACGCCAACGATGAGGGAGGCGATCAGCGCAATAGCGATGTGGTTCGTTCGTCGGCGCGGGCGCGGATATTCGGGCAGGTTCATCATGTACCAGCCCTCGAAAACCGCAGGAACGTCTTGCCCTTCACCTTCAACGCAACGGTAAGGCCGAGGCCGAGTAGAACCAAACCGCAGCCAACGGCGTAGGCGAACTGCAGGCCGATGGAAACATCAAGCGGCTGGAGGAAGACTGCCAGTAGAGCGAACAGCGTGAAAAACGCCATGTAGCTCAGGCGGTAAGGGATCGGCGCCCGCCCGTGGTAGAGGTAGAGGAACAGGAAGAGGCGCAAACTATGGCCTGCAAGAGTTGCGATGATTGCGCCCGCTACACCATGAGACGGAGCAAGCAGTGCATAGCCTGCAACGGCAACGATACCGCCTGCCACATTGACGGAAAGCACATGCAAACCATGCTGGGCGCGGTAGCAACCAACGTTCATGAGTGAGCAAAGCTCATTGAGGGCAAAGCACAGAACCAGCCATGGAATGTAGGCAATGGCAGGGGCGTAGGATGCAGGAAGCAGCCAGTTTATGAAGATCGGCGCGGCTAGGGCTGTGCCTAGCGCTCCTGCGATCAACACCCAGTAACCAAGTAGGACAACATCAGCGGATTCTTCCAGTCCGCCTTCTTCGTCAATGATGCCAATGCGTTTGGCGTACCACCATAAACCAAAGGGCTGCATAAGCAGCGGTGCGGCAAGTGCCAGCTTTACGGCAATAGAATAGTGGGCCAGCGTTTGCGGCGTAATGGCTGTAACCAGAAACCAGCGGTCGCAAGAACCAAGGGCAAACATGGAAAGGGCACCGCCCACGAGCGGCATACCGAAGTTTACAATACGCTTAAGGCCATGCAGGGAAACGGCAATGCCTGTACGCCTGATCTGGAAGAAGAGAAGCGCCAGCGCCAGAGCAATATCCAACGTTCCATTGGCAGCCAATATGGCGTCAATTCCGTAGCCGTTTAGAAGCAGAAGAACCATTGCCGCAGCCTGCAAGACACCGCGAGAGGCGGTAAAAAGCAGAAACATTTTTGGCTTGTTGCTAAGCCGTAGCCACGCAAGGGGCAGCTCTATCAAACCGCCAAGCGTTGCCCCCAGAACGCTGATCCGCAGGGCCCACATGTTAATGGGCAGGTTCCACGCATGCACAACAAGCGGCACGAGCAGTTGAACAAGAACCCCAAAGACAACGGCCAGAACCAACGCGCTTCCGGTAATCGCCGCAGCTTCCTTGTTGCGGGCTTCATCACCCACCTGAACGCCGGAAAAGCGGAAAAGCGTATCGGCAAGGCCCATAGCGAAGATGAGGCCGAGAAACTCCAACGTAGAGGCGACCACATCCAGATAGCCCACATCCTCAGGCTTCATATAGCCAGTGAGGACCGGCAGAGTGATGACTGCCAGTCCCTTTGTTAGCACCATACTTGCGATGTATGGCCATATGGAAAGGATGCTGCGGGCGTTCATGGGCTAGGCCACCTTGCGGGCAGAGCCACTCTGGTTTTCGATAATCCGCGATAGACGCTTGGCTGAGCCTTCCAATGTGAAGTTTTCGGTAATCTGCTTTCTACCAGCGCGGCCCATAACCTGCCGCTCCACATCGCTTAGCGCCATTAGTTCTACAATGGCGCGGGCAAGCCCTTCAGGGTCACCCGGTTCCACCATGAAGCCAGTCTCCGGCGTTACCGTCTCCTTCATGCCCATAAAGCGCGTGGTGATGACGGGAAGTTCCATCGCCATGGCTTCTTTCACGACAAGGGGACCGGTATCACGCGCACCGTCTGGCGCTTCTTTGAAGGGGGCAATCAAGCCAACATAAGAAGGGGCGTTTTCGCTGATCCACTCTGCAGGCTTGGGACCAAGGAACGTAAGCCCTTGCTTGTAAAGCCCATTGCCAAGGGATTCCTGCTCTAGCTCCTCCATCAGCGGGCCGCTCCCAACAATATCGATGGCTGGGGCAAGCGGGCCAAGTTGGGCAAGTGCTGCAAAAATATCGTCAGTGCCCTTTTGTTCAACCAGCCGGCCAACGAACAGCAGACGGCCATTCTTCTCCGCATCCTTGCGCGGTACAAACCGCTCCGGCGCAGTGCCGCAGGGCACCATATGAACGGATGCCTTTGGTGCAAAGTCTTGTAGGTCTTTGGTCAGGTCATTGCAGACGGAAACAACAAAATCAGCGGAAGTAAGCTTAAGGGGCAGGTCCTGCGCTTCTGCATACACATCATGTCCGTGGCAGACGAAAGAAACCGAAGCGCCGATCATGCGGGCCGCCACAATCGCGTGCGCGGCTGCTGCGCCTGCAAAGTGGGCGTGGAGATGGTCCACCCCATGCGCTTTGGCAAGGCGGGCGATCTTTAGAGCGTTGCCCATAAGCGAGACCATCGGAATGCCGTTCTGCACTTTGGCAAACGATAGGCCCCGCACGCAGGAACCGGAAAGGCCGGTCAGTGCCTTCAGCGCTTCCATGTCTGGCTCTTTGACAGGGTAGAACGCTTCTTCCTGCGCCATGGTCACATCAATCGCTTGAGCCGGACCATCAACCTCGCGCAGGACATAGGGGATGACAGTATGCCCTTGTGCCTGCATAGCTCGCATCTCATTGCCAACAAAGGTTTCGGAAAGGACGGGGAATTCAGCAAGCACGTAGCCAATGGTCTTCAAGGTTCTCTCCCTGAATTTTTAGAGTTTTCCCGCTTCCAGACCGGATTGGCTCGGATGATGCAGGGTCTTGCCACCAAAACAGCAAAGCCGATGCCATTTGCGTGACTTGAGGCGGAGAAGAAGAAATGAACGAAGAAGTACCGTGCTCTGTGGTTATTCCCACAAAGGATTGTCTTGAATATCTGGAGGATGCGCTGCAAAGCGTGTTGGCCCAAGAGGTCGAGGGGCTGGAGATAATCGTCATTGATGACGGGTCCAGTGACGGCACGGACGAGTTCTTGAAAAAGTTTGCCGAAAGCAATAGCGGACTGGTGGTGATTGATGGCCCCGGTCAGGGGCCTGCAGTGGCAAGAAACATTGCAATTGAACGCGCTAGCAGTGATCTCATCGCGTTTCTGGATGCGGATGATGTCTGGTATCCAGGCAAGCTAAGAGAGCAGATTGCATGGCACCGTGAACATCCTGACGCCTCATTTAGCTTTACTAATTACCGGCACATCAACGAGGTTGGAGACGACCTCGGTGGGTGCTTCGAGTTTTGGGAGAGAAGGGTCAAACTACCCGTTAGTGAAGACTTTACTACACTTGAAGATGCGCAGGCCGTGGTGCTTGCCGCCAACATCGTCGGCACTTCGACGGTTGTTGCAAAAACAGAATCTTTGCGAATTGCAAATGGATTTGCAAAGGAATTGCCCTCCGCCGAAGACTGGGATCTTTGGTTGAAACTGTGTGATCTTGGCCCCGTTGGCATCAGTGCGCGGGTGTTCATGGACTACCTGATGAGGGCAGGGAGCGAGACCAGCAAGCGAGAAGCCCGAATAGAGGCCATGGTACTCATTCTTTCCCGCTACGAAGGCACCGAAGATAGCAGGCTACAGCAGGCCGTAAAAAAGGCGCAGGCGAACCTTTCCGTCGCAAAGGCGGAGAACTTTCGCGAGCAGGGTAATTTGTCTGAATCGCTAAGAGAGCATGTCAAAGCCCTCTGGCTGCAACCAGACAAGCGCACCGCCATCGCCGCCTTGGCAGATGCTAAGGATTGTCTTCTAAAACGCAGTGCCTGACACTACGCCTGTTGGGAAGGGTAGATCGATGAACCTTTATAGCGAAACACGGGACGCAACGCTTGAGGAAGTATCCATCATGCGGCGGGGTTTGCGCAGACGCATGAACAATCTGGCGATCACAGATGATGTCGCCGATGACTTGCAGTTGGTACTGGCAGAATGGGGCGCAAACCTTGTGAGCCACGCTGGTACGCGCCCTACATCCATTGACCTGTCGTTGGATATGACAGGCGCTCTCTTGACCATGACCATTGCTGATAACGGCAGCCCTTATGCGGAGATCACCAATGTATCTCCAGAGGCAGCTATTCACGAAGACCCGTTCTGCGAAGAAAGCGGAAGGGGCCTTGGCTTGATTGTGGGCATGGTAGACGGGCTGGCCTATCACTCCGGCTGCGCTGATCTTGGCCAGAAAAACCGCCTTGTTCTTCAACGCCAGCTTCTTGATCGTCGCCCGACCGTTCTGGTGGTGGATGACGATACCGCCCTTGCCAACACCTACGCGGCGTTTCTTGGTAAGGACTACAAGACCATTGTGGCCACCAAGCTACAAACAGCGTTGAAACACGCCAAATCCTCACCTGTTGATCTCATTTTGACCGACTATCATCTGGATGAGGGAACAGGCGAAGGCATTATCAAGATAATCGAGGAAGACGCAGGCAAAATTCCTGCACCCGTTATCATGATTACAGGTGATACCGACCCAGCTTTGAAAATTCGCCTTGAAGACCTTGGCATCGAGAGCGTTTTGAATAAGCCCGTAGCACCGGTGGATTTGAAGCGAGCTGTTCGTCACTCGCTGCGCCGCTCTATGCGGGCCAGAACCGGCCTTCTTCGCCATTTTGAGGCGGTATCCCATGAACTGGGAAGTTCCAAAGGCAATGAAGTGCACATTCCTGGCTTCCTGCTTGATAGGAAAGGCGGGTCGGCGGATGTTGGCACAGGCGACGCGTTGGTGGTGTGCGCTGGTGATGGCTTCGAGCGTGTTGTGCTGGTTGATATGGTCGGCCACGGTATTGTGGCGCAGGCTTGCGGCGTTGCTTTCCTTGCCATGTTGCGCACCGTACATACGCTGAACAGGAATTTGGATGCCGGTACCTATCTGGAAAAGGTCAACGAGGTTCTGCTCGGTGATATCAACTTCTCCGGCCTGCTATGCACCTTGATTGTGCTGGACTGTTTTGAAAATGGCGAGATGCGCATTGCATCGGCAGGGCATGTTGAACCGGCCTTGATCAAAAACGGCAAGCTGGAACAGCTTCCGGTTTCTGGTGGCCTTATCGCCCTGATGCCTAATCAGGAATTCGAGACAACCACCATCAAACTGGGTCTGGAAGATCATTTGATCCTGATGACGGATGGACTTGACCCTGCGGGCCTTGCCCATGGTGCATCTGTTCCCGCATGGTTGGAAAAAGCGCTGCTTAAACGTCACCAGAAAGACGGAACAATCGCTACCGAGCATCTGCAGGAAGATATTATCGCAGAGCTTGGACCGGAGCCGGAAGATGACTGGACGCTGATCTGCGTTAGACGCCAGCCTGAGAGCGAGCCTGAAAGCGAAGAGGGGGCGTAACCCCTCTAGCTTCATAAACAGAGAGGACTTGCGGCAGGCGTGCTTTGACAGAGTAGTTCTGCTCGATAAAAGCAGCAGCACTTTCCCGCAGGTCCATCAACTGCTTAGGGTCGCTGTAGAGCCATTCCTTAAAAGCGTTATAGAGCGATTGGCTGCTGTCTCTGTTGTAGAGCCAGCCCGTTTTGCCGCGTGTTATCACTTCTGGCAGGGCACCGACGTTTGAGGCAATTACCGGAATGCCTGCGGCAAGCGCTTCCAACGCCACCAGAGGCAATCCTTCGGCTCTGGATGGTATGACCACGACACCAAGACGCGGCCAGATCTTGCGAAGGTCCGTTACCATGCCGTGAAACTTGATAAGCTCGGCATATTCACCCTTCAGCTGCCCTTCCATTGGTCCATCTCCAAATACAGACCAATGCACCGGTGCATCAGCAAACGCTGCTGCAAGCTCACAAAACGTATCGGGTGCTTTCTCGTAGGAAAGACGGCCAATGAAAGCCACTTCGTCTCCCAATGGACGGCTGCTATCTAGCTGCGGACGATCAATAAAGTTCGGGATCAAAATGGTCTTGAACCAGAGCTTCTTGGCAATAGGCACGCTGACAGCAATTGAGGTTCCCAAAAAGGCCGTTGCTTTGTCTATGAGCTGATAAAGGCTGACAGGAAACGGTCCGGTCTCGCCCGCATGAAAGGTAGAAACCGTGGGTATGCCTCTTAGCTTGCAGAGCAAGCGGCCCATGATGCCAGCCTTGTAGCCATGGGTATGGACAAGCTGCGGCCTGCCTTTGGAAAGCTCTGAGAAAAAGCCGGATATTGAGCCGGAAAGAACGGTGTAGGGAACGTTCTCCTGTTCCAACTGTTCAAGCCACTGGTTGGCTCCGTGGTCTTTCCATAAAACGACACGGGCATCAAATCCCGCATCACAAAGGGCTTTCGTCAGTACCAGAACGTGCTTTTCGATACCGCCTATACCGCTTGAATCAACAAGCTGCCAAATGATGGTCATTACCTGCACTCTTGTTCTTGTTGAACAAGACCATGGCATAGCGGTTCCAAAGAAGCCTTTAACGGCTAAGGTAAACTGGCCTTGGGTGCTTTTGCTGCAAAGTGTTCAGAAATCCAGATGCCGCCAAGAACCAGTGAAAGACCGGCTGCATGATAAAACCGGAAGGTCTCGCCCAGAAGAACAACCGCGAACACTGCCCCGAAAATCGGAATAAGGTTTACAAACAGTCCCGCTCTGGCAGGGCCAATAAGCTCCACGCCGCGCATAAAGAAAATCTGCGCGATAAACGATGGAAACAGGGCGATGTAGAGGACGATCAGCCAGCCTTCAAAGGTTGGCCACAAAGCAGTTTCTGTCGCCATCTCATAGCCGACCAGCGGGAACGATACGATCGCCGCAACGCTTGAAGTGACAGTAAAGAACACAAGGGCTGGCACTTTAGGGCGAGAACGCAGACCCAAAGTGTAACCGGCATAAAAAACGCAGGCGATGATCATCAAGCCATCACCGGGGTTTATCTCCAGCTCCACAAGGCGCTGTAAGTTGCCTTCACTGGCAATGGCAATAACCCCGCCCAAGGTGAACAAAATGCCGATGAACTGGGCAAAGGTGATGCGGTCCCCGAATACAAACAGCGCTCCCAGAGCCACCAGCATCGGCACCGACCCTTGCAAGATGCCGATATTCAAAGCCGAGGTATCATGGGCTGCGATGTAAAAGAGCGCATTAAAGCCGGTAAAGCCAAAGGCCGCCATTAAAGCAATGCCGACAATATGGGGCGCAATAGTCTTCCAGTGCGCGATGAGCTTTTTGCCATAAAAGGTCAGCATCAAGCCGCTCACAATCGCCCAACGCAAGAACACCACAACAAGCGGCGAAACCTCTCCCACTGCAAGTTTGCCCGCAATCGAGTTACCCGCCCACATCATGGCGGTGATCATCAAGAGCAGGATGGGGCGGTTGTACGATCGCTTGAATGCGGACATGTTTTACACCTTAGGTCGTTAGACCTGTACTCAATATACTTTGGGTCGAAATCATCAAAGTGGTCATTTGGATAAATTTTCAAAGAACTTAGCTTTTGTGGGACTCAAAAGGAAGCACCTGTTTAATGATGGATTTTTTCCAAAACGGAAATAGTCCATTTGCCTTCGGCTGATTGCACCTTGCTTCCAATTTTGTCATGGTCTGTTCACTCTCATACAGAGAAATACAGATTTCGCGGACAGAGCCGATCTTTCCGCATGAATTAGACAGGCGGACGAGATGGCAGAAAGAAAACAGATCGCGGGGCTTCAGGTTGCCTCCCAGCTCTACGATTTTATCGAGAACGAGGCACTGGCCGGAACCGGCGTTAGTTCCGAGGTGTTCTGGCAGGGCTTGGGTGATCTGCTCAACGGCTTTGCACCGCGCAACAAAGAGCTGCTGGCAAAGCGTGATGACATTCAGGCCAAGATCGATGCATGGCATAAGGCAAACGCAGGTCCTGTCGATATGGAAGCCTACAAGGCATTCCTGAGTGAAATCGGTTACCTGCTGCCAGAGGGCGACAAGTTCGAAGTGGATCCGGAAGACGTTGATCCGGAGATTGCGCTCATCCCGGGCCCACAGCTCGTCGTTCCTGTCATGAACGCCCGCTATGCCCTCAATGCAGCAAACGCCCGCTGGGGTTCGCTCTATGATGCGCTGTATGGCACCGATGCTATGGGTTCCAAGCCGCAGGGCGGTGGTTATGATGCAGCCCGTGGTCAGGAAGTGATTGCCTATGCCCGCAAGCGTCTTGATACCGCAGTGCCGCTCGACCAAGGCAGCTGGGCCGATGTAACCGACATCTCCATTTTCGCATCCTCACTGGCGCTTAGTCAGGGTGATGACGAGTTCGCGGGCCTTGAAAACCCACTGCAGCTTGTTGGTTATACTGGTGAAGCGGATGAGCCAAAGTCCATCCTGCTCGTGAAGAACGGCCTGCATATCGAAATCATCATTGATAAAACGCATCCAATTGGCGCGACAGACCCAGCAGGCATTGCCGATGTTCTGCTTGAATCGGCTGTAACCACCATCATGGACTGCGAGGATTCCGTTGCAGCCGTTGATGCAGACGACAAGGTAACCGTTTATCGCAACTGGCTGGGCCTCATGAAGGGTGACCTGAGCGAGGAAATCTCCAAGGGCGGCAAAACCTTCACCCGCGCTCTCAATGCTGATCGCGAATATATGGACATGCAGGACGAAGAGCTGACGCTTCCGGGTCGCTCCCTCATGCTCGTTCGCAATGTCGGTCACCTCATGACCAATCCGGCTATTTTGCTTAAGGATGGCTCCGAGGCTCCAGAAGGGCTGATGGATGCAATGATTACTGTGCTGATCGCCATCCATGACATTGGCAAGCCGGGCAAAACAGGCGGCAAGCGCATGAACTCCCGCGCTGGCTCTGTCTATGTCGTTAAGCCGAAAATGCATGGCCCTGAAGAGGTAGCTTTTGCTGACGAGACCTTCTCCAAAGTGGAGAGCATTCTGGGGCTTGAGCAGTACACCGTAAAGATGGGCATCATGGACGAGGAACGCCGCACCACGGTGAACCTGAAAGAGTGTATCCGCGCTGCCAAAAGCCGCGTGTGCTTCATCAACACCGGCTTCCTTGATCGTACTGGCGATGAGATCCACACCTCCATGGAAGCTGGCCCGATGATCCGTAAAGGCGAGATGAAGCAGGCTGCTTGGATTTCCGCCTATGAGAACTGGAACGTCGATACCGGCTTGATGTGCGGTCTTTCTGGTCATGCGCAGATTGGTAAGGGCATGTGGGCCATGCCGGATCTGATGGAAGCAATGCTGGAGCAAAAGATCGGCCATCCAAAAGCGGGCGCAAACACTGCTTGGGTTCCATCTCCAACTGCAGCAACACTGCATGCACTGCACTACCACATGGTCAACGTACCGCAGGTTCAGGAAGAGCTGGAACAGCGTGAACGTGCAAAGCTGGATGACATTCTGACTATTCCGGTTGCAAGTGAAACAAACTGGAGCGCAGAGGAAATCCAGAGCGAGCTGGACAACAACGCACAAGGCATCCTTGGTTACGTTGTACGTTGGGTAGACCAAGGCGTAGGCTGCTCCAAGGTGCCGGATATCAATAACGTTGGCCTGATGGAAGACCGCGCAACCCTGCGCATTTCCTCCCAGCATATCGCCAACTGGCTACACCATGGTATCTGCACGCAGGAGCAGGTCATGGAAACCTTGAAGCGAATGGCAGCTGTAGTTGACGAGCAGAACGCTAGCGATCCGCTCTACACGCCAATGGCAGCAGACTTCGATCGCTCTATTGCCTTTGCTGCAGCGTGTGATCTTGTTCTGAAGGGCCGTGAGCAACCAAACGGCTATACCGAGCCTGTGTTGCACGCTCGCCGCCTGCAGTTGAAAGCTGCGGCTCGCTAGGTCCGCGCACAAACGAAATCTATGAAGGGGCAGGGTGCGATGAGCGCTCTGCCCTTTCTCTTTGGCTACCTTCTTACAAAATACGGTTCAGGAGTGCATTTGCGCCCTTTTCCGCAATCTTGGTTGCTTCGTGAATGATGGCCCCTTCCGCCATATCTTCCATGGGTTCAATTAGATGGTCATGGATTTCATCTTCAAGAAGCGTTTCAATGCCTTCTGGCTTTTTGTCAGTCTCCGCCGCTGGCGCTGCTTCAACAGCCTTGTCGTTCTGGTCTGGAGCATGGTCTTTCTGTTTGACCGACAAAGTGGTGCCGAGCTTTTTAGCGAGCTGCGCTTTGATGATGTCCAACACAAGAGGAACGAGCTGCTCTTTCACCGTTTGAACGACGGTAGCCTCCACCTCTTGCAACGCTGTATCCATAACGCCGCCGATGAAGGTTTGTGTTGTACCGATGTGGCGGAAAGCGCCGATATCCGGTCTGGCGGGGTTTATCTTGTCCAGATCAATCGTGTTGTTTTCCGGCTGCTGGGAAAGGTTCCACTTGCCGCTATCTAGAAACTCCTGATAACCAGCCCACCCTCTGGAAAGGCTTAGCCAAGTGAACTCGCAGAGCTTGTCATCCAAAAGGTTCTGCAGCACCAAACCGTTGCCGTAAGCTCCCACCTTGTATGGGTTACCAGCTTCAGCAAAAGCGGAATTAACCGCCTGAAAGTAGGGTTTGATGTTGTTCTCGTAGTCAGCCTGCGATGCATCGTAATCGACGGCGAAATAGATTGCCGAATGGCGCGGCTGGCCCACTATCGACTGGGCTTGATCCATAGCCGTTGCAGCGTTTTCTTCGCCCGTCTTCTGGCTAAAGCACTCTGCTGAGTTGTTGGCATCTTCATAAACGCTAAACAACGCAAGGCCAGCGCCTAGTAAGGCTTCGGCTTCTTCCTTGGAAATGCGTTTCCAGCTGCTTAGGGAAAGGTAGCGCCCAACGGCGACAACGCCTTTGCTCTTGAGTTCTTGCGCACTGTGAGCAAGGTCACTGGCAGAATCGACGGCGTATCTGGTCTTGTCACTCATCTCTTGTTCTTTCTTTCGTTGGACACTGAAAGAACAGACGAGGAGATGTCACAGCTGTGAGGTGCTGCAGCAAGGCAGGGTTAGCAATTGCTCTGCCTTGCTTTAGGGCTTTGTTTCAAATTGGCTAGATCGGCAGTTGAATAACAACAATCAAGCCGGTGCCCTTTTGTTTGTTGGCAAGCGTGATCGTGCCGCCATGGGCGTGGATGATGCTGCGGCAAATGGCAAGGCCAAGACCGATACCGCCGGTATCTTCGTTACGGCTTTCTTCAAGTCTCACAAATGGTTCGAATACATCTGTCATCCGCTCCTCCGGAATACCGGGACCATCGTCACTGATCGTGATTATGGCGGTATCACCGCTGCGCTTCAGCTCTACCTCGGCATTGCCACCATAGCGCAGGGCATTGTCGATGATGTTGCGCAGGGCGCGTTTCAGCGACATCAAACGGCAGGAAAGAATAATCCGGTCCTCAGCCCGCGCCTTCACATCCGAGCCAATGTCCTCGTAGTCTGTGGCAATGGTCTCTAACAGACCGCCAAGGTCCACGTTGCGCGGCTGTTCGGTGGTTGCCTCATCACGGGCAAAGGCAAGGGTTGCCTCTGTCATTGCCTGCATTTCATCCAGCGTTGCAATCATGCGTTCGCGGTCTTCGTCATCCTCGATAAACTCGGCGCGAATGCGAAGGGAGGTGATCGGCGTGCGCAGGTCGTGACTGATCGCTGCCAGCATGCGTGTCCTGTCTTTGACAAAGCGGGTAAGGCGGTCCTGCATTTGGTTGAAGGCGATAATGGTGGAGCGGACCTCAAGTGGGCCTGCCACTCTCAAGGTCGCAACTTCTTGCCCTTTGCCAAGCTGTTCGGCGGCTTCCGACAGGTCACGCAAAGGCCGCATCATCAGCCATACAAACGGGCCGATAATGATGACAATGGCAACGGCTAGAAACAGGATTGGTGCCAGAATTGGCGCAAGTGGCCGCTTTGGCATCTTGAAATTGCTTTCAAGGTTCAGCCAGCTGCCATCATTAAGCTGGAGGGAGGCAAATACGGTCACCCCTTGCAGAGAGAATATACCCGGATCGATCTTATCCCAGCGGCGGTCTACACGGTGGCGGTGCCCGCGGTCTTCCGGCGGCTGGCTTCTGGCGACCCTTCCAAACCGCTCTTCGATATTTGGAAAATCGTCCCGATCCTTGTGAACCACGACGTAGATAGGCCTGTCATCCTTCATGCGCCGCTGAAGAAAGTTGGCAAGGTTCTTCTCCATCCTCTCATCGCCGGATGCGTCGAGAATAGGTTCCTTCGCCACCCAGTACTTGGTGCGTGCGTTGGACGTTGCCTTTAGCAATTTGCGCTGCAAGGAAGGGGGCGTTTCTTCCAGCAGATGTACAATAGAAGCCGTGCGCCACAGAGCGTTGCTGCGGGCTACTTCAATTAGGGTTGAGCGCCGCTCGCCAGTAAAAATCGCAAAGCTGATAATCTGTGTCAGCACCAGCGTGAACAGCAGCAGCAAGATAAGCCGCGTTGCCATGCGCTGGGGCCAGAGGCGCTTCAACCACTTCATCATTCTGGCTCTGTCACATCTGCGGTGAAGGTGTAACCACCACCCCACACGGTTTTGATAATGGTCGGGTTCTTTTGATCCGGTTCGATCTTTTTGCGAAGGCGCGAGACCTGATTATCGATAGACCTGTCAAACACGGCAGGTGAGCGGCCCGATGTCAGGTCCATCAGCTGATCGCGTGAAAGAACCATCTTTGGCCGCTTTAAAAAGGCAACAAGCAGCTGAAATTCACCCGTTGAGAGAGGAGCGACCACACCGTCTGCACTTGTTAGTTCCCGAAGGGAGAGGTCGAGTGTCCATCCTGCAAAGCTGAGGCGCTCGCGCTCTTCCGGATCACGCTCTTTGGGAACGCTGGAAACGCGTCGCATAACAGCGCGTATGCGGGCAAGCAGCTCACGAGGGTTGAAAGGCTTGGTGACATAATCATCTGCGCCCATCTCCAAACCGATTACGCGGTCGGTATCCTCTGCCATAGCAGTGAGAAGGATGACAGGTGCCTGATTGGTCTCTACCAGATGGCGGCATAGAGATAGACCATCTTCACCCGGCATCATGATATCCAGCACCACCAGATCAATGGAGGCCGCCTTTAGAATCTTACGCGCCGAAGCGGCGCTATCTGCGACGGTCGCACGAAGATTGTTCTTGATGAGGTATCTGGCCAAAGGCTCGCGAATATCGCGATGATCATCAACAATAAGAATATGCGGCGATGCTTGGCTCATAGACTAATCTTCCAGACTTCCCGATCACGGCTACGCTAAACAACAGCGCCTGACCTTTAAAATGTACAAGGGCAATGCCCGTGAGTTTGTCATAACACCGCTTGAATATTAAGGCTGTGAAAGATTGTATCAAAAGGTATCAGCATGGCCTATTGCGACAAAAGCTGACTAAACCCGCAGGTTTCCGGCATTTTTTTGCGACAAACGCTCATTAAGTTCAAATCCATCGAAGCAGCCTACCCCCTTAAGCAAATGTCGAGCTTCGAACGAAATGAGGAGATTATTATGAAGCTGATCAAATCTATTGCCCTCGCTGGTGTTGCTCTTGCTGTTGCTGGCACTTCTGTTACCGCTGTTTCTGCTGCCCCGTTTGGCAAGCATGGTAAGCGCGGTGAAATGCAGGAACGCATGTTTGACCGTTTTGACCGCGATGGATCGGGTTCTTTTAATCAGGCAGATGTAGATGCCGTAATTCTGGAAGAGTTCAAGGGCCTTGATAAAGACGGCACCGGTAGCTTCACTCTGGATGAGTGGAAAGTATACCGCACCGAACAGGCCCAGCCGATGATCGTTCGTGCATTCCAGAAACTGGATGCCAACGGCGACGGTCAGGTGACCCGTGAAGAGTTTGTAGAGCTTGCTGAAAAAGCCTCCAAGCGCATGGACCGTATGAAAGAGCGCCGCGAAAACCGTGAAGGTAAAGGCGATCGTGCAGAAGGTAAGCGCGGTGATGGCAAACACGGCAAGTTTGGCAAAGGCCCACATGGCAAGCGCGGCGGTATGATCTTCGCCCAGCTGGACACCAATAACGATGGCCAGATCACGTCTGAAGAGATTGCAGCGTTTGCTGATAAGACCTTCGCCAACGGTCCGCTGAAACTGGAAACCTTCACCCCTGTGTTTGCAAGCTTTGCCGAGCCAATGCACGTCCGCTCATTCCAGCGCCTTGATACAAACGGCGATCTGACAGTGACACAGGACGAGTTCACCAAACGCCATGCTAACCTTGTAGAGCGCATGGACAAGAACGGTGATGGTGAAATCACCAAGTCTGACCTGCGCGGCAAATGGCGCAAAGGCGGTAAAGGTGATCGTGACGGAAAAGGCGGTCGCAACGGTGACGGCCCACGTGAAGAACGCTCCAACTAAATAGAAGCGTCAGCGGCTCACACACATCGCCCTATTGCTCACAAACGTTGACGCATGACAGAACGCGGCTTCCTTCAAGGAGGCCGCTTTTTGTTGTGTCTAGCGAAGGCGGTAAACCGTTGTGGGTGCAGCGCGCCCTTTAAGCTGGAACTCGCCAACTGGCTCGACGTGGAACATATCGTTTAGATGATCCACCATCTCCTGCGAGATGAGCGTAATAACATCGGCATAAGGGTCTACTTCTGTGCCAAGAGATTCTAGGCGCGAAGCAATATTCACCGTGTCTCCAATAACGGTGTAATTGACACGGGAAGGGGCGCCAAAGTCGCCTACCACCAGCGGTCCCATGTGAATGCCTATGCGAATGCGAATGGGGATTTCACCACGCATCACGCGGGCGGTATTCTCGCCCTTGATCACGCGGGAAATTTCGGTGGCTGCCATGACGGCCGGAATAGCGGGGTTGTCTATGGGTTCAGGCGCGCCCCAAAACGCCATAACGCTGTCGCCTATGTATTTGTCGATCGTACCATCATGCTTTGAAATTGCATTGCCGATCAGCGTTAGATGCTGATTGATGAGATGGGCAATCTCCTGCGTTTCCATCTGTTCGGAAAGTGCGGCAAAGCCTGCAATATCGGTAAAGAGGACAGACAGAACGCGTTCCTCTCCCTCGTGGGATTTTTTGCCGCTTTGTATCAGCTTGCTAACGAGCTGCGTTGGTACATAGCGTGAGAACATCCGTAGGCCAAAGAGCATCCGGTTGAAGGAGTTGGCAAAATCATCCAGCTCCCTAACGCGGCTACGGGGAATTTCTGAGATGTCCTTGAGGTCCATTTGATGGACTTTTGCAACGCCAAGAGCTGCAGAACGGACAGGACGCACAAGATAAAGCGCCACAGCACCAGCCAAAAACGCAAAGACTGCAATCAACGCTAAGGCGACGACGCCCGTTCGCCCTTGAGCGACTGGTGAGTTGCGCAGCAAGTCAGCGGGAAAGTACCACGCGACACGATAAGTCAAACTGCCTTGTCGTTTTTGTAGCGGGCCGACTGTTAGAATGTAGTCTTTATCTTCGATATTGATTTCAAAGGCCTTGAAGTTTGGTCCCATCGCGTTTTCCAAGCGGGTCGCGGGAACAGCGTTCTTCAGTTTCTCAAGGATCTCCTCTGTAATCACCTCGCTTTTGATTGCGTGCTGGCTGCTGGTTCCTTCAGAGTTTACCTCCGCCAGATCAGGGTGAACCAATACGCGCTGCTGGTCATCAATCAAAAAGGCGGCAAGGTCATTCTTGGAGATGCTGCGCAGTATCTCTGAAATGCGCTTGATGGATATGGCAAAGAGCATCGTTACAAGACGATCCCCTTCCTTATCCAGAACAGGATGAACGTAGTAGATGTAGTTCGTCTGCATGCCTTGAACGGCATAGGGCGAGGCCCAGAACGGATCGCTCTGCTTGTTGATCAGCCCTTCAATTCTAGCAACGATAGAGGAGTTTTCTGCGCTCACGTATCGCGGCACCAATACGCCATCATCACCAGTTCGGGCAACGAAGAGGGCTGCGCCATCCGGTGATACAAAAACAACCTGATCCAACATGGAGGTAGCGGCTGTCAGCCCGTAGGCATAGGCGTCCAGCTCTTCCTTGTCGATAAGCGATAGACTGCCGGAGAGGATGCCACGTTCTGTGTATTCGGCCTGAGATTCTATACCGTCGATAGACTGCGTAAGTTCGCGCTGGAGCTGCTCAAGTCGATTGGCGGAAAACAAGCCCATCACGCGGTTCACAGTCGTCCTGTTAGCCGTCCACTCCAGCAAAAAGATGCAGGCGCCGGTAAAAAGAATAGAACCGACAACAAAGCTGCACAGCAGTGTGGCAAGGCGTAGGCGATTGCCGCTCAATGACTTCTCCTTAAGGGCCTTCTAACGGGCATCAAGGAGTTTAGGCGCAAAGGCGCAAGGGCTACGTTAAGTACAAAGAAAAACAGGCGAAACCGGTTACCGATTTCGCCTGCTCATATCTTGAAATTACGCGTTCGCGTTAAGCTTTGGCAGTTTCCCGCTCATGCAGCATGGTGCTGTAATCAACGGCGACCTCGTAGGTTGGGTCTTCGTTGGCTTCCAGTTCCACCATGGAACCTGCTTTGCTCAGCAGCTTCTTACAGTCCGGGCTGAGGTGGCGCAGGTGCAGGCGCTTGCCAGCGCGCACATAACGACCAGCCAGAGCGTCGATTGCCTGAAGGCCGGAATGGTCCACCACGCGGGAGTTGATGAAGTCCACGATCACTTCATCGGGATCGTCTTCCGGTGTGAAGATCTCGGCAAAACCAGCAGCACTACCGAAGAACAGCGGGCCTTCCAGCTTGTAAACGAGGTGACCCTCCGGCGTATGGAACTTCTGTGCAGCGATGCGCTTGGAAGCGTTCCATGCATAAGCCAGAGCGGAAACGATAACACCCACAACAACAGCCACCGCAAGGTCAGCGTAAACGGTAACACCGGTTACAAGAGCAATGACGATGGCATCAGTCATCGGGATTTTGTTGAGGATCTTGAAAGTGTTCCACGCAAAGGTGCCGATAACCACCATGAACATCACGCCCACCAGAGCAGCAAGCGGAATGCGCTCGATAAGCGGGGATGCGAACAGGATGAACGACAGCAGGAACAGCGCTGCAGCAGTACCTGCGATGCGCGTACGACCGCCGGATTTCACGTTGATCATGGACTGACCGATCATCGCACAGCCACCCATACCGCCGAAGAAGCCGGTTACAACGTTCGCAGCTCCCTGCGCCAAGCATTCCTTGGAAGCGCCGCCTTTTTTGCCGGTCATGTCAGCAACAAGGTTCAACGTCAGAAGGCTCTCGATCAAACCGATTGCCGCCAGAATAAGCGAGTACGGCAGGATGATCTGCAAGGTTTCCATATTGAGCGGAACCATAGGGATATGGAACTGCGGCAGGCCACCTTCGATAGAAGCCATATCGCCAACGGTGCGCACATCAAGGCCAAGGGCCAAAACAACAGCAGAAACTACGAGAATACCGGCAAGTGGTGCTGGAATAGCGTTAGTGAACTTAGGCAGCAGCCAGATAACAGCCATGGTAAGGCCAACAAGACCAAGCATGAGCGTAAGGTCATAACCGCCAAGCCAATGGGATGCGCCCGTTGCAGCATCTACCACTTTGAACTGGCCGAGCTGGGCGAGGAAAATCACAATCGCCAGACCGTTCACAAAGCCGAGCATAACCGGATGTGGCACAAGGCGGATGAACTTACCCCAGCGCAGGGCACCAAAAATAATCTGCAAAATGCCCATCAGCACAACAGCGGCAAACAGATACTCAACCCCGTGCTGAACAACGAGGGAGACCATCACAACAGCCAGTGCGCCAGTCGCGCCGGAAATCATACCCGGACGACCACCAAACAATGCGGTGATAATGCCAACGATGAAGGCTGCATAGAGGCCCACAAGCGGGTGAACCTGCGCCACAAAGGCAAAGGCTACAGCTTCAGGCACAAGGGCAAGGGCAACAGTAAGCCCTGAAAGAAGCTCGGTTTTTACTGTGCCAGCAGACAGTTTCGTGTCTACAGGCGCAAGGGTTTCTGCAGGTGAATGCAACGGCAGCTCCAAACTGGAAAGGTATTTGGCTGGTGTTGAATTTCCTTGGATTTAAGGAAGGGTTCCCCCCAAACGTGCTTTACGCACTAATACCAGCTCTTAAGGTTTGGCAGAGTTCTAACCAAATTATGGCGAAAATGGTACCGTAAACTTGCATGGCTCCTATGCGTCCTGTGCAAAGCTATGCGATTTTCTGAGAGGTGGGGCCTGCTTATTTCTCCCACTTTCGGACTGTTTACCGCCTATGGGAAAATCGCTATAAACCTCTCTAACAGACTGGGAGGCATCGAGAATTTCTCATCAGTTAATCTCTTTTCTATTCGCCGTTGCAACAACGGAGCAGGCAAATAAATAGCCCTTTGCTTCGCCGTTGGTCCTAGGCCGAAAAGGGCAATAGAGTACTTAACGTGTGCTACCGAAAGGTCGAGCGCCTTTAGGATAGGAACACACGCCAAATCTATGACGCGGTGCGATTGGTGATTCTGCTAATCCAAACGCCCACGTTATCAGGGGAGCCTTTTCATGAAACCGACCAATCCCGTGTTCACTGGCGTTGAGACGACCATTTTTGAAAGAATGTCCCGTCTGGCGGTTCAGCATGGCGCTATCAATCTGGGGCAGGGGTTTCCTGATGTAGACGGACCCGAAGACATTCGCCAGAAAGCGGCCGATACGCTGATGGAAGGGCCAAACCAGTATCCGCCAATGCTGGGGCATCCCGCACTACGGCAGGCAGTCGCAGATAACAACAAACGTTTCTATAACCTTGATGTTGATTGGCAAAGCGAGGTGATGGTGACCTCCGGCGCAACCGAAGCGCTGGCCGATGCTATCTTCGCTCTGGTAGAGCCGGGCGATGAAGTCATCGTGATTGAGCCGCTCTATGACTGCTATTTGCCTCTAATCCAACGAGCAGGCGGCGTAGCTGTGCGCATCCGCGTGACCCCGCCAAACTGGGATCTGGATCTGGATGCACTAGCCTCAGCCTTTAACGAGAATACCAAGGCAATTCTCATCAATAATCCGATGAATCCAGCAGCCAAAGTGTTTTCCGAAGACGAGCTTGCAGCCATTGCAGCCCTATGCGTTGAAAACGATTGCTATGCAATTTGTGATGAGGTCTACGAACATCTCCTGTTCGATGGCGAAGCTCACACGCCGCTCATGTGCATGGACGGTATGCGTAACCGCTGTGTGCGCATCGGTTCTGCTGGTAAGACCTTCTCCATGACGGGCTGGAAAGTGGGCTACATCACTGCGCCTGCTAACCTTCTGGAGCCTATTGCCAAAGCGCACCAGTTTTTCACCTTCACAACGGCACCAAACCTGCAGCAAGCGGTTGCCTATGGGCTTGGTAAGGATGACAGCTACTTTAATGGCTTGTCTGCCGAGCTTCAGCGAAAGCGTGATAACCTAGCCAATGCCCTCTCTGGCTTGGGCTTTGGCGTTCTACCGTGTGATGCGACCTACTTTCTGACTGTTGACTACAGCCCGCTAGGCCTTAGCGAAAAGGACAGTGATTTGTGCATCCGTATGGTGGAAGAGGCGGGCGTCGCCCTTGTTCCCGTTTCGGCATTTTATGGTGGGGAAGCACCAGAGCATTACCTTCGCTTTTGTTTTTGTAAGCAGGATCATGTATTGGATGAGGCAGTAAAGCGTCTCGCCACATGGCTTGAAGGGCTGCACAAGTAGCCTCAACGGGCGAGACCAACCCTATTCATGTGTTGATGGGCATTCCGGATCACCGGATGGAGATAGGTAAGGACCTCAATGGATAATCCTGTATTGGTGGAAGTAACCCGTGGCAATCGGGTTGAAAGCCGTCATCGCGGTTCTGTGGCTATCGTTGACGATGAAGGCAAGCTGGTTTTCGGCATTGGTGATGTGAAACAGGGCGTTTTCGCGCGCTCCGCTGTAAAAGCGTTGCAGGCGCTACCGCTTGTGGAATCCGGCGCGGCCGATGCCCTGGACCTTGATGAAGCGGAAATCGCGCTGGCGTGTGCATCCCACAACGGTGAAGCGGTTCACGCAGGCACCGCTGGCATGATGCTGCGTAAGGCTGGCCTGAGCGTTGAAGACCTGATGTGTGGCACACACTGGCCGCGCTACATCGAAGACAGCGCCAAGCTTATCGAGGCAGGCGAGGGTCCGTGCCCACTGCACAACAACTGCTCCGGCAAACACGCAGGCTTCCTTGGTCTGGCAAAGGTTGTTGGTGTTCCAACTGCCAACTACACCGACTATGACCATCCGGTGCAAAAAGAAATCCGCAACGTGTTTGAATGCATGGCTGGCGAGATCGTTGGCGCGGACACCTGCGGCACTGACGGCTGCTCTATTCCGACCTATGCAATGGGCCTCGAAAACACAGCAAAAGCTTTCGCAAGGTTTGGCACTGGTACCGGCCTTGATGAAGAGCGTGCGAAAGCGGCTGAACGCATCTATGAGGCTTGCGTAAACGAGCCTTACATGGTCGCGGGCCGCGAGCGTTTCTGCACCGACATCATGGATATCTTCCGTGGCCGCGTTTTCGTTAAAACCGGCGCTGAAGGCGTGTTCTGTGCCTCCATTCCAGAGCTGGGCTACGGCGTTGCGCTGAAGTGTGACGACGGTGCGCCGCGTGCTGCCGAAAACATGATGGCTTCTGTCTTGAATGCGCTGCTTGAGCGCAACGATGAAGAGGAACAGGTTCTCTCCACTTGGCTCAATAAGCCACTGAAGAACTGGAACTCCATTCATGTCGGTGATGTTCGTGTGGTATCTGACTTTGCCAAGCTTTTGAAAGCACAGGCTTAACTCGTAGCGCGAACCACTCGGTTATCGGTGACTGTAAGGTGCGGCCACTCGGACGCACCTTTTTTTGTTAGGTCATCGGTAGCCCGTTCATTCCAGCGGTAACCCAGAACAGCCCCTTCGCTTGCGCCTTCAATAATATTCTGCGCGATGATGACATCGCCAGCTCCCTCTGCAACCGACACGTTAAAGCCGATAGGCGTTCCGCGCAGGATATTCTGCGAGGCAACCACATTGCGAAGAAAAGGACCCCAGCCAAGCAGCATACCAACGCGGGCAACATCCTCAATGGTGTTACCAGTCACGCTTGCATCCGCTTCAACCGAAATGCCGGTTCCAAAGGCTGTTTCGCCCAGAGGGTAGGGACCAGTACCCTTGATGTTGCGCACCACGTTACTGGAGACAACGGCAAGGTGTCCGCCTTGATCCAGATTTGCAACGGAAATACCAAGCGCAGCTCCGTCGACAAGGTTTTGCGAAATTACAGCGCCCTCAAAGGCAAACTCGCAGAAAATTGCCACTTCACCACTTGCAAGGCATTGGTTGCCTAGCACTTGGAAGTTGGAGGAGGAGTTGCCGCGAATAGCAGAAAAAGCGCAATCGCGAATGATGTTGTTAGAGACCATCACCCCATCTGCAAGATAGGCGTTGATGCCGTTGCCGTTCTGGCCTGTGCCGCCTGCATCAGCTCTGATGTTGGAAATCCGGTTGCCGCGCACCTGCGCACCGTCATAGCCCTTAGACCAGCGGTGGACGAGAATGCCGCCATTACCGCAGTCACTCACTCTGTTATCGAGAATGTTCAGCGCATTGCCTTCAACACTGAAGATCGCAACGTCCAAAAGATTGGTGAAGCTGGATCGCACCACTTCGCCGGAAGAACGTTCAAGATAAAGGCCGCAGCTTGCACCATTAAAGAACGAGCAATCCTCAATTGTGAGGTTTGAAGCTGCTTTGAAGAGCGCTAATCCCTTGTAACCCTCTCCGCTGCCACTAGTTCCTTTGCCATCAAGAGATAGGCCCTCTAGCCGAATATGAGAGACGTCAGAAGCCTGCAATACAGGGTCTGCGCCACTGGCCTCTAGGATTGTCAGGTTTGGCACGCCGATAAGCTGGGCGTTGCTTGGCAGGTTGAGCGTTGAAACCTTGTAGCGCCCTGCTGGAAGCAAAAGCGGTTCACCGGCCGTCGCGGCGGCATTGATGAGCGCTTGCAGCGGCGCAGTAACATCGCTACCTGCTTGGCTGGTAAGCGCGGCTGCTTCTGGCGAAAAGGAGCGACGTAGCCCAAGCTTTGAAAAGTCTGGGGTTTGCGCAAGAACAGCTGAGCTACTGGCCGCAAGCAATGTCATCGCAGCGCCTGCTTTTAGAAAAGCCCGTCGGTTGAGGCTGCTGGATGTGTTCTTGCGCATCTCTTGTCTCTAACGATTGTTTATAAAACGGTCGAAAAGCTGATTGGCAGCGATGGTTGGTGCAAGAGTGCCAGACTGCACCTTTGCTTCCCACTCAGGCAGGATTTCTTTGATATCGGGATCGGTTTGTAGAGCGCTTATGAGCTTGTCTTGCAATTGTGACCACATCCAGGAAACTTGCTGGTTCGCGCGCCGCTTCTGCCACTCTCCACTTGCTTTCATTCGGTCTTCAAAAATACCGATCTGCGTCCAAACCTCATCAAGGCCCTCATTGGCAAGCCCAGACATGGTGAGGACAGGCGGCGACCAGTGCTTGGATCGCGGCGCGAGGATATTCAGCGCAGCACGGTACTCGGACGCTGCAGCGCGAGCACGGATTGCACCGTCACCATCTGCTTTGTTGACGGCAATCATATCGGCGATCTCAAGAACACCCTTCTTGATGCCTTGTAGTTCATCTCCCGCGCCGGGAAGCATGAGAACGAGGAAGAAGTCCACCATCTGCGCAACGGTCGTTTCGGACTGACCAATGCCAACCGTCTCGACGATGATAACGTCAAAGCCTGCCGCTTCGCACAGCAGCATTGTTTCGCGGGTTTTAGCTGCAACACCGCCAAGGGTGCCGGAAGACGGGGAAGGGCGGATATAGGCATTCCGGTCATGGCTAAGGCGCGCCATGCGGGTCTTATCGCCAAGAATAGAACCGCCCGTGCGCGTAGAGGACGGGTCAACCGCAAGAACCGCAACCCTATGGCCAGCTTCGGTCAGGTTGGAGCCAAGCGCATCAATGGTGGTGGACTTGCCAACACCCGGTACGCCAGTAAGGCCTAAACGAAACGCCTTACCGGTCCTGTCCATAATACGGGCAAGCAGTGCTTCTGCCAGTTTGCGGTGCGCAGGCTTTTTGGATTCCACCAATGTGATTGCCCGCGCAAGTGCCGCCCTGTTGCCCTCGCACAATTGCTGTGCAAGCTGTTCAAGGTCGATGGGTGCGGTTTTCGGGCTCATCAAAACAATGGTCCTTTGGCCTTGGAATGAATCAGACCTAACCCTTGACCATGGCAGGCAAAAACGCAAGCCAGACCAACAGCTTCCCGCTAAGGTACTAAGAGGAAACTGCTCTAGCGGTAGACAATAGCGGTACCGGATGCAGTAACCATCATCATGGAGCCGTTGCTGCCTACAGTTTCGTAGTCAACGTCAATGCCAATAACGCCGTTTGCACCCATGCGTTGAGCCTGCTCGCACATTTCCTGAATAGCAATGCGGCGCGCCTTTTCGATTTCCGCCTCATAAGCGCCAGAGCGGCCACCGACGATATCGCGAATGCCGGCAAAGAGATCTTTAAAAATGTTGGCGCCCATAATGGCTTCACCATGAACGAGGCCCTTGTATTCAACGATATCGAGGCCCTGCAAAGTATGTGTGGTGGAGGTGAGCATAAGAATTTTCCTAAAACGGGTAAAAGATACACTTGATCTAGGAAGGCGAAGCGCTGCTTTTAAGAGCTCTGCGAAAACTTTGTTTTCATAAACCCTGTTCAGCCGCGTTAGGGCGCACTTAATGGTGTCCACGGGCTTTGCTGGGCATGGGCGCGGGCATGGGCCACACTCGGAGCAAAAAGCCCGAGAGGTTATAATGATTAGCGTTGCGCCTTTGATTTTTGCCGCCCTTACAGGCTCCTCCGCAAACCCGACTGTTCCCACAGTGAACCCGATCGTGGAGCGGGTTGATATCGAGCTATCCCAATGCATCAAAGAGCAGGACAACAAAGGCGAAGCGCAATATCCATGTATCTATGCCGGAGCAATGGCGTGCCTTGGCGGCCCTGCCTCCAACGAGGAACGGGCAGAGTGTGTGTCGCTGGAGCGGTACTTCTGGGACCGTAAGCTCAACAGGCTCTACAAAACCATGACTTCAAAGAAAAGCCCGAGCAGCTTCTCTAAAGACCTGCGAGACGCCCAGAGAAACTGGATTTCTTTGAGGGACAAAGACTGCTCTCTCTTTGCATCAATGGGCGTGCAGGGCTCGCGCGAAAAGCGGCTGCACGAGGAATGCATGCTCGAGCATACCGCTTTCCGCTACATCAAGCTTGATGAGTTCTATCAGGCCTCAAAAGGGCGCAAATGATTAGGCTGTAACGGGCGGAAGGCCAACAGCAGCGCGGCCTTCATTGGATTTCAAGGAAAAGTCAGTGCCAGCGTATGCAGCCCCTTCAGGTGAACACAAGAAGGCAATCGCCTCTGCTGCCCAGCTTGCTGGAATGTGAGCGCTTGGCTGCAACTGGCTCACAGGGTTGATGCCGGATGTGCGGATCTGTACCTGCATTTCGGTCGCTACAGTACCTGGGCTCATGCCAATAACGTTGATACCCTTCTCGCGGTATTCTTTATCAGTGCACTTGGTTAGGGAAAGAACCGCAGCCTTGGTTGCGCAGTAATGGCTCCACCCCTCAAGAGCACCAGTCGCAGCACCGGAGCTGATGTTGATGATGGTCCCACTTCCCTTGGCCAGCATCGCTGGAAGAGCTGCATGAATGCCATAGTAAACGCCCTTCACGTTGATATCGACCACCTTGCCCCATGCTTCAGGGTCGCTTTCATCAATGCGTGCGATAGGGTCAATGACACCAGCATTATTGATCAGAATATCGAGTGAACCGGAAACTTTCTCCGCCATAGCAACAGCACGTGCTACTGCGTCATAGTTGCTTACATCGACCTGAATGGCATCGGCCTTGCCGCCGTTTTCGCGAATATCGCAGGCGATTGCTTCAATGGCTTCTTCCGAGCGGGCAGCAAGAATAACGTGCGCGCCGCGTTCCGCGAACAAGCGGGCAGTTGCTTCACCAATCCCCCGGCTGGCACCAGTGATCAATGCGGTTTTACCTTCAAACATGTACATAGCAACCTCGACTTCTGGTGCTGGATCTTTTGGGAATAGGATAGCGGCTGGGTTCCGGCTGGAACTATCCAAGAGACTCCGTTAAGTGTACATCCTGAGATATATCTACGTACAGATAGCAGGCTGTAATTATTGATAATTACCCAGATTATTGGGCGAAAATGAGCGATCTAATTATACGAGAGTTGAATGGGTCAGAGGCGCCGCAAGCCACAGCACTGGCTATTGAGGTGTGGCTTCATACCTATGGCGTAAATGGCATCGAGCCGGATCAAGCCCGCTACGTGCTGGATAATATCAGCGAGCAGTCAATGGCGGAGATGATTCACAGCCCGCACCACAAGGTGTTCGGCGCTTTTGAAGGGAAGGGGCTGGCTGCGCTGTTGGTGTTGGATGGCTCATCCGTTTGTCCAAGCGACAACGAGTTGCGCTGGGAAATTCATAAGCTCTACGTCAAAGACCAATTCAAAGGTCGCGGGTTAGGGCGTCGCTTCTTGCAAGTTGCCGAGGAGGTTTGCGGGTCTGACGGAGGCTATTGGCTGACGGTCTATCATGGTAATGCGTCAGCGATTGCGTTTTATAAGGCAATGCATCTCGCCTTGTGGGGCGAGACCTACTTCAATCTTCAAGGCAAACTTAATCTCAATTACATCTATGCGCTGAAGACCAAAGTGTAGGAAAACGAAAACGGCCCCGAAGGGCCGTTTGCATTATTCGTATCCTAAGCTCTCATTCAGCTTATGAATGAGGCCCTCAGCAGCCTCTGAAATGACTGTGCCCGGAGGGAAAATCGCCGATGCACCGGAGGCGTAAAGCGCGTCATAATCCTGCGGAGGTACGACACCGCCAACAACAATCATGATGTCTTCGCGCCCTTCATCCGCAAGCGCCTTTTTAAGCGCTGGCACCAGTGTCAGGTGGCCTGCGGCAAGGGAGGAAACGCCGACAATATGGACGTCGTTTTCAATCGCCTGTCGGGCAGCCTCTTCCGGTGTTGCAAACAGTGGCCCGATATCGACGTCGAAACCAAGGTCGGCAAAGGCCGAGGCGATGACCTTCTGGCCACGGTCGTGACCATCCTGTCCCATCTTGGCAACGAGAATACGAGGGCGGCGGCCCTCGTTCTCTTCAAAGTCGTTGACCAGCTTTTCGATCTTGGAAAGAGCGGCAGACATGGAGCCAACCTCACGTTTGTAAACGCCTGCGATGGATTTGATCTCGGCTCTATGGCGGCCGAAAGCGTTTTCCATCGCAAGGGAGATTTCGCCAACTGAGGCTTTGGCGCGGGCGGCTTTGACACAAAGGTCAAGCAGGTTGCCCTCGCCGGAACGGGCAGCGTTTTCAAGCGCGGTGAGGGCCGCCTGTGTGTCAACCTCGTTACGCTCTTCACGAAGACGCTTGAGCTTCTCGATCTGACGAGCGCGAACCTCAGCGTTATCTACCTGTAGAACTTCCAGCTGATCTTCCTTGTCAGGACGATACTTGTTAACGCCGATAACGCTTTGCGTGCCACTATCGATGCGGGCCTGCGTTTTGGCCGCGGCTTCCTCGATGCGCAGCTTCGGAATGCCCTTTTCGATGGCCTTCGCCATGCCGCCAAGGCTCTCGATTTCTTCGATATGCTTTAGTGCTTTAGCCGCAAGATCGTTCGTCAGACGCTCAACGTAATAGGAACCACCCCAAGGGTCGATAGTCTTTGTCGTGCCGCTTTCCTGCTGAAGGAACAGCTGGGTGTTACGAGCAATACGGGCGGAAAAGTCCGTCGGCAGTGCGAGCGCTTCATCTAGTGCGTTAGTGTGCAGCGACTGCGTGTGGCCCTGCGTTGCTGCCATAGCTTCAACAGTTGTACGAACGACGTTGTTGTAGACATCCTGCGCGGTGAGGGACCAGCCAGAGGTCTGCGAGTGCGTACGCAAAGACAGGCTCTTCGGGTTCTTTGGCTGGAAGTTTTCCTGCATGAGCTTGGCCCAGATCAGGCGAGCGGCGCGCAGCTTTGCTACTTCCATGAAGAAGTTCATGCCAATGGCCCAGAAGAACGACAGGCGCGGGGCAAATTGGTCGATGTCCATGCCTGCAGCAACACCTGCACGGGCATACTCAATGCCGTCAGCAATGGTGAATGCCAGCTCCAGATCGGCAGTCGCGCCAGCTTCCTGCATATGGTAGCCGGAGATGGAGATGGAGTTGAACTTCGGCATATTCTGCGAGGTGTAGGCAAAAATGTCCGAGATGATGCGCATGGATGGAGCAGGAGGATAGATGTAGGTGTTGCGCACCATGAACTCTTTCAGAATGTCATTCTGAATGGTTCCAGAGAGCTTTTCAGCTGGTACGCCCTGTTCTTCCGCCGCTACAATGTAGAGCGCCATGATTGGCAGAACAGCGCCGTTCATGGTCATGGATACGCTCATTTTATCCAGCGGAATGCTGTCAAAGAGCGTACGCATGTCATATATGCTGTCAATTGCAACACCGGCCATACCAACGTCACCGGCAACGCGTGGGTGATCACTATCGTAGCCGCGGTGTGTTGCTAGATCGAAGGCGACCGACAGGCCTTTCTGACCAGCAGCCAGATTGCGGCGGTAAAACGCGTTGGAATCTTCAGCAGTTGAGAAGCCAGCGTACTGGCGCACTGTCCAAGGCTGCTGAACATACATGGTCGGGTAGGGGCCGCGCATAAACGGTGCAAGGCCGGGCCAAGAGTTTAGGTGATCAAGCCCCTCAAGATCCTCGGGAGAATAGCTCGATTTTACCGCGATACCTTCTGGCGTCATCCAGCTTTCAGCAGATGCCTCCGCTACACGCTCGGCGCTGTCTTCAAACTCGGCTTTTGTGAAGTCGGGAAACCGGCTCATGCGCCTTCCTCCAATGACAATCGCAGGTCAGAATGGGGCGGATGGCTAAACACTGCATGGCAGCTCTGCAGCTCTGCTAAAATGTTGCAGCCGTTAAAGACAACCGCGTCAGCGCTGTCCGGTAGACCCTTTGGTTTGACAACGACCGTCACGCGTTCTGCGCCAGCTGACTTTAGCTGAGCAACTAACTCGGCGCCGCGTTCGGCGTAGGCATCATCTGTCCCGCATAGACAGGCAATCACTGCGCCGCTTTCCTTGAATGCCTTGACCATAGCCGCAGTGTCAGAAAACACAGCAGAAGGCGTGGCTTGGAAACCGCCACTTGCATACAGATTGGCTGCAAATGTCGCGCGGGCTGTGTGGTCGGCTACAGAGCCAATCGTTGCCATGAAGATTTTTGGAGCAACGCCCGTCAACTCGGTAAAGTTCTCGGCTTGCTTGCGCAGAGCTTCAAACGGCTCGGAAAGACGCGCGATCGGCAGCTTTTCGCAAGTGATACCATTGGTTTTTGGCCGCGAGCTTTGGATATCAAGCAGCGTAAAGCCTTCCGCATAGAACTTGCGGAACGAGGCACAATGAGAGCCTTGCGCATCAGGCTCGGCTATCCCCTCAACCTTGGTGCTAACACAAATGTCGGGAAGATCCACCACATTAATGCGAACCGGTTTTTCATCAGCATTCGGGAAGGCTGTCGTTCCGGTCAAAGGCATTGCGCCGAAAGCGACGGCTTCTTCCTGCTCTGCGCGCTTTTTTGCGATAGCTGATTGCAAGAACCCGCTTTGCAGCGCATTGAAAATGCCGCCGTCGGCTTCGATCTGCTGGAAGAAGCGCCAAGCCTCGCGGGCAATAGCATCTGTACGCTGTTCAACGAGACCTGAACCTGCGCCCGGGTCATTAACCGCTGCTAGGTTGCTTTCTTCAATCAAAATGCTCTGGGTGTTGCGAGCGACGCGACGGGAGAAACCGTCTGCCAGTCCGCCAGCAACCATAAACGGAAGCACTGTCACGCTATCTGCGCCGCCCAGCCCTGCTGCAAATGCAGAGACGCTAGAGCGCAGCATATTCACCCATGGGTCATAGCGGGTTTGCATGCGCCATGAGCTTTCCATATGCAGGTGAAGCCCTTCAGCTGGCAGACCTGCAACGTTCATCAAACGAGACCACAGAACTCTTAGCGCGCGCGCCTTGGCAAGTGTTGTAAACTGGTCCGCATCAGCAACTGCGGTTACGCCAACCATACGGGCTAGGTCTTCATCACTAAGGTTGCCGTTCTCCAGCATGCGTAGATAAGCAATGGTGGAGGCCAGAATGATCCCGAGTTCCTGAGCAGGACTTGCACCAGCATTATGGAAAATGCGGCCATCGGCTCTGCAAAGGCTGCCGTGAACTCCCATCTGCTTCATGTGAGCAGCAAAGTCGATGAGGCGGGTACCTAGAACATCCAGAGGGTTACGGATGACGCCGTTTTGGGCATAGATGCCCCAGATCTCGACGGGCGCGTGGATGCGCAAACTGTCTTCCGCAATGCCCATGCTCTTGCAGGCTTCCAGAAGCAGCATCGTCACAGCGCTGCCTTCGTAACCACAATCGAGGTGGAAATCGATCAAGTCCGGCTTCACGCCATCCAGTAGCTTGAGCATATCCTCAAGGCTGCGGGCATCAACGCCGGAACCACGTGAGTTGGAAGAGGAGGGGAACACAAGTTCCAAACTATCGGCGCCGCCCATCAAATCCTCAAGGATTTGGTCGTTCGCCTGCTCGATAATGGGATGATCGACCCGCTGAACGATGCGCCACGGAACGCGAGCGCCCCTTAATTGCAGCGGGTTACGCTCCCTCATACCTTCATAGATAGCGGAAACTGTCAGGCCATCACGGTCTGTTGTGTCCAACGTCGATACCGCAGCGCCCTTAAGGGCCTTGGCAGCGGCACCCTCCCAGTCGTTTCGTGAGGCTTCCCGAAAATAACTAGGAATATCAATAGATTGATGTTCCATGCAAAGTCCTTCCCGGCTCTTTATAGTAAAGACCGTAACAATCTTTCAAGCTATCCTTACGTTCTACGGCACCTATAGCCATAGCCCCCAAGCTTAGGAGGCGCAAAAAGTACCCCATGCCCGTTGCATAGGCATATGTCTCATTAGGTTTAATTATCCTAAACTTGTCGCAATTGACCCTAGGGTATGTAACGCTGTTACTATTGCCGAGTGTTAGTTAATAACTGCTGATCAGTACGCTGGTTAGGGCAGAGAGCAGGGGCAATATTACCGAGATATCAGTGATTTCATTTGGTCTCAATAAACGAGGCTCCAATTTGAATGGTTACATGAAATGCTCTCCCTTTCTTTTTGGTTGCTGACTATTATTGAGAATTAATCACGTATCACGGTGTGGCTAATCGGGTTGGGGTAGCTCGTTTCGTCACTCGTATTGCTGCCTGTCCATGTAACGAGTTGGGGCAAGGCCCTATGAGCTTGGTGGCGCTTCGTAACGAATAAAAGGCGAAGAAGTGCCTCACCCAAAGGGAAGGCAAGGCAGAATGAACGATACCGCAGATGTCGAATCGAAAGTAAAAGCCATCGCTGAGGCGCGTGCCGCAAAGCCGGTGCTGGATATTGTGGAGTCCTATCTGAGAAGGTTGGGTGCGTCCCACATTCTCATTACAGGGCTGCCAATGCCCAACAGGACCATTGATAGTCTGGTCCATCGGTTTCGCTGGCCGGATGAGCGCAATGGCGGGGTCGAGCGTACCTCGCTCAGTGCGGGCGATAATGCTCTTATGCTCGGTCTATCTGGTAACCGACCAGCTATTAAGCAGGTTGGCTCTACAGACACGATCAACTCGGAGCTCTTTTCCGCTATCGGCGAGGGCGCACGCGTCATGGTCATTCCTGTTGATGCGTTGCATCCGTTTCAGGCGATGGTTGTTGGCGCAGGCCATGGCATTTCGGCAGAGTCCTTCGATCTGGCGTCTCTGGAAATCGTTTCTGCAGCAGCCTTTAAACGCCTCTTTGAGCTTGGCGTGATTTCCGATCAGCGTCCGGGTGATCTTTCCGCCCGTGAACGGCGTGTGTTGGAACTGACTGCTCTAGGCAAAACAGCGCATGAGATTGCTGAGGATTTGGATATCTCCCAGCGGACGGTTCATGCTCACCTCCAAAACGCGAGCGCTAAGCTGAACGCCTCCAACAAGACCCACACAGTGGTTGAGGCGTTGCGCTACGGGCAGATCAAAATCTAGATGCGCAGCTTTATCTGAGAAGTTTGACGCATTTGGAAAGCACTAGGCGGGGCGGTGACACCGTCCCACTAGCATGTTTGAGAGGCGGTTCACGTGTCGCGCTCCAATATCTGAAGGGGGCTATCAGCTAGCCTCCATCTCAATTGATACTGATCGCTGCAAAGTAGACACGTAAATCGACATTGCTTCCGCCGAGTAGGTATACGGGTAGGCAAAAAAAATAGGCCCTTGGCACACATCCTGTGAGCTTGCAGGGCCTACTTTCAAAGCAGCATTATCTCTTAAATCAAGTTCACTTCGCGGGAAGCGTAATTCTTTAAGAAGCGCGGGCAGGAAATTGCCCGAAGAAGCCTGAGCGTTTCTCTATGAACCTGAAACGCGTCACAGGTGATCCAAAAGCAAATAAGCCGGATATTTAAGCGATCTGGCTCAGGCTAGGGATCTTCTTGATAATTGCGTCAACTTTTTCGTCGCCAACATTTTCCTTGGCGAATTTGATCGTCATTTTGGCGACAGACTGAATCTGTCCCATGCTCAGGCCGAGGCTGGTCAGCTCATTAAGAGCGGCAAGGACGCCAACTGTGCTGGACATCTTGCTGGCTAGGCCACCAAGCAGACCAGAGCTGTCTTTTGCTTCCTGCTGGCCAAGAAATTCCTCGGCTTTAGGAAAGGCGTCCATCAGAACTTCCATATCTTCCGAAGAGCAGTTCTTGGAAATGAAGTTCAAGATAACTCCAACAGCAGCCTTGGCTGTGTCTTCTTCGAGCTCGGTTTTTTGGACGATCCGGTTGATCAAACGGTGCATTAATGGTCTCCAGAGTTCCACCTATGCGTTCAACTTAAGCGCTTGCAGCGCCTTGAACACCAAGGAAACACACTCCCGTAAAAAAAGGCCGCAATAAGGTCTTGGGAGGCTTTTCCTCAAGCCTATGCTTTTTCGCTATGCAAGTGCAAGTTAACAGTTACTAACTTTGCGGCTTACCGTAATTTCAAAGTGGCTAACTATAAGGAAAATATCGCCTTATCGAGCTTTGTTAGTATTTAGGGGCAAAAAAGGAGAGGAGTTCTCCAAAACACGCCGGTGGAAAAATCACGGTAATGTGCGCCGCCGATTAAAAACAGCAGGGATACCCGCCCACCTGTGCTATGTGCTAAAGCCTCTAATTCAAAGCATGGCCGCTATCTGCCATTATGTTTGCCGAGCAGACCGTGGTCAGTGCTTACTGCGATAATGACATAATGAAAGGGAAACCGGTATGAGCCAGTTGGAAAAGGTCCTTGCCCGCGTTGATGATAACCTTGACGCCAGCTTGAACCGTTTGTTCGACCTCATTCGCATCAAGAGCATCTCCACCGATCCAGCTTACAAAGACGACTGCCGCTCCGCCGCTCAGTGGCTGGCAGACGAGTTGACCGCTATCGGTATTCCTTCTGAAGTGCGCGACACCACTGGTCATCCAATGGTCGTTGGTCACCGCGTTGTTGAAGGCAAATCCGGCCCGCACGCGCTGTTCTACGGTCACTATGATGTTCAGCCGGTTGATCCGATCGAACTCTGGCATGCAGACCCGTTTGATCCGCAGATCGTGACCCGTGAAGACGGTTCCAAGATGATCGTTGCTCGCGGCGCAAACGATGACAAAGGCCAGCTGATGACCTTTGTTGAAGCAGCTCGCGCATGGATGGAAGAAGCTGGCGAACTGCCGATCTCCATCTCTATCCTTCTTGAAGGTGAAGAAGAAAGCGGCTCTCCATCTCTTCAGCCATTCCTTGATGAAAACAAGGAAGAGCTTTCCAAAGACCTCGCGCTCGTTTGCGATACCAGCATGTGGGACAAAGACACTCCTGCGATTTCCGTAATGCTGCGCGGTCTAGTGGGTGAAGAAATCACCCTCAAGGGTCCGAATAAAGACCTGCACTCTGGTATGTACGGCGGCGCCGCTCGCAACCCGCTGCATGTCCTGTGCGATATGGTGGCTGGCCTGCGTGACGAAAACGGCCGTATCACTCTGCCGGGCTTCTATGATGGTGTTCTGGAATTGCCAGAAGACGTGAAGAAAATGTGGGATGGCCTAGGCTTCACCGACGAAGAATTCCTTGGCGGCATTGGCCTGAAAAATCCGGGTGGCGAGAAAAACTACTCCACTCTGGAACAGATCTGGTCTCGTCCGACTTGCGAAGTAAACGGCCTGTGGGGCGGTTACACCGGCGAAGGCTTCAAAACCGTTATTCCTGCTGAAGCTCACGCAAAAGTATCCTTCCGTCTGGTTGGCGATCAGGACCCTGAGCTGATCCGCGATGCGTTCCGCGCTTACCTCAAGTCCAAAACCCCTGAAGACTTCGAGCTGATCTTGCACCCGCATGGCGGCGACAAAGCTCTGCGTATGGACTTTGATGCTCCTGCGCTTGCAAAGGGCAAAGAAGCTCTCTCTGCTGAGTGGAACAAAGAAGCTGTTCTCGTTGGTTGCGGTGGTTCCATTCCAATCGTTGGTAAGTTCAAAAACACCCTCGAAATGGATTCCCTGCTGATCGGTTTCGGCCTTGATGAAGACCAGATCCACTCTCCAAACGAAAAGTACGAGCTGAAGAGCTTCCATAAAGGCATTCGCTCTTGGGTTCGCGTTCTGGATGAACTAGCCAAGGGCTAAAAAAGCCTCTAGTGTTAAACGACATGCCGGAGACAGGTTCTGCCTCCGGCATTATTTTTTGAATGATTGCGAAGGTGTAGAACTATGGGCACTTCCCGAATTTCGGCTGTTTGTGTGTACTGCGGCTCATCCATGGGTGTATCTCCGCACTATGCCGAGACAGCGTTTGAAACTGGACGCCAGATCGCTCTAGCCGGTAAAACTCTGGTTTATGGCGGTGCGCAGGTCGGCCTAATGGGGCGCGTTGCCGATGGTGCGTTGAGCGAGGGTGGTAAAGTTATCGGCGTGCTACCAGAGGCTCTCGCTGCAAAAGAGCTGGCGCATACCGGCCTGACCAAGCTTCATATCGTTGGCTCCATGCACGAGCGTAAAGCCATGATGAATGACCTTTCGGATGCGTTCATCACCCTGCCGGGCGGCGCTGGTTCCATGGAAGAAATGTTCGAAATCTGGACATGGGCCCAGCTTGGGTACCACACAAAACCATCAGGAGTGCTGAATGCTGGCGGCTACTATGCCCCGCTTTTGACCATGCTCGACAGGATGGTGAGTGAAGGTTTCTTAAAGCAGGATATGCGCGATATCTTGAAGGTAGCAGAAACACCGCAGGGCTTGCTTGATGCTTTTGAGAGCTATGAAGCGCCGAAAGTCATGAAATGGGTCACCAAGGACCAGCTCTAAGCGCATAAAATGAGAACGGCCTGAAAGCCACAGGGCTCAGGCCGTTCACGAAAACGAATATTTGTATGCCGTAGTTAGTCGAGGCAGGTCAGGCCCTTAAGGTCTGGCAGCACAGCGGCAGGGGTATAACCTGTATACTCATCAGGCATGTTGTGGCGGTTCACCCAAACGGTGCGCATACCGAACTTGGTTGCGCCTGCAATATCCCAGCGATTGGACGACTGGAAGGAAACAGCTTCCGGATATAGGCGGAAGTTGGTGGTCACCATCTCGTAAACTTCCGGCAACGGCTTGTATTTGCCCACGAGGTCCACTGAGAAGACTTCATCGATAAGATCGGAAATACCAGCTGCATCCGTAGCTGCACTGAGCATGGAAGGCGAACCATTGGACAAAATGGCAATGCGTGCACCGTGTTCTTTCAGGTCTTTCAGGACCTGCGGTACTTCAGGGTAACAGTCCAGCTCCCAGTATGCATCCAGCAGGTTCTGGCGGTAGGAACGGTCTACTTCCGGCACCATTGCAAAGGCGGTATCAAGGGCTTGTTGGGTCAACGCCCAAAAGTCCTCGTAGTGTCCCATCAAGGTTCCAACCCAAGAATACTCGAGTTGCTTCTCGCGCCAGATCATTGAAAGGCGGGTACTTTCCGGTCCCATTTCTTTCGCGTGACGACGCACAGCGGCATGGACATCGAACAATGTCCCATAAGCGTCAAATACATAAGCAGCGCGGCGCATGCAAATCTCCAGTGTCCTGCAAGCAAGTCTTTGATTAATAGAGAAACCTGTCTGGGCGCACGCGTCAAGACATCGACCGCTCTCTACTCAGGTATATTGTGGAGCTTTATTCTCCCACGTTATTTGTAAGCTGAGGTATATGGCTGGCATGCATATGCCTCTTTTATCAGATAGAATCGATGATCAGTCGCTCTGTTGTGGGTATCTTCCACGAACAAAAATTGCGTGAAGTATATCAGTTAACATGAACGAATTACGAACATAGGCCCGTTTGTTTTCATAAGTTGCGGAATTGTCCTATTCGTAGTGTTGCGGTTGACCTAAAGCAAAATTCCCTTTTCCATCTCCTATAATTTAATAAATAAGTTTGTTGGCGCGCTATCGATTAATTGCGCGCATCTAAGGAGAGCAAAATGGCCGGATGGTCGAAGACTTGGACGTGGTTCGATGGCGCTTGGCATGAGGGCAACCCAATGCTTATGGGCCCGCGCGATCACGCATTTTGGCTGGGTTCCAGCGTATTTGACGGCGCACGCGGTTTTCAAGGTGTGCTGCCGGATATCGACCTTCACGCCGAGCGCGTAAACAACTCTGCCCTTGCTCTTGGAATGGAACCAACCAAGCAGGTTGGCGAGATCATCGAGTTGACGAAAGAGGGTATGGGTAAGTTTGCAGCAGATGAAGCTGTTTATATCCGTCCTATGTACTGGGCAACCAAAGATGGCCCGGGTGTTATCGATGCCGATCCGACATCCACCCAGTTCTGCCTTTGCATGTTTGAAGCTCCAATGGCACCAGAAGGCGCGTCCAATACTTTGACGCTGTCTCCTTTCCGCCGTCCAACGCTTGAAACAATGCCGGTAAACGCCAAGGCTGGTTGTCTCTATCCAAACAACGCCCGCGCTTCTAAAGAAGCAAAGGCTCGCGGCTTTGATAACGCGATCGTTCTGGATGCTCTGGGCAATGTTGCTGAGCTTACCTCTGCAAACGTATTCATGGTGAAGAACGGTGAGGTGTTTACCCCGTTCTGGAACGGTACCTTCTTGAACGGTATTACCCGTCAGCGCGTCATCAAACTGCTGCGTGACGCTGGCTACAAGGTTCATGAAGCGCTGCTAAGCTACAAGGACTTCCTCGAAGCTGACGAAATCTTCTCGACTGGCAACTACTCCAAGGTCGTTCCAGTTCGTCAGATTGATGACCGTGAGCTTGGCATTGGTCCAGTAGCGCAAAAAGCACGCGCTCTGTACTTCGAATTCTCGTTCGCACAGCCGTTTACCTACTAAGGGTAACAGCGAGCTCTACGAGTAAAGAAAAGGCCGGTTTGACCGGCCTTTTTTTGTTGTCTGGCAGGCCCAGTTAAACTTCTTGAGGCACCGGCGGGGTGAACGGCTTGATGACCATCAGGGCACACAGAACGAGCATGAGGGACGCAAACAGCGTTGCAATCGTAAAGTCACCTGTTTGTTCATAAAGGGCGGAGGAAATCAGCGGTCCGATTACCTGCCCAAGGCTAAAGGAAGCTGTCATCAGGCCCACGATCAAGCGGGGGGACTGTGGCACAAGGATCTTTGCCTCCAAGAGACCAAGTGTTGTGATAGCAATGAAAGTACCGCCAAAGAGCACTGCGGAAATGATGAGGCCAGTTAGGCTTGGCCAAAGAACGCTAAGTGCAACGCCGATTGCCTCTAGGATAAAGGCAATTAGAAGTGCGTTCTTGTTTCCGATCTTCGCGCCAATTCTTCCCCATAGAAACACCGAGGGGACGCCAGCAATACCAACCATCATCCAGATGAATGATTTGTAGTTGGATAGGCCGTGTTGCTGATCTGCAATAACGCTCAAGAAGGTCGCGGTAATAACATAGCCAAGTCCGAAAAAGCCGTAGGCGAGAATAAGCCGATAGGCATTAGCTGATAGTTTGGTTTTCCCGTTCTGGCTGCTTTGCGGTTCCTGTCTTGCTTCGGATACGGGAGCACGCTTGGGCGCTGGTATAAGCGTGAGCACAGCAAATGTTAGCAGCAGGCTTACAGCCCCACATAATAGCCATAGTGTGGAGGCACTCATACCGATAGTCGATCCCGTTATCTCTACCAGTAGTGATGATAGTGCAATGCCTGTCCCAACCCCTGCAAAGTGCACCGGAAAAATCTTCAAGTCCCCCCGAGCAGTCAGCTCGTCAAGCACCAGCGTGGCCGAAAGAACCAATCCATACGCGCTGGCAACTCCCGATACAAAGCGAATAGTGCCGTAGCCAAGCAGAGTGGGGAGCTGTTCCAGAAAAGGAGCGCCCATCGCGAGTGTGGTGAGGGAAGCCATAGCAATTGCAATTGCAAAGCAGCGGTAGAGACCAAACGGCGTTGGCAGCAGTGCTGCAGCCATCGCACCCAGCAAATACCCCAGATAATTGGCGGAGGCGACAACACCCGATGAGACTGGCGACAACTGACCGTCTGCCAACATGAAAGGCAGGATAGGTGTGTATACGAATCGTCCGATCCCCATCGCCACAACAAGGGAAAGGCATCCGCCAAAGGCCAGACGGAAGGAGGAAATCTTTGAAATCATTGATGGGACCGATTTATGAATACGTAATATACGCTACATAAATCCACTGAAAATACACAGAACGCAAGAGGTGGTTTTTAAATCCTACCAAAGCCGCAGCGTCAGTTTTGCTGGGGTTGAATAAAGAAAGAAATATATTTCTTAATTCGCCAAAAGATCGTTGCGAGTACAGGAAAACACGCCTATCTTGCTCCACACGTTGCAGTGGTGGTTTGCTTTCAGAGCCGCCTCTCAGCATTAAAAATTTAAAACTCCCAACCGGAGGCACTGTCATGTCTTTTGTTCTTGAAGATCTTCCATATGCATACGACGCGCTGGCACCATATATGTCTGCCGAGACGCTCGAGTACCACCACGACAAGCACCACCTTGCTTACGTGACCAACGGCAACAACCTGCTGAAGGACTCCGGTCTTGAAGGTAAGTCTCTGGAAGAAATCGTTAAGGAAAGCTACGGCACAAATCCGGGCCTCTTCAACAACGCTGGTCAGCACCTGAACCACCTTCACTTCTGGAAGTGGATGAAGCCAAATGGTGGCGGCACTGCTCTGCCAAGCCTCATCCAGAAGAAGATCAACGAAGATCTTGGCGGTTACGACAAGTTCCGCGCTGACTTCATTCAGGCAGGCGTAACCCAGTTCGGTTCTGGTTGGGCATGGCTGGCTGTTAAAGACGGCAAGCTTGAAGTGATGAAAACACCAAACGGCGAAAACCCGCTGGTATTCGGTGCTGTGCCTGTGCTGGGCGTGGATGTATGGGAACACTCCTACTACATCGACTACCGCAACGCGCGTCCTAAGTACCTCGAAGCATTCGTCGACAATCTGGTGAACTGGGAATACGTGGAAGAGCTGCTCGAAAAAGCTGTCTAATCCCGTTTCGACGTGATTTTTTGAAGGAGGCGGCCTGTTGGTCGCCTCTTTTCGTTTCTAGCCGAAAAGCCCTTTCTGTCTGCCCAAATGGCAGCGGGAGGTGATGATCTGGTCCAGATACCCGTTCATCAAATAAAGATAGGCTTCGCAGTCCACCTGCGTCTCGAAGCAGGCAACGGTTGAAACATTGTAGGGGCTGTCATAGTCAAACACGCGCCCACCCACATTGGCCTGCCAAACATTTTCCGGTCCAAAACGAGCCGCCGCTATCTTGCAGTCGTATTGAGTGCCCGCAACAGTGGGGTGAACTCTGCCAGACTTGGGAATAAGCCGCTGCTCAAGGTAATTCGTGGAAGGCGGGCGAGCACAAGCCGCCACCACGGCTGCCAGCATGACAGTCGCAATCAGTTTCTTGTTCTTCATTATTGCTGTCTCGCTTTAGCGCTTAAAAAGGGCTTCAGTCTCTTCCTCTGAACCAGTCAAAGATATTCGCATAGCCGCGTTGACAGGCAGCGCTCTGGGTGAAGTCCAGATAGCCCCGCATGAAGTTCAGATAGCGCTGACACATCTGCATTGACTGGAAACAGGCAACGCTGGAGATCGCACGGTTAGGATTGTTGAAGCGGCCATTCACGAACGCTTGGTACACATTGTCCCGTCCATCCTCGGCGACCCGTATTTTGCAGTCGTATTGGGTGCCGTAGACCCGTGGCTTGGAATTCATGTCATTGGGGATCATGAAGTTGAACGGGTATTGCGAGTTGGTGATGAGCCTCGCGTTAGCTGGCGTAGTCTGAGCAAGCACCGATAGCCCCAGCAGCAGTGCAACACCAAGTGATAATGGGTTCCGACAGTAATTCATGGCAGTCTCCCTGTGACGGCCTGTTCCTTTTGGGCGCTATCTTTTTTGACACAGATTCTTGGCAATTTGTTGCGTGTCTAGCCGCGCCTATGGTTTTGAAAGTCTCACAGAAAGCTCACGAATTTATTTAAACTGCGCCAAGGTCTTCTGGTTTGGTTAATCAGCGCTTGCCCGAAAAACTAAAATGCAATGGGCAATAAAAAAGGCGCCCCGCAGAACGGAGCGCCAAGTCAATGAAGATCTTAGCTAAGGTGCACTGGCGTGCTGCAACGGAAAGACCGCTAAGAAAAGCCCTTCCGTATCTTTTTTGCTCTAGCTGACTGTTTCCTGTGTCAGCTTGAGCGCAAACGAATAAACAAGCGCAACTTCTTTGAGGCGGTCAAACCGGCCTGATGCGCCGCCATGACCTGCATCCATATTGGTGCGCAGCATCAAAAGGTTGTCGTCGGTCTTCAGCTCACGCAGCTTGGCAACCCATTTTGCAGGCTCCCAGTATGTCACGCGAGGGTCGGTAAGCCCGCCAAGCGCAAAGATCGCCGGATAGTCTTTTGCTTCCACGTTATCGACTGGCGAATAGGAGGCAATGTACTCGTAGGCGCTCTGGTTCTTGATTGGGTTGCCCCATTCCGGCCATTCAGGCGGGGTGAGGGGCAGTGTGTCGTCAAGCATGGTGGTGAGCACATCTACAAACGGAACTTCCGCGATGATGCCTCCAAAACACTGCGGAGCCATATTCGATACAGCGCCCATCAGCATGCCACCGGCGGAGCCGCCCTGCGCGATGATGCGCTCGTGGCTGGTGTAGTTGTTGCTAACCAGATGACGGCTTGCCGCGATGAAGTCGGTAAACGTGTTCTTCTTGTACTCGCGGCGACCGGCCTTGTACCAAGCAAAGCCTTTTTCCTTACCGCCGCGAATGTGAGCGATGGCATAGACGAAACCACGGTCTACAAGCGACAAGGCGTTGGTGGAGAAATTGGCCGGAATGGAAATGCCGTAGGAGCCGTAGCCATAAAGCAGGCATGGCGCGCTGCCATCAAGCGCTGTTGACTTACGGTACAGCACGGTGATCGGCACCTGCTCCCCGTCATCAGCCGCCGCAAACAAGCGCTGAGTGACATAATCATCCGCGTTATGGCCGCTTGGCACTTCCTGAGTCTTGCGCAGCACACGTTCACGCGTTTCGACATCATAATCGAATGTCTGCGCAGGTGTGGTCATGGAAGAGTACGTGAAGCGGATAATCGAGGTGTTGTACTCGTAGCCCGCCGAAAGGCTAAGGCTGTAGGCTTCTTCTTTAAAGCTTACGCTATGCTCGATATTGTCCACCAAGCGATGCGAAACGATGCGCGGAAGGCCGTTCTCGCGCTCCAGTCGAACCATATAGTTCTGCAGCACGCTCATAGATAGAATGAGACGGCCAGCTTTGTGTTCAACCAAGTCGGTCCAGTGGGTGCGGCCACTTGCATTGAGCTGAGCAACAACAGGTACGCAGACAATCTTGAAGTCTTCAGCCTCGTCCGCATTGGTAAGAATGAGGAACTGGTCACCAGCATCATCAAGTGTGTACTCAACGCCGGTTTCGCGCTGCGCAATCAATTTCGGCTTTGCAGTTGGCTCATCTGCCTTGATAACCCAAACCTCGGAAGTCTCGTGGTCGTGAATATCAATCGTGATGAAGCGGCCGGATTGGGTGCGGCCAACAGCCATAAAGAATCCAGCGTCCTCTTCTTCATATACAAGCACGTCCTCGCTGACAGACGTTCCAAGTTTATGGCGGAAGAGTTTTGATGGACGGTGGTTTGCATCAAGGCGCACGTAAAAGACGTAATCGCCGCAAGCAGACCAGACACCGCCGCTGCTGGTGTCTTCAATCACCTCAGCATAGTCGCTACCGGTCTTCAGGTCGCGGATGCGCAGGGAATAGTATTCAGAGCCTTTATCATCGGCAGCCCAAGCAAGCTTGCTGTGGTCGTCGCTGTGGGAAGCGCCGCCAATACGGAAGTAGGCTTTTCCTTCAGCTTCCTTGTCGCCGTCCAGAATAATTTCTTCCTGCTTTTCCTGATCGCAGAGCTGCGCACGGGCAGCAACATCCATCTCGGAAGGAGAAACAAGTTTACGGTAAAATTTCGGGTGCTGACCGCCCTCGACATATCGAATGCCGTAGGCGTACGGGCCGTCATGCATTGGAACGGAACTATCGTCCTCTTTGATCCGCCCCTTCATTTCCCTGAATAGCGTGTCTTGAAGAGCCTTTGTCGTCTCCATCTGGGCGTCAGTGTAGGCGTTCTCCGCTTCCAGATAGGTGCGGATGTCTTCAGCCAGTACGGAAGGATCTTTCATCACTTCCTGCCAGTTGTCGGCGCGCAGCCAAGCATAGTTATCGGTACGCTCATGGCCGTGCATGGATGACAGGGAAGGGCGCTTTTCGGCAAATGGCGGTTTCAAAGGTTTCATGGTCCCCCAACAATCTTGCGGATAATTAAATATACTTACACCCACAAGTGCTTACCAGTGATGCTTTATAGGATAATGTGATCCTTATCACATGCATCACTGCGATTACGTACATGGATACCGTTCAGCAACACTGTTGCTCAATTGCCATAAGCAATTTCACCTTACGGCAAGCGTTGGTTGAGTTGTGTTCTGGATAAGGCAAACTATCAACAATTATCGACGCTTCAAATCGTCCCACCACTTCACGTTGTTTTTGCAGGGAAAAAGGATAGCTAGCGCTACCCATTATCCGGCGTAAATTTTAGAGCGGTTCCATTCATACAATAACGTAGTCCGGTGGGCTGAGGGCCATCATCAAAAACGTGCCCTAAGTGTCCGCCACAACCTCCACACCTTATTTCAACGCGCACCATTCCGTGTGAAAAGTCCTCGTGTTCTGTTAACGCTTGGGCAGAAATAGGCTCGAAAAAGCTGGGCCAGCCGCAACCTGCATCGAATTTACTGTGTGATTTGAAGAGGTTATTGTCGCACGCAGTGCACGTGTAGGTGCCCAGTTCGTAATGGTCCCAGAACGGTCCGGTAAACGGGCGCTCCGTGCCCTTTCTGCGTAGAATATAGTATTGCTCTGGAGAAAGTCTGTTTTGCCACTCCGCTTCACTTAAAAGCGACATGTCTTTTTTCGAATTCATAGCACCTCCAGACAGCTCTACAGCTGTTGCCTAGATGGGCCCATGTATAGATAGAAGCCCATAATTTTACATAAAATGTACTATACACCTCTTGAAGAAATAAATCGCGCATAGCTACATACATTTGCGTATTAACGACTTGCAGTGCAAGATGAAGTAGGTATCTGCACCTAGGGTCACCGCTTGCCCTTTTTGCACCTGCGCTCTATGAAGTCTGCCAGGTGAGCTGAATTGGGATCTAGGTAGGATTCGAATGCTCCTTGTGAAACCACGTATAAATTAACGGAGTGCCATATGCCGCTTACTGGTGTAGAGGCAACATTTTGGGCCATGTTGGCGCCATTTGTTGCTGCAGCACTCGGTCCTGTCCTCACGCAGCGCTTGAAACACAATGCTGCTTGGGTTCTGGCCGTGTTTCCTGCGCTTATTTTTCTGCACTTTCTCACACTCGTGCCGGGCGTATCTTCAGGCGAAGTATACACCGCAGCACTTGAGTGGGTGCCTACATACGGCGTGACTTTTTCCATCTATCTAGATGGTTTGTCGACCCTTTTCGCTCTGCTGATTTCCGGCATCGGTACCTTCATCATTCTATATGCTGGCGGTTACCTGAAAGGCCATCCGCAGCAGGGCCGTTTCTTCTCGTTCCTGTTCCTGTTCATGGGTGCAATGCTCGGTGTTGTTCTGGCGAACAACCTGATCACCCTGTTCATTTTCTGGGAACTGACCTCTATTACTTCGTTCTTGCTCATCGGTTTTGACCACCTGCGCGCAGCGTCCCGTCGCTCTGCAATCCAGGCTCTGGTTGTAACCGGCGCGGGCGGCATGGCACTGCTGGCTGGCTTCTTGCTGATCGGTCTGGCAAGCGGCTCCATGGAAATGAACGAAATCCTGACTTCCGGCGACGTTCTTCGTGATAGCCCATTGTACGTTGCGATCTTTACTCTGATCGCCCTTGGCGCATTCACAAAGTCTGCTCAGTTTCCGTTCCACTTCTGGCTGCCAAACGCTATGGAAGCGCCGACCCCTGTTTCGGCGTATCTGCACTCTGCAACCATGGTTAAGGCTGGCGTCTATCTGTTGATGCGTATGAACCCTGTACTGGGTGACACTGCACTATGGACAACCGTTCTGCCGATCTTCGGCGGTATCACGTTGATCGTTGGTGCGGTTCTTGGCGCTCGTCAGAAAGACCTCAAGCTTATGCTGGCTTACACCACTGTTGCTTCTCTCGGCTTGCTGGTCATGTTGACCGGTACCTCCGCAGAGCTGGCAATCAAGGGTGCGGTTCTTTACCTCTTCGGTCACTCCTTGTTCAAAGGCGCACTCTTCATGGTCGCCGGTACAATCGACCATGAAGCAGGTACCCGCGATGTAACCAAGCTGGGCGGTCTGCGTCAGGCAATGCCAATTACCTTCGCTGCTGCATGTCTTGCTGCGCTTTCCATGGCTGGTCTTCCGCCTTTCATTGGCTTCATCGCCAAAGAAATGCTGTATGACGGTGCATGGCAGGTGCTGGGCTTCGGTCCGGGCTGGGCACTGATCGCACTCGTTGGTAACGCGCTGATGTTTGCTCTGGCTGGTGCTGTTGCTCTCAAGCCGTTCATCGGTCCTAAGGTAGAAACTCCGAAACACGCACATGAAGGTCCAGTGCTGCTTTACGCAGGTCCGGTCTTCCTGTCTGTTACCGGTCTTCTGGCTGGTGTGTTTGCTGCGTTCACTGGCGATCTGTTCATCAACCCGATGATCAGCGCTGTAACCGGCGAAAGCTACACCTACGGCCTGTACCTGATCCCTAAACACATCAACGCAGCGCTGTTCCTGTCTCTCATCACCATTGCTCTGGGTAGCTTCCTGTTCACCAAGCTCGACCTTATTCGTGCTCAGGTAGACAAGCTCGTAAAAGCAATTGGCTGGGGTCCGGACAAAGGCTTCGACCAGCTCATTACTCTGGTTGTTAAGTTTGCAACGCTCGTTACCCGTACAGTTCAGACTGGCTCCATGGTCAGCTACGTGCGTGCGACCTTCATTGTACTTGCAGTGTTCCTGTACGTACCAATGTTCGCAACCGGCACGTTCCCGACCTTCTCTGCGATCCAGAACCTGACCTTCTATGAATGGACCTTCGTGATCATCGCCGTTATCGGCCTTGGTGCGGTTCTGTTCGCGGTCAATCGTCTTATCGCGATTGTGTCTTTGGGTATTCTGGGCTTCGCAGTCGCGATCATTTACCTGCTTTACGGTGCACCGGATCTGTCCTTCACCCAGTTCATGGTTGAAACGCTTTCCGTTGTTATCCTTGCATTGGTCATGACCAAGCTCGATCTTCAGCCACGCGACTTCCGTCTGGTTAAAGACCGTGTATTCGACGGTGTTCTTGCAACAATCGTTGGTTTTGGTCTGGCATTCCTGCTTATCAGCATTGTCGAACTTCCGTTCAACGCTTCTCTTTCCGAGTTCTACGCGCAGTACAGCCGCGTGATCGCTCACGGTCGTAATATCGTGAACGTGATCATCGTTGACTTCCGCGGGCTTGATACTCTGGGCGAGATCACCGTTGTGCTCGTAACCGGTCTGGCAATTCTGGCGCTCATTCGTGTGCGCCCGAAAGGCGAGAAGGCCGAGCCGCTTGTTGCTCCGGAACCAGTTCGCAATGAGGAGGGTGCTTAAATGAATACCGTTATCTTCCGCACTATTGCGCCTTACCTGTCAGCACTGATGATCCTCTTTTCGATCTTCGTGCTGCTCCGCGGCCATAACGAGCCGGGCGGTGGCTTTATCGGCGGTCTGATTGCTGTATCCGCTTTTGCGATCTACGGCATTGCTTGCGGTGTAGCCGCTGTGCGCCGTGCAATTACATTCCATCCGCTGTCCATCGCTGCGGCTGGTCTGGTTCTGTCTGCATTGTCGGTTATGCCAAGTATCTTTCTTGCGCAGCCTGCAATGACCAGCCAGTGGCTGCAGATCCATGTCTTCGGTACTCCGGTAGACCTGTCCACTCCGATGTTCTTTGACATCGGCGTTTACCTCGTCGTGGTTGGTGCGATTACTTCTATCGCTCTGGCTCTGGAAGAAAGGGAGCAGAAATAATGGAAACCATTTTCGCGCTCCTGATCGGCCTTATCTTCTCGGCAGCACTCTACTTGATGATGTCGAACAAGTTGGTCCGCGTTCTGCTTGGTATCGCAATTCTCGGCAACGCCGTGAACTTGTTGATCTTCTCTGCAGGCCGTCTGACCCGTGAAGTGCCGCCGGTCATTCCAGTCGACAGCTACATTCCGTTGGAAGTCACAGCTAACCCGCTGCCTCAGGCTCTTATCCTGACTGCGATCGTGATTTCCTTCTCGTTCTTCGCGTTCTTCCTGGTGCTCGGCTACCGTGCGTTCCAGGATCTTGGAACCGATGACGTTGTAGAAATGCGTATCGCTGAGCCTAAAGGCGAAGCAGAGCCGCCACTGGGGTACTAATAAGAATGGCTGCAAATAAACCTGCTTTTGATTGGGCAGCTGCCTGGGTTATGGATCCTACTCCGCTAGCGGACTGGCTCCTGGTGGCTCCTACTTTGCTGCTCATGCTGGGTGGTGCGACAGCTATCATGCTGCGCAAGAAAACCGACATCCAGCCATGGATCGGCATTGGTACGATCGGCTTGGTCGTACTCTCCAATATTCTTCTGCTGGCGCATGTCCTTAATAACGGCATTGTCAGCATGGTTATGGGCTCTTGGCTTCCTCCATTCGGTATCGCGTTCACCGCTGATGCTATGGGTGTGCTGTTTGCCCTTGCTGCGTCGATTGTTGCGCTTTGTGCTGCAATCTATGCTGCAGGTTCCATCGAACAGTCCGAACGTCGTTACGGTTTCTACCCGTTCCTGATGCTTCTGCTGTGTGGTGTGACCGGCGCATTCCTCACCGGCGATATCTTCAACCTGTACGTATGGTTCGAAGTGCTGCTCATCTCGTCCTTCGGCATGATCGTGCTGGGTAACGAGAAACGTCAGCTCGACGGTGCTATGAAGTACGCGGTTCTGAACCTTCTTGCGACAACCCTGTTCCTGGTAACCACCGGTCTCCTCTATGGTATGGTCGGCACCTTGAACATGGCGGACATCGCTATGAGAATTCCTCAGCTTCCTGAGAACGCTCCTGTAATGGGTATCGCTGCCCTTTACTTCCTTGCGTTCGGCATGAAAGCTGCTGCGTTCCCGGTTAACTTCTGGCTTCCTGCTTCCTACCACACCCCACGTATCGTGGTGTCTGCGGTGTTCGCAGGTCTTCTCACCAAAGTTGGCGTTTACGCGCTGCTTCGTGTGATGCTGGTTGTCATGCCTGAAGGTCGTGAATGGCTGTCCACTCTGATTGGTCTTGTTGCTGTTGCAACAATGCTGACCGGTGTTCTGGGCGCTCTGGCACAGACCGACATCCGCCGTATGCTGGGTTACATTGTTATCTCCGGTATCGGTACCGTTCTGGCAGGTCTTGCTGTTGGTTCGGAAGTGTCTGTTGCTGGCTCTATCTTCTACGCAGCGCACTCCATCTTGTGTATGACTGCACTTTACCTGCTGGCTGGTCTTATCAACCTGCTGGGCGGTTCCTACTCCCTGCGTGAGCTGGGTGGCCTTTACCTGCGCAGCCCTCTGGTTGCAGCATGTACTCTGGTTCTGCTGTTTGCAGTTGCTGGTCTGCCTCCATTCTCCGGCTTCTGGCCGAAGGTTATGCTGGTAGAAGGCGCTCTTGCTGGTGGCATGGGCTGGGTAGCAGCTGGTATTCTGGTAACCGGTGTTCTCACCGCAATCACCATTGGCCGCTTCTGGATCTTCATTTTCTGGCGCGGTGGCCCAGAAGGTGTGACAGATGGCACTCAGGTGGTTGTTCAGGCGACCGAGGAAAAGGCAGTTATTCCTGTAACCGTGCTCATTCCGCTTTCTATCCTGACTGGTCTGATCATTCTGATCGGTATTCAGCCTGAAGGCGTTATGGCGATTGTTCAAAAGGGTGCGGCGGTCCTCGTTGATCCAGCAACCTATGTACAAGCAGTGTTTGGAGTTAAGCCATGAACAAGAGCCTGTTTCTAGCAAACTTGCTGATGGCCGTGGCATGGGCAGCCGTTTCCGGCTCCTTCACCGGCCTCAACCTTGTCTTCGGTTTCGTATTGGCGACTCTGACCCTTTATGTCATCCGTGAGCAAGTTGCTTTCCGTCGCTACATTGCTCGCTCCTGGCGCATTACCAAGCTGGCTCTCACCTTCTTCTGGGAACTGGTGAAGTCTTCTTGGCGCGTTTTCATCATGCTGATCAATCCTAAACTGGATGTTCAGCCTGGTATTATCGCGATGCCACTGACAGTGACCAAGGACTACGAAATCACGTTGCTTGCCAACATGATTACGTTGACCCCAGGTACCCTGTCCATGGATGTTTCCGAGGATCGCAAGACCCTTTACATCCACTGCGTGGACGTGCCGGATCCGGACGAAACCATCCGCGAGATCAAAGAGAGTTTTGAACGTCAAATCATGGAGGCGTTTCGATGAGTGTCTTTGAACAGGCTTCTGCAGGCTTCCTGCAATTCGCCGTCGTCTTCGCGATGATCTGTCTTTCTGCATCCTTCTTGATGATCACCTACCGCATCATCAAGGGCCCAACCCTTCCTGATCGTATCATCGGTCTGGATACTCTGGTTGCAGTTGCGATTGGTCTTATTGCGACGATCGGTATCCATTCCGGTTACTCGCTTTACGTTGATATCGCGTTGGCACTTGGTCTGGTCGGCTTCCTTGCAACCGTTGCATTCGCACGCTTTGTTCTTAACCGTGGCCGTGAACAGGACGCAGTTATTCAGGAAGAGTGCAAAGCAACCGAAGAAATGTTGGAGGAACGTAAATGATCGCGCTTCTTAATGTTGTGGTTGGCTTGGTTGTAATCGCCGGCGGTTTGTTCTGCTTTGTTGCAAGTCTTGGTCTGATCCGTCTGCCAGACGTTTACACCCGCATGCACGCAGCATCTAAAGCTGGTACCCTTGGTTCCGGTTTGCTGCTCATCTCTTTGGGCGTAATTGCAACCGAGTGGGATGTTCTCAGCCGTGCGCTTGCTGGCTTTATTTTCTTCCTTCTCACTGCGCCAGTTTCTGCGCACCTGATCGCTCGCGCTGCTCACAGCGTTGGCTATCGTCCATGCCCGGAAACAGTTCGCGATGATTTGTTTGAAGAAAACAAGCATCAAGGTGCAAAGTCCAACTAAGGACAAAATAAAACAATAGAACTAGGGGAGGAGTGTTCCTTGGGGCTAGGCAATCGCGCAATAGGCGTGTTAAAAGCCGAGCTTCAAAGCGCTTCTCCCCTTTTTCGTGGCGTAAGGGCAGCCACTGCTGTACATGGCAAAGAAATGCCAGCGAAAATCTCCGAGTTTTCTGCCAGTTTTCCCTCAATACTTACTTAGATCATATAAGCAATTTGGAACGTGTAAGTTTCTTTTGCCCATCAACTGTTCACAAAACGTAGTATAGATCGTATTTATTGCATTATTTCTCTTGTTATCTATAAAGGTAGCTCCTATAAGGACGGGCAGTAGTTTTGCTTTGCTCGGAATCAATTGTTATTGATAAAAACTTGAGGTTCGAAAGTGTCCTGCAAGTTTTTTCAAGCAAATTAGACCGTGCAAAGCGTGTGATCTAAATTATGTATATATGACCGACAGGTGAAAGAATGAGCGAGATCCCTGCAGACAACAACCTGATTGATCTGACCGCAGACATCGTTTCTGCTTATGTTAGCAATAATACTGTGGCATCTGCTGACTTGCCTGTACTTATTACTGATGTTTATGCTGCCCTGCAGAAAACCAGCGGCACTGTTAAAGAGCCTGAGCCAGAGCCGCTTAAGCCAGCAGTACCAGTGAAGAAGTCTGTAACCAACGACTACATCATCTGCTTGGAAGACGGTAAGAAGTTCAAGTCCCTGAAGCGCCACCTGCGCACCCACTACGATATGACCCCTGAAGAATATCGTGAAAAGTGGGGTCTGCCTGCAGACTACCCAATGGTTGCTCCACACTATGCAGCTGCACGTTCCGAACTGGCCAAGAAAATGGGCCTCGGTCAGCAGCGTAAGCGCGCAGGCAAGTAATCGCTAGCAGCTGATTTGCTTTAAAACCGCATCCGAATTTCGGGTGCGGTTTTTTTATGCCCGTTATTTGCGTGATTCACGTTATAAGCCCCGTTTTGTTTTAAGTGCTGTTGAACGTGTGTGTCTAAGTTAAGCTTCCGCGATTACCTTTAAAAATAAGTGGTGAAAAATGATTGGTTAAATCTGACTTGATGACGATTATATCTACTGTACCACTAGGAAATTGTAGAGAGTTTTGGATTGCGGATAGTTTATACTGCTGATTTCAAGGTTAAATGAAATTCAGCGATGTTTGTCACTGAAGTGCTTCCGCTAGAAACAATAAACAACAAGTTATTCTCATCGAATTTTGAGGGGTAACACTCGCTTTCGAAGTGAGTTCGAGCATCTCGACCCAGCTTTAGGAGGTGAGGAAGATGAAACTCTTCGATAGTGCATTACACAGGACCGAAGAAGCTCTGGCGATAAAACAGGCAATACCGCAGCCCTTGATGGGAGGGGTGGATTTTATCGCTACAGGATGTGTTGCTCTCGCGTTTGCAGTAAATCCGCGACACATGCATGCCCCCTCTCGTGGAAGGGCTCGCGTGGCACTTGCCCGGCAGGTTTCCATGTATCTGCTGCATGTTGCCTTGGGGTTGACACTCTCTCAGGCTGGAAGGGTGTTTGGCCGTGACCGGACGACCGCAGGCCACGCTTGCAAGATTGTCGAGGACATGCGCGATGACGAAACGTTCGATAGGCTTATCACTGATCTAGAAGCTGAAATGCAAGCCTCTGTTCGGCGGGCAATTGATATGCATGAGTGGAGGGAAAGCGCATGACGTCACTTCCAATGCAGCTCTATGCTTTGTCTGCCGGTACGAAAGAGAAGGTTGTTGCCCTGCTGAAGCAAGTAAAGCGGGCAGGCTACTCCAAAGATAGGGCTACAGAGGCTTTTCCTAGTCCGGTCTTTGAGCTGGCGCTTGATACTGGGCTCATCGAATATTCAGCGTCTGACCATCTTTCCCTCACAATGATTGGCCGACAGACTTTGAAGGTACTTTTAAGTTCTGCTGGGCTGGAGGAGCCGCAGTATGCATCTCCCGTAGGCTCAATGGGCGTTAAGCTAACCGACTTACCTCAGGTGAGTCTCAAAGAAAGTCCTCTGCAGTGGCTCGCCAGTCGGCGGGATCGGCATGGCCAACCGATGGTTACGAGCGAGCAGGTTGAGGCCGGTGAGCGTTTGCGTACGGACTTTACTAGGGCTTGTCTAGGCGGCATCACCCGCAGCAACTGGCGCACTGAAAGGCTTGGATCCAGCTATCGCCAAATGGAAGAGAGCGACTATCAGCTGGACGCACGCCGACGCTTTTACGATGCGCTTGATGCTGTCGGGCCAGAGCTTTCTTCAGTTCTGGTAGATGTGTGCTGTCACCTCAACGGGCTTGCTGCGACGGAGAAAAAAAGAGGTTGGCCGGAAAGAACCGCAAAGGTGGTTCTTTGCCTAGCGCTGGACCGGCTCTACGCTCACTATCTGGTAGCGCTCAGGGCATCTCCATAAACGAAAAAAGGCGCAGCCCTCGATGGGACATACGCCTCCAATCTAACAGAGCGTAACTTGATTATGCAGCTTCGCCGCTAATGGCTTTCACAGCATCGCTCTTGATGCGCTGAACCATAGAGGCAAGGCCGTTGGAACGCTGTGGGGTGAGGTGCTCGCGCAGGCCGATCTGGTTGAAGGTTTCTTCGATGTCTTCATCCAAAATGGTCTGTGCGTCCTTACCGGAGTATTTTGCAAGAACGATAGCAACAAGGCCGCGCACGATATGAGCATCGCTGTCGCCCTTGTAGGTCAAAACAGGCTTACCGTCGCTGTTGGTACCAACCGAAAGCGCCAGCCAAACCTGAGATACGCAGCCCTGTACTTTATTGGCATCGCTGCGCTCTTCATCGCTCAGGGGTTCAAGTTCGCGGCCAAGCTCGATGACATACCGGTAGCGATCTTCCCAATCGTCCAGAAATTCAAAACCTTCGAGAATATCTTCGATAGAGCTTGCCATTGCTATTGTGTCTCCAGAGCATTTTGGCACTGTTCTACAGTGCGCTCCTTAAGAGAGCAACCGCCTGCAGGTTCTATTCAAACCTGTTTGCCCAAAAGCATAAGGCGGAGAGATTGCGATGGTCTTGGATGGGAAGATGTTACGAACGCGGATTAGGGCGCGGCAGTGGAATGGATAGGTACTGTGTGTTTACTGAACGGTTCTCGACCAGCTCTTGTACAACGGCAGGAGCGGTTGCAATTGCTTTAGCCGCTGCAGCGGTTTCTTCTGCGCTAAGCTGCCACGGAATCTGAAGGTCGTCAGATGTGAGCGTACCGGTTGTGATCTGCTCCTGAATTTCGGCGATTGGTGCGAGTTTGATGGCTTCGCTCACAGGTGCCATTACATCGGCTGGCAGTTCTTCAAGCGCAATCGCTTCAACACCCTCGGCATTTTCTTCTTCAACAAGGTAGGAGTAAGCAAGACGGGCAGCCTGTTTTGCTTTCATACCAACCAGTTCAAGAATGTTGTTTCCCGTTTCGCATGCAGCAGGGTTGCGCTCGCAAAAGCCGGAAAGGTCACTCACAGTCGACTGCGCAGCAACAAGGGCCTGAAGTGGATTAATTGCAGGCGCTTCCTCATCGCTGCCAGTCCCAATAGGGATGATCAGCAAGATCAAGGAAATCCAGAAGGTCATTTTGAGTAGTGAGTACATAATCTGCCCCGTTATGTCACTTGACGCTACTTTTAAGAAAATCG
>NZ_SMMA01000025.1 GCF_009711345.1 Pseudovibrio flavus
GGCGTTTTCGGTTTTGTTGATCAAGGTGATCTTGTCGCCGACGACTAATTGAGTGTCGGTAGATACGCTTGCGATTTTTATCTTGGATTGCACATTGTTCTGATTGCCTTGAACAGGCTGAAAATCTACAGCAGAACCCGCGGTTAGCATCGTATCTCCAGCGGCAATATCAGGGGAAATGAAGAAATTATAGCTCTCAAAATATGCAGCCGTTTTTCCGGCTTCGAGAACAAGTTTACTATGCAGCTCTAAGTTATTTCCGCTGATTAGATCAGTTGAGCCTATATCGGCTTCTTTGTAACCTCCAAAAAGGTTACCCATAAAGCTACCGCCCTTAATGGTCACCGTATTTTGGGTAGCGGAGCCATTGTTCGCGTAACCACCCACAACATCGCCTTGCACTAAACCGCCGGAGATGGAGACAGAGTTTTCGCTGGCGTTGCCCGCGTCACTGAAACCGCCATAGACGGACGCGCCGATGCTGCCATCCTCTATGGAAACCATGTTTCCGTTAGCGTTGCCTGCCTTTGCCTTGCCGCCAAAAAGTGAGGATGAAATTGAGGTCCGCTCTCCGCTAACGCTTACGGAGTTGAAGGTGTAGTCTCCTTGTCCATCGCTTGAGCTGTAGGCGCCTCCAAAGACAGAACCAACAATTGATGCCCCATCTGAAATTTCGACAGTATTGAGAGTTGTAAGGCCAGAGCCGGCGCTTGCTCCCCCCATGACATCGCCGGTTGTAACTGTACCACTTCCGGAAATTTTGACGGTGTTATTGGCTGCGTCTCCTTGGGTTTTTGAACTTCCTCCAACAATGTTTCCTTTGGTTTTGGCTCCCGAGGTAACCTCAACACTATTGAAGTTAGCTGAACCTGCGCCTCTGGAATCTTGCGTCTCGCCGCCTATAAGGTAGCCTGTTACCGTTGTTCCGTTGCCAGAAACAACAACACTATTATGTTCAGCGTTTGCCAAGCTACCTGAGGAGGTGAAGCCGCCAACAATTGTGTATCCCGATGCGCCTACAGTTGCACCATCGAGGATAAATACCTTGTTATTGTCCGCGCCTACGTATGAGTTTGCGCCATATACTGATCGTTCAACATGGGTACCTGATCCTGAGATCGTCACAGTGTTTTCGCTGGCGGTTCCTTTGCTTCTGCTATTGGTCGTGTGTCCACCAAACACGTTGACTGTAACGTGGGCACCATCTGTGATGATAACTTTGTTCTCGGTTAGGCTCCCGTTTCCAATAGACCGTCCTCCGACGACGGAACCATCAACCACGGTGGAGCTTCCGGAAATTTTTACGCTATTATTACTGATAGTTGCATCAGAGCTGGATGTTGCAGCAATGATGTCTCCTTTGGTCGTCCCGCTAGAGATCGTTATATGATTATTACTTTCCGCAAGGGTGCTTCCCGAGTGTAAAAGTAGAATTGTGCTGGCAAAGTATTTTATGAATTTTTGCACGTGGAACGTATTCATGGAGTTCGTGCCTGAATTAGAAAATAGTTGTTATGAAGTTACTTTGTTATGTTAGATCAGGGCATTGATCATTCCATTGCTAACTAAATCTGGATTCATAATCTCAGGAGGAGGAATAAGGGGCCAAAGCCTCTCAGATCCTAAAAGGTTATTTGCACAGCTGCATTGGCGGCAAGGCCATCTCTTACCCCCGTA
>NZ_SMMA01000066.1:0-77164 GCF_009711345.1 Pseudovibrio flavus
CCAACGGCTTCTGCAGAGTTCTATAAATCCATTCAACATTGGATCGAAACCAATGTCGGCTGGCTTTATGTACTCGGCGTTGCCGTTTTCTTGATTTTCATCTTCCTTGTCATGGTGAGCCGCTTTGGTGACATCAAGCTTGGTCCTGACCATGCTGTGCCGGATTATAGCTACGCGAGTTGGTTCGCGATGCTGTTCTCTGCTGGTATGGGTATTGGTCTTGTGTTCTTCGGCGTTGGTGAGCCGGTGATGCACTTCCTAGCGCCGCCGACTGGGGATCCTCAGTCTGTCGAGGCTGCACGGGAAGCGTTGAAGATCACCATGTTCCACTGGGGTCTGCATGGTTGGGCTGTATACGGCGTTGTTGCGCTGTGTTTGGCTTACTTCACCTATCGCCACCATCTGCCGTTGCTGCCACGTTCTGCTCTGTATCCGCTGATCGGTGAGCGCATCTACGGCCCGATCGGTCATGCAGTCGATATCTTTGCTGTGGTTGGTACGCTGCTGGGTGTTGCAACATCGCTCGGTTACGGCGCGATGCAGGTGAACTCTGGTCTGAACTATCTGTTTGGAATTACTGTATCTACCGAAGTTCAGATTGTTCTGATCGGCATCATCACCTTGATGGCGACATGCTCTGTGTTCTCCGGTTTGGATCGCGGCGTTAAAAGACTGAGTGAGCTCAACCTCGTTCTTGCATTCAGCCTTCTTGCTCTGGTGCTAATCGTTGGTCCGACTGTTTACCTGCTGAAGACCTTGGTTCAGAACGCCGGTGCTTACCTGAGCGACCTCGTCGATAAAACCTTCAACTTGTATGCATACCAGCGTAAGGATGAATGGCTTGGCGGTTGGACGCTGCTCTATTGGGGCTGGTGGATTTCCTGGTCGCCATTCGTTGGTACCTTTATCGCCCGCGTTTCCAAGGGCCGTACCATTCGTGAGTTCCTGATCGGTATCTTGTTTGTGCCGACCGGTGTTTCCCTCGTCTGGTTCACCGTATTTGGTAACAGTGGTATCGAACTCATCATGAACCATGGTGGCGAGTCTCTCGTTACCGCCATTAACACGGATGTGTCCGTCGCGCTCTTCAAGTTCTTTGAATACCTGCCGCTGACGAGCGTTCTATCCGGTATCGCGATTGTTCTGGTTGTGGTGTTCTTTGTGACATCCTCTGACTCTGGCTCTCTCGTTATCGACAGTCTGACCTCTGGCGGTGAGATGGATAGTCCAGTTTGGCAGCGTGTGTTCTGGGCTTTGCTTCAGGGTGTTGTTGCTATCGTGCTGCTGTGGGCTGGTGGTCTTGCTGCGTTGCAGACTGCGACCATCGCCAGTGCGATGCCGTTCATTCTCGTTATGATGCTGATGTGCGTGGGCCTTTATAAGGCGTTGCAGGATGATGCTCTTCGTATGAAGAACTTGCAGCTTCACCATACTGCTGTTCAGTATAGTAAGGCCGGTGTTGACTGGCGACAGCGTATCCAGACCCTCAACTCCCAGCCGACGCGTCGTGATGCAAACGAGTTCATGCGCAACGTTGCAAAGCCTGCTTTGGAGCGTGTGCGTGCTGAGTTCGAAGGGCAGGGCTTTGAGGTGGTTCTGAGCGGTGTTTCGCACCTGCGTCTGGAAATTAAGCAGAACGACCGTGACAGCTTTGTTTATGCGCTGCGCAAACGTTACTTCACTACCTCTATGGCGATGGGGCCGGGTGGTCTTGTGATCGACGAAGAGACCGAGGAAGAAGAAAACGAGAAGGCAGATCAGGACGATGGTACCTACTACTTCCGCGTTGAGGTCTTCCTTGAACAGGGGGGTCAGGAATACGACGTTATGGGCTACACCGAAGAGCAGATTATTGCTGATGTTGTGACCCAGTACGAACGTTACCTTCAGTACTTGCACCTTTCTCACGCCGAGCCTGTATAAAGTTCTCGAAATGTTGAAAAAAGAAGCCCGCGCAAATTGCGCGGGCTTTTTTAGTCAGGAATGACTGCTCGAGGCCCCAAGAGGGAGAGAAGGGGCTTTGAGCAACAATGGGAAGAGCTGAGTTGCTGGACGCGAATTGCAAATCAGCTCCGATGTCTCTTGTATATTTAAATATGAGTAATTGAGTCAAGTTAAAGTTTTGATGGTGCTGAAGCTGTCGAGGCATTTTTCTACATAGTCTTGCACAAGGGCCTTTGCAGGCCCATCGGCTGGGCTATTCGATGTAAGGGCGCATTGGAGCCACAGGCCGTCTATAAGCGCAGCTGTTCCACGTGCTGCCATCTCAGCCGAGGCTTTGTCTCCGAGCTTGGAATACTCTGCCAGCAAGTTTGAAATTAGACGGCGATGATAGATCGTGAGTAGGCGGCGTGTTCGCGGGTCTGTTCTGGCGAGAACGTAGAAGGCAAGCCATGCAGAGATAACTGGCGCCGTGAACTGCATTTCAGTGAAGTTCACTTGTACGATGGCAAGGATGCGCTCTCTCGGTGATTTTGAGCCATCCAGTCTATCGCGTGCTTGCTGCCGAAGGTCTTTGAGCAGCGAGATCATCGTCGCGTTAAGAAGGGCATCCTTCGAGCCGAAGTAGTGGTGGGGTAGGCCTGTTGAGACGCCTGCGCGGCGGGATATCTCGGCCATAGTTGTTTTGGCGTACCCATGCTCGTGAATGGCTTCAATCGTTGCCTGAATGATTGCGGACTTTCTAATGTCCTCCATTCCCACCTTCGGCATGTCTGTTCCCTTCATCATTCACGAAACGTGTTGGTGTGCTTCGTTTGATTCCGCCTAATCTAGTGGAAACTGCTGGGGGTGGAAGTCACCTTTTTGCTATTTGGCGGCTGTTTTTATCTGATGCCGGACTCACGCTGTTGTACTGAGCTTGGTGTTTGGAAGGTTTGGCGTGTCGAACCAAAATAATGCGGCAGAATCGAGGGGGTGCGGTAATGTGTACACTGTAAAAGGACAGGAATTGTTGGTAATTTTGAATATAAGAAAATACAGCTTTTTTAAGTAACCTGAGGCGCGCTTTGCGCCTTTTTTGTGTCTGTATATCCTGTTACTGCTAATAGCGGCTAATATACTAGTGACTCTGTGTGGCTAACCGGATCTATTTGTTTTGGGTTATTTTCTATTCAGGCTGCGTTCATTTCTTCTTGCAGCCTCTCGATTAACTCCCTGGACATTACGTGTTTTCTGATATCTCAGATGACTAACGGTGAATTCTATACTTCCCGCCGGCAACTTAAACGCGACCTCCTGCGTTTTTCGACGCGTTCTATTGTTCTAATTCTCTGCCATGCATGTTTATCGGGTTTTTGAAGTAAATTTTTAACTTGGCATAGTCAGATTGCTCGTTTTTGAAAGATTCTAGGTAGTATCATCTTTAACTACATACCGACGTTTGTGGTTGACCTTTCGAGGCTATCCTCCATATTAACTGCATGTAATCTTGCCATTCCTTTTGGGAAGGTGGTGCTGGATTCTATAATAAAAACACTGAAGAACAGTGAGTTATTTCAAATGTCGAACCTTGTTGTAATTTCCTACCCTAGTTATGAGAAAGCTGAAGAAGTCCGGAAACAGCTTTTCACCTATCAGAAAGAGTATCTCATTCAGATGGGTGATGCGGTAATCGCTGAAAAGAAAGAAAACGGACACATCAAGCTACATCAAATTTTCAGTACCACTGCTGCAGGCGCTGCTACCGGAAGTCTATGGGGTCTTCTGATCGGCGTTCTTTTCTTTGTTCCTATCGCAGGTGTTGCTGTGGGCGCCGCTTCTGGCGCTTTGATGGGCGCGCTGACAGACTTCGGTATCAACGACAAGTTCATGAAAGAGGTTGCCGGAAGCTTGCAGCCTGGCGGTGCAGCTCTGTTCGTCCTGATCAATCAGGTTACTTTGGACAAGGTTCTCGCCGGTCTGGAAGGCACCGGTGGTGTTGTTATGCAGACTTCGCTTGACCACACCAAAGAAGAAGAACTGCGCAAAGCTCTAGCGCAGCACATCAAAGATCACCCTGAATCAGAAATCAAAAGCTGAGTGCATGTGGAGACTTGAAAATGAACCAGAATATCACCGGTTGGAAGCCTGAAAACTCTGACATTCATATCGGTATGAGTGAAGAGAACAGACAAGCAGTTTGCGATGAGCTGAACGAAATTCTCATCGACACTTATATGCTTACCATCAAGACCCACCTTTACCATTGGAATGTTACGGGCCCTATGTTCCGCAGCTTCCACCTCCTAACAGAAGAGCAGTACAAGAACCTTTTCGATGCTGTCGATGATATTGCTGAACGTATCCGGGCTCTTGGCCACCTCGTCATTATTACTAAGGATGGTTTGAAAGGCGACAAGCTCGTCTCCCTTCCTGATAGTCCACCGGCTGCTGGTGAAATGGTTGCTCACCTTGCTGAAGACCACCAGCGCCTTATTCGTAAGATCCGTTTTGCAGCCGATGTCGCTGACGACGCCGATGACTATGTCAGCAACGATCTGATGGCAGACCGCCTTGCTTTCCATGAGAAAGCTCTCTGGATGCTTAACGCTCTTCAGGAGGTGTAAGACCCCTACACGCTAATCCAACACGCTGACGAAAATAAGCACGCTACAAAAATAAGGATATAGTCCATGAGCGTTAATAAGCGGGACGAGCTGCGTTTCAGCATTCTGGATTCTGTGTTTGCTGGCAGTGATGTCAGCAAGCCTCTACCCAAATACAAGTTCCCTGAGCAAGAGCAAAATGCACGCGAAATCATGCAGGTTGTTCTTGATGAGCTGTACCTCGACGGGAACCCACGTCAGAACCTAGCAACTTTCTGCCAGACTTGGGAGGAAGACGAGGTTCACAAGATCATGGATATGGCGATTGACCGTAACATGATCGACAAGAGTGAGTATCCGCAGACCGCTGAGCTAGAAATGCGGTGTGTACATATGCTCGCTGATCTATGGAACTCCCCTGAAGCAACAACCACGATCGGCACCTCGACTGTAGGTTCCTCTGAAGCTTGTATGCTTGGTGGTCTTGCTGCGAAATGGCGTTGGAGAGAACGCCGTCGCGCTGAAGGTAAGTCTACCGACAAGCCGAACCTCGTATGTGGTCCCGTTCAGGTTTGTTGGCATAAATTCTGTCGCTATTGGGATATTGAAATCCGCGAATTGCCGATGGAAGAGGGTGCATTCCACATGACCCCCGAAGCCATGCTGAATGCAATTGACGAAAACACCATCTGCGTTGTTCCAACCTTCGGTGTTACCTACACTGGCCAGTACGAGTTCGTTGAACCAATCGCCAAAGCGCTTGATGAATACGAAAAGAAGACCGGTATCAGTATCGACATTCACGTTGATGCGGCTTCCGGTGGTTTCCTTGCTCCGTTCTGCGCACCAGAAGTTATCTGGGACTTCCGCCTGCCTCGCGTAAAATCCATCAGCACCTCCGGCCATAAATATGGTCTTGCCCCACTTGGTGCAGGTTGGGTTGTTTGGCGTGATGAAAAAGAACTCTCCAAGGATCTGATCTTCTCCGTGCCTTATCTTGGCGGTGAAGTGGGTACATTGGCCATTAACTTCTCCCGTCCAGCGGGTCAGGTGATCGCCCAGTACTATCTGCTTAACCGTTTGGGCCGTGAGGGCTACCGTCGTGTCCAGCAGGCTTGCTACGACACCACCATGTGGCTCTCGGAGGAAATCGCCAAGCTTGGTCCGTTTGAATTCATCAATACCGGTGATCCGAAGGAAGGTATTCCTGCGGTTTGCTTCAAGGTGAAGGATGGCGTGACGCTCCCTTACTCCCTCTACGATCTAAGTGCAAAACTGCTTGAACGTGGTTGGCAGGTTCCTGCCTTCAAACTTCCAGCAAACGTGGCAAACATTGATGTGATCCGCATCATGGTTCGTCAGGGCGTTAGCCGTGACCTTGCTGCGCTTCTTCTGGAAGACATGCAAAGAGCGATTGCGCACTTTGAAAATCACCCAGTCAGCGTTCCACTCACCGAAAAAGAACGCGGCTCTTACAAGCATAACTAAAACAATAACCTTGTGAGATAATAGAATGTCCGATGCAACTACGAGCAAGACTCAGCAACCCAGTGCGGCTGGTGTAGTCAAGATTTCGGTCTTTACACTGGCAATTATGAACGTTGCGGCGGTGGTAAGCCTTCGAGGCTTGCCAGCAGAGGCGGTATACGGGCTTGGTTCCATTTTCTACTACCTCTTTGCGGCGGTGTTCTTCCTGATCCCAGTGTCCCTGGTTGCAGCGGAGCTCGCGTCCTCGCTCCCCCAGAAAGGTGGTGTGTTCCGCTGGGTGGGCGAGGCGTTTGGGCCAAAGCTGGGTTTCCTGGCTATCTGGCTCCTCTGGATTGAAAGTACAATCTGGTTCCCAACCGTTCTTACCTTTGCGGCTGTGTCCCTAGCCTTTATTGGTCCCGACCAAACATGGGATCAGGCGCTGTCAGCCAACAAAATGTATGTGCTGATTACCTGTCTGGTTGTTTACTGGGGTGCAACGCTGGTCAACCTTCGCGGTGTTGGCGCTCTTGCAAAGCTCAGTAAATATGGCGCCATGATCGGTACCATTATTCCGGGTGCTATCATTATTCTCTTCGGTATTCTCTGGGTGGTTATGGGTAAGCCAATCCAGATGCCAATTCGCGAAGCAGATCTCTTCCCGGATCTAACCAACCTGAACAACCTCGTTCTCGCCTCCAGTATCTTCCTGTTCTATGCAGGTATGGAAATGAGTGCGGTGCACGTTCGTGAAATTGAAAACCCAACCAAGAACTATCCTAAAGCGATCTTCCTTTCCTCAATCATCACCGTTGTACTGTTTGTGCTTGGTACCTTGGCGATCGGCTTCATTATTCCTCAAAGTGAAATCAACCTGACCCAGAGTCTTCTGGTTGCCTACTTTGACTATTTTGATGCCCTAGGCATTGGCTTCCTTGCCCCTGTTATGGCTGTTGCCCTGGCAGTTGGTGTTTTGGCTGGTGTGTCTACGTGGATCGGTGGTCCTAGCCGTGGTCTTCTTTCCGTTGGTCACGCTGGCTATCTGCCTCCATTCATGCAGAAAACCAACAAGAATGGCGTTCAGGTAAACATCCTGCTCATTCAGGGTAGTGTTGTAACCCTTCTCGTCCTGCTCTTTGTTGTTCTGCCTTCCGTACAGGCTGCCTACCAGATCCTGTCACAGCTCACCATCATGCTCTATCTGATCATGTACATGTTGATGTTTGCGGCTGCGATCTACCTGCGCTTCAGAGAGCCAGACCTTGAACGCCCTTACCGTGTTCCTGGTGGCAAGTTCGGTATCATCATCGTAGGCGGTATTGGTCTTGTGGGTGCGCTCCTTGCCTATGGCCTAAGCTTCTTGCCTCCTGCTCAGATCGAAATCGGCAGCAGCACAGAGTGGATTGGCTTCTTGATCCTCGGCAACGTTGTATTCGTGTCCATTCCTTTCATCATCTACGCCCTGCGTAAACCAAGCTGGAAAATTCCATCTGATGAAGGCGATCTAGAACCGTTCACATGGCAGACCGATGCGGCAGCAGATGCTGCAGCAAAGAGCCACGAAGCTAAATAAAGGGATGGCAGGAGAGACCTATGTCTGAGAACTATTCAGATGCCATGCTTAAACAGGCAGTAGGAACTGCCCACAAAGAGGCACTCAAGGAAACTGCAGGCGAAAATGCCAGCTACATTCCTTATCTGGCTTCGGTCGACTCCAACCTCTGCGGTGCCGCTATCGTCACCGCAGATGGCCGGGTCTTTGAAGCTGGTGACAGTCGGTTTGAATTTGCAATCGAGTCCATCTCCAAGGTGTTTACACTGGCTCTGGTGATGGATGAGGTTGGCGCTCCGGCTATTCGTGACAAAGTGGGCGCGAACCCAACCGGTATGCCGTTCAACTCCGTGCTTGCGCTGGAACTGGCAAAAGGCAAGCCGTTGTCTCCATTGGTCAATGCGGGTGCTATTGCTACAGCAAGTCTGGTGACTGGCAGTGATACCGAGGCCCGTTGGCAGAGAATTCTAGATATGCAGTCTGCGTTCGCTGGCAGAGGCATCTCTTTGAGTGACGAAGTCAACGAGTCTGAGCAGACAACCAACTTCCACAATAGAGCGATCGCTTGGATCCTCTATTCCGCTGGAACTTGCTACTCTGATCCACTGGAAGCGCTGGATATCTACACCCGTCAGTGTTCCACGCTTATTAGCGCGGTGGACTTGGCAACCATGGGTGCGACACTGGCTAATCATGGTGTGAACCCTGTTACCGGCAAAACCGTCATCAAGAAGGAAAACACCCAGCACATCCTTGCTGAGATGATGATGGAAGGGCTCTACACAGCTTCTGGCGACTTTGCCTATGAGGTTGGCCTTCCAGGTAAAAGCGGTGTTGGTGGCGGTATTCTGGCCGTTGTGCCGGGCAAGATGGCTATTGCCGGATTTGCTCCACCGCTTGATCCAAGTGGTAATAGTATTCGCGGTCAGGCTGCGGTGCGATCTGTTGCGACGCAGCTTAACCTCAATCTCTTTGCTCAATAAGGGCATGGCGATGCTAAAGCAAAAAGGGCGGAAATTTCCGCCCTTTTTTGTTGCTTGGATGAGCCTTGGTGCACTCGCAAGGCCGATGCTTGTCTCTCAAAGCTTGAAGGCCTGTGTTCCAATGCGGGCGGACTGAGGTTTCCAGTCGCTCGACCATTCCACCAAGCTGAGACGTTCCTTTATACCGTGAGCTGCAAACGCTGGAGCGAGTAGAGCGGCGGGATTGGCGGATGCCAATCTGATTGCTTCTCTCGGTGTTACAAAGCCCCATTCGATGAGGTTTCTCACGCCTTGGTCCAGAGCAAGGGCAGAACCGGCAAGGTTCATCTCGCCCGGCTTCCTAACGGAACCGTCTTGAACGACTTCAATCTCCATACCTGCGAACTGGTAGATGCCCGGAGGGCATGCGGCACCTGTTGATGCATCTGTGACGATAATCGACCGTTCCAGCCCCTTTGCTCTCAGGAATGACTTGAGAGTGGTAGGCGGAATGTGGATGCCGTCTGGAATGAAGGAAGCGTTGAGGCGATCTTCACCCAATTGGCGCAGCACAGGGTTATCAAGGCGCGGCAACATTTGTGGTTGGCCGTTGCCTAAATGAGTGCTGAGTTTAGCGCCAGCGGCAACAGCACGCTCAAGGGAAGCGGCATCTGCATTGGAGTGACCAATGGAGACAATCTTACCCCTTGATGTAGCTTCCTTGATAAAGGCCTCAGCGCCGCCAACTTCTGCGGCGATTGTGATGATCAGGATCGGGCGGGTAAGGTTCTCTTCCAGCTTTTCGATCAGGGACCAGTTTGCATCTGACATAGCTTCAGGCGGGTGAGCGCCATGGAAGCCTTCAAGCGGACTGAGGAATGGTCCTTCCAAGTGGTAACCGGGAACCATAAGGTCGCCCAACTGCGTTTCGCTGATTGCACGATCAAGAGCTGTAAAGCGTTTAAGCAATTGCTCTGGTGTGCCAGTGATGATAGTTGGAAGGCAGGTTGTAACACCCGCTTTCAACATGGCAGTAAGCGCGGTTTCGAGTTCGTCCTTGGTTAGGTCATCTCTGTTGAAGTCGACACCGGCAAAGCCGTTTACCTGAATGTCGATAAGCCCGCGAGTGATGTAGTTATCGCCATCTGATGACTGCGGTGTGGCGGCTTCCTTGTTCAGGATAAAGCCGCTTTCATCACAGGTCAGTTGCAGATGGTTTAGACCATCATCGGCGGTGAAAACCATGTCAGACACAATAGAACTGGTTGCCTCCCTAATTATGAGAGCAGGGATGCGGACTCAGGGTCCAGCAGCAAGGTGCAGTCAGCGTGCGTACGGCAGATGGAAGCCGGGAACTTCGGATCAACAGCCGCCTCAACTGCGTCTTTTACAGCCTGAGCTTTGCGCTCGTCAGGAACGGAGAGAATGATCTTCTTGGACTTCATGATCTGGCGAATGCTCATGGATACAGCTTTGGTTGGAACTGCTTCCATTGTTTCGAACCAGCCTTCACCAAACTGCTGTTTGCGGCAGATTTCATCCAGCTCAACGATGATGTAAGGAACTTCGGTTTCGAAGTCTGCTGGCGGATCATTGAATGCCAGATGGCAGTTCTCGCCAATACCTGCAAAGCAGATGTCGATTTCAATCTGGCTTACGCGGTCGCTCAGCTTTTTCAGCTCTTCTTCAAGGTCGTCTGCATCGGCATTGACCGGAATGAACTCAACAGCACCGTCTGTCTGGTCTACGAAACGCTCATTGAGGTACTTGCGGAAGCTTGCAGGGTGGGTGATTGGCAGACCAACGTATTCGTCCAAGTGGAATGCTGTGACTTTCGTCCAGTCGATGCCCTGAGCTTTATCAGTCAAAGCTTCTAGCAGCTCAAACTGAGAGGCGCCGGTCGCAACGATGATGTTTGCATGGCCTTTCTCTTCAATCACTTTCTTGAGGGCTGCTGCGCCGAGTTCGGCAGCCATTTTGCCAAGCTCGAGTTTGCTTGATGCTTTGATAATTTCCATGAGGATCTCCGGGGTCTGTGATCAGGATCTAACTATTTGTTTGGGTGGGCTTTTGGGGAGCCTTTGTAGGCTCAGAAGAACATGGAAGGGTGTGGCTGTCAATATATTAATAACGAGTACGATATTATATTTATTTGCTGAAAAGGTGGGTAAAGTTCTATGACGTTACGGGTCTGCCGATATTTATTTCTGAGTCTGTGGAAAATTGAAAGCAAATGCGAAAATCGATGAAAAAGGCCGCATCAACCGGGATCCTGCCGGATCTCTGAAAGGTGCCGGAATAGTACATCCGGCATGATTTTTCCCAGAGCGCCAAGTCGTTCGAGCTCCGAGCTTCGGGTGGCGACTTGAAGTTTCGGGGTATCTACGCCCGATATCATCGCATCCTTCAGGAACGTTCTGTTCAGCTCCGCCCAAACGAAAGGGTTTTGGACGAAGGGGCCAGAGACCAAAATAGTCTGCGGAAAGAGAAGGAAGTTGAGGTTGGTTATGACGTTCGAGACTGCATTCAGAGCGTCAGTGAACACCGGTAGCCCCAATAGGTCGAGAGATTGAAGGTCCGGAGCGATGGTTAGCTCATCATCGGCAATATCCGGCCACTTCGCTTTCAGATGCGGCTGTAAGGCCCAAAGGGCTGCGATGGTTTCCACGCAGCCAGCGTTGCCACAATGACATCTAGCGTTTGCGGTGCGGGATAGCTTCCAGTGGCCGATCTCGCCAAATCGTCCTGCGTTTTGATTGGTTTCTGCTGGGGTTGGGCTTACAGCGCAGCCGATGCCTTGGCCCCAGTGAACGAGCAGTGTGGTTTCTTCGTTTCCAGTCCTTTTCAGATCGTGGGCAGATAGCTCCAGATTGATATTCTTATAAAGGTGGAGCGAGTAGGGTGCCGCTCCATGGACCTGTTTTAGATCAAGGTCTTGCATGTTCGGCCAGCGCGATGAGAACTGCCAGACCTTGTTTTTGATGTCCAAAATGCCGCCGAGAGAAAAGACAAGCGCGGCTACCGTAGACTGAGACGGGACTTGCTGAAGGGCCTGCTGATGTAGCTTTTTGAAGGCCTCCAAGATGTCGGCGGTGCTGCTTTCTGCAGGCAATTCTGAGGTCTGCGACCAGAGTTCCTGTCCTGCGATATTGATATTGGTGACGACTGCCGACAGGCCAATGATCTGTATGAAAATGCAGAGGAATTTATTGGCGTTCGGGGCCAGCGTTACCACCGGCCTGCCTCTTCCGCCGCCTTTTTCTGTATGTTCCCAAACTATTCCCTTCTCCACTAAGTGAGAAACGCAATCAGAAACAGTATTGGGGCGCATGCTTAGTATCTTGGCAATATCCCTTCGGGAGTTTGCTTTGCCCTGAAGCACCAGATTGAAGATATCCAGCGCTGGGGAATTGCCAAGATTGCTTTTCATAGGAACCGACATCGAGCTTCTAGCCTAAGAGGTTAGGAAGGAAGAGCGATAGCTGGGGTACATATGTGATCAGCATCAGGATTACGAACATCAGCACATAGAACGGTAGCAGGCTCTTTAATGACTTTTCTACCGGAATTCTGGCGATGGTACAGCCCACGATGAGTGATGTGCCCACAGGTGGGGTTATCAGACCGATACCCAGATTGACTAGCATGATCATTCCGAAATGGATTGGGTCCACGCCAATGCTTGTTGCTACAGGCAGCAAGATAGGGGTGAGGATCAGGATCAGAATACCCATGTCCATCAACATGCCAAGGAACAGAAGGAGCAGGTTGATGCACAGCAGAACGCCGATTGGGTCTGATGTCAGCGAGAAGATTGCTGAGGAAAGGGCTGACGGCACTTTGAGGAATGACAGTAAGAAACCAAAGGCGGAAGAGGTCATAATAATTGCGATGACCATTGCCAGAGTTTCAAGAGAACTACGCATTACGGTTAGCAACTTGCCCGCTGTCATTGTGCGGTAGACAAAGAACGAAATGACGAGAGCGTAAGTTGCTGCAACAGCTGCGGACTCTGTTGCTGTGAAGACGCCAAGCACAATACCGCCGATAATGATGACGATTGTGAAGAGGCCGATGGATGCTTCTGCTGTTGTCTTCAAGGCTTCTTTGAAGGTGTAGCGGTCTCCGCGCGGGTGCTTTTCAATCAGTGCTATCACGAAGCACATAGCCATCATGGTGGTGCCGATCAAAACGCCCGGAATATATCCGGCAAGGAAGAGTTTGCTGATTGGCAAGCCGCCTGCAGCCAGAGCGTAATAGATCATGTTTTGGCTAGGCGGGATGAGTACACCCTGAACGGATGAGCTAACGGTTACAGCCGTTGCAAAGCTTGGCGAATAGCCGCGTTTGACCATACCCGGAATAAGGAAAGAGCCAATAGAGGCAACGTCGGCAACTGAGGAGCCGGAAATGCCGCCAAAGAGCATGCTGGTGAGGATGTTCACCTGTGCAATGCCGCCTCTAACGCGTCCCACGAGCGTATCGGCAAACCGAACGAGGCGTTCGGATATGCCGCCTTCTGTCATGATCTGTCCGGCGAGAATGAAAAACGGGACGGCAAGGAAGGTGAATGAGTTAAGCCCGTTCACCATTTTTTGCGCCACCATGAGCAGTGGCAGGCCGAGATAAAGTGCAGTGGTAATGGATGAAAGGCCTAGGGCGAAGGCGATTGGAACACGCAGCGCCATGAGGGCGCCAAAGCTGCCAAGAAGAATAAAAATGCCAAGATAGTCGGTCATGCGGAGGCCTCGTTATCCTTCTGGAGGTGTTCTTTAAGTTTGCAGAGCGTTGTTAGGAGGTTCACTGTTCCGTTCAGCACCATCAGGCAGCCGCCTGCAGCAACGGGCCAGTAGAGCCAAGCGCGGGAAAGGCCGGAGGCTGGCATGATCTGGTAGCCAACGAGCTTGATAAGGTCTCCAGATACAGAAACAAGAAACAGCGAGAAAACCAGAACGGCAACGTCGGCAAAAAGGTCGAGGTAGATGCCGTTGCCCCTTGGCAGGATGTCTCTGAAATAGGTAATGGCGATGTGCCCGTTGCGGCCAACCATGATGCCGCAGCCAATCAGGCCAAACCAGATAAGCATCAAGAGGGCAACTTCCTCTGACCAACTGGTCGGGTTGTTGACGATAAAACGTAAAAACACCTGCATGACGGTTACGGCCAGAATGCCAGTCAGGAGTGCGTGGCAGGTCCACTCCATAATCGTGTCGATCAGTTTGAGAGTTCTTTGAAGGGCTTTCATGATCGGCTTTCCATTCGAGATGGCGGAAAGGGGTAGCCTGAGCACGCGGGCAAGGTGCTTGCGCGGTGGCTTGGGTCTGCTCGAATTGAGGGGTAGTAATGTCGGCTAGAAAAAGCGGACGGATATGGTTCCATATCCGTCCGTTTGATTGTTCTTACTTGGTTTTGAACGCGATGATGTCTTCTACAAGATCATTCAGGTGCGGGTATTCACTGTAGAGCGGCATAACCGCTTCTTGGAACGGCGTGTTGTCGATGGTGATGACCTTCACGCCAGCTTCGATTACCTTTTCCTTCGCTACACGATTGCCTTCAAACATTGCTTCACGCTCGAAAAGGGCGGCTTCGCGGGCTGCTTCAGATATCGCTGTCTGTTGTTCGGCAGGCAGTGTGTCGAAGCGTGCTTTGTTCATCAGCAAAATAGCTGGAGGGCTAAGATGGCCATCTTCCACGATCACGTTTGCAACTTCATAGTGGGATGAAGTCAGGTAGCTCACGTAATCGTTCTCTGCGCCATCGATAACGCCAGACTGAAGGGCGGAGAATACTTCGCCGTAGTTCATAGGCGTTGGAGTCGCGCCGAGCAGCTCGGTCATGCGGATGGAGATCGGTGCAGGCTGAACGCGGATTTTCAGGCCCTTCAAATCTTCAATGCTGTTAATTGGCTTGTCGGAGCGGGTGTAGAAGTTGCGGGTGCCCGCTTCCATGAAGTCGAAGCCGATGAGGCCGAATTGTTCGAGATCGGTGCGGACGGTCTTGCCGATTTCGCTATCGAGAACTTGGTATTTGTGGTCTGCGTCCTTGAAGATGTAAGGAAGCGTTACAACGCCCATGCTTGGGCTGACGTTTGCAAGTGGAACAGTGTTTACACGGGCGAAGTCGATGATGCCTGCCTGTGCCTGTTCAATGGTTTCAACTTCCTGACCAAGCTGCCCGCCAGAATAAACATCGACCAGAACCTCCCCGTTGGTCTTCTGTTTAACGAGCTCTGCGAACTTGTGCATTGCAATTGTAACGGCGTTATCTTCTGGCTGGTTCTCAGCCAAACGCAATATGGTTTGTGCACTTGCGGTAAGTGGAATGGCGCTCATTACCCCAGCGATGATTGCCGCTTTAAGCATCTTCATTTTATGTCTCCCTAAAATGCAACAGATCCACTGTGCTGGGTAAACTGTGCCTAATTCAGGGGTGTTGGTATAGTTATTAATAACACGTATAGTTTTTAAATTTATATAGATATTTGCATTGATAGGTGGCGATTATTCTAAGTCAAAATTTAATGGAGATTATAATATTTATCGCAGGTGTAATTTTTGTTTGGTTGGGCCTCGGGTCATACCGAACTTAACGCCACTGCCAAAAGGAAAAACCGCTCCGCCCGAGGGGCGAAGCGGTTTCCTGGCGGGCCTTAGCCCCGGACACGAAGGTGACCTCTAACAAGGTTCACTCCTCGTCTTCGTGTCCAAGTGCAAGTCTTGGGAGAGGACTTGCTTGTGCTGAGTCTCGGGCTGCTCAGCAAAACTACGATAGGTGCGGCTGTATGTCGTAACTTGGGATGCAGAAACGGCTCTGTCACTTAGCGATTATGATTCGAATTGCAGGGTTCGTTATCGGCGTCTAAGTGCTTCGAGAGAGAAGTATGCCGGACGAGATGGCGACATTTGCGGGTGGGGTCATCTGTACGGGTTGTGTTAAACACAATATGTGCAGTTCCGCCATCGTCGTCCGGCATAAAGGTAGCCTGCCATCAAGGGTGGGTTTAGCCATCAATGCCGGCCTGTACTTTCGGCATATCCGGTCAAATCCACTACCTGTTATGACAGGCGTCATTGGGTTGCTTTCTTAATTTTTGAAAGCTCCAATTCTCTGAAATTTCTGCGATTTTCTCCAAGACTGTCATCCAAGAGATCCTTTGCTTAAATCCTCCCCCAAGGACCTTCTCTCGATCGACAGCTTAATTTCCGTCCTGCAATCCTTGATAAACGACAAAGCTGACTCTCTGTTGACAGCAACCTGACACCACGCTGACTCGTCGCAGTTTTTTACTCTTAAAAGTGGTGAGAAAAATGCGTTCTGCTATCATATGTTGTCATGAGGATGCTGCTAGTAGAAGACAACGACGACCTAGCCGAGACAATCGTAGAGCGGTTTAAAAGCGAAGGTCATGCGATAGATCGCGAAGCTTTGGGTGAGGAGGCATGTGACCTTCTGCGCCATAAAGAGTTCGACTTGGTGGTCCTTGATATCAATCTACCGGATCGCAGTGGCTTTGATGTTTTGAGAACCATACGGCAAAGGAACGATGCGACGCCCGTTCTCATCCTGTCGGCCCGCTCTGAAGTTGATGACCGGTTGATCGGGTTGGATGCGGGGGCAGACGACTATCTCACCAAACCCTTTGATTTCCGCGAGCTATCGGCCCGTTGCCGTGTGCTGGCAAGAAGGCAGGCGGGGGATGCTACGAACCAGTTCAAAGCGGGCAACTTTGTTTTCGACCGCCTAGCTAAGACCGCAAGCATTGATGGTGTGGACTGTGCCCTACGAAATAGGGAGGTGCAGCTACTGGAGGTATTTCTTGGCAACTTGGGCAGGGTGCTGACGAAGGAAGACCTAGCAGACAAGATCTACACTTTCGAAGAGGTACCAAGCCTCAATGCGGTTGAGCAGATGGTTACGCGGCTAAGGCGCAAGACTGACGGTTCGGCGTTCCAGATCAAGACCGTGCGGGGGCTGGGTTATATTGCGCACGTTACAGAATAGCAGAAGACCGGTGAAACAACGCTCGCTCCGTCGTCGCCTGCTCATCGGAATGGGCAGTGCCTTCGTCGTTATTCTCTCCATCATCTACATTGGTTTGTGGACCTACGCGAAAGAGAGCGCCAACCAGTCTTATGATCGTCTCTTAAAGAGTGCTGCGCTTTCCATTTTGGAGCGAAGCTTTGTTTCCCACGGCAAGCCCAGTGTAGATATTCCCTATTCCGCGATGGAGACACTTGGGCTCGCCCCCAATGACAGGGTGTTCTATCGTGTATTTACCGTTACTGGTGGCACGATAACAGGCAGTGATGATCTCCCGTTGCCTGATGATTATGAGCCGTCCTCGGAGCCAGAGTTTTTTGACCGGAGCTACTCTGGCGAGCCGATGCGCTTTATTGTGCAGGCGCGCTATTTGCGCGGCGCGGGGTATTCCGGTTGGGTTGTTGTGGAACTGGGGCAAACGCGATTGGCCCGCTCTGAGCTTGAGTTTGACCTCATACAAAATGGTCTTGGTGTTGCAACGCTTATCACCATCGTCGGTTTGATCTTTGTATGGTTTGGCATCAACAAAGCCCTGCATCCGCTGATTGGTATTGAAGCAGAACTGCGCCAGCGTGATACGACCGATCTGACACCGCTTAAGCCACAGTCGCCCAGAGAGGTTGCCAGTCTCATTGGTTCGATTAATGGCTTTATTGAACGTCTACGAAAGAGTCTGGATCATTCCCAAACCTTTATTGCTGATGTTGCGCACCAGACCAGAACATCACTCAGTACGCTGCAAGGGCAGTTGGAACTTGCGAGGGAGCAAGACAACCTGCCTGAGATGCGCGAACGCATTAGCCGCGTTGAGGATCAGACGAGGCGCACGATCCGCCTGACGAACCAGCTTATTTCCCATGCGATGGTCATTCACCGCGCCGATAATCAGGTGATGCAGGCGGTAGATCTTTGCCAGCTTGCAAAGGACGTTCTGGAACAAACACTGCGCGACTACATGGCGAGCAAGGTCGAATTCGAATTCTCGTGTGTGGGCGAAGAAGAAGAGGATCTGACGCCAATTTGGGGTGATCCGATAGCAATTCGAGAGGCTCTTCGAAACTTGCTGCACAACGCTGTTCAGCATGGTCCGGAGATCAACCACATCGAACTTAGAGTGGCTGCGGATAAGGGCTCTGTTAGCGTGTGCGTTGATGATGCGGGTGAGGGTATTCCGGAGGATATGCGCGCTGCTGCACTAGAGCGCTTCCGGTCACTTGGTGAGAGAAGGGCCAATTCGGGCTTGGGGCTGTCTATCGTTTCTGCAGTGGCGCAAACCCATGGTGCCGAGTTGGTTTTGACACAATCGCCTTTGGGCGGGCTTCGCGTTTCAATGCGCTTTAAAAAGGGAGCGGATGCATGCGTAGCCTAATCGCTTCTATCGCTGTGCTTGTGATGCTGACTGGCAGCGCTTCCGCTATCGACAGGAAAGCCCTACACATTCACAGCGCGACAGACACAGAGGCCTTTTTGCCGATTATAAAGGGCTTTGAGGCGCGTTACCCTGAATACGTTGTTGAGTACAGCGACTACAATACAAACGATCTCTACAAGCGCGTCACGTCCACCAAGGCGTCCTCTGAAGAGCCGATTGATATTGTTATCAGTCCTGCGATGGACCTACAGGTAAAGCTCGTCAACTCAGGCTTTGCGCTCAAGCTCAATATGGTGGGTTCTGAAGAGCTTCCGACGTGGGCGAAATGGCGTGATGAACTGTTCGGGTTTACGCTGGAACCTGCTGCGATTGTTTACAACAAAGAGGCGTTCAGGGAGATGGAGTTGCCAGAGACCCACTCCGATTTGGCCAGCATGATCCGCGATTATGGAGAGATGTTTGATCGGCGCATCGGCACCTATGATATCCGCAGTTCAGGTATCGGCTATCTGTTTGCAACGCAGGATGCCATTCAGGGGGCGCAGGCGTTCCGTCTAACAGAGAGTTTGGGGCGTGCTAGAGCGGGCCTATTCTGCTGTACCTCGACAATTGTCGAGAAAGTCGCACGGGGCGAGCTGATACTTGGCTATAACGTGATCGGCTCCTACGCCCTTGCTGCGGTGGAGAGCAATCCCGATGTGGGCATCCTGTTTTTGAAAGACTACACGCTGGCTATGTCACGCTCGGCGTTTGTTCATCACTCTTCCCAGAACAAGAAAGGTGCGCGGCTGTTTTTGGAGTTCTTGCTCTCAGGGCAGGGGCAGACAGTGCTTGCGCAAAACTCGGCCCTTTTGCCACGCCAGTACAGCACGGCGACCCGCTTTGCGCCCTATGCAGATACGACACCGCTTGTGCCTATCAAAATAGGACCAGCTCTGCTCACTTACCTTGATGGTTTGAAAAAGAGTAACTTTCTGGAGAACTGGGAAGCATCGATCAACTGGACAAATGCAGGGCCTTAATAGGCTGTTGGCTGATCCCGTTTGGATGCAAAAAAGGCGGCCCAATGAGCCGCCTTTTCATATCTCTTAGCCAAGAATCTAGATCTTATTCGAAAGTGCCTTTTACGACAGCTTCACCGTCTGCGACCATGATACGGCCTTTTGCGATCGTATCAGTCAGCATGAGGGTGGAGTTGTCGAGCAGAACAACGTCGCCGTCAAAGCCAGTTGCAAGGTGGCCCTTGCTTTCTTCAAGGCCCATCTGGTGTGCTGCGTTCGCGGTCACAGGAGCAAGCATCTGGGAAAGGGTGAGGCCTTTCTCAACACCACGACGCACTTCGATAAGAAGGCTGTCAGGGGTGCCTACGCCCATACCAACGATACGGGTACGATCTTCGTTCCAGCGAGGCATGGAGCCGCCAGCATCGGAAGAGAAGGTAAAGCGATTTGCAATGCCTTCCTCGATGCTGAGGCGGGTTGCTTCTGCGCAGGTCATCTTGCCACGGCTACCATCGTCGATGAGGACGCCGGTACCATCAATAAACGCACCCATCTTGGCCAGCTTTACAGCGGACGGCCAGATGTCTTCGCGGTTGATGTGGGTCGGCACAAAACGTTCTGGCTGGTAGTCGCTGATTTCGAGAATGTCGAAAACCTGATCGAGGCCTGCCTTACCGATGCCGGTGTGAACGGTGATGATACCCTTCTTTGCAGCGATCAGAGATGCAACACGCACTTCGCTAACCAGATGGCCGAGTTCCTCACGGGTGACGAACGGGCCGCGGTGGTCTGCGAGTGCCAGCTTCACACCGATTACTGGATCGATAAACGCGATATCGCGCTGTACAGAACCGGTAATGGTTGGAGATGGCAGGTGATAGGCACCGGTGATCATGCGGGCAGTGATGCCCTCTGCGTTGAACGCCATGGTCTTGGCATAGAGGCTCTCCACGTGGCGGGAGAGGGAGTCCGTGCCAAGAAGGCCAAGAGCGGTGGTTACGCCGTTCAGGGTCTGCTGGGTCAGTGTCAGCTCAGGGGTGCGAGTCTGGTAACCACCTTCGCCGCCGCCGCCGATAAAATGCTGATGGGTATCAACGAGGCCCGGAATAGCAATCTTTCCGGTGCCGTCGATAACCTCTACAGAGCCAACCAGACTTGCTGTATCAATTGCATCTTCAATAGCAATGATTTTGCCAGCAGCAATCAGGATGTCCTTCTTGCCCAGTGCCTCAGGAGCGAAAATGTCAGCGCCTTTTATGAGAAGCTGCATGAGATCAATCCTTACTTCGGATCCAGCGCAGCACGAAGGCCGTCGCCCAGAACGTTACAGCAAAGAACAGTCAGGAAGATGCACAGACCCGGATAGAGGGTGAGGTACATGTAACCGTCTACTGCGATGAAGTCGCGGCTGGAAGCAAGCATTGCGCCCCATTCAGGAGATGGAGGCTGCGCACCCATGCCGAGGAAGCTGAGGCTTGCTGCGGTTAGAACAGAGGTGCCAACACGCATGGTGAAGTAAACCAGAATACCGCCGATGGTGCTTGGCAGAATATGCACAAACATGATGCGGAAGTGGCTTGCGCCCATGGTGGTTGCTGCACGCACGTACTGGGAGTTCAGCACAGCCAAAGCAGAGCTTCGGGTAATACGGGCAAACGTTGGCGTACTGAAGATAGCAATCGCGATGATAACGTTCACGATACCGCCACCCAGCACTGCAACGATAGCAATTGCCAGCAGGAAGCTTGGGAATGCGAACAGTACGTCTGCTGCACGCATGATGATAGTGTCGAGCCAGCCGCCTTTATAGGCAGCCATAATACCCAGAACGCTGCCGAGCAACGCGCCGAAGGTTACAGAAAGGAAACCGACGGACAGGGAAATACGGGCGCCATAGACCAAACGCGTGAACAGGTCACGACCATAAAGGTCGGTGCCCACCCAGTTTTCAGCGGACGGAGGCATCAGGATCTTGTCATAGTCGAAGTCGTTCAGGCCCTGACTGAGGAAGAACGGGGCGAATATCGCCATCAACACCATGATAAGGAGAATTGAACCTGCCAGAATGGCGAGCTTTTCCCTTTTGAAACGTCTAAGGAAGAGCTCAAACGGCGATACAGATTGGGAAGTCGTCGTACTGCTCATTTCAGTCGGACCTGCGGGTTGATAACGGTATACAGCACGTCAACGATGAAGTTGATCATGACGAAGTGGAAGGAATAGAGGATCAGTAGGGTCTGTACGACTGGATAGTCGCGAGCCACTACGGATTCGATAAGCAGGGAACCAAGGCCCGGCAGACCGAAGATTGCTTCCGCAACGATGGAACCACTCAAAATGAAACCGATCTGAAGACCGATAACAGTGATGATAGGCAGCATCGCGTTACGCAGCGCGTGAACGTAAGTTACGTTGAAGCGCTTTACGCCTTTTGCGCGCGCGGTCTGGATGTAGTTTTCGGAAAGAACATCAAGAAACGCGGAGCGGGTGAAGCGAGCGATAATCGCGGTACCCATCATACCGATGGTGATTGCTGGCAGTGTGAGGTCAGCCCAGGACTGGAAACCAGTCGGGTTGAACCACTGTAGCTTCACCGCAAAAATCTGGATCAGAATGAGGCCCAGCCAGAACTCGGGCACCGAAATGCCCGAGACTGAAAAGATCATACAAGCCCGATCCAGAAATTTGGATTTGTGGGTTGCCGCAATGACGCCCAGAACAATCCCCGCAGGAATGAACCAAAGGCAAACGAGGGTTAGCTTGGCTGTCAGGACATAACGATCAGCCAGTACGTCGTAGACCGGGTCACCCGAAATCAACGAGTTGCCGAAGTCCAGCTGCAGCAGGTTCACAAGGAAGATGTAGAACTGCTGATGAAGGGGCAGATCGAGTCCGAGCTTCTGACGGATGATCTCCATTTCCTGGAGAGTCGCATCTTCACCGGCAAGCATGCGAACAGGGTCACCCGGTAGCATGTGCACAAAGAAGAACGCCAGAATAGCAATGACAAACATTACTCCCAACGTGCCGAGGAGACGCTTGAGAATATATTGCGGCATTATGGTGTTTTACCTTACTTAACCAGCTCTACGTCGCCGACGCTGATAGAACCATCTGGGAGGAAATCAACGCCTTTGAGGGCTTTGCTTTTACCAACGGTGCGGTAGTCAACGGTGGTGTAGATTACAGGAGCGTCGTTCCATGCGATCTCTTGGATCTGACCGTAGACTTCCTGTTTGCGAGCAGGGTCAAGAGTGATCTGACCTTCTGCAATCAGTTTGTCCAGCTCAGGGTTGGAATAGAGAGCGTAGTTGGAGCCAGCGCCGGTCTGGTAGATTGGACGCAGTGCCCAGTCAGCAGTACCGGTAGAGGAAGACCAGCCAGCATCAAAGATAACCGGGCGGGTTGGATCGTCCTTCAGAGTGTCGCCTGCTGCGTAGTGGGAAGCAGTGTCACGTGGGATGATTTCCAGCTCGATGTTGAGCGCTTCCAGCTGCTGCTGCATAAATTCAGCAGAACGCAGGGAAAGGGTGCTGTTTTTAGACCACAATACAGCCTTGAAACCGTCAGCGTAGCCAGCTTCTGCAAGCAGTGCCTTAGCTTTTTCAAGATCGTACTTGTAGCTTTCCTGCTCAGCGTAGGTTTCCAGATCGCTAGGGATCGGAGAAGTCATAGGAGCAGCGTCGCCGTTGTAAACAACCTTAGCGAATGCTTCTTTGTTGAATGCGTAGTTCAGAGCTTTACGAACGCGCACGTCAGAGAAGATTTCGTTCTGGGTGTTCAGGGAGTACCAGCGGCCAATGATGGTTGGTACACGAACGTTTTCAGCTTTCGGGCTAGCGTCGATCACCTTCTTCATAGCTGGAGCTACGGTGGAGATGAACTGTGCCTGACCGGACTGCAGCATTGCGAGCTGGGAGCCAGCTTCTGCAACGGTGCGGAACTCGATGCCGTCAACTTTTACAGGGCCGCGCCAGTAGTTTTCGTTAGCGGTGAATGCAACGGAGCTACCACGGGTCCATTTGTCAAATACGAAGCGACCGGTACCAACTGGGTTGGACTGGATGTCTTCACCATACTTTTCCAAAGCAGCAGGGCTGATCATGCCCTGAGATGGGTGAGTGATGGAGTTGATGAAGTTGTTGGATGGTTCCTTCAGAACAACTTCAAGCTTGTCGTCAGCAAGAACGTTGAACTCTTTCACGTTGGTGAGAAGAGACGCGCGACGCAGCTTGTGCTTGATTTCGTGTTCGAAGTTGTACTTTACAGCTTCAGCATTGAAATCAGTGCCGTCGTGGAACTTGATGCCTTTGTTCAAGGTGATGGTGTAGGTCTTGCCGTCTTCGCTGACTTCATAGCCAGTTGCGAGGTTCGGCTGGATTTCCATCTTGGTGTTGAACTTGAACAGGCCTTCGTATGCAGCACCTGCTACAGACATGTCCAATGTGATGGAGGCATTGTGCGGGTTGAGCGTGCGAACGGAGCTTTCGATCGCAATAACGACGTTAGTCTCTGCCATGGCTTGACCGGCGATGCCAGCGACCAGCGCGGTTGATAGAACCAGTGATTTCATAAGGTTCATTGTCAGTCCTTACTTTTAGATTTGTTACTCGCTCGCTGTCCCGTTCGCCAAAGTGAAACAGCACAGTCTGCGCGGTAGCTATGTCACCGTTCAACACACGTTGGACGTTCCGACATCACTCGAGAATTGCGTTCAAGGGTGAGAACGGTGGCACTACGGTTTTGGTTCTTGTTAGTTATTGGGCTTCCGGCCTGTCACTCCGTCGCTACTTTGTGGCTTGGAGAGATTTCTTTCATCAGAATTGGTGTCGGCGCTTCACCTACTGGGAAGACAGGATCCGGCACTTCATCGTTGATCAGTTCGAATGTTTTCTGCTGGCGGGTCGAGAAGTCGATCTGCGGGATCGCGGCAAGCAGCTTACGGGTGTAGCTGTGCTGCGTGTTCTCGAAGATGTCACGACGGTGGCCAACTTCCACGAGCTGGCCCTTGGTCATAACTGCAACGCGATGGCAAACGCGTTCGATAACCGCCATGTCGTGGGAAATGAAGATGAAGGAAACACCCAGATTGCGCTGAAGTTCCATCATCAGGTTAAGAACGGTTGCCTGTACCGACACGTCGAGAGCGGAAACGGACTCGTCCGCTACGATGATCTTCGGATTGGTGGTCAGCGCACGCGCGATGTTTACGCGCTGCAGCATGCCGCCGGAGAATTCGTGCGGGTAGTGACGGTAAAGGTCTGGCGCAATGCCTACCTGCTGGAGCAGTTCTTTTGCACGCTTTTGACGATCCGCTGCGCTCATGTCAGGGCAATGGATGATCAGCGGCTCTTCAACTGCGGCGCCAATGGTCATGCGCGGGTTCAAGGATGCCAGAGGATCCTGGAAGATGAAGGAGATATCCTTGCGAACCAGTTCACGCTGCTCAGGGGTCGGGTTCAGCAGGTCGATTTCACCATAGCGAACATCACCTTCTGCTTCGCCCAGCAAGCCAAGGATCGCGTTACCGATGGTGGACTTACCAGAACCGGACTCGCCCACGATGCCGAGGGTTTCGCCTTTGTGGAGGTCGAAGGAGACGTCGGATACAGCGTGGATCTGGTGGGTTACCTGACCAAAGAAGTTATGACGACGCGGGAAGATAACCTGAAGGTTGCGAACAGTCAGAAGCGGGTCTTCGTTATAGTCAACGGCGTGGCCGTCAATCTGTGCAACGTTGCCGCCCTTGCCAGCGAGCTCTTCTTCCATAGTCAAAACAGGGAAGGAGCGTGGCAGGTCGCTACCGGTCATTTCGCCAAGCTTTGGAGCTGCAGCGAGCAGGGCGCGAGTATAAGCGTGCTGAGGCGCGGTGAAGATCTGTTCCAGAGTGCCGGACTCGACCACTTCGCCTTTGTACATAACAGCAACGCGGTCTGCGATTTCGTAAACAACGCCCATGTCGTGGGTGATGAAGATCACGCCCATGTCCAGTTCTTTCTGCAGCTCTTTAATAAGCGCAAGAATCTGGGCCTGAATGGTTACGTCCAGTGCTGTGGTTGGTTCGTCTGCGATCAGCAGCTTTGGCTTACATGCAAGGGCCATCGCGATCATGACGCGCTGACGCATGCCGCCAGAAAGCTGGTGCGGATAAACGCCGAGAATTTTGCGACCACTTGGAACGCGAACAAGGTCCAAAAGGCGTCCAGCTTCTTCAAGCGACTCCTTCATGGATTTGTTCTGGTGAATGCGAATGGCTTCAGCGATCTGCTTGCCAACGGTCATCACCGGGTTAAGAGAGGTCATCGGGTCCTGGAAGATCATGGAGATCTGGTCACCACGGATTTCTTCCAGTTCGGTCTGCTTCATGCCTGCTAGGTCGATAGAGCCGGTGCTCTCTCCAGACTTGGAAGTCTTTCCTTTATGCAGCCAGATGGAACCATCTGTCGTGCCACGTTCCCCGAGCAATCCCATAATCGACTTGCTGAAGACCGACTTGCCCGAGCCGGATTCCCCAACGATGGCTAGAATCTCGTTATGAGCCATGCCAATGTTGATGTCTTTCAGCACGTGTTTGACGCCAAACATAGTGTTGAAACGTACATTTAGGTTGCGGGCTTCTAACAGTTCACTCACGCTACAATCCAAGCTTCATCCAAAACACGAAGCAGCCTGCTCATCAGCACCTTTGGAACTGAATGGATCGGGACATGTTGCCAATGGCACAGCGCATCCCGGGCACACCCCTCCCATGTCCGCTTTTGTTCCTGCAAAGACGAGGGAGTGAGCGAACCAAATCTATTCAACCAAAACCACAGAAGATCGGCTTCGCCTCTAAGCCGGGAAGCTATCAGAATTATAAATTTTTCATGAATAGAAATATTGCGTATATTGGGTGCCGAAACGCAAAAATATTGCTGTTCGTTGCGTTACCCGTAACTTTATTAACAGTACTACTACGTAATTTTGGTCGGTTTACTTTTGGTTTTCTCATGTTTTGCCATGAGAGCCTTCCCTTTCGGTAATTTCGAGGAAGGCAATATGTCCCAGTGTAATGCAATTGGACATAGTAAAGCGAAATTGGGAGAAACTGCCAGTTTTATGAGGGTTTAGAGAATTCTCGCCAAGATCACGTTTACGATAACCTCGGAATATTGCGAGTATAGATTTTGGCGTTTCTAGAGCTGCTGTAAGTTGATCTGTCGCTATTGCGAACAATTCTCTGATATATTGGAGATGCATTTGGTAGGGCCATTTCGCCTGTTGATATGTTCGTTTGGTGGCGGAAGCATGGCGCAAAATAGGGTGATGTCCTATTAGGGCGGCCTACGAAATGTCCGTTCAAGACGCTTGTTCCCGCTTGCCATGTCAGACAAAACTTTTGTCGATCCCGTTTAGGTAATGCGTTAACCGCGTATCCTCTTAACTCAGTCGTTTCCTAGCGATTTTAGAGTTTCTTTCCATTCTTCCTGTCTATCGATAGTCTAGATACTGGCGGTGCATGGGTTTTGTTAGAGAACTGTTGCCAGATGCTTCGCCCAATAAATAAGAGCAAAGGATCGGTAGAATGCGCTTCCCCAGTGTTCCTTGTCTTCGTTTGAATTTGTTGGCCTCTGTTGTTTGCGGGCTATCGCTTGCAACAGGCGTAGCAGCCTCAGAGCTGCCCCTGACAGTAACAACCGGTGCGGATGACGGTCCGGGATCTCTTCGTGAGGCGCTGGCTATTGCCTCTGAAAGCAGCAAAGCGCGGCCGATTTACGTTGTAACCAACGATGTAATCGAAATTGGAAGCACGCTTACTTACACAGGTGAGGTGCCGCTGGTTCTTTATGGCAGCGGTCAGACAATCCATAGCAAAGAGAACGTAACTTTGTTGGCACTTACTTCCGGAGCGGATCTCACCGCTTCAGACCTTCGGTTTGTAGGGCCGGGTGGCTTCTCTGTAATGAAGCGCGGCGATGCTGACGGGTCAGGCGGCAAAGGCATCTTCATTGATGTGCGGGACGACCAAACCGGCACGCTTTTCCTGAGACTGGATAGAGTGACAGTCACGGGCGTAGCCTATCACGGTATCCATGTGTCAGATTGTGACCTTGCCGACGCGTGCGGCGGCGGTAGCGGTGGTGGGGGCGATGGTGCCAGTGCGTCCATCGCGGTTCAAGCAAATGGCGTAGTTGTTGCCGATGTCGGGAACGGTGCGTTTGATGCAGATGGAATTCGTATTGATGAGAGGGGAGATGGCGGCATCTACTTTATCTCTCACGGCTCGTCGTTTCGAGATGTCGGCGCTGATGGCGTAGAGCTTGATGAAGGTGGAGCTGGCAGCGTGCTTGCCAGTGTTGTTGGCAACCAATTTGTAGACAATGGAGGCTACTGCGATCCTGTCGTTCTGCAGACGTACATGCCGCAAAAACTGATTGCAACATTTGACGACGGCAAGGCGACTGATGCCGATGTGCCAGCCGATATTACCGGCTCGCCTGATGATGACTGCTTCGAAAAGAAAGTAGAGACCTATCCGTCTGGCTCTATCAAGTCCTATGAAATCTCAATCGACTTGGATGACGGCATTGATATCGATGAAGCGGGAGAGGGGAACCTTACCCTTCATATGAACGGAGCCGACGTACTTTCCAATCTTGATGAAGGGGTTGATGTTGGCGAGGAAGATGATGGTAGCCTTGCCATCAACGTTGTTCGCTCAACGGTAAACAACAACAAAGACGACGGCATCCGCGCACAAGAGTCAGGTGCAGGTGATCTTTTTGCTCTTGTTCAGGACGTGACAGCTCAGAGCAACGGCAGATATGGCGCTCGGTACGACCATGAAGGGGATGGAACCTTCTCAATCCAAGTCAGTGATACGGAAACGGCTGATAACGGAGAAGCCGGAATTCGGGCCTCCCAAACAGGCGGTGCTAAGGGAACGCTTACTGTTTCAGGCTCCAACATTGAAAACGGCATTGATGCCCGCAACGTAACTGTGACCGAGCAGTAATTGGTAAATGCCATTTACCCCTAGGGAAAGAGGGTGGTTAAGGGCCTGTCCTAGTTTCGGGCGGCCCCTTACTGTTTCTTGACAATTAGTCGAGGCAAACAAATTTCTTTGCTCATCAAATTAGGTCCCAGAGGCGCATATTGTGCGCTTTTTGTTGTGCCTTCGGTTGTAAAAGGTCGCAAACCCGCAGGGTAGAAGTTAATCAATCACTACTTTCATGCTGAAAAGGTAAGTATTAACAGAAGGTTAGTATCCCCGCCTTTCCGTTAACTATGTATTTTAACTAACATTAAAAATTGATAGGTAGTTTTTGTTATTTTTATCAATTTTCAAAAAGTGGAACTGGCAGCGATCTTTTCATCTTCCTACCCTGTTTAGTTAGAAAGCAGTTGTTCTGTCTTCTTGATTAGGCGCCAAGTATCGCGTTCTGCCTTCAAGACAAAAATTATCGGGAGTGTTTAGGTCCTGTCGTCTCTAGGGGGTGGCATGGGCGCGTTTGGTGCGGGCAAATCCAGCGGTTTTTCTTCTCGGGCAATTACGTCTGAGTGTCGTTGGAGAGGTCTTGCTCGAAAGCTCTTAGTTGGGTTTACGTTGTCGGCGGGTTTGCTGGGCGCTCCCGTTGTCGGGTACGCATCCCAGTACGATTGGGTGCTGGATGTATCCGATGCTGGTGGCGATCCATCTGCATCTGGCGACTACGTCTCTTACGCGGTTACCATCACCAACTCTGCTGATGAGTTGAACCCGCTCGCGTCTCCCGCGACATCCCTGATCATCGATGTTCCGGATAATACGTTGCTGAGCGAAGTAACGACGCTCACCTGTGATCAGGCTCTTCCCGTTGATGGTCCAAGCACTGTTACATGTACAGTTCCAGCGCTAGATATCGATGGAACTGTTTCTTTCGCGGTGATCTTGCGAACGAAGGCCGAGGGCGTAATCGAGCTTAAGGCTCGCATTCCTGACACCAATGACACCAATCCGGTCAATAACAGCGTAGCTGAGACGACAACTATTACACCGGGCCCGGGCATTCCTGATGTGCCACCGCCACCGGGTGATACCGATGTTGCTCTTAGTGTGACCGGCCCTGCAACAGCAGCGTCGGGTTCTGTCGTTTCTTATAGCTTCACGGTCACGAACAATGGACCGGATACGTTGTCCGGTGCCTATATCGATATTCCGGCGATCACTGGCTTTAGAGTTACAAGTTGCGGATCCAATGGTTCTGGTGGTTACCGCTGTCCTGTTAGTGGTTCGGTTGTTTCAGGGGCAAATACGCAAGTGAACGTGACTGGGAAGGTCACTTTGCCAAGTGGCCCTTCTGCAGACTTTACTGTGGCCGGTACCGTTGGTGTTACATCCACCGTTGATAGCGTTGCTTCCAACAACACTGCCAGTCAGCTCACAAGTGTGACTGCGGGCAGCGATGTCTATGTGTCTATGTCCAACTCTGCGGGTAACTTGGCACTTGTTGGTGATACGGAAAATGTGACAATCAACGCAGGCTTTACAGGTGATGTGCCTCAAGGCCTATCGTTCAGCACGACCATTGCTCCCGAGTACACGATCACAAATACCCGAAGCATAAGTGGTGACTGGACCTGTAACGTTGCTGGTCAAGTCATTTCATGCAGTCGGCCGTCAAATGCATTGACTGCGGGCGAGGCGGTATCACTGGGTTCTGTCGTTGTAGATGTGAGCGTAAATGCAGCAGGCACCGATGTTCAAAACTCTGTTGCGATTACTTCCACCAGTCCAACTGACCCAGACCTTTCAAACAACACAGATACGGACGCGCTGAGAACTACAGAGGTTCCTATTGTAACCCTTGGCCTTAGCAAAAGTGGTCCTAACCCAGCATTGATGGTCGTTGGCAACGACTACAACTTCTCATTAGACTTCACAAATAACGGGAACACGCGGCTTTTTGGGGAAGTAACCCTCACAGACTCTCTTCCTGATGGGCTGACGTATACAGGCTATTCCGGTGCGGGTTGGACATGTCCGGCGGCGCCAATTGTCGGCCCCGCGCCTGTTGTTTGTACGCGAAACTATGACGAAGGCGCGAACGAGTTCCTTGCTCCGGGCGATACTACACCGGCTTTGGTTCTGGAGACACGTGCTGTTAGTCCGGGCGTTCGAGTAAACCAAGGCGATGTTGTTGCAACGCGTTGGCCTGACGGTGGTGGAACTGCCTCTTACGGTTTTGAGATTTTCGATGTCCCAGCCTCTGCTGACGTAACTATCTCCAAAACTGCGGTCAGCAATCCCGTCATTATTGGTGATAGCCAAACCTTTAATATCGAAGTGATCAACGCCGGTCCCGATACATCGAGCGATGTACGGGTGACGGATAACCTTACGGACCTTCTCAATGGTTTGACTGGTCCAACGGATGCTGGTTTCATTGGTTATTCGGTCAGTAAAAATGCGGCCGCTACCAGCACTTTTACCTGTACTGTAACGCCCAATGGCCGTAGTCAGGGGCTTGTTTGTAACATTGATAGCCTGCCGGTATGTACGGCAGGGACTGATTGTCCGATTATTACGGTCAATACACGTCCGGGTGCCGGAGTGAGCGATGGCGTTGCTTTGAGCAACACAGCCAACATCATTTCCCTTGGGGTCGGCGACCCTGATCTCAACAATGGCTCTTCAACTGCAAACTACAATGTTGTTAAGCGCACCGATGTTACGGTTTCTCTGTCTGCTAGCCGCGACCCAGCGATTGCGGGCCAGAACCTCGCGTACACAGTTACTGCTCAAAACCCGAGCAATGCGCGCTATTTGAGCTATGCGCAGAATACGATTGTAACAACAACGCTACCGAGCGATGTCGTATTCGTATCTGCATCTCCAAGCTCTGGAACCTGTACAACGGTGCCTGTAGCTGGTGCTGTTATCTCTGCTGCAAACAACCAGATTGTTTGTGATCTGGGTGAGGTGGCCACGGGTGGATCCAAGCGCGTAAACATTCTGGTTAAGCCACTGGAAAGTTTGCGCGGCGGTGTAATGGCAGCTTCCGCAAGTGTTACGACAACAACCCCAGAGCTGGATGCTACGAATAATTCAGCAGCATTGAATGTGAATGTTGCGTCTCCGGCCTTCGATATTTTGATCAACAATATCGATGATGTTGACCCGATCGATATCGGTTCGGACATGAACTACACGGTTACAGCCCGCAACCTCGGCCCGTCTTTTGCCGAGAACGTCACCGTCAACTATGCGATGCCAACAGCACTGTTGACCTACCAGTCTCATGTGGCCGCTGGTGGTACTTGTGGAACTGTTCCTGCAATTGGTTCTGTCGGCGGTACGCTGAGCTGTACTTTCCCTCGCATTGATGCCGGTCAGGAGCAGGTGATTATCATCACCGCCCGCGCAATCGAAAAGGGTTCCGCTCAGACCAACGCCTCTTTGAGTTCGGTCGCCATTGGTGAAGGGGCAGATAGTCAGCCGCTTAACAATACCGAGGATGAGCATACTACGGTTCGAACCCGTGCAGACGTTGAACTGGTTAGCAAGGTCGTTGACAAGTCTGAAGTAGAACTTCGTGAAGCGTTTAACTACACGATTACAGTTCGCAACAACACCGGTGCGGACCTGCGTGAAGCTGACGACGTTGAGGTAACTGATAGCTTGCCGACGGGGATGGTTTTGACCGGAACCCCTACTGTGGCGGTTGTTACTGGCACGATCTCTCAAAGCACTTGTACGAATGCAGCAAATAACCGCTCGTTCTCATGTACGCTCGGAACGCTATCAAGTGGTGGTCAGGCCACGATCACAGTTCCTGTGAATGTGACTAGTGCTGCTTCCTACCCTGTTACGCTCACCAATACCGCCCAAATCATTACCAGCTCTCGTGACATGAACGAGGGTAATAACAATGGCTCTGGTCCGGTTGATGTTGTCGATTCCAGCATTTCAGGACAAGTCTATTACGACTTCAACAACAATGGTCTTCAGGAGGCGGTAGACACAGGCGTTGAAGGGCTTGAGTTGACGCTTACCGGTACTGCCTATGATGGCGTCGTGGTCAATATGACTACCACAACTGCAGCAGACGGCACGTACACGTTTGACGGTCTGCAAAGTGGTACCTATGCAATTACCCGAGGCTCCACCACGGAAGGCTATCTGCTTGATGGTTCCAGCTTTGTAGGAACATCGGGGGGCACACAAGTATCTCCGACCGAGGTCAATACGATTGGTCTGGCTAAGAAAATAGATGCCACCGCCTATGACTTCTCTGTAATTCCTCAGGCCCGTGTTGGTTTGGCGCAGCGCGTTTCTGCTGCCCCAACAATCAACGCGGACGGTTCGTTTACTGCGACATTCTCCTATGTCGTCGAGAACTTTTCTCCCGACCCTCTTATGAATGTTGAAGTAACCGAGACTTTGAGCGGCGCAGCGCCAAGCTTGGGTAGTTTCGTTTCTTTGCCTGCATCGGTGACAGAGGGCACTTATTCGATTGTGTCTGCGCCAAGCGGAACCTGTAACGGACTTAATGCAAGCTTTAACGGAGATACCGTTAGCTCTCTGATTAGCAGTGGCACGTTAGCGGCAAACAGCTCCTGTACAATCTCTGTTCAGGTTAAAGTGATGCCGGTGAAGCCTTCGGCACCTGTATCCCTGCCCCATAACTTCACCTTCCAGACGCAGTCACGTGTAACTGCTCAGGGTAACTATACCGGTCAGATCGATGCCAACTACTCCTTACTGGAGGACTTGAGTGACGACGGCTCTAACCCAGACCCTAATGGAAACGGATTTGCGGAAGATGCCGGAGAAAACGACCCGACAGTTTTCTCACCTACCTATGATCCTCAAGTACGTCTGGTAAAAACCGCTGATACCTCTGCATTGTCTAATCCGGTGCAGCCGGGTGAAATCATCACCTACAACTACGCAATCACCAACACGGGCAACCTTAATCTGTCGGCCGTCGAACTCGTAGATTTGATGGATGGTTTGAATCTCGGCGGTTTACCGATTCCTTTATTGGCTCCCGGGCAAACAGATAGAGTCGCCTACAGCGGTACCTACGCGGTTACACAGGACGATATCGATACTGGCTACGTTGAAAACACTGCGACTGTCTCCGGTACCGATCCATTTGCTGCGGTTGTTTCGGATGTATCGGGCACAGCAACAGATAACGACACCATAACGTCTGCTGCTCTTGCTCAAGATCGTTCGATTGCGCTTATCAAGACTGCTGATGCATCTTTGGTGAATAATCCGGCGCAGGTGGGAGATCAGATTTCCTACAGCTTCACGGTCACCAACACCGGTAATATCAATCTTTCAAACGTATTTATCACCGATGCCTTGCCAGATATCGCGTTAAGCGGGGGACCGCTTGCGGCACTGGCGCCGGGTGAAACGGATACTTCCACGTTTACGGCGACCTACATTCTCAAGCAGTCCGACCTCGACAACGCCAAGGTCGAGAACACGGCCACTGTCACAGGAACGGCGCGCGTTGGTGGAACGGTTACAGATACGTCCGGTACGACTGTGACGAATGATGACCCAACGGTTGTTCCTCTCGCTATTGCTCCGTCGATTGATCTTGTTAAAACCGCAGATACCTCTGCTCTTTCCAAGGATATTGGCAAGGTTGGGGAGATGATTTCCTACAGCTTTGCGGTGACCAACACTGGTACTGTGACGCTCACAAACGTGACGCTTACAGATGCCTTAGCTGGCGTGAACCTTAGCGGCGGGCCGATTGCGAGCCTTGCGCCAGGTGCGACTGACACATCCACCTACACCGCGACCTATAATCTTGTAGCGGCAGATATTGTTCGCGAGGATGTCGAGAACAACGCGAGCGTTTCTGGTCAATATGGTGTCGATGGAGGCGGCAGTCCGCTGCTCGTTAATGACAGTGACCGAGTTGTAACCACTATCGTGTTTATTGAGGCGGTAGCAGAGGTATTCCCTCCGTTTACGACGGATGGTGGAACGACAACGTCAATGCTGGCATCTGACCGGTTCGGAACGCTGCCTGCCACTCTGGCTGATGTCATTCTTACCGTGGAAGCGAGTGATCCAGAACTCACTCTGGATACCAACACAGCGCTGATTACACTGGCTCCGGGTAATCCGTCGGGCGAATATCAGGTGACCTACAAGATTTGTCGCCGTGATAACCCGACAGCTTGTGATACCGCGACCGAGACAGTGGTTCAGGGTGCTATCGACGGTATTGAAGCAACTAAGACGCAGATGTTCTCCGACGAGGGGGATGGCCTTGACGGTGTTGGCGATACCATCACCTACACAATCGCGGTTCAAAACACCGGTAACACAACTCTGTCCGGCGTTTCGTTGGCCGATACATTCCTGACCCTTGATACTGCAACTCCAATTACGCTCGATAGCGGCCCTACCTTCGTATCTGCCGATACTGGATCTTTGGAAGGAGATCTTCTGCCGGGAGAGATTGCGAACTACGAAGCGCGATTTGTTCTGACTGTTGAGGCGGTTGATGGAGGCGGGCTCTCCAATCAGGTAGAGGCCTCTGGTTTGCCGGTATATCCGGCAGGCGTCCCGGGAACTCCAGAGCCGATCAGTGACCTTTCTGATGACGGCGATGATACAGACGGCAATGTGGTCGATGATCCAACCGTTTATCCTCTTGAGCCGTTGATGATCCAGCAGGCACTACGCCTCACCAAAACGACCTCTAGACAAGTCGTGGAGCGCGGAACTGTTGTTCCATACACGATCACGATCACCAACGACTATGCCCGAACAATGGGGCCGATGAACCTGCTGGATATTCTGCCTGCAGACTTCGTTTATGTCGTTGATACAGCCAGTGTCGATGGAGCGCCGACTTCGGTAGAGGTGATCGGTAATACCGTAAAACTGCCAGACCTCTACATCTCGCCATTTGCAACCATTACCGCCAAGCTTTCAGCAAGGATTTTGGTTTCAGCGGATGTGGGAGATCACGTCAACCGAGCGCGTTTGCGAGACAGCGTAACCGGTCAACTTCTGGCACCTGAAGCCTCTGCCACGGTTACGATTATTCCGGAGCCAGTATTTGACTGCGGCGATGTCTACGGCAAGGTGTTCAACGATCTCAACCGCGATGGCTATCAGAATAAGCCGGAAAATGGTGTGGTTGAGAACGGTATTCCGTCGGCCCGTGTAACGGGTGTTGATGGAACAATCATCACGACAGACGAATACGGACGCTTCCATGTGCCTTGCGCAATGCTTCCGAAGGACCGTGGTTCCAACTTTATTCTCAAGCTGGATCATCGCTCCTTGCCAGCAGGCTATCGTCTCACGACAGAAAACCCGCGTGTGGTGCGCCTAACTCCGGGCAAGATGACAGAGTTGAACTTCGGCGCAACTCTGCCTCGGGTGGTGCGCATCGACTTGAGTGAAAGTGGCTTCAATGATGGCTTCCTGAAGCCAGAGTTCGAAGAAGCGCTCGATAATCTTGTCCTGCAGATCAACAGTGAGCCAGTTCACCTGAACCTCGTTTTCCATCTTCCTGAAAAAGCTTCGCGGCCTACACGCCAAGCCGCTTTCAAGAAGATGAAACAGGTTGAACTGCGCATTCGCGATCAGTGGTCCGAGCGACCGCAGGATGAGCTGACCTTCGACAAAAACATTATTCACTTCAATTGATTGCGGTATCTGTCATGAAAAAACAGCATGTATCGAAAAGGGCATCCTTACTCTGCCTTTCCGTCTCTGCAGTTGCGATTACCGCAGTTGTTGGTGTTCCTCTACAAAATGCAGCAGCGCAAAGCCTCGATGGAAAAGGGTTTGCTATATCGCTAGACGCTGCGCCTCTATCGGAGGCTGTGTCCAGCCAATCACTGGGCGAACGTGGCAGCGGGTTACCGGACACGGCTCGCATAGATATCCGCTATGACGGTCTGAAGCCGACACGGATATTGAATGTTTCTACCAGTGATTTGAGAAGCGCCTATCAGGCAGGCGAGACGCTTACATTTCGGGCGTCATCTAACTACCCCGCGTACATCGATAAGGCTGAGGTGCGGGTGATTGACCTCTCTGGTAGCTATCCAAAAACTCTGGATGTTCTGCCAGTTGCGCCAAATGGTGAAGCGCAGTGGGTTATGCCAGTGGATGGAGGCAAAAACTACGCCTATGCTTTGCGGGTTTATGATGCTTCCGGCCGCTATGATGAAACCTTTGCTCTGCCGCTAGATAGAACTACTGCGGCTTTTGAGAGTCACGAGACGACTGGCGGCGAGATTGTTGCAGCAGGTGAGGGTGAGGACCGGACACGCAGAAGAGCTATTCCGGTGATCGGCGGCGTTGTAGTTGTTTCAGGTCAGGTCGATCCGCAGCAAGACGTCACCGTGATGGGGGAGGCGGTGCCTGTTACCGCTTCTGGTGAATTTGTTATCAGCAGAAACATTCCCGCGGGTTCTCACAGCGTCGATGTTGAATACACATCCAACGGCAAGGAACGCTCCTTAATCAAGGAAGTAGAGGTTCCTGAATCTGATTGGCATTACGTTGCCATTGCCGATGTTACAGTAGGGCGGCATCTGGAAGATACAGAAAGGTCCGCTGACCCGTATTTCGAAAAGAATTATGCCGAAGGCCGTTTGGCTTACTATGTTTCCGGCATAACAAAAAACGGTTGGTCTATCACCTCGTCTGCCGATACTGGTGAGGGTGATATTGAGGATATTCTTACCCGTCTTGATGATAAAGATCCTCGTGCCGTGATCGCTCGTCTTGATCAGGATGACCTATATCCAACCTATGGGGACGATAGCAGCAGCTACGATGATACCCCAAGTTCTGGCCGCGTTTATCTGCGTGCCCAAAGAGGGCAGACCCAAGCAACTTGGGGAGACTTCACCGCAGAGGTTGAAGGCAGTGAGCTGCTGAACAATACCCGCAAGTTATATGGCGGCGAAGTGCGAAGCGCGACAGCTGCGACGACCGCCAGTGGCGATGCTCGCCTTAGCGGCGTTGTCTACGGCGCGCAGCCGGGAACCCTTCCTCAAACCGATATCCTAAGAGGTACGGGCGGTTCGCTCTATTTCCTTTCCAGACAGGATATCAACGGTGGCTCGGAAAGTGTTTCGGTTCAAACGATTGACCCGGATACAGGCAGGGTTATCGCGACACGTAACTTGGCTGCTGGCTCTGATTATGAGCTGGACTATATGCAAGGTGTTATCAAGCTTGCCCAGCCATTGAATTCATCGTCCTCTGATGGTGGCTTAGCCTCAGGAACCAGCGGCGCTTACGATGTTAATCTGGTGGTTCAGTACGAGTACACTCCTTTAGCGGGGGATGTAGATGGGTACTCATTTGGCGGGCGTGCCGAGGCGTGGGTGAATGATCACATGCGCTTAGGCGCCACAGCCATGAAGGAAACCACCGGACTGGCCGATCAGAAGATGCTGGGTGCCGACCTCCGGTTTCAGATGGGGCAAAACAGCTTCCTGCAAGCTGAAATCGCGCAGACAGATGGTCCGGGTTTCGGGCGTACTGTGTCGTCAGACGGCGGCCTAACCCTTACAGATGAAGCCGGCAGTTTAGGGCGGGAGGCTCGTGCATACAGCGTTGATAGCCATGTAGATTTTGGTGAGCTTGACCTACCAAAAGACGGATTTGCAGAATTCTATATGGAGCGGATCGAGGGTGGTTTTGCCACTTTGAACCAGAGTGTGGAGGAAGATCAGTTTCTCATTGGTGGGCGTACCCGCATTGAAGTGAGTGACCGCCTTGAGCTGGGCCTATCTGGCGAGCACTTTGAAAGTGATCTTGGAAACCATAAGAATTCCGCAGAAGTTGCTGTAGCCTTCGATATCGACAAGAGTTGGCGGGTTGAAGGAGCCTACAACTATCTGGACCAACTTGAAGATGGCAAGCCTGAGGACACCGGAACCCGATCTGATGTCAGTGCGCGGCTTACCTATGAGCTGAGTGACGACGCTAAGGCTTGGCTTTTTGGGCAGGTTACCGCGCAAAAGACAGGTGGTCTGAGCCGTGATGACCGCTATGGTATTGGCGCTGAAGTGCGCGTTAGTGAAAAGCTGGTTCTTTCCGGTGAGGTTTCTGATGGCACTGACGGCGTAGGCGCGGCAGCAACTGCAACGTATACCCAAGGCGCAGATCGTGAAGTTTACTTCGGTTACAGCCTTGATCCTACACGTACCCTAAGCGGTTACAATCTCGTCGGTGATGATATGGGCAAGGTCGTAGTCGGTAGCCGCTATCGTCACTCTGACCAACTAACCTCCTATGCTGAAAACGCTTTCGACCTTTATGGAGACCATCATTCTCAAACCCGTGCATACGGCATCACTTACTCTCCGGTTGAGAAGTGGAGCTTTAGCGGTGCGTTGGAAAGCGGAGTTGTAAGAGACAAACATAACGGCGACTTGGATCGCAACGCTTACTCTCTTGGCGTGGTCTATAATGATGCTGATGTTCTCAAAGCACGTTCTCGGGTTGAGTACCGTTCCGAAACCGGAGATGGTGCAAATCAGGATGCAGATACGTGGGCAGCAACTGCAGGCTTTGAATATAAACGCAATGAAAATGCCCGCCTTCTGGGTAGTTTCGATGCGCTTCTTTCAGAAAACTCCGGCGATAGCTTCAGGGATGGTGAGTACATAGAGGCGAGCCTTGGTTATGCCTATCGTCCGATTGAGCATGAGCGCCTGAACATGCTGTTTAAGTACAGCTACCTCTATGACCTGCCGGGAGCTGATCAGGTTACCGTTCATGGGGACAAGGGAGGGGATGCTCAGCGAAGCCATGTTCTGTCCGTTGATCTGGACTATGACCTAAGCAAGTCTTTGACTCTGGGTGCTAAATACGGATATCGGCGCTCTGAAGTGGCCGAACGCGGCACTACCGACTTCCAAGCTTCTACAGCGCACCTGGGCATTGCACGGCTTGACTGGCATGTGGTGAAAAATTGGGACGCGATGGTCGAAGGACGACTGATGTACGGCGAGGAAACCGATACGTTTTCAACGGGAGCGCTACTCGGTGTTTACCGGCATATCGGGGAACACGTGAAGGTTGGTGTTGGTTATGAGTGGGGCAATGTTTCCGAAGATCTTACCGATCTCAACTACACAAATTCCGGCGTATTCTTGAACCTCGTTGCGAAAATGTAGGTTCAAAAAGCGAAGCTGTATCGGCTAAGGTTGTTGTGCTGAAGGGAACGCTTTAGCCGATAACATCCGCAGAAAAGTACAGCTTAATGCTTGCTGCTGACTATTCTAAAGTTCGCTAAGTTTTTGAAAATGTGAAGCTATCAAAGGCCGGGGAATTGTCCCTGGCCTTTTTTGATAGGCATAAATAGACAAAGCACAGAACGGCACAAACGCCAAAATAGGCATCTGATATAGATTTTTAGTGATTTGGGAATTCTTAGGAGAAGTGGTAGCGAGGGAGGGACTTGAACCCCCGACACGCGGATTATGATTCCGCTGCTCTAACCAACTGAGCTACCCCGCCACAAATTTTGCGTTCCCTGCTTCCTAGCGGAAGTAAAACAAAGAGATATTCTCTTTCAGGGAGGAGGATGGTAGCGAGGGAGGGACTTGAACCCCCGACACGCGGATTATGATTCCGCTGCTCTAACCAACTGAGCTACCCCGCCATCCGGTACAGCGTCTTGCGCTGTGAAGGGGTGTATAAGGTTGTTAGCAGTTTCCGTCAAGCGGTGTTTTTTCAACTTTGTGGAAACTGGTTTCTCTGTGAAAAAATAAGGTGTTCCCTAGGAAAAGAACCTATCTAGAGATGTGTGGGTCTGCAAGTCTACCTGAGGTAACAACTGGCTTTAAAAGGGCTTTAATTGGCGGATTACAAGCCACTTGGTGAGTAGGGAGGTGCTTTATAATCTTCGCATGTCCGGTGCTGAGCTTGCCAGCTATGTCTGTGGCAGTCCGTCTTTTATGCCCATACGCAATAAAAAACCGGAGCAGTGTTTCATGCTCCGGTTTGTAACTACCTATTTTGGAAGCTTAGCGGGTGGAGTAGCCTGCAGCTGTCCACGCTTTGCCGGTAAGCTTGTGTAACGCGGTTTCGGTGCTTTCTTCACGAATTGCACGGTGGATCCAGCCACCACCCAGAACGCGGGCATCCTGACTATCATCATCAAAGAACACGCAGGCCTGACCCGGAGCAACGCCCATTTCACCAGCATGGAGCTCCATGGTGACTTCACCATCTACGAACTTAATGCGGCCGGGTGTTGGCGGACGGGTAGAGCGTACTTTTGCAAAGACTTCCAAGCCTTCTTCCGGAATATCTTCCAGATTGCCCTGACCGATCCAGTTTACCTCACGCAGTTGCAGCTGGTGGGTTGCCAGTGCCTCCTGCGGACCAACGATTACGCGGCGGCCGTCCGCATCCAGCTGAACCACGTAAAGCGGCTCGCCAGTGGAAACGCCAAGACCGCGGCGCTGGCCGATGGTGTAGTGAATAATGCCCTCGTGCTTGCCCAGAATGCGGCCATCAACGTGAACGATATCACCCGGATCAGCCGCATGTGGACGCAGCTTTGTAATCACGTCTGTATATCGGCCCTGAGGTACGAAGCAGATATCCTGACTGTCGTGCTTGTCTGCAATCTCAAGTCCGAACTCGCGAGCAAGATCGCGCACTTCCGGTTTGGTCATGCCCCCAAGAGGGAAGCGGATGAAATCCATCTGCTCAGGTGTTGTGGCAAACAGGAAGTAAGACTGGTCGCGGTCCAGATCGACAGGACGGAACATAGCGCGGCGATTGCCAACCAGCTTGTCACGCACGTAGTGCCCGGTCGCCAGAACATCAGCGCCCAGATCCTTTGCGGTTTCCAGAAGGTCTTTGAACTTCACAGTCTGATTGCAGGTTACACACGGAATTGGCGTTTCACCGTTGATGTAACTGTCTGCGAAACGCTCGATTACCTGTTCACGGAAGCGGGACTCATAATCCAACACGTAATGAGGGATGCCAAGGCGTTCAGCCACGCGGCGGGCATCATGAATATCCTGTCCGGCGCAGCACGCGCCTTTACGCTGGATCGCCTCGCCATGATCGTAAAGCTGCAGCGTTACGCCAACAACATCATAGCCTTCGCGTTTCATCAGGCCGGCCACAACAGAGGAATCCACGCCGCCGGACATAGCAACGACGACGCGTGTATCTTCCGGACGACCTGGCAAGCCAAGGCTGTTCAACATTTCCAAGTAACCTCGTTTAACAAAGCGCAGGCGAGTTAACAGCGCGGCCGGATCGTTTCCGGCGCTTAAGCCCTACCAATGAAAGGGAGGTTGGCGCTTAGCGCTCACTGCGCATCTTCGAATTCTTGCGGACTATACTCAAATTTTCCCCAAAGGCCAATTCAAGTATTGGCTATGGTCCGGCAATATTTGCCCGTAAGTAGGCAAGGTTTACCTGATGCGCAAGTGCCGAGTATGGCGCTATTGGTTAGCCTGTTGAATTTCCATAATATTTTATTTTTCAGGGTTGGCTTGTCTCTTGCTTTCTAAAGGGAGCCCAATTTCGCGTTTTGGATTTGGTGCGAGTTTTTGCGTATCTGAGAGGCTTGATGTTTACTGGCGTTTTGCAAGGTTCTAGCAGTGTTGTGCCCGGTGTTACAAACGGTAACTCCGGTGGTTTGCTGCAAGGTAATATGCCCGTTGCAAACTCCGCCTTGTTCGGCTCGGCGGCCAGTTCCTTCGCATCTATGCTCGGTGGGTACACGCAGCAGCCGGTTGGCGCAGCATCTCCAGCGCTTGGCGGGAGCATAACTCCGGTAGCGCAGAGTATTTCTCCAACTCCGGTTGTTTTCGCTGGAGGCAAAGCAGACGTACAAACGACAGGTGGGCAGGTGGCCCGCGTTGATCGGCCTCTTGCAGGTGGTCCAAGCCCGATAGTCCCGCAAAAACATAATGTTGACGGCTCTGCGGTTTCCTTGGTCAACGTTTTGGATGGCGCGAGCCGGCCCGCACAGAAGGAAGCCAAGCTCGATGACACACTTAGCGAAGCATTCGCCCCAGTAGAAGGTATCGCGGCAGCATTGCCAGAAGCTGCCGCCTCGCTTGGGCAATGGGCTGAGGCTCCTGCAATCCTGCACCCCGTTGCAACAGGTCAGAGCGTTAGCGCTGAAAGTGGTGATGGCAATGAACCAGTTGGGTTGAAGCCTGCGGCGACCTCCGTGGAGCCTGTTACGACTGCTGCTCTGACTTTGAAGGAAGACGCTCGTCCAGCTTCCTACTCCGGTCTTTGGGATGTTGATCCGGCTGGCGTTCCGCGAGTTTCACTTGCGGCGAGTGGCGCTACGGGTGACGCTGCTACTCCTCAAGTTGGGGCCTCTGGCTTGCCGCCCGTTGGTGAGGCCGCAATTGAAGCAGCACCTTTTAAAGAGGCTGCTTTAAGTAAGGGTGATGAGAGCCTACTGCCTGTAGCTGCCAAGACAGCTGCTCCTAAGGGTGATGGTAGTGTCGCTGTGCAAGCTGTAGCTCAGTTTAATGCACCTTCTTCTCCAAATCCTCAGGCCGTTCCAGAGCCTCAAGCTGCGCCTATATATAATGAGAGCACTCTTCCGGCTAAGGCTACAAATGTCTCGCCAGAAATAAATGGACTGCTGACAGAGGCAGCCGCAGTGTCTGGCAAGGTCGTGGGTTCTGAGAAGCCGACGTTGTTTGCGCCTTCGCAGATGAGTTCCGTTGGTAGTCCTCCATCAGCGCCCGCTGTTGCAAATGCTAAAGCTAATAGTGAGGTGAGTGTTCCGGTCGCTGACGCAAAGCCGGTCGCTCAAGTCGCGCAAATAACACCTTCTTTTTTCCCGAAGGGTGTTGAGGTTAGTGGAGCTGCAAAGCAGGAAGCACCGCAGATCAGTGTAGGCCTATCGACGCCTACAAGCGAAGCGCCTTCTAAACCCGAGAGCGCTGCCACCCCTCAAATTGCCCGCTCCGCGTCCGTGGAAGCGTCCGTGCCGCCAGTTGTTTCTGGTGAAATGCGCATTGATGGCAAAGAGCGCGTTGGCGCGTTTGCTCAAATTGCACAGGACGGCCTAAGACCTGTTAGCATTCGTCACGCATCTGATGGTGCAATTGACGCTCCTATGACGCCAAGTCCCACTGGCGATAATGGGCGTGTAAAAGCGGGGTTGCCGAGCGCATCTCCATTAGCAGCACAGCCGGTTATAAATGAGCGTGGCATTGCGCAGCCGAACGTGCCGCAAGAGGGCATTCTAGCCGCACAATATAATGAGGGTGCTGCACCTGTTGCTGAACGTGCATCTGGCGCTGTTCCAGCGACAATGCCAGAGCTGCGAAGTGGGTTCCTTCCGCTTATGAGCCCGGCAGCAAATCCGGCCAACGTGAGCACAGCGGCTGCAGGTGGTGATAAAAAACAGAATCTTCAGCAGTTAGCGGCCCTTGGTACAGCATCAGTTGCTAGTAAGTCAGCACACTCAGATGTGCCGCAAATGATTGGAACTGCGGATGATTTCGTAAGCGCTTTAGGCGCGGGCGAAGAGGCGTTCTTTGAAACCGGCTTTGGTGGCAACGCTTCCAGTGGCTCTCAGGTTTCCAGCTTGGAAGCCTCTGTTCAGTCCCTGCCAGTGAAGGCGGGTGATCTACGCGGCGTCGCAAATGCGGTGTGGCCGGAGATAAGCCGACAAATTGCTAAAGGTGCATCGCGCTTTGAGATTTCCCTAGATCCTGCGGACCTTGGGCGTATTGACGTTTCTCTTGAACTTTCCAAGGACGGAAATGTGCGGGCTCATCTTGTGGTGGAGCGTCCCGAAACCCTAGAGGCGTTGCAGCGTGACGCGCGCGGGCTCGAAAAGGCACTGCAGGAAGCGGGCTACAAGAGCGACAGCGGCGGACTTCAATTCTCCCTCAAGGGCGAGGGTGGTCAGAACGGACGCGATAATTCGGGCGAGGGCAATGCTCTTGCAAATCGTCAGGACGCTGATTTTGGTGATGAAGACATCACTGAAAACAGCGCTGGCGTAATGGCTTACCAGCGAGCATCCGCCGCTGGCGGGCTGGATATTTCGGTTTAGGTGTAGTGAGGCGAAAGAACCATGACAACAATTAGCGATATCGCCAGCATGAACACCGGTAACAGTACGACCGGTATCAGCTCCACAATCAGCGACAGCTACGATCTGTTCCTATCTCTGCTCACAACGCAGGTGCAGAATCAGGATCCGCTCAACCCGATGGACACTGCGGAATACACGAGTCAGCTCGTAGAATATTCAATGGTTGAGCAACAAATTGCATCTAACAACAATTTGGAACTTTTGCTGGAACAGTTAAAAACGCAAAGTGCGAGTCTGTTTGTTGGCTACATTGGCAACACTGTGACGGCCTATGGCGACAGTGCCAATCTTACCAATGGCGAAGCCCGGTGGAACTATATTTCTGACGGGATAGGAACTGCAAGTGTCGAGATCCGCAACGAGCAGGGCGCAGTTGTCTACTCGGGCGAAACGTCCATCACAGAGGGCGAGGGAACCTATAAATGGGACGGAACCCTTAGCTCCGGCGGCAAAGCGCCTGATGGAGTGTACTCAGTGCAGATGAGCGTTGTTGATGAAACTGGCACCAGTTCACTGCTGGATACCATCGTGTCGGGGACTGTCGATGAGGTTGATTTCAGCACCGGCGAGATCATGCTGCATGTGGGTGGCTTGACCATTCCAGTGGGAAATATAACCAGCGTCAAACAGGGGTAATTGTGGTTAATATCCACTAAGGATTTCAGTAATGAATCTTACCGAAAGGTTGAGAGCGGTTTAGGTAATTTTTAAAGGGCTTGGGGTACTGTCACACCTGACTTGGTCATGATGTGTGTGAGAGTGAAATGGCCGAACATATACGTTCAAGAGTAAAATACGTTATTGGCCCCGATGGGAGTCCTCTAACGATCGCAGACCTGCCACCAACGTCTACCAAGCGTTGGGTTATCAGGCGAAAAGCTGAAGTTGTTGCAGCAGTTCGCGGGGGGCTTCTTTCCCTCGATGAAGCGTGCAGCCGCTACACGCTAACAGTTGAAGAGTTTCTCTCCTGGCAGAACTCGATCGAACAGCACGGCCTTGCCGGACTGCGCGCAACTCGTGTTCAGGACTATAGAAACTAAAGACATCTGATTTGTTTCAGGCGTTAAAAATGGGTCGGCTTGCGCCGACCTTTTTTAATTTCAGCAGGTTATAAGCGTGTAATTTGCGCAAATTGCGTCCGCTAGGCAAAATCTTCACAGATTGGTTGCGAGTCCCAGCTGAATCGAAATGGCAGAAATCTGCGAATTCGGCTCCTGCCTTCCTTAACACTTTGTTAAGCGTTAACACTCTGTTAACCATTACTAGGCAGTTTTTACCTAGTTAACAATACGTATTTGTGTCGGTTGCGGTTGTTAACGCGAGGGGGACTTCTAGCGGAACGGCAGGCGGCGCAAGTGAACGCGATCAATGACTTCGTGAAAGCAATAGGGCCAACGCGCCTTGCAGCAATGGCGGGTATCTCCGTTATTCTGCTGGGTATCTTCGGCTTTGTTATTTTTCGTGCAACGGCGCCGCAGATGGTTCCGTTATTTACCGACCTTTCTCTGGAAGATAGCGCAAGCGTTGTTGCCGAGCTGGAAAGCACCGGTTCTACCTTTGAAATTCGCGGTGACGGTTCTTCTATCTATGTTTCGCAGAAGGATGTTCACGGCCTTCGTATGAAGATGGCGCAGGCGGGCCTGCCAACTGGTGGCGGCGTTGGCTACGAGATTTTTGACCGTACTGACACGCTTGGCGCTACTACGTTTGTGCAAAACATCAACCACTTAAGAGCTTTAGAGGGTGAACTCGCCCGCACCATTCGTGCAATTGATCGTGTAGCTTCTGCGCGTGTGCATCTTGTTTTGCCTCAGCGTCAGCTGTTCCAGCGCGATCAGGAGCCGCCGACCGCTTCCATCGTCCTTAAAGTGCGTGGCTCGCTGGATGGTGGGCACATTCGTGCAATTCAGCATCTGGTTGCTTCCGCCGTTGAGGGCTTGGAGCCGAACTTCGTTTCTGTGGTTGATGAGCGCGGCGCCTTGCTTGCCAGCGGGGTTGGTGAAGAAGCGCAGGGCTGGGGCTCCTCCTCTATGGAAGAGCGCCGCCTAGCAATGGAAACCCGCTTGCGTCAGCAGGTGGAAGACATTCTGCACAATGTCGTCGGTGCAGGCCGCGCCCGCGTGCGTGTTGCGGCTGAAATCAACTACAACCGCAAAACCGAAACACAGGAACTGTTTGATCCGGACGGGCAGGTGATCCGCTCGCGCCAGTCTAAAGAGGAGAGCTCGTCTTCTCAGGCTGCTGATAACGGGGTTACCGTTGCCAACCAGCTTCCAAATGCTGGTGGAGCTGACGGCGGCTTTACCGGTGATCGCGATAACGCGAGTATTGCCGAGGAACTCGTGAACTACGAGATTTCCAAGAGCACCGTTACGATGATTGAAGAGGCGGGCGGCGTTAAGCGTCTTTCTATAGCCGTACTGGTGGATGGGTCCTATGTGCCGGATGGGGAAGGCGCGCCGGTTTACCAAGAGCGCTCTCCGCAGGAGCTGGACCGTATCGCAGCGCTGGTGCGCACTGCTGTTGGCTTTGATGATCGCCGTGGTGATACGCTGGAAGTGGTCAACATGCGCTTTGTTGATGTGCCGCAAGAGGGCGCGGTCTCCTCTTCCAACGATCTTCTTGCCTTTACCAAGTACGATATCATGCGTTTTGCCGAGCTCGGCGTTTTGCTTGTGGTCTCGCTGCTGATGCTGCTCTTTGCTGTGCGCCCGCTGATGAGGCAGGTTCTTGCAAAAGACAAAGAGGAAGAGAAGCTGCTTAGCGCTCCTGCTTCCGGAGAAGCTGGTGCAGTTTCTGGAGCCGAAGGCGCTGCTGCGACTGGTGGCCTTGCTGGTCTTCTCACTTTCAATGAGGATGGTACGCCTGTGGTTCCCGCGTTTGATTGGATTGAGGATGCCAAGAACGAGGCCGCCATTCACGCCAACTCCATTAAAGAGATTGGCGGCATGATTGACGAGATGCCGAAAGAGGCCGTGAACATTGTGCGCAGCTGGTTGAACGAGGCGGCGTAAATGGCAGGAACAGCACTAGCAACAAGCGAAGAACCAAAAGAACTGGAAGTTTCTGCCGAGGTTGAGCATCGGGAGCTGGATGGCGCAGAGCGTGCTGCTGTTCTTTTGCTCGCGCTTGGTCAGGAATATGGCCAGCCGATCTGGGAAGGGCTGGACGAGATCGAAGTGCGGCAGGTGTCTGCGGCTATGGCTTCGCTTGGGCCTGTCACTCCGCGCATGCTTGAGGAGCTGTTTATCGACTTCCTGAAGCGCCTGTCTACTAAGGGTGCTTTGACTGGCAACGTCGATGTGACCGAGCGGTTGCTGAATTCATTTTTGCCCGGTGATCGTGTTTCCATCATCATGGAAGAAATTCGCGGTCCAGCGGGCCGTAATATGTGGGAGAAGCTCTCCAACGTTCAGGAGAACGTTTTGGCGAACTACCTCAAGAACGAGTACCCGCAGACGATTGCTGTTGTTCTTTCCAAAATCCAATCGGATCACGCCGCCAAAGTGCTGGCGCTCCTCCCTGAAGAACTCTCTTTAGAAGTCATCAACCGCATGCTGAAGATGGAGTCTATTCAGAAGGAAATTCTGGAGAAGGTGGAACAGACCCTTCGCGTAGAATTTATGTCCAACCTTGCACACACTCGCAGGCGCGACAGCCACGAGATGATGGCGGATATCTTCAATAACTTTGACCGTCAGACCGAAACCCGCTTCCTTGCCGCGCTTGAAGAAGACAGCCGCGACAGCGCTGAGAAAATCCGCAATCTCATGTTCACCTTCGAGGACCTTTTGAAGCTGGACCCGGCAAGCTGTCAGACTTTGTTGCGTAGCTTCGATAAGGACCGTTTGGCCTTGGCCCTTAAGGGGGCGAGCGATCCGGTGATGGCATTCTTTACCAACAATATGTCCGCCCGTGCTGCCAAGCTTTTGGCTGAAGATATGGAAACGCTGGGCGCGGTTCGTCTGCATGATGTTGATGCGGCGCAGTCTGCCATGGTCAACCTTGCCAAGGACCTTGCTGCAACGGGTGAGATTTCCATCAATAAACGCAAGGGAGATGAAGAGCTTGTCTATTAGTCTCCATAATGCGACCTGTGACCTGTTGGGGGCAACATGGTAACGGTTCTGCAAAGGGGCGCAGTTTCCCAGCGGTTTTTGTTTGATGGATTTGGTAGTGCGCCAGAGGCGGAGCAGGAAGAGACTGCGCCTGCTGTTGTCGAAGTAGCTGAGCCGACCATAACAGTTGCCGAGCATGAGGCGTTGCTTGCTGTTGCCAGAGCTCAGGCCATGGAAGAAGGTCGCCAGCAGGGTATTGCACAGGCGCAGGACCAGACACAGCAACAGTTGCAGGCCCAAGCACAAGTGATTGGTGCTTCGCTTCAACACATCATTTCTACAATGGACCAGACACAGGTGGAGCAGGAACACCGCCAAGTGGCGCTGTGTTTTTTGATTGCCCGCCGTTTGTGCGCCCATCTCATTAAACGCGAGCCTTTGGCGGAAGTTGTCGCGCTGCTTTCAGAATGTCTTACCCCGCTGCGCAAAGCCGTGCAGGTACGCATTGAGGTTCCGGAGCAGGATAAGGAAGCGCTTGATGAGCTGCTTGCCCCGATGATCCAGCAGCATGCGTTTGAAGGGCGTATCCACCTCGTTGGGGTTGAAGATCTGGAACGCGGAGACTGCCGGATTGAATGGCCGGAAGGGGGCATTATCCGCAATCAGAAAGACACGGTCCGCCAGATTGAAAAAGTCATTGAGTCCCACTTCGCTGCCCGCACAAGTGCGAAGGGCGCAGGTGAGGGTTCTGCGCTTAATAAGGAGAATAGGCCATGAGCACCGGTAATGATGCAGACAACTCCTTGGTCTTTGACGAGCACGCCGGAGCGCCGCGCAAGAGCCCGCTGGATGAAAACGCGAATGCCAGCGGCAAAACAGCGGGCGACCTTGAAGCGATTTTTGATGTTCCGGTGCAGATTTCCGCCATTCTTGGGCACAGCAAGATGCAGGTGAGCGATTTGCTGGACTTGAAGACAGGCAGTGTCATGGAGCTAGACCGCAAGATTGGTGAGGCCATTGATATCTATGTCAATAACAGGCTGGTAGCGCGCGGTGAGGTGGTTCTGGTGGAGAATAAGCTCGGCGTCACCATGACTGAAATCATCAAATCGGAACGCTAATACTTTGTTTTCGCCCAGTGCACGGAGCGAAAAGCGGGAGACTAAATAAATGCGCCTCTTGATTGTCGGGCAGCTTGGCGGACAGCTTTCAACAGCTAGCAAGATCGCGATGGATCGCGGTGCTGCTGTTGTGCATGCCCAAAGTATTACCGAGGCGCTGGCTGTGCTGCGTTCCGGAAAGGGCGCGGACCTTGTGATGGTGGATGTGCGCGAAGATATTGGCGCACTGGTTACACACCTTGAAGATGAGCGTATTCACGTTCCGCTGGTTGCCTGTGGTTTGGAAGCCGATGCACGCGCTGCTGTGAATGCCATTCGCGCTGGGGCGAAAGAGTATATTCCTCTGCCGCCGGACCCTGAGCTGATTGCTGCTATTTTGGAAGCGGTCACGCAGGATAGGGACGACCTGATTTACCGCGATCAGGCAATGGCAGCGGTTGTGCGCCTTGCCGAACAAATCGCGCCATCTGATGCTTCTGTGTTGATTACTGGCGAGTCCGGTACGGGTAAGGAAGTTATCTCTCGTCACGTACACCGCAAGTCTTCCCGCGCTTCGCAACCGTTTATCTCCATCAACTGTGCAGCTATCCCTGAACACCTTCTGGAATCCGAACTCTTCGGGCACGAGAAGGGCGCGTTTACGGGTGCAGTTGCACGGCGTATCGGCAAGTTTGAAGAGGCCGATGGCGGCACCTTGATGCTGGACGAGATCTCTGAAATGGATGTGCGTTTGCAAGCCAAGTTGCTTCGCGCCATTCAGGAGCGGGTGATCGACCGTGTGGGTGGTTCCAAGCCTGTTCCGGTCAACATCCGCATCATTGCAACGTCCAACCGCAATCTGGCTGATGCTGTGGCGGAAGGGACATTCCGCGAGGATTTGCTCTACCGCCTTAACGTGGTGAACCTGAAGCTGCCTCCGCTGCGGGAACGTCCTGCTGATGTGCTGGCTCTCTCGGCTCATTTTGTCGAGCTTTATGCCAAGGCGAACGGCTTTAAGCCGATGGGGATGAGTGAAGGCGCCCGCAAGCTACTGACCGTTAATAGCTGGAAGGGCAACGTGCGTGAGTTGGAAAACACCATGCACCGCGCAGTTCTGCTTTCAGGTGGTGGTGAGATCACCGAGGAAGCGATCCGCATGCCTGACGGTTCGCCTATTACCGGGAATGCGGCAGCAAACCAGACTGTGGCACGGGCAGCCTCTGCGGCGGAAGCGGTGAACCGCACCATGGTTGGCCGCACAGTAGCGGATGTGGAGCGTGATCTTATTCTTGAAACGCTGGACCACTGCCTTGGCAACCGCACCCATGCTGCCAAGATCCTCGGTATTTCCATCCGTACACTGCGCAACAAGTTGAACCAGTATTCCGATGAGGGCGTGCCGATTGCCGCGCCGGGGGATGCGCGTTCTCCTGCCTCGGCATAAGGGAGCATAGAGGCAAGGCATGGCGCAGATTGAGCCAACAGGACCACAAGACCCGTCAGGAGGGGGAGGCACAGGCCGTCCATCCGCCGGTGGAGGCTTGTTTGGCTCGATCTCTAACATCTCCGCACAAGGGCTGTGGCAGACAATAAAGCAGGGCGATATTGGCCTAGCGCTGGGCGTGATGGTTATTCTCGTCATGCTTATCATGCCGATGCCTGCCGTCATGCTGGACCTGTTCCTTGCGGTCTCCATCATCTTTTCGGTGATGGTGCTGATGACCGGCCTGTTCATTCAAAAGCCGTTGGAGTTTTCCTCGTTTCCAACGGTTCTCTTGATCGCGACCATGCTGCGGCTGGCGCTCAATCTTGCTTCGACCCGCTTGATCCTTGCCAATGGCCATGAGGGGCCGGACGCAGCCGGAAACGTGATTGCCGCCTTCGGCAGCTTTGTGATGAGCGGTAACTTTGTTATCGGCATTATCGTCTTTGCCATCCTTGTTATCGTGAACTTCATCGTTATTACAAAGGGTTCTGGCCGTATTGCGGAGGTTGCTGCCCGCTTTACCCTTGATGCGATGCCGGGCAAGCAGATGGCGATTGATGCGGACCTATCCGCTGGTCTGATTGACGAGGATGAAGCCCGTACACGCCGTAAGGAGTTGGAGCAGGAATCCACGTTCTTCGGCGCGATGGACGGTGCATCTAAGTTCGTGCGCGGTGATGCTATTGCCGGTTTGATGATCACGTTCATCAACGTTATTGGCGGTATCGTCATCGGCGTGATGCAGAAGAACCTTTCTTTTGGTGAGGCGCTTGAGGTCTACACGCTGCTGACCATTGGCGATGGTTTGGTGTCGCAAATTCCGGCGCTGATCGTTTCCACGGCTGCGGGTATTCTCGTTTCCAAGTCCGGTTTGCAGGGGGCTGCTGATAAGGAGCTGGTGAAGCAGTTCTCCGGCTATCCGAAGGCGCTGGGCATGTCTGCCTTTGTGATGGTGGTGCTTTCGTTCTTGCCGGGTATGCCGATGCTGCCGTTTCTGGCGCTTGCGGGCCTTGCTGGCTACATGGCGCGGCGGGCATCGCAGACCAAGGTGGAGGAAGAGGCGCGGGTGATTGCTGAAAAGGCGGTTGCCGAAGCTCCAGAACCTCCGAAAGAGCCGCCGATTGCCGAAAGCCTGAAGATGGACGAGCTGAAGATAGAGCTGGGCTATGCGCTGCTACCGATCATCAACGGACGCAACAAGGACGAGACCGATCAGGTAACCGAGCAGATCAAAGCGCTACGCCGTCAGGTCGCTGCGGATATGGGCGTTATCATGCCTTCTGTTCGTATTCTCGATAACATCCAGCTTCAGCCGAACGACTACTCCATCAAGGTGAAAGAAGTAGAGGCGGGAATGGGCTCGCTCTATCCTGAACACTTCATGGTTATGGATCCACGCGGCGGGCAGGTTCGCTTGCCGGGTACGCACACGACGGAGCCGACCTTCGGCCTTCCTGCAACGTGGATTGAGGGCAAGCACAGGGAAGAGGCAACGCTGCTGGGCTATACGGTGGTGGACCCTGCAACGGTGCTTTCCACGCACCTGACCGAGACCATCAAGAACCACATTGCCGAGCTGCTTTCCTATGCCAATGTCAAAACATTGCTGAAAGAGCTGAATGACGAGCAGGCCAAGCTGGTTGAAGATATTGTGCCAACGCAGATTTCCATCTCTGGCATTCAGCGCGTATTGCAGGCTCTGCTTCAGGAGCGCATCTCGGTTCGTGACCTTGGCACGATTTTGGAAGGCGTTGCAGAAGCTGTTGGAACCACACGCAACCCGAACATGATTGCAGAGCATGTGCGTACCCGCTTGGCGCGGCAAATCTGTGCTTCTCACCTTTCACCTGCTGGCGGGTATTTGCCGCTCATCAGCCTTAGCCCCCAGTGGGAGAGTGCTTTCATGGAAAGCATCGTCGGTGATGGTGACGACAAGCAGCTTGCCATGGCACCGTCCAAGCTTCAGGAGTTTGTACAGAAGGTGCGCGATGCCTTTGAACAGGCAGGCGCAGCAGGCGAGGTGCCGGTGCTGCTTTGCTCTGCCCAGACACGGCCATTTGTGCGCTCTATCGTCGAACGGTTCCGCGCGCAGACGTTTGTTATGAGCCAGAACGAGGTTCACCCAAGGGTTCGGTTGAAAACAATCAGTTCTATCTAGGGTGGGGTGTTGCAGGCGCGTCGCTAGCTCAGTAGAAACGTAAGCCTTAATTGCCTTTTTATGAAGTGAACCCGATGACCGAAACTGCCTCCAACTCCATCTCGCTTGATCTCAACGGCTATACCGAGCTGCCAGCAGGCAAGGTTGCGTTTGTTGTTACGCACCTGCGCATGGATGAAAAACCGTTTGAGGCAGCATCCAAACGGGATGATCTGGTTCTGGAAGATGTTTCCGGCAACGCAGACGTGGACGAGTATCTGGAAATGTTCCGCGCTGTTGGTAGCCCGTGGTTATGGTTCGGCCAGCTTGTTAAGGACCGTGATGCGCTGCACGCCCAGTTGAACGCGCCGGAAACCGGCCTTTTCTACGCTAACCGCGATGGCAAGCGCATTGGCACCCTTCAGCTTACCTTCCTTGAGAACGGTGAGGTTGAGGTGATGTACTTCGGTTTGGTTCCCGATGCTGTTGGCGGCGGTGCTGGCCGCTGGTTGATGGAGCAGGCAATCGAGATTGCCTTTGCACGTGAAGGAACCAAGTGCTTGATGCTGCACACCTGCACAGGTGACAGCCCGCAGGCGCTCGGGTTTTACCAGAAGTGCGGCTACAAGCCTTACAAACGCTCTATCGAGGTTGCTGATGACCCGCGCCATTCCGGCATTCTGCCAATGAGCGCTGGCCCACACATGCCGCTCCTCTAAATCTTATCTGCCTGATTTTATGTGTTGTTTGCGTAAGTAATAGGGCTCGCGGCGGTTGCATCAAAATACTTAAAATTGTATGTATTTATGGGTATGGCGCGTTAACTTTCCTCGCTATTCACGCAATGCGCAACGGTTGCGCTTGATGTGAAGGGCTGGAGCAGCCGGAAAACGCCATACCTGATGCACCTCCGGGGGGACTATGGCTGAAGCGCGCGACAACGTAATTCCACATTCTCGGGTTCGCTCACTGCGGGATGCGATCCGCAAAGTGCGGATGTCCGATGTTGAGCGGGCAGATGTGGTCGTGGGCTTGCAGGAAAGCGAGCGAGCCCGCCTAGAGATGCTTGGCGATGAGCTCATCGATGTTTTCAAGGAAGTGCCAGAGGACGACGACCAGTTCTCGTTTCAGATCGTTACCGGCACCCAACCGCGCCTTTGGATTGATATCACCAGCCATGTGGTGATGGCGCGTGACCGCCAGACCTACCGCTTTGTGAAAGATACCCGTTTGGGCCGCGCAACCTTGCTGGAAAGCAACTCGGTTGACGATATGGCGGACTATATTACCGAGTACATTGCCGAGCGGATTCTGGAGCGGGACAAAGCGCTGGAAGCCGACTGGTTGGTTGGCCGCCTGCGTTTGCAGGACAATCGCCACACCAAAGCAATCGACACGCTTGTTGAGAAGAACAAAGAGAAAGAAAAGGTGGAGCGTCGCAGCTCTGCGCCGTTCGGTATTCTCACGTTCTGTCTCGGTCTACTGGTAGGCGTGCTGCTGCTTATCGGCCTTGCTTGGTTCGCTAACCCGCTTTTGTAAGCGGTGATATTTTCGGCATTCCCTGAACGCTTTCTTCTGCGATATTGCGCGGCACATGTCTGGATGCCGGATCTGCGCCTTTAGCTTGTCCGGCATGACGGCATGGGCGTGAAGAGAGCCTTGGGCGGTATTCTCCTTTCGTCATTCCGGCCTTGAGCCGGTGTCTAGAGGTGCTTAGTATGCGTAGTTGCGTTGACTTTGGCTCTCGCGAAGCAGCTTTGGCGATACGGTGTAGTATGAGCAGCAAAACACTGGAATTCTATGAGCGGCATGCGGAGCGTTATGCGATGTTTCGCAGTAAGCCGAGTTCAAGGCTTTTGACGTTTCTGGGAAAGTGTAAACCTGAAGGCGATATTTTAGAGCTAGGTGCTGGCGCAGGTGTTGAGGCAGCAGAAATTCTATCCCAAGGCTTTAAGCTATACGCCACGGATGGGTCCGTTGAACTTGCAAAAATTGCGTCAACCCGTATTGGGCAGACAGTAAGGGTAATGCGTTTCATGGAGTTATCCGCCGTGCAAGCCTATGACGGCGTATACGCGAATGCATCTCTCACCCATGCGCCGAGAAGCGAACTACCTATCATTTTCTCCAAGGTTTACGCCTCACTTAAAGTGGGCGGGGTATTTTGGGCCAGTTTTAAAGCAGGTTGCCGTGAAGACAACGACAGGTATGGGCGGCACTACAACTTCATTGGTCACGAGCGTCTCGCGAGTTATATGACGGCGGCGGCTCCTTGGGCAGCAGTGGAACTGGAAAGCTGGCTAGGTACTGGGTACGACCAGAGGCAGACGCATTGGGTGGCAGTCACAGCGGTTCGTTAGGTGCAAAAACTCTATAGTTGTTTAGGGTAGGTATTTCGCCTGTCCATGATTAGCCGTTGGGAATGGTTAGGTTTTGCTCGCCAATGATGACGACGCCGGAATGCTCATCCTTACAACTGAGCTTGGTGAGTTGAGGGGGGGGTAGGCTGGATACCGGATCTTCGCCTGCGGCTTGTCCGGCATGACGGCATGGGGCGTTAAGAGCATCTTGGGCGGCATACTCTGCGTGTCATTCCGGCCTTGAGCCGGAATCCAGCATTACAGTCTGCAAGATGCGAAGCGGTCTCCTTGGAAGGGCCTTACTCAAACGAAGACCCTCCTCAATGCATTTACCGAAATCAGATATGCCCGAGTGCGCGGTGACTGAGAACGATGATGTAACCCGCAAGAATAGCGTCGAGAATTTCGATTATCCCTAGTGCAAGCGGTATAGGGTCAGGCGTTGTTGGGAAGACGTGCCCAAGGTCTAGCAGAACCACGAAGATATAACCCCACGAGGCGATGATAGCGCCCCACGCGGCTACCCTGTTCCCCGACCTCATAACGAGCGCAGATGCAATTGCGCCAAAGCCTAGGGCAATCAAAAACGCATTGAAGCCCCAGAAAACGATTGGCCCCAGATCAACAAAACTGCGTGTTTCGATTGGGCCGCCCGGGACCAGCGTTATGAAACTGCCTACAAGAATGAGGAGCAAGGTGGATGCGGTTTTGAATGCGCTACTTTGGTGAGCGCTCGGGTTGCTTTCGGTAGTTATGGTAGTTGCCATGGCGAATCCCTCCTTAAAATGACTGCTAGGTCATTTATAATATTTTTTACTGACTAACGAGTCATTTTTAAGTGGGAGTGCCTTTAGAAACTGGCGTTGACCTGCTAGGTCTAGCTTCACCAAAGCTAGGAAAGGGCCGATTTCGTGCCAAAGATCGTCGATAAAGCTGCTATGCGCGAAGCCATATTACAGGCTGCTTTACTCGTGTTTCAGGCCAAGGGCTATCACGCCGCACGTATGAGCGATGTGGCAACCGAAGCTGGTTTGGCGAAGGGCACGCTCTATCTCTATTTTGCGAGCAAGGAAGAGATGACGGCCGCGTTGGCGGAAGGTTACTTTCGCGAAATTGAGCTGCGGTTTATGCCGGAGCAACCAGCAGAAAGCCTCGACGAGTTCATCGAAGGATTGCGAACGGCACTTTCTTTTGGAGAGGAAGAGGCACGCTCTATTCCCGTATTCTTCGAGGTGTTTGGGCCCAGCTTTACGACAGATGCTTTCTCCCAGCAGGTTTCTAAGTTCTTTGAAACGCTGGGTGAGTGCTATGGCGAGCACCTATCGCATTTGCAGACAAAAGGGGCACTGTCGAAGCAGCATAACCCATCGCAGCTAGGTCGTGCATTGGCGGCAATGCTGGATGGTCTGGTATTGCACAGAGGCTTATTTGGCGTGCCGACAGAGCGCTATGTTGCAATGGTAGATAGCGCTCTGCTGTTGTTTAGGGCAGGGCTTTCGCCTGCCCATGATTAGCTGTTGGGAATGGCTAGGCTTTGCTCGCCAATGGTGACGACGCCGGAGTGTTCGTCCTTAAAGCCGCGCTCGGTAAGCTGACACTGCCAGTTTCCTGCTTCTCCACTGATGGAAAAGAGGTTGTAGCGAGCCGCCGGCTTGTGATGTCCGGGGCTGTTGGAGGCTGAGGGAACGCAGATGACTGGCACTTTTCCGTTTGGTCCTGCGATTCCCATCTTGGTATCTAGGTGCGTGTGGCCGTGCAGAATAAGCTCAGCCCCGTTCTGCGCAATAACCGCTCTGAATTTGCCAGCCTCAGCAAAGCGCTTGTACCAGCTAGTTGCGCCATCCACTGGTGGGTGGTGCAGCATGACAATGCGAAAATACCCCTGATCCTTCAATGTCTTCAGTGCGTCTTCCAACGCACGCAGTTGCGCGTTGCTCATGTGGCCTGTTGCCATAAACGGTCCAGTCGCACGGGCAGTGGAGAGGCCGATGATAGCGACATTGCCGCGATAGCGAATATAGGGAAACGGGTGCTGGTTTAGCGAAGGCAGGTCGTCGTTTTGGTCTCCGCTCATGTAAGCGGACCATGACACCTGCGCTTTTTTTACTGAGCCGGGCACATAGGCATCGTGGTTGCCCGGAATAACGGAAACGTTTTCCGGTGTGCCAAGTTGCTCAAGCCACTTACCCGCAGCCACAATTTCATCTGGCAGGGCGATGTTTACCAGATCGCCTGTGACGCAGATATGATCGGGAGCGTGGGCATGAATATCTCCGACGAGCCCTTCCAAGTAGGTGTTGGTAAGGGTGCGGGCGCGATTCTTCTGCCAGTTGATGTAGCCCAGAATGCGCTTTGACAGCAGCTGGTGAGGCTTCACAGCCGGAAGAGGACCCAAGTGCGGGTCAGAGATATGAGCGAGCTTGAACATGGCAGGCATTTTTGCTGCCTGCTTGCCAGCGTCAAGTCCTTAAACGGGAAAACCGTTTTTAATCAATAAATTCTTTATTGACTTGGCTTAACCGTGGTTGCATGTGCTGAGTGCACAGGCGATGCGACGGTTGGTCAGGTCTACTGCCGGAGCCCAGTGAAAACGGTTGGTTTTGCGGTGGCGGCGAAGAAGTTTTGCAAACATCGTTTCATCCTTTTCTTGGGATGTGGCTGCATAATGTCTGTGCTGCTGCTGGTTGTTTACTGTGCAACTGCATGACGTTTACTCATCACTACGCCTATTTGCGTATGTTACCAGTGCGTGTTTTGCATAGCGGCTATGCGGAAAGTGCATGTTTTATTATGTGTGAGTAGACCGCTAAACGAAATAAAGGAACAAGAAACGTGCCTAAGGGGAAAGAAAGTTGGCAAGGGCGCTTTGTGCGGGCCATTGTGCATCGGGTCGCTTTGCTTCGGCGCCCTATGACCCTTGGTGTGCGCGTGCTTGTTTTTGACGAATCGCAGAAGGTTCTGCTGGTTCGCCATACCTACCTCAAAGGCTGGTACTTGCCGGGCGGCGGTGTTGATGCTGGTGAAACGCTGGAAGAGGCGGCGCGGCGCGAGCTGAAAGAAGAGGCGGGCATACTAGCCAACGGCAGCATGTTTTTGCATGGCATGTACCTGAATAAAGGCACGACGAACCGCGATCACATCGCTTTTTACAGCGTTGGTGCATGGGAAGCGGACCCTGCTTGGAAGCGGCCTTCTACCGAGATTGCCGAGACTGGTTTCTTTGCGCTGGACGCGCTGCCCGATGGTGTAACGCCTGCAACCAAGCGGCGACTGCAAGAGTGGCAAGAGGGTGTATTTTCTGCCGCTTACTGGTAGTTTACTGGCGCGAAATACTTGAGGTCTCAACAAGTTATTCCAGAGGTCTTCTTCTAGGTAATATGTAGGGGCTGGCTTTATTCGTGCTTTACGCAGCCCGTTATGCGTGTTATCGGCTACGAACTAATGTGATTTTGCGCCGACCTGTGGCGCGTTTTGTAGGGAATGGAATTGGTGTCCATCAACCGGATCCTCCGACGACGAAAGATCACCCGGGATGTTGTTTCCCGGGGCGTTTTGTGTCGTCTGTCCGGCCACTAACCCCCTGCGATCACTTTGTAGGAACCGTGTCGGCAGATAATCGCTCTTATCCGACTTAAATGGTTTCTAAGAATATGCTTACACCTCAGTGGTTGATCCGGCTTGAAGCGCCTGAAGACGCGCACGCAATTGATTTGATGCAGGACGAGGCTTTCGGTCCTGGGAGGTTTGCCCTTACTTCCTCCCGTATTCGTGAAGGCGTTGATGCTGCAAATGACCTTTGCTTCGTTGGTCTGATCGACGGGGTAATCGCCGGTTCAGTGCGGCTGACGCCCATCATGATTGGTGAAACTCCGGCTATGTTGCTGGGTCCGCTTACGGTTTCACCAAACTACAAGAACCGTGGTCTGGGTAAGGCGCTTTTGAAAACAGCCAAGGAAATGGCCGAGAAAAAGGGCATTGGCACCATTTTGTTGGTGGGCGATGCGCCTTACTATGCGCCAGCAGGTTACACTCAGGTGCCTCACGGCCGGATTTCCCTACCGGGACCGGTTGACCCTAACCGGCTGCTCGCCCAGTGCCTTAACGGGGCAGAGCTGCCTCAAGGCATGGTTCGTGGTGGCCATGGGGAACACGCTTAGTTGCACGCGTTGGACAACATGTTCTTGAAAGGCTTGCGCTCAAGAAGGTTGTGCAAAGTAGAAAATTCCCCTTTAGGTGCCACTTTCCGACTTAACTTTAATATTAGCTTGAAGAAAAAGGGCTTGGAAATTACCGTAGGGCTACCCAAGTATAGGTTCAGTACCCACGTCGTACGTTCTGGCCAACAAGCTCATTGAAGTATTGGAAGGTACCTGTGGTTCTTTGGGCGAATAACTAAGTAAAGGTTGAGGAACATTTGCGATGAATAACGGCTTACTAGATCGTTTTATGGGCTACGTTGTAGCTTTTATGGTGCTTATCTTTATGGGGGCGCTGCTGGCTGTCGTTCTCGGGTTTATCTCTTTTGTGTTCCTTATCGCTGCTGTAATCGCCATTCCTGTGGTGGTGTTTGCCCTGTTTAAGGCTCGCAAAGGCACTGTGACCTTCAAGTTCAACCAGAAAACCCGTCGCTATGAGTTTGGTGACCGCCGCGACGAGTTCTAAGGCCGCTACGAGTAAGCGCAGGAAAGGGCCGTAAAACTAGCGGCCTTCGCGATACCATGTGAGCGACAGCAAACCGAGAAGCACGCCCAGGCCAACAAGCCCGATTAGCAGCGGATAGCGGTTTATGCCGGTAAGCAATGTCGCCTCCGTTTGCCTTAGGCCAATCCAGTTGCTGCCGTGATACTGGTTTGATTGGCGCATCGGCGTGATGGCGGGAAGCTGTAGCGTGCCGTCTGCATCAAGAAGGCGGGATATTTTTCCGCCCGTTTCTTCCGCTAGCCCCTGAAGTTTGTCAGGGGTGGAGACAACTTCAATAAACTCTTTTGGGTTGGCCGGGCCAACATTTGCAAGCGCCGTGTAAAGCCCGTCGGTTGCCGAATACAAACCCATCTCTTTGGTTTCGAGGGTCTTTTTCCAAAGTCCGGGCTCAGTTTCTTCCAGTTCAATTATCTCTTGCTGGCCGGTTGGTCCTGTTAGGATAACTGGATCGACCTGAGTGGCTAGCGTTTGACGCTCCAGGTCAATATTAGAGCCGCGCACTTCTAGCCGAAGCCCTTCTTCTTCAAGGTCCGGTTCCTGCATAAGCCAATGAGCGAGTTGTCTTAGCAGTGGGCCATGGGGGCCGCCCCCTTCATAGCCGCGCGCCCAAAGCCAGACGTGATCTGAAAGTAAGGTCGCGACCCGACCTTCTTTGACACGATCAAGCACCAGTAGTGGTTCGCCTTGTGGGCCGTTTAAAATAGCCTGTCCGCTAAGTTGCTTGGTGTCAATGAGGCGGAACCATCGGCTCCAAGCTGGAGGGGTTTGGTCTGCTCCTTGCAGGTTGCGCGTTACAGGGTGGCGCTGGCCTGCCTTGGACAGCGAGGGATGGTAGGGAGCTTCCAGAATGTTACCAGTTGGTTCAGCTGGCAAAATGCGCCCAAGCGGCGTTTGGAACAGGCTGGTGCTTTTTGCATAATCGGGGCCTGAGGCAACAAGAACCGCGCCGCCGTCTGCCACGTAACGGGCGATATTGTCAAAGTAGATGAGGGGCAGCACGCCGCGCCGCTCGTACCGATCAAAAATGATAAGATCAAATTCCTCGATCTTTTCCGAAAACAGCTCTCTTGTTGGAAACGCGATAAGCGAGAGCTGGTTGATGGGCGTACCGTCCTGCTTTTCCGGCGGGCGCAAAATGGTGAAGTGGACGAGGTCCACCGAGGCATCTGACTTTAGCAAATTACGCCAAGTGCGCTCGCCTGCATGAGGGGAGCCAGAGACGAGCAACACCCGCAAATTCTCGCGTACCCCGTCTATTGTGGCCGTCGCTCGGTTGTTTACATGGGTAATTTCGCTCTCGTCCGCCTCGATAATGAATTCGAAGATGTTGTTGCCACCGTGGGCGATCTCCACTTCAATTTCGAAGGGGGTGTTGGCGTAGATGCGTCTGCTACTAACCTTTTTTCCATCGCGGCGTATGGTCAGCTCTGCGCTTTCAGGTGGGCCCTGTGCCGGTTTCGTATCCACGTATTCCAGCGAGACGACCTGCCGTGATCCGACCAAAGCAAAACGCGGGCTCGTTGTTACCTTCAAGCGGCGGTCATATTCGCCAGCTTTTCCTGCCAAAAGGGAATGGATAGGTGCGTCAAAGCCAATGGCTTGACCGTCTGGCGGAACATCGTGAACCTGCCCATCCGTTATCATAATTGCGCCAGCAACCCTTTCTGGTGCGACATCGCTTAGCGCGGTTTGGAGTGACTTGAAGAGGTTTGTGCCGTCCTGTGCCATGGCGGGAGAGGATGAAAGGGTAACTTTGCGCACCTCAAAGCCGCTCAACTTATCCAGCGTTTCCTGAAGAGCCTTGCTCGCCTGCTTTGTTGTTTCATTGCGCCCGTTTAGCTGTTGGCTTTGGCTAAGGTCTTCAACCAAAACAACAACACTATCGAGCGGTTCTCTTTCCTCCCGCAATAGGGCGGGGTTGGCCAAAGCTAGAAGGATTGCAAACAGGGCGAGGGAGCGTAGCAACGAGCCTCTAATTTTGCTTGCTATGAGCAGTATGCAGATGGCGGCAATAAGTAGGCCAAGCACAGCCAAAACCAGCGGTGAAACAAAGGGGGCGAATGTCAGCGTCCATGTCATTGCCGTTTCCCTCCTATTGTCCCAGTCGTTCCAACAGGGCGGGAATGTGCACTTGGTCCGCTTTGTAGTTGCCCGTCATGGTGTACATGAGAATGTTAACGCCAGCTCTGTAGGCAAGTTCCCGCTGCATCGGGTCTGGCGGTATCGTCGGGAACATATAGTTACCATCATCGCCAACAGCCCATGCTCCGGCAAGGTCATTTCCCGTGATGATTATTGGTGTTACCCCATCGCCAGCGCGTACAGGCCGGTTTTCCTCTGCTGAGCTTGGCAGTGTCACTTGCACCCATAGCGGGCTATCTGCATAGCGGCCCGGGAAGTCATGCAGAATGTAAAATGCTTTTGTCAGCACATGGTCTTCTGGAACCGGCTCTAACGGAGGGATGTCCAGCCCCTCTAGCAGTGTTCGCAGGTAGTGCTTTTCTGGTGAGTTTTGTGCGCCGCCACTTGGCGCGTTCAACTGGTCCCGCGTATCAAAAAGGATTGTGCCGCCATTGCGCATGAAGGCATCAATGCGGGCCATTGCCTTTTGAGAGGGCGGCGACATGGATGCAGAAATCGGCCAGTAAAGGAATGAGAAGAACGCTAGTTCATCCCTCTCGATGTCCAGCCCAATGGGTGGGCTTGGTTCCAACGCGCTCCGGGTTTCCAAAATCCGGGTAAGGCCAAGTAAGCCGGCCCTACTGGTGTCGTCCACTTCCTGATTGCCGGTACGAACGTAAGCAAGGCGTGTTTCCAACGTTGCATCGAGAGCCAGTTCGTCAGCTTGGTTAGTCTGCGCCTCAGCTTTTGGTAACGAAATGACAGTAGCAGCGGCTATTACAACGGCAACGATTGAGAGTGACGATGTTTTGCGATGAGGCAACGATGGCAGGCGGCCCGACAAAAGAAGAACCGCGATGCTATCCAGAACAGCCAGTGCAAGTGCTGCCAGCAATATATAGCCGCGAAGGTCAATAGGTTCCGAGGATGGAAACGGTAGAACTTGAGCGCTGCCAAAGCTTTCAGCGGTGCGAAGTGTTAGACCGCCTTCTCCTGCCATCAGGTTATGGGCTCTAAACGCGCCCTCACTGCCGTAAAGGCCGGGAGGGTTTTCCCGCGTTGGCTGACCGGTGGCAAGTGCACCTTCCGCCAGTGGGCGAACGAAAGGCGCGGGCGGTGTCATCACGCCGTAAGCATCCATAATTCGAAGCGGAGGCAAAAGGGTATTTGGGCTCTCTGCAGTATTGGCCCCTTCAGTCCAGGAGGCTACAGCGCGAGCGTTGTCTACGATTGCCTTCAGCATCGTAACAAAGGCACCTGACAGCGGCAGGTTTGACCATTTTGTATCTGCGGTCACATGGAACAGCACGACAAACCCTTGGCCAAGTGGAGCCGCCGTTACGAGCGGTGTCCCATCTGCAAGAGATGCCCAAGTGCGCTCAGGAAGATCTGCTGTTGGTTCTGCCAGAACCTGCCGGCGAACCTCAATGTCTTTTGGCAGGTCTAGTGATGCAAACGGCCCACTCTCAGAAAAATGGGAAAGGGGCTGCGGCGTTTTCCATGACAGGCTTCCTCCCAAAGAGCGGTCTCCCTGCCTTAGCTGCACGGGCACAAGTGTATCGCCGGTTGACGAGAGGCTTGGGCCCGCAAAGCGGATGAGGGTGCCGCCTTTATTGACCCAAGATCGCAACTGGCCTTGGCTTTCTGTCGGGAGCTTGCCGATATCCTCCAGCACAAGAACGGAGACGCCTTTATCAAGAAGGTCATTTATGCGTGCTGGGACTTCCTGCTGTCTGGAGTGGGTCAGATCAGCGAATGGGGCTAGAGCACGTTCCAGATAGTAGCTTGCCGAAAGCAGGGGCTGGACCTCTGTTGAGCCCTTGCCGGAGACAATGCCCGCCTTGCGGCGTTGCCACCGTTCATCCAGAAGGACGCGCAGGGCTGCGCTTTGCTCGCCTTCAACCTCGATAACCGCGATATCGTTTCGCAATTCCGCTGGAAGCTCAAAACGGGCTGTTGCCGCTTCCTCGCCCTTGGCAAATTTCGCTGTGCTTTCACCAAGTAGGCGGCCCTTTATGTCTTTCGCTTTTAGCTGCAGATCTGCATTGGGCTCGCTGTTCGAGCGGGAGATGCCGAGCGCCATATAATCTGGTGTGTTCTCAACCGAAGCAAAGGCAAACAGCGGCGTATCGGCTTGGTAAACGATGACCTGCGCATTGGGTGCAACCCCTTGAAGTGCGGTGGCCACATTGGTTTCATTTGCATCATCCAACGATGAAGCAATCCAGTAGATCGCGGCAGGTTCAAGCTTTGCCGCCTCTTCATCAAGGCCGCTGACCAGTGCTGCCGGAGTACTTCGCCAACTGCGCGGTGCGAGTGCTGCAAGCTGTTCGAGCGCGTCGCCTGCTGAAATGGCCGAGAGGGGCTGGTTGGTGCCTTCAGCTGTTGCCGCCAGTACCACCGGCGCTTCTTCATCTTGTGCTTGTTTCAATATTGTAGTGGCGAGTGAAACCCGCCGTGGCCAGTCGGCAGCTGTATCCCACCCATTATCTAGAATAACCCAGCGCACCCCCTTTGTGCTTTGAGATGTGGGTACAGGGTTCCAGATAGGACCGGCAACAGCAACAATGATGGCTGCGGCAAGTAGCAGGCGCAAAAGCAAAAGCCACCAAGGGCTTGCATGAGGTGTTTGCTGTTTGTCCTTGATGGAAAGAAGCAGGCGTAATGGCGGAAAAACAGCCGTGCGCGGTCTAGGCGGCGTAAAACGCAGTAGCCACCATAGCGCAGGCAAAAGGGCAAGAGCTGCCAGCAGCCACGGTTGGCTGAAGGCGATGGAGGAAAGCAACCCGCTCATGAAACAGCTCCTGATTGATCAGGATTGGTCAGGCGAGTGTGAAGCAACAAGAGCGGCTCTGTTGCCGGTCTATCCGTGTGGTGGGTAATAAAGCTCCACCCTGCTTTGGCGGCAATGTCTTTCAGCGCCTGTTTATGTTCGGCTAATTTCTGGAAGTAGTCCTCTTTCCAGTTTTCTGCCCGCCCTGCTGTCAGCCGCAAGTCGCTTTCAGGGTCGTCAAACCGATAACGACCTGAAAACGGAAAGGTTTCCTCAATGGGGTCCATGATCTGGACGAGATGGCCTTTTGCCCCCGTTGCTGAAACAGCTGCAACCCATTCCTTCGTTTTGTCGATGCTCTCGAAAAAATCTGAAAAGACAATGGTTTCACTGAACCGGCGGATTTGGTGGGTTTCGGGCAGAGAGGCGCTGGTTTCGTTGAAGGTGATGGATTGCGCCAAACGCTGCGGCGTTGTCGGGCCTGTTACTGGTGCGGATAGGTCGGGAATGCCGACCCGCTCGCCAGTGGCCGACAGCATATCAGACAGAGCGAGGAGCAAGAGCAACGCCCGATGTTGTTTGGTCGTGCCAGACAGATTGCTTTGGAACTGCATAGAAGGTGAGGCGTCTGCCCATAGCCAGAATGTGTGGCTGGCCTCCCATTCACGCTCTCTCACGTAGAGATGGTCATCTCTTGCCGAGCGTCGCCAGTCGATGCGCTTGGAGGGTTCTCCGCTCATAAAGGGGCGGAACTGCCAGAAGTTTTCACCCGGCCCTGAGCGTCTGCGTCCATGCCAGCCAGAACTGACTGTGTTGGCGATGGAACGCGCCTCCACAAGAAGCGTGGGTAAGACCGAGGAGAGTTGACGCGCTTCGCCAGCGACCCTGTTCATAGAGGTCATTGCGCTGCGATCAGAATGGTTCTCCTTGGTGGAGCCCAGTGAAAACAAGGAATTCGCCTCCTTGGGTTTTGAGCGGCGTTAAGCGATGAGTTTCTTCAATATGTCGATCGTCTGTCCCAGCGTTTTGCCATCTGCTCTTGCCGCAAATGTAAGGGCCATGCGGTGTTGCAACACCGGCTGGGCAAGCGCCAGAACATCATCAATGCTCGGTGAAAGGCGACCTTGAACGAGTGCTCTGGCCCGAACCGTCAGCATGAGCGCTTGACTGGCTCTAGGGCCGGGGCCCCAAGCGATATCACCTGCAACGACCTCGGGCATTTCTGCTTCACCCGGTCTTGCCGCTCGCACCAAACGCAGGATAGCGTCCATAACACCTTCGCCAACCGGAATGCTTCGCACCAACTGCTGCATTTGCTGAAGCTGTTCTGCTGTCAGTACGGGCTTTGCGATGCTCTGGTTCCCTCCGGTCGTATCTGCAAGTATCTGCCGCTCTGCTTCAATGTCTGGATAATGGACATCGATTTGCATCAAAAAGCGGTCCAGCTGAGCTTCCGGCAGAGGGTAGGTGCCTTCCTGCTCAAGGGGGTTTTGGGTGGCAAGTACGTGAAACGGACGGGGAAGTTCATGGGCATGGCCTGCAATGGTTACATGGTACTCCTGCATGGCCTGCAAAAGCGCAGACTGCGTTCTAGGGCTGGCGCGGTTGATTTCGTCAGCCATCAGAAGCTGAGCAAAAATCGGCCCCTTGATGAAGCGGAAATTACGGGAGCCATCTTTGGCCTCCTCCAGTACTTCCGCTCCCAGAATATCGGAGGGCATGAGGTCTGGCGTAAACTGGATACGAGCGCTGTTGAGGCCAACGACAGTGCCGATTGTTTCTACCAGTTTTGTCTTGGCTAGACCGGGCACGCCAACAAGCAGCCCGTGACCACCGGACAAAATGGTAACAAGTGCTTGTTCTACAACCTCATCCTGACCGAAAATCACCTGAGAAGTCTCCGAGCGAACCTCAGTAATGCTGCTCAAAGCACTCTCTGTCGCTTCAAGAATCTCGTCGGGGCTTGGGCCGGATTGTGGGGTAGAAGCTGTCATCGTGCATCCATTTATGTTTTTGCTAGTTCAAGTCTATCCCAGCGTTGCTTTATCGAAAATTACCAAGCTATAGGTCTCTCAAAACTCAAGGTATCGTAAGGGAAGCGTGGCGGGGAATGGTGGCGATCCTGTGGCGCTATTAGTCGCCGGCCTTCTTGTGTTAACCATGAAAGGCACGGCCTTCGCCTTCTGGCCCTCTGGAATTTTCTGGCTTTTCTCGCCATATTCAAAGCACTGCGATATTTTTTGCAGGGAGTGACTGGCGCCGTTGGGCAGCTAGCGCTTTTTCCGGAATGTGGCGTAACCGAGAGGGCAAACCATTTGACAGAGGCGAAGCAACAAACCGATCGCAAGCTGGTCGCAGCGATGCCGGAAGGGCTAAAAGCTCTTATGGAACGTGCTGGCGAGCAAAGATCGTTGCCGCCGATTGAAAAGTGGGATCCGCCTTTTTGCGGTGATCTGGATATGCAGATCAAGCGAGATGGTAGCTGGTACTACATGGGTACCCCCATCCGGCGTGAGGCGCTTTCTCGGCTCTTCTCAAGCGTGTTAAAGCGGGAAGAAGACGGAAAATACTATCTGGTTACGCCGGTCGAGAAGGTCGGGCTGACAGTAGAAGATGCGCCCTTTGTTATTGTGGAGATGGAGAATGTGAAGCGGCCTGAGGGGCCAACACTCATTCTTCGCAGTAATATGGGAGATGTTGTCGAAGCTGGCGCTCAGCATCCACTTCGCTTTAGCGCTGATACGAAGGATGGGGGCTTCAAGCCATATGTTCGTATTCGCGGCAACCTTGATGGTTTGTTCAACCGACAGCTTGCCCAACAACTTGCCGAATTTATTGAAGAACGTAATATTGATGGCGCGCTCCAAATTGGTATTGAGAGCGGCGGACAGTTTTTTCCAATCGAAATAGAGGGTGAGGGGCGTTCTTGAGTTTTGAAGAGCATCAGGCCCGCTTCTCTCAAGCTTTGCCTGCACATATGTATTCTGTTTCAAATTTTGCCGAACGAGCCAAGGACAGCGTGGTGCATAGCGCCGAGCTGATTGGCGGTGATCACATATTAAACCCCGAGTTCAAGCCATACCTTGATGGCGGGCTTCAGCTAAAAGACGCGGCTGTTCTTGTCCTCGCGATGGAGGGGGCGAACGGTCCCAGCATTCTGCTGACCCAGCGCACCTCGACTTTGCGTGCCCATGCTGGGCAGATAGCCTTTCCCGGTGGCAAGGTAGACGAGGAGGACGAAGGGGTTATTGGCGCTGCTCTGCGAGAAGCGCAGGAAGAGGTGGGGCTTGATCCTTCCTTGGTCGATCCAATCGGCACTTTGGGGCACTACGTGACGGGGTCTGGGTATCGGGTTTCTCCGGTTCTGGCGACGCTGCGCAGTCCGGCGCGGTTTTCCTTAAACCCTGATGAGGTGGAAGAGACCTTCGAAGTACCTCTCTCCTTTGTGATGAACCTTTCCAACTACCAACGTCACTCAAGAGAGATCGCAGGCAAAGCACGTTATTTTTATGCTGTTCCCTACGAGGAGCATTACATTTGGGGCATCACCGCGGGGATTTTGAGGTGTGTCTGTAACATGGTGTATGCACGATGATTAGAATGATACTGACCCACGGGCTTCTTTTTCTGGCGCCGTTTATTGGTTATGCCATTTGGCTGTACATTGGCAATAAAGCCAGAAAAGACAAACGCTTCCGCGATGGGCCTATTGCATGGCTTACCATTTCCGGCCTTGCGCTGGTTATTCTCAGTTTTTCTTTGCTTGCCTACTTTAGTAACTCGCCAGAGGGTTCCCAGTACCAGCCTGCACAGGTAATAGACGGAAAGTTCGTACCTGGCGGCTATAAGTAGGTTCTATGGAAAGCCTAAAAAACAAAGACTGGCTCACTTCGCCAGCGTTGCAGGCTGTCTTCGACGTTCTGGAGCAGGACGGCGATAAGGCCCGCGTTGTGGGTGGGCCCGTGCGCAATGCGCTTTTGGGAGTGTCTGTCGATGATGTTGATATCGCTTGCACCGCTCTGCCTGCGCAAACTCTTGAGCGCGCCAAAAAAGCTGGCATGAAGGCTGTTCCCACCGGTATCGACCATGGCACCGTTACGCTGATTAGCGACGGGCACCCGTACGAGGTGACCACTTTGCGCGAGGACGTGGAAACCCACGGCCGCCATGCGACAGTTCTTTTTGGCAAGGACTGGGAGAAGGATGCGCGTCGGCGCGATTTTACTCTCAATGCGCTTTATGTTGATCGCTCCGGAAACCTCTACGATCCTCTGGGTGGTTTGGAGGATTGCCACGCCCGCCGCATTCGCTTCATCGGGAATGCAAACAAGCGGATAAAAGAGGATTACCTTCGTATTCTGCGCTTTTTCCGTTTCTTCTCCATGTATGGACTGGGTGAAGCAGACGACGTTGCGCTGCAGGCGTGCCGTGATGAACGTGAGGGACTGCGCAACCTTTCTGCCGAGCGTGTAACCAAAGAGATGCTTAAGCTTCTTGAAGGGCCGCGGGCTTTGGAAGCGATCCGGCTAATGCAAGACTGTGGCCTGTTGGATATCGCGCTGGGGTGTGATGTGAACACTGAAATGTTCGAGCGTCTCACTGCATTGGAGCAGATGGACCCTTCAGCCAAGAATGCCAACTTGCGCCTTTTCAGCCTTACCGGAACTCAGGAATGCAGCGGCCTTCGGCTTTCCAACGGCCAGAACCTTCGCGGTAAAACCGCGCTTTCACTGTGCAGCGGTTTTTTGGCAAACGGTCTTGGGCTGAAGCAAATCAAAGCAACTATGGTATCCTATGAGCGCAGTGCCGTTGTTGATGGCTTCTTGCTTTTCGCAGCATCACCTGCGCAAGCGACGAGTCCCAAGGACCTGCAAGACGCTTACGAGTTTATCAAAAGTTGGAGTGTTCCGGTTTTTCCGTTGAGAGGAAAAGACCTAATCGGCGCTGGCTTTAAGGCCGGACCCGAGCTTGGCAGAGCTTTGGAAGCTGCCCGCATTGCGTGGGCAGAGACAGACTATGCAGCCACTAAAGATGAGCTGCTCGCCGGTTTGAATAACAAGCTGTCACCATCAGATAGGGATATGCGACCATGACCGTCCGCTTGAGAGGTCATCACCTTCTTTGCATGCTCACGTTTCAAGGTGATGGGTATTCGCCCCGCTTCACCGTCAATTACAAGCGGGTCATTGATCGGCTGAATAAGGGCGAGGAAATAGAGATCGTCAAAGGGCCTGATGATGTTTGCGCCCCGCTTCTCAAAGAAGAGCTGGAGCCGCATTGTCATAACCTGAGTGTGCTGGACCGTGATGCCCGCGCATTGGAGATGGTGAGCGAAGTTCTGGAAGAAGAAATCAAGGTTGGAAGTGTTCTAGAATCGACGCCAACCTTGGTAAAAAAACTTCGGCTTGCCTATGCATCAGGACCACTAAAAAACGCCTGTAATGGCTGTCAGTGGACTAATACCTGCGACACCGTGGTCTTGGGCAACTACAAATCAACAATATTGTTTGAAGAAAACGAGTGAAGGCCTTTAACTCGCCAAATCTTTACCCCATATGAGACGCAAAATACTTCAATCAAACGAGTAGACTGATAGGGTTCAAATGGGAGTTTTTAGAAAATCTCGGCATATCTTTGCCATGATGGTTATGGCAATTGCGGTGACGTTCGTAGCGGTTGACTATGCTGAGGCCCGTCGTGGCATGAGCTTCGGTAGCCGTGGCGCGCGTACCTTCTCCGCGCCGAAAGCAACCAACACAGCTCCAAAGAATGCTGCGCCGGTCGAGCGTTCTATGACACCAAACACACAGGCTAACCAGCCAGGTGCAGCACAGCGTGCAGGCACCACCCAGCAGGCAGCTGGCGCTCAAAAGCGCGGCCTGTTCGGCGGCGGCTTCCTTGGCTCTATGCTTGGCGGTCTGATGCTTGGCGGCCTTATCGGTATGCTTATGGGAACCGGCTTCGGTGGCTTTGGCGGTATCTTGCAGATCCTGCTTCTGGGTATCGGTGTGATGTTCCTCATCCGCTTCCTGCGTTCGCGTCAGCAGCCTCAGGCAGCAGCAGGACCGCAGGGCTATGCGCCGCAGCAGAACGAGCCATTCTCGTTTAACGATGCAGGCAGCAACCAGCAGCAGGGTGGCCAGCAAGCTCAGGGCCGTGGTTTCTCCATGCCAAACATTGGCGGCGCTGCCACTGCACAGGCTGAGCCACAGCCGCAGCAGGAAGCTTACAACGCTGAGCCAGTGTTCTCCACTCAGGCAGACGACGAGATTGGCCTGACCCCAGCGGACTTCGACGCTTTCGAAGAAATGCTGGCAAAAGTCTGGAAGGCGTACGGCGAAGAGAACTACGGTGCGATCCGTGAACTCACCACGCCTGAAATCATGGGCTTCTTTGCAGAGGAACTTGGTCAGGCTGCTTCCAAGGGTCTTATCAACGAAGTGCGCGATGTGAAGCTGCTTCAGGGTGACCTTTCCGAAGCATGGCGTGAAGGCGATGCGGAATACGCAAGTGTTGCGATGCGCTACGAATCCATCGACGTGATGCGTGAGCGTGCAACAAACAAGGTTGTTGAAGGCAATGCTGACATTCCGCAGGAAGTGACAGAGATCTGGACTTTCGTTCGCCAAGGCGGCGAGCCATGGAAGCTCTCTGCTATCCAGCAGGCAGGCTGATCGCTCCGACTAAGTGCAAATAGCAAAAGCAATTTAGGGGCGCTGTGAGAAATCACGGCGCCCTTTTTCTTAGATTTCCCTTGAGTGAAGTTTCAAATCAGTACAACCTGACATCTTTGGCTTATTGTTCGGGAGTACTTTTTGGTTTCACCTCATGTAACCGTTATTGGTGCTGGCATTACTGGCAGCATGATCGGGTATCACCTTGCTCGTGCAGGTGCTCGTACTCTCATCGTCGATCAGGCATCATTGCCTGCAAACGGAGTGACCCGCCATTCCTTCGGCTGGATAGGAAGCATCGCAGCTGACTACGATACAAAGGCAGAGCATTACGCTTTGCTGTTGGCTGCTATCGATCACTACGGGGCGCTTGATAGGGAGCTTGGCGGCGGGCTGTTGGATGGAACCAGAGGCGCAGTGCGTTGGGAGCAGGACAGGGAAAAAACCGAGGAGTTGTTGCGGTTTCACCGGTCACTTGGCGCGAACACTCTTCCGATTGCGAGTGATGACCTAAAGAGCCGTCTACCTGCATTGATGGATAGGCCTGAGCTTGCCCTGTATGCGCCTGATGAGGTGGCTATTCACCCTGACAGAGCCGTGCAAACGCTGCTACGTGCAGCGCAGGAGAAGGGCGCACAGGTGCAGCTTAACGCCAGCGCCTACGGCTTTTCAGAGAAGAATGGACAGGTGAACGCTGTTCTTTTCGAACAAGGGGCGGTTAAGACTGATTTTGTAGTCGTGGCTGCTGGAGCTGAGAGTGGCCGGCTGCTTTCTCCCTACATGGAAACTGGCGATCTGGTTCGTTCTCCAGCCGCTATGGTGCGCATTCGTTGTTCTTTGCCGGAGTTCGGCTGCGTGGTGCAATCGCCTCAAATCGAAGTGCGGCGACTGGATGAGAACCATTTGATCGTTGCGGGTGATGCTCCTGATGATCGCAGTAACAGCGGGCTTGAAAACTACGGGCAAGATGTTCTGAAGGCTCTTCGTTTGACATTTGGAGAACTGCCGGATGCTGAAGTTACGCAGGTTTCCATTGGTGAGCGTCCAACGACAACATCAGGAGAGCCATTGCTAGGCCGCTGTGGAAGTATGACGAACCTTTTTGCGGCAGTGGGGCATCCCGGTGTTATTCTTGCACCTCACTTTGCGCGGCAACTAACGGACGAGATTTTCGCAAGGGCTGCGGTAGAAGAGATACTCTGATGACGTGATATTTGCGTCGTCAGTTCTGTGGCGGCGCGATGGAAACCTAGGGAGCGGGCATGGGAAGTTTTCAGATCACAGATGCTGTCGGTGTCGATCCTGCTGTTCTTGCTAACCTGCGAGCCGAGGTGATGCGCCCGAGTTTGGAGGCGGCAGGGTTGTTCGATCCCGTTCGTGTTCGGGAGCGCTTGCTTGAGACCTATTCGCCCCAAGATACTTATCTGATCGTGGATGGCGATGCGCTGGTGGGGTTTTATGTCCTTCGCAAACGCGAAGACCATCTGCTGCTCGATCACCTTTACATCAAAGGCGAATACCAAGGGCGCGGCGTAGGGCAGATGGTCGTCAAGGCTGTGCAGGAGGCTGCTAAGGCTGAACATATGGAGGTTCGGCTAAGGGCTCTCATCAGTAGCCCTGCCAACGCGTTCTATCGGTCCTGTGGCTTTCGTTTTGTATCTGCAGACGATGCTGACAACTACTATAGCTGGAGCAGTGAGGACGCTGTCTGCGGCTCTTCCTGATATCGAATGGGGCGTGGACTCTGTTGCCTCACCAAAGCTTAGGCAGCTTGCGCTTTCAACTTGGTTTTCTGCCGTCTTGCAATGATGATCCAGAAAGCACCGATCGTCATTATGACACCTGCGGCTAATGTCATCGGTGTTGGCATTCCATTGGTGATAAAGCCGTAGTGCTGGGCAATCATCTCAAAAAGCAGCGCAAAGAGAGGCAGGAGCGCTGCCATTGCAAGATAGTTCTCTGAACCGGCCGCGCGAATAGCCTGCATAGACATGAACATGGCCGCACCGCGCAGGGTTAAACCAATCGCAATCGCCCATAGCCATAAGGTGCTACTCCAGACCTGCGTAAGATCAAGCGAGGGAAAGCTTGCAGCCCACGTTCCTGCTTGTGCATCAGTTCCGATACCGGAGCTGAAAAATGAGCCAAGCGCCAGAAAAATGAGAAAGAAGGCGCCGCTTGCAAGAAGCATAACGCCAGACAGTGTTGCGCGGGAGCGTGAGCTATCACCTTGGTTTTGAGGATGTTTTTCCGCCATCAATGTGGCCATAACGATGGCGATCTCTGCAAAAAGCATCATGATTACAGCGGGGTTCGCCCATGTGCCTTCAATGCCATAGACCAACATTATGAGCCCGATGGTGATGATGATGTGGCCGTAAAGCTCCATCGGTGCAGAAGGGCGGGCAAATATATAGGCTACTGCAGCGGCGCTGAGCGGAATGGCCATGAAGGTGAAGTATCCCGCTACTGCTGCGCTTACAGTAATGAGCGAGGCCGTGTAGCAGGCGGAGGAGACCACGCGCAGGAAACCGTAGCCCCATGTGAAAGGGTTGGTGATCGTGATCCAGCACTCTCTAACCCGCCCGCCGATGAGGATAAGGAACAGGCCGCCGCACATAATCTGCACCACGGTAAAAATCCACGGGTCTAGCGCAAACGCCTGCATAGTTGCCCGCGTTGTAACAATCAAAAGCGACCAGCAAAGCATGCTGGTGAGACAAATCAAAATGGCTCGAAGGCTCAAATACTCTCTCCAAACTCAGGAGTTTTCGCCTGATACGCGCAAGCCCTTTATCTGGGTTGCCCCTCTTTCTGTAAAAATATGAAGAGGTGAGGTTCCGGCGTGTTCTAATAAATGGTCAGCAAAGGTTTCGGAGTGGGTAACGATCCAAATCTGACTACGGTGGGATGCTTTGGCAATAACTTTTGCAAGCGGTTCAAGCAGGTCTGGGTGCAGGCTGCTTTCCGGCTCGTTCAAGGCGATAAAAGGCGGCAGGCGATAAGAAAGAAGCGCTCCGAGAAGTGCCAGGTATTGCAGGGTGCCGTCCGATAATTCTTCCGGCGGAAATGCGCGGAAGAAATCCGGCGACTTCAACGAAAAACGACAAGTCTTGCCATCGGCCTCGACCATGAGCTGACTACCGGGAAAGGCGTCTTCTACGGCGTCCATCAGGTCTTTGGCATCGCCTCTAATGTGCGTGAGGGTCGCAAATACCGAGGCTAGGTCTTCTCCGCTAGAGGATAGCGTGGGCGTGGTGACATTCAGGCCCGACTGGCGGAGCGGTGAAGCCTTGTCTGTTCTGAAACCATGAAAAAAGCGCCACTCCGTGAGCGTATGGCGAACAAGATCAAGCTCCGGAAAACGGCCGCCATCGCGAATGCTTGCCAGTGCAGTTTCGGAGCTGAGCAGCTCGTTTTCGTAGGTGACCCGCTCGCCGTTTTTCGCTCGCAGGAAGATGCTAGGGCCTTTGCGCTGCATTAGCGCGACATTGCGCTTGCCGGTATCCAGCAGCAATTCCTCTTCCTTCACCATGGTTTCCAGCGGCAAAGCTGCGTCTGTTGGTGTTGGCAGGCCCATGGTGATTTTGTAGGTGAGGTCGCCCAGAATAACTTTCAGCCGGATTTGCGGGCGCTCTTTTGCCCGTCGTTCTCCGGCCCAAAATACGCTTTCAATGCCACCTTCTTCGGCCACTGCATGGGTTATGCGGCCCAACGCTGCCTGCTGGAGGAGCGAGAGTGCTTTGTATAGGTTGGTTTTGCCGGTGCCGTTGTTGCCCACAAAGGTATTGATCTGCCGCATGCGCAAAAAAAGCGAGCGCACACTGCGGTAGTTTTCAATGCCTATAGCGTTGAGTGGGGGAAAGGGCATGTAGGTAGCACTCGGCTTAACTTGAATTGAACGGAGATCAGTACAATCTATGAATTGATTTGGTGGTGATTGCACGCTGAAATTCTTGTCGCGTCAAGTCCTTAGGAGGCCGAGCCATGGAACAAGCAAATGAGCGCATAGAATCCGATAGTTTTGGAGAGTTGGCGGTGCCTAGTGACCGCTATTGGGGCGCGCAAACCGCTCGCTCGTTGATGAACTTTCCAATCGGAAACGAGAAAATGCCTATTCCGCTGGTTCGGGCGCTCGGCTTGGTAAAACTAGCCGCGGCTTGCGTGAATGAAGCTGATGGCCGTTTGGAGCCTCGCCTTGCCGGCGCAATCAAACAGGCAGCGCAGGAGGTTGCCTCTGGCGATTTTGACGAGGACTTTCCGCTTGTCGTTTGGCAGACGGGTTCTGGGACGCAGACTAACATGAATGCCAACGAGGTAATCGCCAACCGCGCTATTGAGCTACTTGGTGGTGAAATTGGCAGCAAGACCCCAGTTCATCCTAATGATCATGTGAACATGGGGCAGTCTTCCAACGATACATTCCCGACAGCTATGCATGTGGCTGCTGTGCAGCAGATTACTGACCGGCTGTTACCTGCGTTGGACCATCTGACGGCAGCGCTGGATGAGCGGGCAGAGGCTTTCGCAGACATTGTTAAAATCGGCCGCACGCATACGCAGGATGCAACGCCGCTCACACTGGGGCAGGAGTTTTCAGGCTATGTTGCCCAGTTACAGCTTGGTAGAGAGCGGGTGTTGCAAGGGCTGGAAGGGCTGTTTCATCTGGCGCAAGGCGGCACGGCAGTTGGTACGGGCCTTAACACTGCAATCGGCTTTGATGAACGTTTTGCGGCCAAGATGGCCGAGATTACCGATTTGCCGTTTGTGACTGCAGAGAACAAATTTGAAGCACTAGCAAGTCATGATGCTTGCGTGTTCGCGCATGGGTCACTGAATACACTAGCTGTCTCATTGATGAAGATTGGCAATGATATTCGTCTATTGGGCTCTGGTCCGCGATCTGGCCTTGGCGAAATTTCTCTGCCTGAGAATGAACCCGGTTCTTCCATCATGCCCGGCAAGGTGAACCCGACCCAGTGTGAGGCGCTGACCATGGTCTGTGCGCAGGTGATGGGTAATCAGACAACGGTAAGCGTTGGCGGGGCGACAGGCCACTTCGAGCTAAACGTGTTCAAGCCGGTCATCGCCAATGCGCTGCTGCAATCCATTGCGCTGTTGGCTGACAGTATGGTGAGTTTCGCAGACCGCTGTGTTTCCGGCATTACTGCCAATGAAAAGCGCATTGAGGAGCTGTTAGAGCGCTCGCTCATGCTCGTGACCGCGCTTGCGCCAAGTATCGGCTACGACAAGGCAACGGAAATTGCCAAGACAGCTCACAAGCATGGCACGACCCTGCGCGAAGAAGCGTTGCGGTTGGGTTACGTTTCCGAAGAGGACTTCGATAAGCTCGTGCGACCTGCGGAGATGGTTCGGCCGAAGTAGGCTGAGGGCATGTTTTTGGATCCCGGCTCTTCGGCCGGTACGACTAGCGGTGTGATTGGGTAAGTGCTGCGGCAGGGGCTGGATACCGGATCGTCGCTACGCTTGTCCGGCATGACCGGCAGAGTTGTTTGCGGGCTTCGTGTCATCCCGCGCCGGACGCGGGATCCATAAAAGAAGGCGCGCTGGGTTTGATCTCAGCTCCGTGGCTGGGGTAGTTGGAGTATTTGGTAGGTGCTGCGGTAAGGACTGGATACCGGATCCGCGCTTTGCTTGTCCGGTATGACCGGTAAATAACTAGCAGCTACGGGGAGCTTCGAAAGGGTACAGCAAGCCGTCACCCCGGACTTGATCCGGGGTCTAG